>JACQDV010000011.1 GCA_016200915.1 Sphingobacteriales bacterium
AACCCAGATTTTGCAATAGGCTTATCCTGTAAGACTTAATGGCAGTTTTGCGTTGTTGATATTTGCAAATAAACTATCATACCATTGCCTTCTTTTTAGTGGTACAGATAGCTTTAATACTACGGAAGCAGCATTATTATCTATCCAGCTTCCTACTGCAAAGCAGTTGAATCGTAATGTAGAAAGCTTAGGCTGGGCTTGCTTTTGATGAGTTAACTGGCGGAATAGACTCATTAAATTATACGCCATCATTGTAAACCGCATAGCAGTTTGCGTGGCGCAAAAATTATCCATGCAAAAGCCTTCCACTCCAAAATCTTCTTTCAATTCTTTTATCCTGTTTTCTGCATCACCTCTGCGTTTATACTGCTCCCATATTTCTGTAGCAGGCAATCCTTGGTTGGTAACAAAACAATGATACCGGGTTCGATATACTTTATCATCTTCTATACCCATACTGCTGAATAAGGTTTTTAATTTTTTGCCGGTGGCCCTTTGCCTTATTTCTTCACTTTGTTTTATAACTATGATTCTTCTGCTTTTGCTCCATCCGCCTTGCTTAAATATTATTTCACTTATCCAGATACCTTCGCCTATTGCAATCCATTTCTGTATGTCATATACTTCTCTTTGTAAATTAGCATACAGCTTTGCACATACTACATAAGCAATGTTTTTATCTTCAATGAATTTTAATATTTGTTCACTGCAAAAGCCACCATCGGCTCTGAACAATCCCACCGTTTTGTTTTTAAGAATAGCAAAAGTTTCTTCTAAAAAATTTATACAATTATTACTGCTACTGGTATTGCCGCTTCTGTTCCAGCAATTGGCTACCATGCGTATATCATTTACAAAAGCAAATAATGGGTGATGGCTGTTTCTGCCTCGTTTAGCCGGATTATAACCTTTCTTGCTTCCCTCCTGTTCACCATATCTTGTAATTACACTGCTGTCTACATCCAACGTGTAATTATTAAATTGTAGCTGTTCAAAAAACCAACTGTATAAATCAATAAAGAACTGATGACTCTTCGATTCGGAAAAACTTTTAAAAAATCTTCCAAACGTTGTGCCTGATGCGACCCGTTGCCATCCGAATATCCTGCGGAGCACTTCATCTAACCGTACTACTGCTGTATGACTAAATCTAAAACAGCCAATCCAGATGCTTACCCAAAAACTCTCAATAATACTTATCCCATCTATCCTGTTATTACTTTGCTTCTCCGGCAGGCCAAGTTCCGCTATCTTTTTACTGATCCCTGTCGTTTCTATCAGCAGCTTCATCTCTTGCATCCCACCCCAGGCTGAAACATTTTTATCGGTGTATTCCTGTGTTAATATCATAAATCAAAATAAGCCAATTTGTCTTAAAAAACTCTACTGCAAAATCTGGGTTGAAATAAAAACAATGAGGCAGTTAAAAAAGTAATAGGCTTTCGCATGCAGTAAAAGTTTGGCTGAATTTACAGAAATAAATAAAACAATAATTATTCAGGAAAGCCGTGTTTACGGTTTGGCAAAACATTCTCTCTTTTCCATTCCAGTTTTCCGGCAAATGGTAATCTCCTCACGGTACAATCGCTGATAATACAATGTTTGCAACTTTCAGTAATGCAGGGATCGTTATGAATAAAAAATTCTATTTGTCCTTTGGTGAAATGTTCGTTTACAATTTTGTCAATGGCACTTATTTCTTCATGTACCTGTTCAAGATTTAAATAATAAGGCAGCGTAACATGACAATCCACATGATAGATTGTACCAAACCGTTGTACCCGCATATTGTGTACATCAATCCAGTCTGCTCTCCTATGTGCTGATAAAATTTTTACCAGTTCATCCACTGTATCCATATCATTTTCATCCATCAGTCCGGATACAGATTTTGATAATAACCGGAATCCGCTAATGAGAATAATTAAACCGGCAATCAGCGATGCAACAGGATCGATCCATTTCAATCCGGTAAAATAAATAAGCACAACAGCTATTAATACCCCAATGCTGGTATAACTGTCAGAAAGTATATGTTTACCATTGCCCTGAAGCGTAAGGGAATTTTGCCTTCTGCCAACATAAACCAAATACCAGCCTAACAGTAAATTAGCTACTGCAGAAAAGATGATAAGGTATAAACCTGTTGAAAGTTCCTGTAACTCTTTTGGATAAATAAGATGTTTAACTCCTTCGTACAAAATCACACAACCTGCAATAAAGATCATTGCACCTTCAAAACCTATAGAAAAAAATTCCACCTTACCATGACCATAAGGATGTTCCAGATCTTTAGGTTTATGAGAAAGATAAATGCTGTAATAAGCAAATAAACCTGCTACTATATTGATGATAGATTCTAATGCATCAGATAAAATGACTAATGAATGCGTAATAAAATAAGTATAAAATTTAATTCCGCATAAAACAGTACTCACAATGATGGACAGCAGGATGATCCTTAATTCAATCTTTTTCAAATGGAGTTATTTGGCAGCCAAAGATAATAACACGGAGAAAATGTATTCAGAAATTATAAAAATATTATTTATTAAAACGGAACTCCAATGTTAACATAAGTTCCCAGTTTTTTTGACTGGTCGTTATACATCAAACTTAATTCCAGTGGGCCTAATGCAAAATTATACCCAAAGGTGAGTGAGTAGCCCGTCATTATATCTGGATTGTTATAAAACTTACTCTTAGAGATGAAATTATTGAACAGCACATTTCCTCTTCCAATTAAAAATGTATTACTCAAAAATTCATAGCGTAATCCAACCTGTGCTACCATCATTGCCGGTGTGTAAATGGAACCTTCCTGCAGGCCGGCAAAGCTTACCTGGTTACGGAATTGTTTGGTAAGACCACCCACTACAAATTCATTCATGATATTATTGCCGTACTTAAAATTTGCCCCTGCCTGTATTTGAAATTCAGCTGTTGTTCTTTTTCCAAATGGAGTATAAGCATCCATATTAAACAACACTCTTGCATAAGACGAGCCGGTTACTGTAATTGAATCTTTGTTTACCGGTACACCATTTATAAAGAAATCAACACGGGGATGTTGTGTTCCCACCCATTCAAATACTGTATTTAATTTCACTCCTCTGTGCGGATAATCGGTTTTATCAAGATTATTCTGCGCCAGGAACAGATAGCCTACTACAAAACTGTTGTTGCCGCTGTAATCAAAAGCTGCGTTGATCTTAGGTTTATTGGTTACATATTCAAACCGCTGACCAAGCCCAATAGTAAAGTTGCGCTGAGTAGAAAACTGTGCTTTAAAATCAGCTTTAAAGAATTCCTGTTTAAATATTCCATCCTGTTTCAGTGTATTGTAACTGGAAATATCAAATCGGTCTCCTTGTAAACTCATCACTGTGGAAAAATTTTTCCTTCTTCCATAATACTGCAGGTGCTCCGCTCTTGCTCTCAATGTTTCCCCGATATTGGCAGCAATCATACTTCTTGAATTACGAAACAATAAATTGCGGGAAGTAAAATTTACAATAGCGGCTATTCCACTAAACCGGTTATAATGCAAGCCTGCTTTAAAAAATGTCAATGGATTTTCTGTAACATCAAAAATTATTTTACAGGTTCCGTCTTCCTGCGGCACTAAAGAATAAGTGATCCTGCTGTAATACCTTGTTCCGTATGCAGCCCTTACCATTTTGGTAAGACGGAGTGGTGTATATTCCTTGTTCGTTAACAGATCGATGGTATTAATAAAGAAACCGGCAGATGTATTAACTAACCCGTTTACTTCGTAAGATGAAATGATTACGGGTTTTGATTCAGGCAGAGGCTGAGCAACACTTGTATCCTTCCCGTAAATAGCATCTAACGAATCTGCCATCCGCTTAAAAACAGGATATAATTCTCTTCCTCTTTCAATTCCTTTTTCTATTATTTCTTTGGCCTGTGAAAAGCTGCCCATATTATATCCTTTGAGCGGCTGGTCAACATACACATTACATAATTTTTGTTCTTCCTTGCTGTCTGCTGCTTCTCTGAAAAAAGCAACCTGCAATAAAACCTGTATAGCATTCTGTACTTTATCTGAAGGTAATAGTGGTCCGGCAACATTACTTCCAATTACAATATCAGCTCCCATTTCTTTTACATCACGAACCGGAAAATTTCTTACTATTCCACCATCAATTAATCTTTTACCATCAATATCTGCTGCTGTAAAAAAAGATGGAATAGCCATACTTGCCCTGATGGCTGAAGCGATTTCCCCCTTTGATAATACAACCGCCTCTCCTGTTCCTACATCTGTAGCAATGCATTTAAAGGGTTTGCTGAATTTGGAAAAATCTTTCTGGTTGTAAACAGGATAAAATAATTCTGACAGTTTTACCCATACTTCCTGTCCCTGCAACAAACCACTTGGCAAACGAAACTTATGATTGACCCAGGGCAACTCAACATTATATTTGTTGTACTCATCTTTTTCCTCCATATACAATGTTCGTAAAGAAGCCTGGTTACTTAGAAATAAATCCCAGTTAATAGTACGGGAAATTTTTTCAATGGTATCTGCACTGTAACCAACGGCATATAAACCTCCAATAACACCTCCCATGCTGGTGCCCGTTACATAATCAATTTTTAAACCAGCTGAATCAATTGCTTTTAAAATACCAATATGAGCCAACCCTTTGGCGCCACCGCCGCTTAAGGTTAATCCAATTTTAGGTCGCTGCTGTGGTTGCTGACTATAAACATTTATTGCCAGCAGCAGTATAAAGACTATGAATAAATAATTCGATTTTTTCATTACCAGGTGTTCATAAAATTACGCCGCATTGGCGGGATAAAAAACATAGACACCCTAAATATTGTTTCTGTTGCAAGCTGTATTAATTAAAACAATAAAGCCACTGAAAACTCAGTGGCTTTATAAAACATAGTCTGACGGTCTCCGTCTGACCATAGCACAAATTTATTGTCAGACGGAGACCGTCGGACAAAAGTATTATCCTTCTTTTTTCTTTGCTTTCTGACTTTTTGGAGCCAGCATAATAAACATCCGCTTTCCTTCCAGCTTTGGCAACATTTCAGGTGTACCAATTTCCGTTAAGCGTTCAGCAAATTTCAGTAATAATAATTCGCCTCTTTCTTTAAACTGGATAGCACGGCCTTTGAATTGTACGTAAGCCCTTACTTTATTACCATCTTTTAAAAACTCCTCAGCATGACGTGATTTAAAATCAAAATCATGATCATCCGTATTAGGAGTAAAACGAATTTCTTTCACCTCAGAAACTTTGGCTTTCGCCTTCATTTCCTTTTCTTTCTTCTTCTTATCGTATAAGAATTTGTTGTAGTCAATTACTTTGCAAACCGGCGGGTCAACGTTGGGAGAAATTTCAACAAGGTCTAACGCCTGCTCCTGCGCAATTTTTAATGCTTCCTGTGTGGAGTAAATTCCAACTTCTACATTGTCTCCTACTAATCGCACCTGTGGTACACGAATCATGTGGTTGGTGCGGTGTTCCTGTTGTTGTTCTTTTCTAAACCGTGGATTAAACGGTTGTCTCGGTCTTGGGGGAAATGCCATTTAGTTTTTTTACGTTAACAATTGTGTTTAATGTACCCGGCGACACGGCTGCTATTAAGTCCCGCCTTAGGCGGGATTGCGTCGCACTCTTGTACGTTTAGTAATACTTATCGTCAATGGTGAATAGTCAATGGTCAATTTAATACTCACTATTCACCATTCACTATTGACCTATTCTGCTCTGCGTTCTTTAATTTCTGTTACCGCTTCTGCAATAAACTCATCTACACTTTTTGCTCCGAGATCCCCCTTTCCTTGTCTGCGAACGGAGGCTTTTCCTTCGTTCATTTCTTTTTCACCAATCACCAGCATATAAGGAACCCGGGCCAATTCAGTATCACGAATTTTCTTACCTATCTTTTCATTGCGGTCGTCAATCTCTGCACGAATATCAGCATTTTTCAGCGATTGCAAAATTGAATTTGCATAGGGTAAAAACTTGTCGCTAATAGGCAGAATTTTCACCTGCAGCGGCGCTAACCATAACGGGAACTTGCCAGCATAATGTTCCAGCAAAAATCCAATGAAACGTTCATGGGTACCAAGGGGTGCACGGTGAATGATCAATGGTACTTCCGGCTCATTATTCTGATTGGTGAATTTAAGATTAAAGCTGCGTGGCTGGGCAAAATCAACCTGGTTGGTAGCCAATGTAAACTCACGACCGATAGCACTCCAAATCTGCACATCAATCTTGGGACCATAGAAAGCACCTTCGCCTTTTACTTCCACAAAAGGAACACCGGTTTCTATCAATACATTTCTTACTAATTCTTCTGTTTCTTTCCACAGTTCGGGTTCGTTTACATATTTCTGTCCCAACTTTTCAGGATCGTGTAAACTTAAACGCATCACATATTTTTCAATACCAAAAATTTTAAAGTATTTCAGGTACATGTCATTCACTGCCTTAAATTCCTGTGCAAACTGTTCTTTGCTGCAGTAAATATGCGCATCGTTCATATGCAAACAACGCACCCGCATTAAACCAAACAATTCACCACTCTGCTCGTAACGGTAACAAGTACCATATTCTGCAATGCGGTAAGGCATATCACGGTAACTTTTTGGTTCAGCATCAAATATTTTATGATGATGCGGACAGTTCATTGCCTTCATGTAATATTTCTCACCATCCATGTCCATTGGCGGAAACATACTATCAGCATAATAAGGAAGGTGACCACTGGTGATGTATAAATTCTCTTTAGCAATATGTGGAGTTACCACTCTTTTATACCCGGCATCTTCCTCCGTTTTCTTTGCTAATTTTTCCAACTCTTCGATGATAATAGTACCATTAGGCATCCAAAGGATCAATCCCGGACCAATATCATCATTCATAGTATAAATGCCGAGTTCTTTACCCAGCTTACGATGATCCCTTTTCTTCGCTTCTTCCAGCATCAATAAGTATTCATCTAATTCTTTTTGATTGGGGAAAGTAACGCCGTAAATACGGGTAAGCTGTTTATTCTTTTCATCACCTTTCCAGTAAGCACCGGCAATGGAGGTGAGTTTAATTGCTTTGATGAATCCTGTGTTAGGAATATGCGGGCCACGACACAGATCAGTAAAATGACCTTGCGTATAAAAAGTTATTTCACCATCATTAAGATTTTGCAGGAGGTCGAGTTTGTACTCATCTCCCTTCTCAGTGAAATAAGCAAGGGCTTCTGCTTTGGGCATTGCTTTGCGTACATAAACATTGTTCTGCTTAGCAAGCTCATTCATTTTCTTTTCTAAGGCTGCTAAATCTTCCTCAGTTATCTTCTTATCACCTAAATCAATATCATAATAAAAACCTTTGTCAATAGCCGGGCCAACCCAAAACTTTGCTCCCGGAAATTTATCTTCCACTGCTTCTGCCATTAAATGTGCAGAGGAATGCCAGAAGGTTGATTTGCCATCCGTATCATCCCAGGTTAAAAACTTAACTGCTGCATCATTATTGATGGGACGGCTTAAATCCCATACCTCACCATTTACTGAAGCCGCTAAAATCTTTCTTGCCAATCCTTCACTGATGGATTTGACGATGTCCATACCTGTAGTACCTTGTTCATACTGCCGTACAGCACCATCCGGAAACGTAATATTTATCATATTTGCCATTCGTAAAATGAGGTGCAAATTTAACGAACTATTTGCTTCCATAAGCGGTTTAGTAAGATAATTTGCAGTCCTGTATTTTTGTGTACCCAAAGTAAAAAAAGAGAATGAGAATACTATTTACATTTTTGGCCTTGTCGCTTGGTTTATCACTCACGGCCCAGGATTTCAATGGACAATGGAAAGGTTCTTTTAATGCCCGTGGCGAAAATGGCCGGGTAGAGTATGTTTTGGAAATAAATGTTGATGGTACTGATGTAACAGGCTACTCCTACACTTACCCGGTTTTTAGCGGGAAAAAGTATTACGATATCTGCGAGATTAAAGGAAGTATCAACAAAGAAAAAAAATATATTGAGGTGAGTGAAGTGAGCAAAGTTAAATCAAATGTTCCTCCACCCTATCGTTTTGATTGTTTTCAAACACATAAACTTTCCTACGCTAAAAATGAGGACTTAGAGTCACTAACTGGTTCCTGGGAACCAGCAAAGCTTTCTGTTTCCTTGTGTGGTACCGGTTTTACTAAATTGGAGAGAAGAAAATTAAAAGATATCGTTACTACCCTGAAGAGTGATCCACCACCAGTGGTTAAAAAAGAAACTCCGAAAAAAACAATCACTCCACCTGTTGCAAAAGCAGATACTAAACCTAAGACGAATAATACCGTTAAACCAAAACCATCTAACCTAACAGCTAAAGCAAAACCAAAGGTTGGTACTTCAATTGTAAAAAAAGAAACAAAGAAGACGATTGAATTAACGAAAGATACCAGTACGGTTGTAAAAAGATCAACTACTCCGGTTTTTGAGAAAATAAAAACAAAACCGCTTCCAAGGTTTGAAGCAAGAGTAAACAAGGTTTTAAAAACAATTGAAGTAAGCCAGGATGAAATTACTGTTCAGTTGTATGATAATGGTGAAATAGATGGTGACACCGTTACGGTTACTTTTAATGGAGATGTTGTAGCATTAAAAAAAGGGTTAAGCGAAAAACCCATTGTACTTAAATTAAAAGTTAAGGAGAATACCGATAATGAACTGGTAATGTATGCAGAGAATCTTGGAGCTATTCCTCCTAATACAGCATTAATGGTGGTTACGGTGGATGATAAGCGTTACCAGGTAACTATATCTTCAGATGAAAAAAGGAATGGAAGCATAATTTTCCGAAGAGGTGATTAAATCACATTGAACTATTAAAAGAAAACCCCGGCATAACCGGGGCTTTTTATTTTTAATAGTTTCAACTTAGTTTCTAAAATTTATCTTCCAACCCGTACCGTTTTTTAAAATTAAGTTGTAGCTTAATAGTATTATTTAAACCTAAATGCATTGTCATGAATAATTACCCCCCCCCCCGCTTGCATTTTTCGCAGTAGTAAAAGTCTGTATTCTTTTATCTATACGTTTAACTAAACTTATTTAAACTAAAACAACGTATGGATAATAATAAAGCGCCACCTTTTCTCACTTAATAAACTATTACCTGATTAATGTAAAAAGTTAAACTATGAGACAAGCCACAATCTATATTTTCCTGTTTTTTGTTTCTTTAATATCAGTAAACAGCCGCTGTCATAAAACCGATGTAAATCCCTGTGCCGGTAAAACCAAGCCTGACGGAAAGTTTTTAATAAAAGAAATAATAGGCGATACTGCTTTTACAGCCGACACCATTTTTCGTGACAACTATGTGCAGTTTAATGCTGTAAACAGTTACGAAACTGTAAGCTGGAAAATAGGCAGCGACCCAAGAACTTTTAC
This sequence comes from Sphingobacteriales bacterium, assembly GCA_016200915.1. Lineage (GTDB taxonomy): Bacteria > Bacteroidota > Bacteroidia > Chitinophagales > Chitinophagaceae > AWTP1-9. The sequence continues at coordinate 9,451 of JACQDV010000011.1, forward strand.
CGATTCATCTTTCTACTTAAGTTTTATAACGGCTTTGGGCACACTGCCTGTAAATTTTACCGGAAAGAAAACAGCCAACCCAACCTGTTTCCCCGGAGATAATGGTATTTATTCTTCCTCTCAAAATTTTACAATAGTGGAGCAGGTAGAAAAACCTAATGTAACCATTAGCCCACTTGTTGGCCGCTACAAGGGATATTTTACAGATAGCCCCAACGATATTTTTACGGTGAGGATGGAATATTTTGACAGTACCAAATATGATGTAACTATGACAGGGAGTAAAAATTTTTACTGGTTCAGTAATTACCCCAATGGTTATGCAAGTACCTTAAATTCAGCATACGCATATCCTGAATTAAAAACTGGTGTACCAATAGAAATGGGGTATAAGTGTTTTCATATTTACCTGCATGACAGCAAATACGAAGGGTATGGATGGCTTTCACACGACACGTTATTTATTAACTCGGGGAATAGTTTTGAAGGGAGAAAAAAATTTATTGGAAAACGACTTTAAACTTATTAATCATGAAATCAAAACTGACTTTATCTTGTTTATTAATTTTTATCAGCTTAACAATTACAGCTCAATATCCCTGTTATAATGCCATAAGCACAAACCCGTTAAACCCTATCAATAATCAATTGCCCACAAAAAGAAATACCTTTTTTAACTGGCAGGATTCTGTTTACCAGGTACAACCAATAAATAGTACCTGTGTGAGAGGGAGTTTGATGGAATCACCTTTTTATAAAATTGATAACCTTGAAGACCTAAGGGTTAGTAAGGATATGAAATGGGAAGATGGTTGGGAATTATTAAGAAGAGGTTTTGGACTGACAGAGCAAAACACACCAACTACCGACCCGGTTCCCCATGTGTATTTAATTTTATATAATAAGTATACTGGAATACTCAGAATTTTATTGAAGGTGTGCCGTGGAGCAGATTATAATGCAGCAAAAATAACTTTGGAATTTAATTCGTTAACACAAGTAAAAACCGATTTGTTAGAGTTTAACAGGAATAATATATCAGCCTTGGATAAAAAATTTTCTGCTACAATATCTGCTGCAGGGAGTAAATATATTAATGATGATACCAAATGGTTTTATGCAGATTTTCCAATGATGTACGACCCCTGTACCTGTACTTATAAATCAAAACTTCAAATCAAATCAGTTTTAATTTCCAGTTCCTCAATAAATCTTGAAGGAGGAATAATCGGGGATATTTACACAAAAGATGTTGGAGGTAAAGCACAGATACAAAAATCCGGTTCGTTTGGCTGGAAGGATGTTTCAAATTTTGTGAATGGCAAGGTCAGTACTGCATATGGGGCAATAGATAATTTTGTTACTAAAACAACTGAATTTGGTTCTACAGTTGCAAAAGTGGATACGTTTGGTAAGGCTTCAGCAATATCTAAACTTGGCGAAGCATTAAAATCAAACGCTTTTTTACAGGCAGGCCTTAAGGCTGTGCCCTGGTTAAAATCAGCCGTAGGCTTGCTTGATATTTTTATAGGTGGTGGTAAATCATCTTCAACAGGGCCGCAATTAGTACAGCTAATGCCATTAGCTGTTAATCTGACTGCTAAATTTAGTGGAACAATTAATCTTGCAAATCAATATCATGATATCATATTTACCAACCCAGGCAGTAAAGATGCCCAATTAGACCCAGATGCATATCCTTACTATAATGAGGTGATGGGAGTTTTTAATTTAATTAAAACACCTGTTGCGTTTCAAGGTATTAAATATACGATCTGTGAGGATGCAAGAAAAGCATATGCGCCACCAATTACTGAACATTCAATCAGATTTGATGCAGATTCGTTTTATTATGTGCTTAACCCAGCAGCAGCAGTAACTGTTCAAAATATGCAAGGTGCCATAATGGTTAAAGCATGGCCCAATACTGCCGACACTCTTAACATGGTAAATAAAAAAATCAATACTTATTTTTCTGTTTTTAAAGGGAAAGATGCCATTGACAGCACTTATAAATTCAGAACTGATTATTTCGATATGAAGTGTTTGGACCGGCAGATATTTAAACATACAGAACCACATTTGAAAGTATTTTGTCAAGTGCCTGGTGATAATAACTGGTCTGTAAAGTATGATACAGTATATTTAAAACTCTTAATAAATCTAAAGAGAAATAATGCTACTTCCACCACACAAAATATAGCTGTGGTTTTAACTTACCCGATGAAAACAGTTACTGACGCTGTTCAGGTTATTACGCCAACATTTGCAACCTGTGATAGTACTATTTTGCCGCCAGCAAGTGCCGCATTTGTAAATAATTTTTGTGCAAGTTCTCTTTATAATAATATTAACAGGCAATTAAGGAAACATGTAAAGGATTCTTTAAAAACTATTCAGGTATTAGAGCAAAAGGGAATTGCTGTAAGCCCCAACCCAAATAGTGGTAATATGAAATTATTACTGAAGCCGCAAAAAGCGTATTTAACATCCATAAAAATTGTTGATATTTCAGGTAGAATTGTCTATAGAAATAATTTTGGGAAAGTTAACCTTGCTGATGGATATTCTAATTTCATTAATACTAATCTCGTTAATGGAACTTACCTCTTGGTCGCAACAACTGATCAGGGGTTATTAAAATCAAAATTTATTATCCTTAAGCAATAAGAGAATAAGATTAAAATTTCAGGAATATGAAGAAAATAAATTTATCCATTTTTTTCCTATGTGCTTTTAACCTCGCTTTTTCACAGCATGGCAAAACATCATACCTGCTATTAAAAATGGAAGAGTCAACAGAAGACAATCTGTTTAAAAAGAAATTTGTAAGGATTGATGCTGAAAATGGAAACTTTTATGCAAAGGACATATACAGTCTTCGATTTTTTGATGTTTCAAGGAAAGACAGCAGTTTTAGTTTTTATGATAATACCAAAGATTCAATACCCACAGTCAGACTTTACAATTATTTTCAAAATAGTACAGAGGCTTTGTCTTTTCTTTCAGGTAAAGGATGGGAGTTAATATCTGTTACTCAGCAAATATCATCTTCCTATTCATACGAACGAGACCCGACAGGTAAGTTTACGCTTGTACCAATTATCACATCTAAGCCAATTTATTATTTAAAAAAAGTCATTAATAGCAATTAATATACTAATCAGTTCCTTAACCGAAGTCCCGATATATCTATACCGGGGCTTCTATTTTTAACACCGATTTGTCCGCCAATATTTCTTTCCTGTAACAAGAAGTTTTAAGTTAGTAATTATTATAAAACTTTAAACAGGTTGGTTTATGAAACATTTTTTTACACTATACTTATTATTTACATGTTCAGCAATCTTTTCTCAGCAACATCAAAAGCTTACATATTTGGTAATAAGACTGGAGGGATCGTATGATTATTTGCTTCAGAAAAATTTTATTAAAATCAATGCAGAAAGTAACAATCCCGATGCAAAAGATATCTATCAGCTTCGGTCTTTTGAATCCTCAAAGAAAGCCGTCAATGGTGAATACAAATATTATGATGCTGGAAAAGATACCATACCAGCGGATAATATGTATAACTACTTTGCAAATACCACACAAGCCCTGTTATTTATGGCCGGTAAAGGGTGGAGACTCACAGATGTAGTAACAGAAGTTTTTTCTGCTATTAATAATGAAAGAGATGGTAACGGGGTATATATCCCTGTTTCAAGTGTATTATCAAGGCCGGTTTATTACTTTGAGAAAGTGATTGACAATAAATAACATACTAATCAGTTCCTTAACTGAAGCCCCGATATGTCTATACCGGGGCTTTTTATTTTATCTGCCAGAAGGTTTTGGCAATTCTTTTCTTGGCAATTTCTCATCTCTTTGAGCGGTGTTGTAAACAAATGTTGCTACTACTGTAGCTATTTGTTTCATATCATCGGGAATTAAATGATCATATACATCCATATTGGAATGGTGCGTACGGGTATCGTATTCAATTTCATCCTGGATGAACTGAAAACCGGGAATACCTACATCATTAAAAGAAATATGATCTGTTCCACCTGTTTTATCAAGCGTTAATGTTTTTGCTCCCATTTCATTAAAAGGTTTGAGCCAGTAAGCAAAAATGCTTTTTACTTTTTCATTACCTTCTAAATAAACACCTCTTACTTTACCAGTACCATTATCAATATTAAAATAACCGGAAACTAATTGCTGCTCAGGTTTTAGCGCCATAGTTTTTCTATCGCCAAAATGATTAGTAACATAACCACGTGAACCTAACAAACCCTGTTCTTCCCCACTCCATAATGCAATACGAATGGTACGGCGTGGATGAAGATTTAATGCTTTAAAGATGCGCATCACTTCCAGCATTACTGCACTACCTGCGGCATTATCAGTAGCTCCTGTTCCTGCATGCCAACTGTCAAGATGAGCGCCTAACATTACAATTTCATTTTTCAATTTGGGATCTGTTCCTTTTATTTCACCAATAACATCATATGCTTTTGTTTCGTTACCGGTAAATTGCGATTGAACATCTAATTCCACTTTAGCAGCAATTCCTTCTTTAGCAAAACGGCTCAGCGTCATAAAATCTTCATAAGCCACAGCCATTTCGAGCATGGCGCCGTTACCATCTTCTTTTGGTGTTCTTAACCCAGTAGGATTTTGAGCAAACACTGTTCCATCATGGGATGACAAACCAGTAGTTAGCATTGCAATGGCTCCTTCTTTTTCTGCTATTTGTTTTATCAGTGTGTTTGTACGCTGCATAGCCATAAAACGGGCAAAACGCTGCGAATCATTTTGACGGGTGCTGGTATCTGGTTTGATATTAGCCATTGAATCCAGCTCTGCATCTGTATATCTTGATGCATCTGCTTTAAAGGATTGTTTATAGATATCTGTTCTGTTAATCAGCACAATTTTGCCAGCCAGCTTGCCGGCATACTTATCCAATTCAGTTGAATCTTTTACTGTAACTAAAACAAGTTCTGCATTTACTAAACCGTTGGTTCCTCTTGTCCATGTTTTAGGATAAGCAATAATGGGTTTATAATAAGGAGCGGTTAAAGCGATATAACTTTTCTTTACTTCCCAGCCTCTTCCAAAATTGCCCCATTCTTCCAATTGAGCATTGTCTGCTCCCCAGCCCTTTAGTTGATCGATTGCATAATTAGCCGCACGGAACCAGCCGGGACTATTGGTTAATCTCGGTCCGCTAACATCGGTAAGATGATAGACAATATCCATTACTTTGGAATTGTTTTTTTCTTCCGCTATGATTTTGTTGATTGTTTCTATATCCACTTTTTCCTGGGCGGATACACTGATGCTGATAAGTGCCAGCACAGGCAGCAATAGTTTTCTCATGTCGTATAAAAATTTTAGAATAAGACGGAAATTAAGTTGCTAAACTTTTGCCACAAAAAAATTATGGATGAATGGTTTTGTACTGGTCAGACCGGGACGATCAGATCAGATCAGATTAGACTTCTCTGGAGTAGTTTAAAGGATAAATTAAGCAGCCTGTTTTTAATCATAATGTTTAAAGCCAATTTTATTTCTGGGAGCAGGTTTTGCATCTTTTTCTATAAGTTCTTTGAGTACGGCAAAAATGTTTTCTATATCCTTGCTATTTCCTTTTACTTCTCTTTCAAGTTTGAATAGCTGCAGTAAAATTTCTTTGTGTGTAAGAGCATACTCCCTCATTTTTGTAAATACCCGTATAATTCTGATGTTAACTTCTATTGCTATTTTACTGTTTAAAATGCTTGATAACATCGCCACTCCCTGTTCAGTAAATGCCATTGGCATATACCTTGTGCCACCCAACTTGAGGTGCCAATTTGGCTCCTCAAGTTTTCAAACTCTTTTGGTGTAAGCTCAAACATAAAATCTTTTGGAAACCTGCCTATATTACGTTTTACCTGCCTTTTCAACTGCTTTGTTTCAACACCATACATTTCTGCAAGGTGCTGGTCTAACATCACTCTTTCATTCCGGATAGCATAAATCTTATTTAGAATTTTTTGCTCGGCTACCAGGGCCTGTAATTCTTTCTTTGCCATTATACCTGATTTAATTGCAGAATAAAGTTTAAAAAGAGGTATTACACTTTTAAATTTATTGTTATTCAGGAACCTGAAACAAATTTTAGGAGGATGCTGTCAGTTTTTCTTTGTGACCCCATGCTTCAAATGATCCTCCATAAAAACCAGTAACAAAAAATTACACAGCAAAAAGAAAAAAATAGCTGCTTTACCGGGAGTTGTTTCAATGAAACTTTTATCATTGTACCTTATCAATAATGAAAACCAAAAAGCAAATGATAACAGCTGAAAGACAAGGACTAACTTTTTAAGCATATAAAAGATTTAGAATTTAAAGATAGTGAATCCTAAAATTTAAAATTCCATGTTACTGCAGGTATTATGGGGAATAATGAAACCTGCCTTGCTTCTACTTTTAAATTACCCTGTGTTACACTGCCTGTTTGATCGTAATAAATAAAGTATGGATTCAAACGACTATATGCATTGTAAATGCTGAATACCCATTCTGATTTTATTTTTCGTACTTTCTTTGGTTGAGGAGTTAATATAGCTGCCAAATCCATCCGATGATAAGCCGGCAAACGATAAGAATTGATTTTTCCTACTTCCTGTGTTAACACACCATCAATAAAATAAAATCGTTCAGGCAAAGTGGTAGCGTTGCCTGTTCCATAAACAAATGTGCCCGAGAGTCTCCATTTTTTGTTTAGCTGATAAATAGCTACTACACTCATATCATGTCGGCGGTCAAACTTGGCAGGGAATTTATTGCCATAGTTGAGATCAGCAAATTTTCTCCATGTCCATGATAAAGTATAACCGATCCAACCCGTTAATCTTCCTTTGGTTTTATTGATAAAGAATTCACTTCCATAACTCCATCCTTTGCCAAATACAAAATCTTCTTCGGCATCTTTTAAAGTATTGGGAGTATAACCTTCCTTATACTCAATCTGGTTTTGCATTTGTTTATAATACAGTTCAACCGAAGTTTCATAAGTGTTATTCTCAAAATTTTTAAAGAGCCCAACAGCATATTGCCAGCTGATTTGTGGTTTAACCCTGAAGGTGCTAGGCACCCAAAGATCAGTAGGCAATGTTGAACCGGCATTGCTTACTAAATGAATGTATTGATAGTTACGGGCAACTCCTGCTTTGATAGAAGTTGTATTGTTGAATGAATAACGGAAAGTAAGTCTTGGTTCCAGTCCACCATAAATCTTTACATTTTGTCCTCTTTTATAAACAGTGCTGTCTAATTTATTGCCATTATCATCTCTTGTATAGATCGTATAAGGGCCTACTTGCTGAAAATAACTTAAGCGAACACCATAATTAATTTTGAATTTGCTGCTCACATCCCAATCATCCAGTACATACACTGCGGCTTCATTGGCATATTTCTTTAGTGCATTGTTGGGTTTAAATTCCTGGTCGCCACTTTTACCGCTGCCGGTTGAAGGAATAAATGTGTGATAAGTATATAATGCACCAAACTTGATTTGATGATTAGCATAGGGATAATAATCAAAATCAATTTTTGCATTGGCATCTCTTATACCTGATTGCAATTTGAAATCAATCTGGCTTTGCGATCCATCAAAAGTGAACTGGTAATCATTCCACACTAATGTTGTATTGGCAAAAAGTTTTTGATTGAATACATGATTCCATCTCAGCGTTGCTGTTGCATTTCCCCATGGGATGCGGGTGCGGAATGAACGTTCAGCATTTTTAAAATCAAATACATCTCTTCCAAAATAACCACTCAGGTACAAACGGTCTTTTTCAGAAAACTTATAGTTGACTTTTGCATTGAGATCATAGAAATAATAACCACTTCCATAAAATTTATTGTCTTTTTTGATGGCTGGTTTTATTAAAGCGTCAATATAAGTACGGCGGGCAGAAATAATAAATGATGCTTTTTCTTTTTTAAGCGGCCCTTGAATAGATAATCTTGAAGCAACCAAACCAATTCCGCCATCTACCGTAAACTTTTTATCATTGCCTTCTTTCATAGCAATATCAACAACACTGGATAAACGTCCGCCATAATTGGCTGGCATACTTCCTTTAATGAGAGTGGTATTCTTTAGCGCATCTGCATTAAAAATCGAGAAGAAACCAAAAAGGTGACCGGTATTATAAACCACTGCATCATCCAACAGAATCAGATTTTGATCAGCACCACCACCACGCACATAGAAACCAGCATTCCCCTCTCCTGCATTACGAACTCCCGGCAACAGTTGCAATGTTTTTAATGGATCTATTTCACCGGCAAAAGCAGGTATTGTTTTTATTTGCGTAATACTGAGATCAACCTTGCCTAATTGCGCCGTCTTAACATTATTGGTTCTTTTACGGCTTATCACCACTACTTCATCCTGTACAGCAGTGCGGCTGTTCATTTCAATATTGAAGGTTTTATTTTCTCGTAAATCAATATCAAACTCTTTTGCTTTGTATCCTATAAAGGAACAGGTAATAGTATAGGTTCCTTCTTCCAATGTGAGGGAATAATAACCGTATTGATTGGAAGCAATGATCTTGGTTTTGTTTTTTACGGTAATATTAGCTCCTATCAACGTTTCGCCGGTAAGAGAATCTTTTACAAAGCCACTTATTGTAAAACGGTTTTGTGCAGAGGTAATAAATGAGGTCAGCAGCAAGATTAAAATACCCGTGATAAGGCGCATGGGAACTTTTTTATTTTTTAGTGCTATCCGCAATAATAAAATTCAATGTATCCTTCGGTTCACCACAGCTAAGCATAGAACTTCCGTATTTAGGATGCTTTGTTCCGAGATATGGATTATTGGATTCCACTTCTGTGCTCAGCCAGTTACCCGGTTTCTCATCATCAAAAGCCATCGGGCATTCCTGGAAATATAATTTAGAAGCATCATAACGGATGGTGCGTAAGAAATCGTACAGGTTTTGAGAAACCATATTAAAGTCTTCTCTTTTCTTGGCAAGAGAAGTATCCGCCATTAAACCAGTTACTTCAACTTTAATATTATCCAATGGACCTAAAGCAGATTCGTAAATGGCAGTGTCTTTCTGAATCTCCCCAATTTTCAAACTATCTAAAGCTATTTTTAATACAGCAGATGTTTTAGCAACAGCATCGGTATCCCAGTTCACAAATCCTTTGGTCATATCAAAATAAGCTGTCATTACTGTTTGCATAGATTGATTAAATGTTTCGGAGTGTTTGCTCACTTTAATAGCTTCCAGTTTTTCATCCACTACGGGTTCTTTCTTTTTGTTGAAAAACAAAAACCAGGCAGCAGCGATAACGGCTATTAACAGTACGGGTATAACCATCTTTTTATTCATTGTAAAAAATTTCAGCAAAATTAAAACAAACCAACTTTGTACAATCGCTTATTTTTGCGGACATTTTTAGGAAAGAAAGAAGTCGGAGGCCGGAAGTATGATTGTTTGATGGCTGGATTGTTTGATTGTTGAAGGAGGATTTAAAAACAATCGAACAATCAATCCATCATAGAATAACCACAAACAACAAACCATAAACCACAAACTATAAATAATAATGCTGGCAGGTTTTCAAAATATGACATTTGAGTTTGGCGCAAGGCCCATTGTGGAAGAAGCGAACTGGCATATTTATCCCGGTGAACGTATCGGGCTGATTGGTTATAATGGTTCCGGCAAATCCACTTTGCTGAAAGTGATGGTTGGTGAATATAGCCCCGGCAATGGCGAAGTGATCCGCAGCAAAAATACCAGCATTGGTTACCTGCATCAGGATTTATTGAGCTTTGATACCAACGATTCTATTCTGCAGGTGGCAATGGGTGCTTTTGCAAGAGTATTACAATTAGAAAAGGAAATGGAAGAGCTGGGAAAAGAATTAGAAACAAATTATCATGATGAAAAACTATTGCAGCTTTACACCGATAAGCTGCATGAAATAGACACACTGGATGGATACACCATTCATCATCGTACAGAAGAAGTGTTACAGGGATTGGGTTTTGCCAATGCTGATTTGCAAAGACCCTATAAAGAATTTAGTGGTGGGTGGAGAATGCGGGTTTTGCTGGCTAAGATGATTTTGCAACAACCAGATCTGTTACTACTCGATGAACCTACTAACCATCTTGATCTGCCTTCTATTGAATGGTTAGAAAAATATTTGCAGCATTACCAGGGTTCGGTGATCATTGTATCACACGATCGTTATTTCCTTGATAGAATGGTTACAAAAATTGTTGAGCTGTACCAGCAGCAATTACATATATATGGTGGCAACTATTCTTTTTATGAAAAGGAAAAAGAGTTGCGTATGGATTTACAGCAACGGGCTTATGAGAATCAGCAGGAATATATCCGTCAGCAGGAACGTTTTATTGAACGCTTTAGAGCCAAAGCCACAAAAGCTGCAGCTGCTCAAAGTGCGATGAAACGATTGGACAAACTGGATAGAATTGAAGAAGCACATGCAGACAGACCGGAGATCAACATCAACTTCCAGGTGGATGTTATACCGGGTAAGATCATTTGTACATTAAAAGATATTAGTAAAAGTTTTGGGCAGATAAAAATTGTTGAACATACTGATGCCGAAATAAATCGTGGCGATAAGATTGCATTGATTGGTGCTAATGGAAAAGGTAAATCTACCTTCCTAAGAATTATTGCCGGTGCAGAGCAATTTAGTGGTGATCGTAAATGGGGACATAATGTTCAGGAAAGTTTTTATGCCCAGCACCAGTTGGAAGCGTTGAATGTAAACAATACCATTCTGGATGAGATGAAGCAATGCGGCAGTAAGAAAACTGAACAAGAATTAAGAAACCTGCTGGGTTGTTTTTTGTTTAGTGGTGATACTGTAGAAAAGAAGATCAAAGTGCTGAGTGGTGGTGAGAAAGCAAGAGTTGCGTTAGCTAAAACTATTATAAGCAAAGCAAACTTCTTAATACTGGATGAACCTACCAACCACCTTGATATTCTTTCAGTTGAATTATTGATTGAAGCGTTGAATAAATATGCAGGCAGTTTGGTGCTGGTGAGTCACGATCGTTATTTCATCAGCAAAGTTGCTAACAAGATATGGGAGATCGAAGATTATCAGTTGAAAGAATTTGTTGGCCCTTATGATGAATATGTGGAGTGGAAAGAAAGAATGAAAGCGAAACAGGAACAAGTTACAGTTGATAATGGAAAGTTGAAAGTGGATAATAAGAAAGAGCAAGAGGTTATCACTGAAAAACCGGTAACGAGTAACCAACAACCAGTAACCAGTAACAAGCTAGTTATTAATAAAGAGCTGAAGAAAGAATTACAAAAGCAGCAACGTTTATTGCAGCAGGCTGAAGAAAAATTAACAAAGCTCACTGAAGAAAAAAATAAACTGGAAGCTTCTTTAAGCTCTCCTGAAACCTATTCTGATAAAAATAAATTCCTCGCTGCTGAAACAGCATACAAAAAAATCAGCAATGAGTTGATTACGATAAATAAAGACTACGAGTCTCTCTTTGAAAAAGTGATGGAGCTGGAAGAAAAGATGAATAGCTGATTTGCCTTCTTACATTATGGATAAAAAAATGCCATCCCTAAGAATAGGGACGGCTTATACCTATAAGAGAACCAACAAAAAAACTTGAAATATTTTTAGAAGTATTTACAATTTTATGCTGTTTGCTATTTTATGTTTTCTGATAGTACAGCAGCAGAGAGATTAATTGCTGTATTATTTGCAAAAGATTTTCTGCTTAAAAAAATAGATATTACCAGCAGTACATAAATAATATAGAACTTGCGCTTTGTAAAATTCATTTTCATATGCGGCACTTTAATTTTTGAAAATATTTTTAACCCTCTGTATTTGTTTTATACATTACGATCAAAAGATCATTAGCGTTTTTCTTACAGGAGATTATAAATGTTTACTTCGAAGGATAATGAAGAGTATGACTGGTCTCTTATACAAAAAAATCAAAATAAGTTTTAAAAATGCCATCCCTAAGAATAGGGACGGCTTATACCTATAAGAGAACCAACAAAAAGCCTTAAATCTGTTTTAATCCGGATTCACGGATCTGATAATTCCAGTATAATAAACTTCACCGGCAGCATTAATTTGCTTTATCCGGTAATACATTTTTTTTCTTTGCTTAAGTGGGTTATCGCCAAACTCAAAATAGTAATGCTGGTTAGTAGTGGGTTTTGGACCAAGCACTGTGGCGATCGTTTTAAAGTCAATACTGTCAGCACTTCTTTGCACTTCATAATAAACAGTAGGTAAATCCTGATCTGCTTCCCAGGCAATTATATTTTTACCTGCTGCAGGTCTTACTGAAATGAATTTAAGTTTAGGTAAAATTGAATCTCCGGTTGTGGCTGGCGTCAGCATTCGGAATGCGAAAGATGAAAAGCTGAGCAGCAATAGTGCAATCACAATAATTGTTACTATCATTATTTTCATTTGGTACGTTATCAAAATCCTATAAAAAAAAATTCTTAAACCCTGCCATATTAAAAGCAGGCAACATGCTGGTTTTTACTACAAGGAGATGTTAACAGGGGAATTTACAAAGGATAGAAGAAGGTCTTTAAGGAGTGCTTATTGAGAGAGATTTACTGAGGAAATCTTTTCAATAAGGCCGTGTTATTCAGAGTGCTAATTTATAAAATCGTTTTTTCTTTTCATAATAATTCCCTCTTTTTTATTTGAAAAACTGCAACAGGAACGGGCTTCTTTATTATCACATCTAATAGTTTTTTTAATTGTTCCAGGCTCATTTTTGTTGTTTAAATGGGTGTATAAAATGCTTTCGTTTAAATTATAAAAGGTGTTTTTAAAGTTAGCAACGGTCATTAATTTTTCATCAGCTTTGTTTGTTCAGCAACTTCACCATTGATTGTTACAGCTACTACATACATTCCTTTTGGCAATGAACCCAGGTTATTAATAGCTACACTGTTAAAACCTTTACTAACACTGCTTGCTTTGTTAACCACCATCTGACCATTCATATTAACCACTCTGATATTCATCGTTCCACTAACTTCTGACATATACTTTACCGTAATGTTGTCAACAAAAGGATTAGGGTTCACCTGGATCATGTTTTGTTTCTGAGAAAGTTTAACTGAACGAATCGGGCTGTAAGTGCTTTTACCATCAACGTCTGATTGCTTTACACGGTAGTAGATCGTTTTTGAAACATCCACACCTTTTAAATTGTCTTTATATTCATAAGTCTTGCGAATAGAAGAGTTCATTGAACCTAATATCATACCGATAGCTGTAAAGTTTTTACCGTCCTGGCTTCTTTCAATTGTATAATACTCATTATTCAGCTCCATTTCTGTTACCCAGTTCAGGTTCACTTTAGAATTATTTTCAGCATATGCATTGAAATAGCTTAAAACGATAGGCAAAGAACCTGCTGCCGAATAATTGAACTTTTTAAAGTAAATACTTGCCTGTCTGTCAGTTTGCTTATTAGATTTATTATTTACTCCTGTTCTGATAGAGAAACTCGAAACCAGGGTATTGGTAACAGTATACATTACTGTTTTAGCACTGGTATCCCGTCCTGGATAATCAACAGCGCCTGTATTTGTAGCTGTAATCCACGAACCCGAAGTTGTAACAGCTATTTGATTTCCATTAAGGGTTGAAAGGTTTAATGCATTTTTACCTAAATCCATTGCATCCCACTCATATAAAGGATTACCTTGTCCGTCATTATTAGCGATGCCATCAATATCTATAGCAGTTGCAGATAATGCAGGCATTATAAAAGGTATATTAGTTCCTGTCACAAAAAGATCGACTTTCATTTCAAGATAACCATCAGTTTTAGGGTCTATACGAAGCGTAGGTTGAATTGCTTCATCATAACCAGATACATCATCAACTATTACTACACTTATGCCAGAAGAAATTTTAGAGTATTTAACAGTTGCATCAACACCCACCATTACATTTTTAAATTTGTAAATTGCTCCTTCCTTTTTATCAGTAGTAGCAGCGGTAGTTAACGTTCCGTTTTTGAAAGATAAATCAGGTTGTGCAAAAGCTTTTCTGCTTAAGAAAATAGATAACACTAACAGTGCATAAATAATATAAAACTTTCGTTGTGTTAAATTCGTTTTCATTTGGGTACTTTTTGTTGGTGATGAAAAACGATCTACACAGAATTTGGATGTCAGGCTATTTAGCCCCGGACATTTCAAGGGATACAGAATACTAAGTTCTTCTTACAAGGAGATTATTACGGAGAATTTCGAAGGATTGGAAGTAAAAACCCTACGTGTAAATGTGAATTTTACCCGTTTGAGTTATTAATTGAACCCGACTTATTAAAGGAGAATAAATAACGAGGGAGAGTTTATTTCCTGTTAGTTCTCATTAAATAGGTACGAATTAATTACACAACAAAAATATAATGCAGATTTTGACTATGCAAGCTTTTCGTCGAATTTTCGTCGAAAGAAAAATTCTATCCTTGAAAATCAATGCATTTATATACCGGTAAGCAAACGGAAATTTATTAAACTTAAAAAAAGAATCGCTCTTTCCATCTTTAATTACCTAATCTATACTTTAATTTTTTTCCATTTACCCCGTTTAAATAAAAGAATCGCTACAACAGCAAGAACAGATTCAGCAAAACTTATTGCAATATAAACACCCGATGGTCCCCGATGCCAATACTTAGCCAGCAGATATGCTACCGGAATTTGTATTCCCCAAAAAATAAACAAGTTCAATATAGTTGGAGTCATTGTATCGCCTGCCCCGTTAAATGCCTGGGAAATTACCATTCCATAGGCAAAGAATAAATAGCCGACTGATAAAAAACGTAAACATTCTTTACCGGTGCTTACTACTAATGTATCACTTGTAAAGAAACGCATAAGATTTTCTCCAATGAGAAAAAATATGATCCCAACTAATACAAAAAACAACGAAGTGATGAATGCGGTACGCCAAATCGATTTTTCTGCTCTTTCCGGTAATGCCGCTCCTAAATTTTGTCCCACTAATGTTGCCGCAGCATTAGCCATTCCCCATGCCGGTAACAAAGTAAAAATGCAAATGCGTATAGCCGTACCGTAGCCGTCTACAATTCTGCTGTCGCCCGATTCAGCAATGATCTTATTTAAAAATATCCAGCTGCAGGAACCAATAATAAATTGCCCCATCCCTCCTGCTGATATTTTAAACAGTTGTTTTATAATATCCCAGTTGGCTTTAAAATGTTTGGCATAAACTCTTACCAATCCATTGCCTTTAAATAAAAAATATAACTGGTATATCACCCCTATACCTCTGCCAATACTGGTAGCTACACCAGCACCATTTACACCCAGTTTTGGAAATGGTCCAATACCAAGTATAAACAACGGATCGAGAATTATATTGATGATATTGGCAATCCACAAAGCTCTCATCGCTACAGCAGCATCGCCTGCTCCACGGAACACCGCATTATTCACAAATAAAAGCATGATCACAATGTTAGTTCCTAACATAATTTGCGGGAAGTGATAACCTGTTTCGATTGCTTCTTTTTGAGCTCCCATAAATCCTAATAATTCTTTAGGAAATCCTATTCCAATTATACTGATGATAACAGAAAAACCTAAACAGATCAATATAGCCTGCGAGGCAATTTCACCGGCTGCTTCAAAATTCTTTTCTCCTGCTCTCCGGGCAATCATGGCTGTTACACCCATGGATAATCCCCAGGCAACAGAATAGAGAATGGTCAAAACTGATTCCGTAAGAATAACCGTTGCCACTGCATGTGGCCCAACTTTATTAACGAAGTATATATCAACTATTGCAAATAAAGATTCCAATGCCATTTCCATTACCATAGGAACTGCTAATAGAAATATCGCTTTATCAATACTGCCGGTAGTAAAATCTTTTACTTCACCTTTAATTGCCTGCTTAAATAGTTTAAATAAAGAAAGTTTATGTGTTGTGCTGGTTGAACTCGTCATTTGATAAAATTAATTTTTAAAAAGAAAATAAAATGTCCGCTCTGCAACTGAAATGAACAGTGATGATTGATAAAATGCTTAAGACTGGCGGGAATAAATGAGCAGGACCACCTGGTCCCTGCAAAACTTCTTAAGCGTAATTAAACTTTCATATTCAAAAAATAAGAGAACACAAAGAAAAGGAAATACTTTCAAACTGGAAAACCTGCCTTTTACCAGTAGTATTATTTTGTGATTTACCATTATATTTGCAGCCCAAATGGTCCCGTAGCTCATCCCGCATAGATGCGGGAAGTCTTCTAAGCTGTGGGATTTGAAAAGGAAAAAGATTATTAAATAATTGGTCCCGTAGCTCAGTTGGATAGAGCAACAGCCTTCTAAGCTGTGGGTCACACGTTCGAATCGTGTCGGGATCACCCAAAGCCCTGCAATATGCGGGGCTTTTGTATTTTTATAAAAAAGTATAACGATGGATGTAAAGATAGAACCAAGCTGGAAAGAGGAATTGAAAAATGAATTTACCAAACCCTATTTTCAGCAGATCGTTACTTTTTTAAAAACAGAAAGAATGGCGGGCAAAACTATTTATCCGCCAGGCAGCATGATCTTTAATGCTTTTAACCATACACCGTTTGATAAAGTAAAAGTAGTAATGCTTGGCCAAGATCCATATCATGGCCCGGGGCAAGCACACGGACTTTGTTTCTCTGTTCAGGATGGTGTAGCGCCTCCACCCTCTTTAATTAATATTTATAAAGAAATACAGAGCGATATTGGTATAGGAATGAATGCAAAAACCGGCAATCTCACTAAATGGGCTGACCAGGGTGTGTTCCTCTTAAACGCTTCGCTAACTGTTAGAGTTAACGAACCAATGAGTCATTCAAAAATTGGTTGGGCTGAGTTTACAGATGCTGTTATTAAAAAAATTTCGGACGATAAAAAAGGAGTTGTGTTTTTATTATGGGGCAAGTTTGCGCAGGAAAAACAAATACTGATTGATGAAACAAAACATCATGTGTTGAAAGCAGCACATCCCTCTCCTTTTTCTGCCGATAAAGGCTTCTTCGGTTGTAAACATTTTTCCAAAACAAATGAATTCCTGGTTAAAGAAGGATTAAGTCCTGTTGACTGGAAAATTTAATCAGCAGTATATTGCAGTTTAACTAAACGATCCATGAAAATTTTAAAAGACATATTTGCCAGGGTATTTGCAATATGGGCAATCATCATATTCATCATTACCTTTCTAATCTTCCTTATACCTTCATTAATGACTTCATTGGTTGGAGAACCAAAAGGAATGATATGGTTCAATAAACTTTCCAGGATGTGGATGAATATCTGGTTACCGCTGGTAGGTTGCCCGGTAAAAATAAAAGGCAAAGAAAATTTTAAGCAGGGAGAAAATTATATTGTCACCTTTAATCATAATGCATTACTCGATGTACCCCTTTCTGCTCCTTATACTCAGGGAGCGAATAAAACAATTGCCAAAGCAAGCTTTGCCAAAATACCTTTATTTGGATGGTACTATTCAAGAGGATCAGTATTGGTAGATCGCAAAGATCCTGATAGCCGGAAAAAGAGTTTAGACAGGATGAAGGAAGTATTGAAGAACGGTTTGCATATGTGCATCTATCCTGAAGGAACAAGAAACAGAACCAATAATCCATTAAAAGATTTTCATGAAGGTGGTTTTCGGCTGGCAGTTGATTCAAAGAAAGCTGTTATACCAGCAGTAATCTTTGGAACCAGAAAAGCAATGCCCATTAATAAAACATTTTATTTCTTGCCTGTAAAATTAGAATTGCATTTTCTTCCGGCAGTTGAACCGGATAATTTAACTTCGGCTGAATTAAAAGATAAAGTATTTAAGCTGATGTGGGATTATTATAATTCCAAAAACGAACTATAATTACTATTGTCCATAAAAATATCTGCTTCTGTTAATCCTTAAATCCCGGAGAATACCCGATTTAGGATTGATAGTAATACTGAAAGACCGGTTGTAACCAATTGGTGTTACATTAATTGACATTTGCCAGCAGTGCAGATCCCTCGAAATAAAACCGGTGAGAAACTGCATCTTACTTCCCAAAATATCGTACACACCATTTAAACCAACTTTCCATTTAGTAGTTAAATTAAAGTCCCCATTAAACGTCATGGATTGATTTAGGTTTGTTGTATAACCTGAATAGTCTGACTTGAACGTTCTTGACAAGCTAAGGGAGTAAGACAGATTTAAACTCCAGGGAATATTAAAATCAGCAAACTCAGCGGGGTTACTGCGTACCATTTCCAACTCCCGGTATTGTTCATCTAAGGATTGTGCTCCACGTGTATCATTAAATTGTTTAGTTGCTTCCTGGTTTTGCTTTTCCTTATTGGCGTCTTTGGCTTTTGATTTAAATGAAGTGGACACCGCTATATTTCCCCCAATAAAGCGGCCTATAGACGGCTTATCTTTCCATACATATTTATTTATTCTTCTACCAGTACTGTCCTGTTCGTATGGATCAAGTGTTGCCCCTGCAGTAATATTTATTTTTTGAAACAAATTACTACGGGCATACAAGCTGAAAGTAGAAAGTTGAAAAGAGTCTGCCATTAAGTTATAGCCTGTAGTAAAACCAAATCCGTCAATCAAACTCACTTTCTTAACTGCATTATCACCGGTATCTTTTTTATTCTTCACTTTCATCTCCAAATTATTATCCAAACCAAAACTTACTCCGCCAAACTTCCCTTCACTGTAGGAACCAAAAATACTTCCATCATATTTTGAAAAGCGGAATGCCTCGCCGGTTTTAGTGACCTTTGTTTGATACCAGTCTTTTCCCGCCAGGTCTGGTTTGTAGCTTAATCCAATCGTGGGTCTTATCACATGCCGTATTGCTTGTATCTTTGAGTTTTTGCCAAATTGTTTTTTTCCAAACATTGCAGTACTGATTCCTATACCAAAACTCATTTGTTCAGAAGTATAAAACCCTTTGTTGATGGTAGTATCAACTTTTCCAGTAACAGCGTTCCAATTTCGGATGAATTGCTGTGCATACCATTTTTGTTCAAAACTTACACTCGGCGATATTTGAAAAGGCCCCACCGGTGGTAATGAAAGCTGTATAGGAAACTGGTGTGAGGCACCCCATTGAAATGTATCTATCAACTGCCTCATACTAAAAGCAGTATCATAAAAGTTTACCTGTGAGCGGAAACTTCCATTGTAACCAAATCCTAAACTATAATACCATTTCTTGGCGCCTGCATATTCTTTTGGTTGAAACGGATAAATAGTACTCATTGTAAAACCAATATCGGGCAGAGACACACTTACTAATTTGGTATTGGTATTTTGACTGTGATTAGCTGTTACCGTTAGAAAAAAAGGTTTCCCTTCCCAGCGTTTTGAATAAGAAATGGAAGAGTTCATTGAGTTATTAAAAGCCTGAAATGGGTTACTGGCTATATACTGGTTATACTTACTGGTGGCAAAATTCACATTCGCACTAAAGGTTGTACCCGGCCTTGCTTTGCTATCCACATTATGAAACCAGCTAAAACTAAAGTTCTTTTGATTTGTGTAATCAGGGTCGCCTTTGAAAGCAATCTTTGTATTAACAATATTTAAGTTAATACCACCATTATAACGATAGCGTTTGCGGTATGATGGTGTTAAATACAACCGCCAGCCACCATACGAATAAATATCGCTTCTTACAGTAAAGTCAACATTATCATTAAGCACTTTGTAATATCCCAGGCCTTCTAAACCCAAACCAAACTGTTCATTAACGGTAAACTGGGGCGGCAGCAGTCCGCTATGTCTTCCCTGTGTTAATGGATATATTCCCCATGGTAACCCTATAGGAAGAGGAACACCTTCAAACTCAGGCCGTGTAAAACCACTCACCGCTAATTTCTTTGAAATAAATTTTACCTTCTTAGCCCTGAATGCAAAATGCGGTTCATCGTAATTACAGGTGGTGAACACATTATTCTTTGCATAAAAAACATCTTTAGATACTTTTTTTGACTTTTCACTATGCACATATAACTCACCTTGTACCGAATTGGAACCAATAGTTAAGCCTTTTTGCGTTTTTGAATTATAAATAATGGTATCGCTGGTGAGGTTGTTTTCACCCTGAACAAAAACAGGTCTTCCAAGTTTTTTGCCAGATGTATCTTTTAAAAAAGTTGCCGTTAATACCTGCGATTGCTGATCCAATTCTGCCTTGCCGGCTTTTAAATCAATATCCTTGTATTTAATAGTGGCTTCATTATATAAATACAATTTCTTGCCTGGTATATCCAGCACCATCGAATCAGTGGCTGAATATTCTATCGGGCCTTCTAAAGAATCTTTAGAAAGTTTCACATCAAATGTGTCTATTACTTTAATGGTTGAATCTTTACCGGCCGGATTTAATGTATCTTTTTTTACAGTGGTATCTTTTATGGTTGTATCACGTCGTATTTTATTAGCCAAAGCAGGCGCTGCAGTATCTTTTTGTGTTAATGAGATGTAAAATTTATGATTTTTCTCTGCTGCATTGGATGATTGTTGCATCATAACCAGCAAGATCACAAGGGAAATTCCGCTTAAAAGATATTTATAAGTAGATTTGCAGTTGATAATCATAAGCTATAGCAGCAAAAATAAGTGATTACCATTTAACGTTATGTGAAGATTAAAGGTTACTAACCCAAAAAGTATTCAGCCAATGCTAAAACGTTTTTTTTTATTAATTCCGTTAATCATTTTTCTTGGTGCCCTGTTTACATCATTCAGGAATTCCCCTGCAGAAAAACCTTCGCCATTTAAAAATAAAAAAATCAAAACCATTATTGTGGATGCGGGTCATGGTCACGGCCGGCATGGTGGTGATGGGCCGGATGGTGCAAGAGGTAAATATTCTTTTGAAGATGATATAACGCTGGGAGTTGCCAAGAAATTAGTGGCTGAGATTAATAAGGAGTTACCTGACGTTAAGGTATTTGAAACAAGACCTACTGATGATTATGTACAATTAAAAGACCGGGCTGTTTTCGCTAATCAAAACAATGGTGATCTTTTTATTTCCATACATGTTAACTCTGCCCCGCCTCTGCGGGAAGTAAAAATAATCGGTCATCACAAAGAAACCTATTATGTGTATAGTGGTAAGGGAAAAAAGAAAAAGAAGATCAGGAAAACCCGTACTGTTCCTACTTACAGAACCTATTACTATCCCAACCCAGCCAACGGTACGGAAACTTATGTGTTTGACTCACGTAAAACAGATGATAAAACAGAATTTATCACAGAAAATGGTGACAACTTTATGAATGAGCAGGATGATAGTACCATGATAACCGATACTAAAAGCCCTGAGCTTTTGGCACAAGCCGCTTTGTGGACAAAAAAATTCTTTTTCAACAGCATCAAACTAGCCACTAATGTTGAAGATGAATTTGCTACTGCGGGAAGAGTGAGCCGTGGTGTAAAACAACGCCGTGTTGGTATCTGGGTATTGCAGGCAACGGCAATGCCAAGTATCCTGGTTGAAACTGGTTATATCTCCCACCGGCCCGAAGAAGATTACCTGAACAGCGAAAAGGGTCAGCAGGAAATCGCCATAGCTGTAACCAATGCAGTAAAAAAATATAAAGAAGCGCAGGAAAACCCTAAATCTGTTCCAGAACAGCCAAACGGAAGCCATTAAGAAGATTTTCATCTTAATAATATTTAACAGCACATAAATGTTTGCGGCACTTTATAGCGCAAACATTTATTATTTTTGCCCATAACCAAACATGAAACCATTGAAAGTCTCCAATGAAACAAAAGTAGGTGCCCTCACGGCCATTGCCATAACACTGCTGATACTGGGATTTAATTTTTTGAAAGGAAAATCTGTATTAAGCAGGAGTAACCGTATTTATGCAGTATTTGATAATGTAGGTGGCCTCAAAGCATCTAACCCTGTAATGATTAACGGACTTAAAGTAGGAACCGTTTACGATATTTATGAGCAATCGAAAGACGTACGTAAGATTATAGTTTCCATCAACCTACTAAAAGATATTAATATTCCGTCTAACTCCACAGCAAACATTCAAACAAGTTTTACCGCTGCCTCTATACTTGATATTAATTTAGGTAATGCTACCACTTATATTAAAAGTGGTGATACCATTACCTCTATTACCAAACCCGGTGTGCTTGACCAGTTATCAAATTCTGCTGCCCCTGCGGTTGACAGTATAAAAAAAGCGGCTGCCATGTTAGGTCGTGTTTTGGAAAATGTAAACACCATCTTTGATCCCAATACAAAAGGTAATCTTCAAACAACTATTGCCAATTTAAAACTGGTTACTGAAAGACTTTCTTATACAGCTGCAGATTTACAGGCTTTGATGAATGCTCAAACCGGAGCAGTTGCACATACAATGAATAACCTGGAATCTTTCAGTGGTAATCTTGCAAAGAACAATGAAAAGTTTGACAGCATCATTGATAACCTGCAAAAAACAACAGCCCAGCTTTCGCAGGCTCAATTAAAAGAAACCATAGCCAATCTAAATAAATCATTAGGTGAATTAAAAACAACATTATCCAAACTAAACAGCAGTGAAGGATCATTGGGTAAACTTATCAATGAAAAAGATTTGTATAATAGTTTAATGAGTAACCTGCGCAGTGTTAATACACTGGTAGATGATTTAAAAACTCATCCCAAACGATATGTAAGTTTTTCTGTATTTGGAAGAAAAGAAAAATCACCACCACTTACTGCGCCATTATCAGATAGTGCCAACCAGCAACAACCGAAGCAGTAATAATGAAGCAACTGTTTTTATTTAGTGTTTATATTTGCCTACTGAACAATTTATTTGCCCAGGTAGCTGGTCCTACCCGACCTATTCCCACCGATACAGTTAAACGGGTTGATATTATTCACTCCGACAGACTGGAATATCAATATGTAGATTCCTTACATGAGTTTCAAAAATTAGTTGGTCATGTTAAGCTGAGACAGGGTAATACTTTGTTTGATGCAGACAGTGTGGCCCTGAATCAAAAAACAAATATTGCAGAAGCATTTGGCAACATTCATATTAATGATGCCGATAGTGTGCATACTTATTCTCAATACCTGAAATATTTTGGCAATACCAAACTGGCGCAATTAAGAAAAAATGTAAAATTGAGTGATGGTAAAGGTGTGCTCACTACTGACTCGCTGGATTATGACGTTGGTGCTCACATCGGGTCTTTTAAAAATGGTGGTAAAGTAGTAAACGGAAAAACAATTTTAACCAGCGAAGAAGGTTTTTATTATGCTGATACAAGGGAAGTTTATTTTAAGAAGAAAGTCAACATGGTTGATCCCGAATACCGTTTAGCAACAGATACTTTATTGTACAATACCGATTCACAGATTGCCACCTTCCTCGCCCCCACTACCATTGATGATGGTACCACAAGAATTTATACCAGCGATGGCTATTATAATTTAAAAACAGGTCAGGGAAATTTTGGTAAAAGATCCATCATACAGGATTCCACACAAACAATAACCGGTGATGTGCTGGCCTTTGAGAAAAAAACTGGTCAGTTTGAAGGAAAAGGAAATGTTGTTTATAAGGATACTGCACAGGGTGTGGTACTAATTTCAAATCACCTTTATGGTAACAGGGATAAGAAAAGTGTATTAGCAACAGAAAAACCAGTGATGATCATTAAGCAGGATGCCGATTCAATTTATGTAGCAGCTGATACCTTATTCTCAGGTTTGCAAAGAGATTTAGACAGTTTACAAAAAGTTTTTCGCCAGCAGAAAGATACCGTAGCTATAAAAGATAGTGTGATCAATGTAAAGGATTCAGGTATTATCAATACTATCCAGCTTCCTCCGGTACATGATACAGTACCAACAGATATAAAACCTGATAATAAACCCAGGCCGCAAGGGAAAAAACCTTTGAAAGAAACTAAAGAAGATATTTCAAAAGTAACAGAAACAAATACTGCAACAAAAGATTCTGCCAATATTAAACCAATTGCTGAACTAACCAAAGCACAACAGGATAGTATTAAAGCGAGGTCAGATACCATGCGTTTTGTAATGGGATTTCATCATGTACGGATATTTTCAGACAGTATGCAGGCTGTATCTGACAGTATGTTCTTTTCAGCAGTTGATTCTGTTTTCAGGTTATTTCAATCTCCCGTAGTTTGGTCAAAAGAAAGTCAGATCACCGGTGATACGATGTATTTATACACCAAATTGAGAAAACCGGAACGGTTATATGTTTTTGAAAACGGGTTGGCAATTAACCGCATTGAAAAAGAAAATTACAATCAACTAAAGGGAAGAATTATTAATGGCTTTTTTAAAGAAGGCAATATTGATAATATAAAAGCAAAAGGAAATGCCGAGAGTATTTACTTTGCCCAGGATGAAGACAGCAGTTATATTGGTGTAAACAGAACGAGTGCAGACATGATTGATATGTACTTCCTTAACAAAGAATTGAAACGGGTAGTGTTCCGTAACCAGGTTAAGGGCAAAACAGTTCCCATGCGGGAAAATAAGAGTGATTTTAGTAAGTTCCCGGAATTCAAATGGTGGGATAACCGCAGACCTAAAACAAAATTTGAATTGTTTCAATAAACTGCTTAATAAAACAGTTTAGTTATTTTTATCCCAATGAAATGGAGCAGCTTATTTCGCAAAACATTCCTCTCTCCTTTCCTGGAGTTTATACATGATAGCCGGGCAATTGGCATCATCCTGTTGCTCTGTACCTTCTTATCATTACTCATTGCCAACTCAGGTACATCAGCAGCTTATCTGCAGTTTTGGAATACTTCCATTTCGCATAACAATTACTTACCGCATTCCATTCTTCACTGGATCAACGATGGCTTAATGAGCATCTTTTTCTTTTTAGCAGGAATGGAAATTAAAAGAGAAATGATCAGTGGTGAATTATCCTCATTAAAAAAATCATTACTGCCAGTAATAGCAGCAGTAGGCGGAATGATCGTACCGGCTTTGATCTTCATCTTTTTCAATAGTAAAACAGATTACAGTCATGGCTGGGGAATACCCATGGCAACCGACATTGCCTTTTCATTAGGTGTTGCTTCTTTATTGGGCAAAAGAGTGCCGTTGGGACTAAAAGTTTTTTTTACAGCACTTGCCATCATTGATGATCTTGGGGCAATTGTAACCATTGCTGTTTTTTATTCTGCAACATTACAATGGTATTATCTGCTGGCTGCTGCAATAGTATTGATCATATTGTTGCTCCTTAATAAGTTCAAAGTAAAATTTGGCTGGTGGAATTATTTATTGGGTTTAGCATTATGGTTTTGTGTATTTAATTCAGGCATTCATGCTACCATCGCCGGTGTATTATTTGCCTTTGCGATTCCATTAAATAAACTTCCTTCATTAGAACACAAGTTTCATGATGCAGTAAACTTTTTAATTCTGCCTTTATTTGCATTGGCCAACACTGCAATAATTTTACCGGCAGACATTAGCTCTGCCATTTCATCCAAATTAAGCATGGGCATCATCGCCGGTTTATTAATTGGCAAGCCACTTGGTATAACGCTGATTTGTTTCCTTGCAGTCAAATTAAATATTGCTCAATTACCATCTAAAACCAATTGGAAAAAATTATTGGGTGTTGGATTATTAGCAGGAATAGGATTTACTATGTCCATCTTCATATCAATGCTTGCTTTTGATGATACTGCCTGGCAGGATATTTCAAAAATCGCCGTGTTAGCTGCTTCATTACTGGCAATGCTCATTGGATTTTTATGGCTCCGATTTTTTACAAAACTATAACAGCACTATCCATAATTGAAAAAATAAACTGGCACCATATTCGTTTGCCTCTAAAGTAAATAAGTACAACCATGAAAAAGTTAATCGCATTACTATCCATCATTATTATTATTTCTATCACTCAAAAAACAAATGCGCAGGATTACCGTCACCAGTTAGGCGTTCGCATTGGAAGTGTTGACCAGGTATTATCAACCGGTTTTACTTACAGGTACAATTTTACTAACAGCACAGCCATTGAAGGAATTTTAGATTTGAAAGATGATATTGCATTAGGCGCATTATTTGAAAAGAAAACTCCCTTAGGCAATCCCGAAGGGTTAAGCTGGTATTACGGCGCCGGTGCTTATGTTGGTTTTGGTAAAGAAAATAATTTAGGCGCCACTGGCATATTAGGAATGGACTACCAGTTTAGCGGTAACCTGCCATTAAATGTTTCTATCGACTGGAAACCTGAACTTAATTTGGTAAAAGATGTTGCATTCAGAGCGGCTACCATTGGCGTATCTGTCCGGTTCTCATTGGGAAGTATTACTTCAGCAAAATAAAACCACGGTCAAATAATTAGCTGAGCCATCTCATAACAAATATGAGACGGCTTTTTTACTTTTATATTATGAAAATCTTTTCTGCTGAACAAATTCGTAATTGGGATGCTTATACAATTGCACACGAACCAGTCTCTTCTATTCACCTCATGGAAAGAGCAGCGGCGTGTTGTTATGAATGGATCACACTTCATTTTCCTGATAAACATTTTAAAATATTTTGTGGCAAAGGAAATAATGGCGGCGATGGATTAGCTATTGCAAGAATGTTGTTGAATGCCGGCAAAGATGTTTCCGTTTATATTTTAGAATTTGGGCACAAAGGCACTGATGATTTTCAAATTAATTTACAACGGCTGCATGAGTTAACCACCAATATACATTTTATTCAGTCGGCTGAATATTTCCCGGTAATTAAAAAAGATGACATTATAATTGATGCCATATTGGGAACAGGACTAAATAAGCCATTAGATAATTTTACTGCCGAATTAGCAGCTTATATCAATCAATCTGGTGCAACAGTTATTGCAATTGATATCCCATCAGGGATGTTTGCTGATAAAAGTTGTAAAGATGAAATTACTGTAGAGGCAAATCATACACTTAGTTTTCAGCAATACAAACTTTCTTTTTTACTGCCCGAAAATGAAGATAAAGTTGGTGCTGTTCATGTGCTGAATATCGGATTGCATAACCAATATTATCAAAGAGAAACAAGCCTGTTTGAATTAGTAAAGGAAGATTTAGTAAAAAGTATTTACCGGCCAAGGAAAAAATTTTCACATAAAGGAACTTATGGGCATGCCGCACTAATAACAGGAAGTATTGGGTTTATGGGTGCCGCTGAATTAAGCGCCGCTGCCTGCATGCGTAGTGGTGCTGGCAAATTAACTTGTTACATTCCTGAATGTGGATATGAAATCATGCAGA
Organism: Sphingobacteriales bacterium; assembly: GCA_016200915.1. Classification (GTDB taxonomy): domain Bacteria; phylum Bacteroidota; class Bacteroidia; order Chitinophagales; family Chitinophagaceae; genus AWTP1-9. The sequence continues at coordinate 36,841 of JACQDV010000011.1, forward strand.
TAGCTGTTCCTGAAGCAATGAGTAAAATAAGTGGCACCGATGATCATTTAGAAACCTTTGAGCCTGTTGCTCATCATGAAGCCATCGGAATTGGTCCTGGTATTGGGCTACAACCTTCAACCATTGCAGTGTTAGAAAAAGTTTTTTCTTCCACTCAAAAACCAATCGTTGTTGATGCTGATGCATTGAATATACTTTCAGTCAATCAGCAATTGCTTAGTAAACTTCCATCCCATTCTATACTTACTCCTCATCTCAAAGAGTTTGAAAAACTATTTGGCAAATCATCTAATGATTTTGAAAGATTAGAATCAGCACTGGTAAAAGCGACACAATTTAATTGTTTCATCATCCTTAAAGGTCATTATAGCTTTATCGCCTGTCCTGATGGTAAAGGTTATTTCAACAGCACTGGTAATGCAGGTATGGCCACCGCAGGAAGCGGTGATGTACTTACCGGTATTTTAGTTGGGCTTTTAGCTCAGGGTTATACTCCCTTAGAAACCTGTATCCTCGGAGTTTATTTACATGGGCTGGCGGGTGATTTTGCTGCTATAAAACTTTCTATGGAAGCGATGATTGCCGGAGATATAACTGATAATCTCAGCGAAGCTTTTAAAAAAATTTGTGGTCAAAATTTTTGAAAACCTCACCATATCACCTGCTTATTTCAATATCATATTTACACAGAAGTCCATATAATCCCGGGGTTGAAAACTTTGCTTTCTTTATTTTATTGGCAGCCGGGTCAAGTGCATAATTAAAGGCAGTGCTGAAATTCGCTTTTTCTAAAAATGTATTATCAAACACGGAACCCTCCAGATTACTATTATCAAATACAACCGCACCGGCATCTGCTTCTGCAAAATCAACTTCTTTCAATTCACAATTTTTAAATACTGTTTACTTGATCTTTATACTATAAAAAGAAGAATGATTCAATACACAATTTTCAAATCGAAAACTCAATCCAAATTCACTGCAATGCTCAAAATGTAAGCCTAACATTTTGCAATCTTTAAAATAAATATCCATGAATACTGTTTTGCCCGGCATCACATTACTTAGATTACAATCAGTAAACACACAATCAGCTGCATTTTGCACCATGGCTTCTGCCTGTGCAACGTTAGCGGTTGCTGCATCATAAGCAGCTTGTGCCGTTTTCAGCTGCACATCAGACACTACATTATTTTGTACCAGCGGGGTAATCTTTGCTACATTGATTTGTGCATTGGTTTGATTGGCTTTTGCTGCTGCTAATGTTGCCTTTGCATTATTCAGTTGCTCCGCATAAGGACGGTCATTAATTTGAAACAACGGTTGCCCTTTTCTCACATAATCTCCCTCATCCACATATATCTTATCAAGATATCCGTTCACCTGCGGACGAATCTCAATATCCTTACTTCCCTGTAGTGAAGCAGCATATTCTTTGTAAGTAGTAGCTGCCGTACTACTCACAGTAATTACCGGCAGTTGTGGTGTTGGTTGTTCAAATCCTGCCTGGTTTCCGGATGATGAATTACATCCGTAAACAATAAATACAGTAATGGCTATTATTAGTAAATAACTTAGTCTTTTTAATGCCATTGAGTTGATTGCTTGCATTGTTTAATTTTTTTCTGTTAATAAAAATCCATGCCTTTAATGTCCTGCTGCTTGTGCTATGACGAACAGCAAAAACTTAACAGGACAGTTTTTGACCTTTTCTGTTTAAACTCTTTTACAGTTTTACAGTTTTACATAAGAAACGTAATTGCACGGTATCAAAACCAGTGCTGCAACGAGATAGCTACGGGATAAATTGGAATAGTTGGTTGCTGTTTTCGGGGACAGTCTAAATACGAAAATACTTTTTTTATGAAGATGAAAATCAAATGGGTTGTGATTAACCTACGTTTTGAATATTCAATCAATATTTTTTTTAATCTGACGATTTGTTCATTTTTTCTGTGCCAATTAAGCCACATTCTATCTTCCAATCCCCAAAATTTTTCCTCCTAAAGCCCCCAATTCCCAAATTCTCCCCACTGCTTCTTTTTTAATGCTTTCCCCCTATCTTTGCCGACCTTAAAATCAACAGCTTATAATAACTGTATATGGAGAAATTGATCTACCTGGTACCGGTAATGGGTATTATCGGACTTCTTTACACACTTATTAAATTTAATTGGGTATCTAAACAGGATGCAGGTACCGACCGCATGAAGGAAATCAGCAATTATATTGCTGAAGGCGCTATGGCATTCCTTAAAGCTGAATGGAAAATATTGGGCTATTTTGTTGTTATTGTTGCTTTGCTGCTGGTATTAATGTCACGCAGCAATCCTCATTCTGACTGGACTATCGCTATTGCTTTTATTTTAGGTGCGGTGTTCAGCGCTACGGCTGGTTATATCGGAATGAAAGTAGCTACCAAAGCCAATGTAAGAACAGCTCATGCAGCCCGTACCAGTTTAAGTAAAGCATTAAATGTTTCTTTTACTGGTGGCTCTGTAATGGGTTTAGGTGTAGCTGGTTTGGCTGTGCTTGGCTTAGGAAGTTTGTTCATATTATTAAAAACATATTTTGGAGCCACTATTGTTGACAGTGAGGAGATGCTGAAAACAATTGAAGTACTCACAGGATTTTCATTAGGCGCTGAATCCATTGCCCTTTTTGCCCGTGTGGGCGGAGGTATTTATACAAAAGCTGCCGATGTAGGTGCAGACTTAGTGGGTAAAGTAGAAGCTGGTATTCCTGAAGATGACCCACGCAACCCTGCTACTATTGCTGATAATGTTGGGGATAATGTAGGTGATGTTGCCGGTATGGGTGCTGATTTATTTGGATCTTATGTTGCTACTGTTTTAGCCACTATGGTATTAGGACAGGAAACACATTCAACCGATAATTTTGGCGGCCTTGCTCCAATTTTATTACCAATGCTGATTGCAGGCACAGGAATTTTATTCTCCATCATAGGAACATTGTTTGTTAAGATAAGTGAAGCTGCTGCCATTAGTACGGATGTGGTGCAAAAAGCATTGAACATGGGGAACTGGGGTTCAATTGTTCTTACTGCTATCGCTTCTGTAGGATTAGTATATTATATCCTTCCTGAAACAATGACACTGCGTGGACATGATTTTACTAAATGGGGGGTGTTGGGTGCCATTGCCGTTGGTTTAGTAGTAGGAACTTTAATGAGCATCATTACTGAATATTATACAGCAATGGGCAAACGTCCTGTGCTAAGTATCATCCGTCAATCATCAACCGGTCATGCTACCAATGTTATTGGGGGTTTGGCAGTGGGTATGGAATCAACCTTCTTACCTATCCTTGTATTAGCAGGTGGTATTTATGGTTCTTATGCCTGTGCAGGATTATACGGTGTGGCTATTGCGGCGGCTGGTATGATGGCAACAACAGCTATGCAATTAGCGATTGATGCATTTGGTCCTATTGCTGATAATGCTGGTGGTATTGCTGAAATGAGTGAATTGCCAAAAGAAGTTCGTGAAAAAACAGACGTACTCGATGCAGTTGGTAACACAACTGCTGCAACCGGTAAAGGTTTCGCCATTGCTTCTGCTGCATTAACAGCATTAGCATTGTTTGCTGCCTTTGTTGGTGTGGCAAAAATTGATGGTATCAATATTTATAAAGCAGATGTATTAGCATCTTTATTTGTTGGTGGAATGATTCCTTTCATCTTTTCTTCCCTGGCAATCCGTGCAGTTGGACAAGCTGCTATGGCTATGGTAGAAGAAGTTCGCCGCCAGTTTAAGAACATCCCCGGTATAATGGAAGGAACAGGCAAACCAGAATACGATAAGTGTGTTGCCATTTCAACCGATGCCTCTATTAAAAAAATGATGTTACCCGGTGCTATAACAATTCTTTCTCCAATAATCATTGGTTTTACACTCGGCCCTGAAGCATTGGGTGGTTTCTTAGCTGGTGCTACGGTGAGTGGTGTATTGATGGGTATGTTCCAGAACAATGCCGGTGGTGCATGGGATAATGCCAAGAAGAGTTTTGAAAAAGGTGTTGAAATTAATGGAGAAATGTATTACAAAAAATCTGAGCCCCATAAAGCATCGGTAACAGGTGATACAGTGGGCGACCCATTCAAAGATACTTCTGGTCCTTCAATGAACATTTTGATCAAGTTAATGTCAATCGTTTCATTGGTAATTGCTCCTACATTAGCACAAATTCATCATACAAAAGCTGCTGAAGCCGGAGTAAAAGAAATAAAGAGTGTAACTGTTACCTACCAGCAGGGAAGTGAAACTGCTGCTGCAAACGATACTAGTAAAACAGTTAATATAAAAGTAGATAATGGTACAATAGAAGCTGAATTTAAACCTTTAATAGATGCACTGAGAGCGGATAAACTGATAGAAGGAAACAGTTATAATATTGAACTGAAAGATGGGAACCTGGTTGTAAACGGGAAAGCAGTGGATGCAACCCTCACAGAAAAATTGAAACAATTCTTCAATGGTAAAACAAATTTTAATTTAAAAATTTCAGAAAACTAAGCAACCTTTCCCTATCTTTACTGCTCTATAAAAAAGCAAAGAAATAAATAAAAATATTGGCATAAGCTAAAAAGAGTCTAATCAGAACCATATACCGAAGTCCCGTTGTTTCTACATCGGGGCTCTCTTTTTTATAGAAGGCCTGTAAATAAAAAGAGGCTGTATTAAACAACCTCTTGAGCTTTTTGAACCTATTAAACCTTTTAAACTTCTTATGCTTCCACTGTTTCAGGAGCAGCCACTTTTACATACTGTACTTCTGTATGAATTTTCACATCATCCGAAACTACTACGCCACCAGCTTCAGTAACTGCATTCCAACTTAAACCAAATTCTTTACGGCTGATCTTGCCAGTTACAGTGAACCCTGCTTTTACATTACCCCATGGATCTGTCATCACACCACCAAACTCAACTGCCAGTTTTACTTTTTTAGTGATATCACGAATGGTAAGAACACCTTCCAATTCCAAATTCTCATCATCTTTTTTAGTGAGCCTGGTACTGTTGAATTTTAATTCAGGGTATTTCTCTGCATTAAAGAAATCATCAGATTTCAGGTGTCCATCTCTTTGTTCATTACCTGTATTTACAGAAGCTGTTTTAGCAGTAAATAAAATTTGAGCATCTGCAAAATCATCACTGCTTGTTTCAACAGTTGATTCAAACTCATTGAATGAACCGGTAACAGTTGTTATCATCAGGTGTTTTACTTTAAATTGAACCTGCGAATGCGTAGGGTCAATTGTCCATTTTGTCTTTTTCATAACGGTCTTTTTGTTTTGTTTGTCAATATTTAATTTTAATTAATTCATTGGTATTTCCATAACCAGTAATTCAGCATTCTTATTGGCAGTAATACCGATTACATCAGCACCCACAATACCCATTCCATCTCTTTTGTATAAATTCTGGTCATTTACTTTTACTTCACCCTCCAGTACAAACAGATACACTCCATTAGTAGTTATGTTTTGTTTGTACGAAAGCGATTTACCTGCTTCCAGTTTTGCTAATGAAAACCACGCATCCTGGTTAATCCAAATGCCACCATCTTTTTCATCAGGAGAAACTACCACCTGCCATTGATTTACCCTTGCTGCCGGATCAAAAGTCTTTTGCTCATACCGTGGCGCTATATTTTTGTCTTTAGGGAAAATCCATATCTGTAAAAAATTTACTTCTTCCGTTGAAGAAGCATTCATCTCGCTATGAAAAATTCCCGAGCCTGCACTCATTATCTGTACATCGTTTGTTTTAATCACTTCACTCCTGCCGGCTGAGTCCTTATGTGACAACGTACCTCCAAGAGGAATAGAAATGATCTCCATATTATCATGCGGATGTTTGCCAAAACCCATTCCTGCCTCAACTACATCATCATTCAGCACCCTCAGCAAACCAAACCTTACCCTTTCCGGGTTGTGATACCCGGCAAAACTAAAACTGTGGTAAGAGTTAAGCCAGCCATGATCCGAATGTCCCCTTGTGCCAGCTCTATGAATTATGGTGTTCATATGTAAAACTTTGTAAAATTAGAATATTGATGTTTAAACATCAAATTTGATACCAAAATGGAATTCAGCCATTTTTTCATGAATAAAATAGTATTCTTTAACACTAACTGGCTGTATAAATATTCACTTCCATACTATAATTAAAACTTCGGAATACAAACATTATCTTTTTCTGCCTGCATTTACCCGAAGTGTTGTTACATTAATTAATTTTGAAGAGAACCAATACTCAAATGCACTATCCCGTAGCAACAATAGATCCTGCTTTACTCGAAAATATTTCAGAAGGAATAGTTTATCAAAATCCTTCGGGTGAAATTATTTATGCTAACACTGCTGCTGCCAAAATCCTCAGACTTACACCCGAACAGTTTATAGGTAAAACTTCAAAAGACCCGTACTGGCATGCAATTAAAGAAGATCATTCAGATTTTCCGGGTGAAGAACATCCCGCCATGATCGCTTTAAAAACTGGTCAAAGTCAGAACGATGTAATAATGGGAATTGCAGCCACAAACGATGAAATAATATGGATTAAAATTAATTCACAACCGGTATTTAATGAACACAAAAGCGTTGAAGGTGTAATATCATCATTTACCGATATCACCCGTGAAATACGTTCAGCTGAAAGTTTTAAGCATCTTCAGCAAAACCAGGATGCAATTTTATCTAATATCAAAGAGGGACTGTACCTTCTTGATCCAAATTACGAGATTGTTATTATAAACAATGCTGCCAACAGGATTTACAGAAGAATATTTAATAAAACCATTCAGCCCGGCGATGTAATTATCAAATTATTCCCGCCACACAGGTTCGACTTTATAAAAGCAAATTTTGAAAAAGCTTTGGGTGGTGAAAATGTAGAGTATGAAGTATCCTACAATACCGACATCGAAGAAATATGGTTACACGTTTTTTATAACCCTGTTTTTAGTGATGATGGTAATGTCATATATGTATGCGTTGGCATAAATGAAATAACGAAACGCAAACAGGCTGAAGCCGCTGTAATAAGTTCTGAAAACCGGTTTCGTCAAACATTACTTCAATTAGGCGATAACGCATGGGAACACAACTTTATTACCGGTATAACAACCTTTTCAACCGGAATAGAAGAATTAATAGCATATTCCGATACCGGGGGTGTTAACCGGCAAAAAGTTTGGCTTGACAGTATTCATGAAGAAGATATTTGGCTTTTATCAACTCTTACAGCTGATTATTTATCCGGTAAAATAAGCAGTCATGCATTGGAATACAGATTAAAATATAAAGATGGAAGTATAAAATGGATTTTAGACAGAGGTGTCGTTATCGAAAGAGAGATGAATGGTAAACCAATTAGAGCGATTGGTACCCGATCAGACATTAGTGAAAGAAAAAAAATTGAGGAGGCCATAATTGAAAATGAAAGAAAGTTCAGGGCCATTTTTGATTCTACTTTTCAGTTTATGGGGCTGATGAGTGCAGAAGGAATTTTACTGGAAGCCAATAAAACAGCTATTGATTTTTTTCAGATACCGAAAGAAGAAATTATAGGGATGAACTTTGTGGATTCCCGCTGGTTTTCTGAAGCAACCCGTGAAAAAACAAAAAAAGAAATTAGCAAAGCGGCCAAAGGTCAGGCTGTAAATTTTGAACTCAACTTAATTCTTCTTGATGGCAGAGAGCTGGTGATTGATTTTTCTATCCGTCCAATTTTTGATAGTGCAGGCAAAGTAATTTTATTGATTCCTGAAGGAAGAGATATAACAGAAAAAATAAGACTGGAAAGAGAAATTGAGCGGCAGCGTAATAACCGGCAAAAAGAAATTTTAAATGCCGGTATTGCAGGCCAGGAAAAACAAAGACGGGAAGTAGCCAGGGAATTACATGATAACGTTAACCAAATACTGGCTACCATAAAAGTATACTTGCAATTGGCCAACGAAAATGAAAACCTCCGGCAATCGCTCATTAGTAAAAGCTATGAAAATGTTTCATATGCTATTGATGAAGTAAGAAAAATATCAAAAGCATTGGCCCCCCCTACCCTTGGTGATGAAACCCTGATAGAAGCAATAGATCAAATGGTTAAAGACATGGCCTTATCAATGTTATTTGAAATTAGTTTTTCACATAAAAAGTTTAAAGAAGATTTATTGAATAATGAAGAGAAAATGACAATTTATAGAATTGCACAGGAACAATTGACGAATATTTTAAAATACGCAGGCGCTAAAAAAATTGAGATAGTGCTCTCCACCACCAAAACTGAAGTGACATTAAAAATATCAGATAATGGAATTGGCTTTGATAGCAGTTTGAGAACACCCGGTACCGGTATTAGAAATATGATGAACCGGGTAGAATCGCATAACGGTAAATTTAATATCACTACTTCACCGGGTAACGGCTGTTCTTTGCAAGTATCATTACCTTTGACTCAAAATAATGCATATGAAGGAAGTTAAACTTATAATCATCGAAGACCACACGATGGTTAGAGAAATGTGGAAGATATTATTAACGCCGGCAAGGGGCTTTATAATACTGGCTGATTGCGGAGGTGTTACTGAGGCAAAAAAAATAATTACGCAAATGAAAGCGGATGTGATCATGCTGGATATTAATCTTGCAGGTGACTCAGGGTTTGATTTAATCCCGGATATTATGCATTATGCACCGGGCACAAAATTACTTGTTGTTTCCATGCACAGCCTTGCCAGCTATGCTAAAAAAGCAATGCGGATGGGCGCCAGTGGTTATGTAACCAAAAACTCAACCAACGATGAATTAGTGGATGCCATCCGTGAAGTAGCGAATGGTAAAAAATATATCTGTAAGGAGGTGGCTGCATTAATGTCTGGCGATGCCCCGCCTGCCGGCGATGACTCACCCGATATAAACAATCTATCTTCACGGGAAATTGAAATTGTACAATTTATCAAGAAAGGCAAAAGCTCAAAAGAAATAGCGGAGACGCTTGATCTGTCACTAAGAACAGTAGAAGCACACCGCTATAATATTTTACACAAACTAAAACTTAAGAATACTGCTTCATTGATTAGTTATATCAGTAAAACTGATATCGGCATTTAGTAGTACTGGATAAGCGCAATTTTTTTATATTCGCCCATTATTCCTTCATCAACAAATTCTACATCACCTCCATTGAGTAAAACTTTTTCAATTATGTCATCAACAGCATCCTTAATGAATATCCCATTTTTTCCTATACCGCTATAAGGAACTATTATTTCGTCTGAAATCTTTTGAGCAGCATAAGTAAAATTCTTTTCTACCACCAGTAACCGGCAATTTTTTTTACAAGCTTCACTCCAGATATTTTCAACACCAGTAACCAGCTTCCCGGTATTTTTTGCACTATTTAACTGACCAATAAATGCCAGCTGCTTTTCTTTTCTTCCTGCATCTATATAAGGCTCTAAAGCAAATCTTATCGCAACTTCTGTTGATTCTTCATAACTACCATGCACATAATCCAAAATATGCTGGGCATTACCTGTTATCTTTCTAAAGTGACCTATCGTTCTGTCTGCACCCATTACAAAAACAGGATAAGACATAGTTTTTAATACCTCACTCAATCCCTCATCTGCATATTTAAGAAATTTGTCCAGCATAACTTCTTTACGATATGACGGATCAGTGAAATTGGCTGTTTTTGATGGCGCATCATTCCAAATTGTATTTACATTATCCGGAGCGTTGGTTTTAACACGGGTAAACTGTTTTGCATCAACCAGAAATATTTTCGTCCATTCTGCACTTAAAATCAATACCAGGTATTTATAAAAATTCTTTTTACTGTAAACAAGGTCCCTGATTTCAAACGACTCATCAATGATAATTTTTTCCTCCACCGGGATATCTAAATAAAACACTTTTTCAAAAACAGATGAAGCATACAATACAACACTTTTCTTATCTGTATCATAATTCAAAATACTGAGCAAATTCCTTAGTTTGTTTATTACAACCGAGGCTTTTTCATGATCATAATTTTCAAAAAGCTGTTGCTCTACTTTATCTCCCGCAATCTTAAGTTTATGGGTAAGCTCTGTTTTCAGATTTGTTTTAGGTTCAAAGGGCATTATTATTGAAACACTGGGAAGGTATGAAATGGCATTCATCACTTCCATTACTTCCGGGGAAATGCTTTTGTTCATACATATGGCTTTAGGATCCAAAGCTACATTCACCATACAGTTCAAACGCTGACTGTAATCAGCAATTTCCGTGACACCACTCAAAGGCAATATCAATAATGAAAATTAAATTGTGATAAAACTTTTATATGCCTGCCATACTTGCAAATCAGCATAATGCAGAGTTAGCCGCCATCTTTCATCGCATGGCTGCCTGTTATAAATATTTAGGCAGTGATGAAAAATTCAGAGCCATAGCTTACAATGTGGCTGCTAAAACCATTGACAGTTTAAGAGATGACGTGGAGCTTTATGCCACAGATATAAAAACACTTGATCAATTACCAGGCGTAGGTGAAAGTATTGGTGAAAAGATCATTGAATATCTCCATACCGGCAAAATCAAAACATTTGAAAAATTAAAAAACCGAGTGCCACAGGATTTGATGTACCTGATGGATGTAAAAGGATTTGGCCCATCAACAATAAAAATATTGCATGAGGTTTTAAAAGTAAATAACAGAGAAGAATTAATAAACGCATTAGAAAAAAACAAATTAAATGGTGTAAAAGGTTTTGGTAAAAGAAGAATCGAAAATATTAAACGGGTACTCAAACTAAATAAAGATGATAAACAGCGGATGCCTTTGAAAAAGGCAGAACGCACAGGAAACGAAATATTGAATGAAGTAATGAAGCTACCGGGTGTCATCAAAGCAACATTGGCTGGTAGTTTGCGCAGGAAAAAAGAAACTGTTGGAGATATTGATATTATAGCAACGGCAGAAAGAAAGAAATGGAAAAGCATAGCAAATAAATTCACCCAATTACCGCAGGTTGACCGGGTACAGGCAAAGGGTGAAACAAGAGCCAGCATTTTATTAAAGGGAAATAATGTACAGGTTGATTTACGAATTGTACATGAATATGAATATGGGGCGGCCCTCTTCTATTTTACCGGGAGCAAAGAACATAACATCAAACTGCGCATAATGGCAAAAGAAAAAGGATGGAAAGTAAATGAATATGGAGTGTTTGATAATAAAACAGGAAAATGTTTAACCAGCAAAACCGAAGAAGGTATTTATGACCTTTTCGGCATTAACTTTATACCTCCTGAAAAACGTTTAGGCAAAGATGAGTTAGAACGATACAGGAAATAGTTGATCACTCAACAAAACCAGCAACAAGCTACCAGCTACCAGTAATGATTTCCACTTCAGCATATATACCGGGTAACAGGGTACAATTAATACGTGGCGGCAAATCGTTTTTTGATTTGTTGCTGAAGCTTATTAATGAAGCACAGGATTGTATTCATCTTCAAACCTATATATACAGTGAAGATGAAACCGGCCGGATGATTGCTGACGCATTATTAAATGCAGCTAACAGAGGCGTAAAAATATATTTGATAGCAGATGGCTATGCTTCACAAAAATTACATCAGCCTTTTATTGATGAGCTGAGAGCAAAAAAAATTCAGTTTCGTTTTTTTGAACCTGTATTCCGCAGTAAAAATTTTTATTTTGGCCGAAGATTACATCACAAATTATTTGTGGCAGATACCCGATATGCATTGGTTGGCGGCATCAACATCAGCAACCGTTATAATGATATGCCCGATGAACCGGCATGGTTAGATTATGCATTGTTTACCGAAGGACCAATCGTTCAGCATTTATGTGTACTATGCTGGAAAACATGGTTAGGCTTTACCCGAATGGGATTAACACCTTGCGAGGAAAATGAAATACCATTCAGCATTCCGGAAGAAGAACAGGCTTTAATAAGAATGAGGCGAAATGATTGGGTGAGGCGAAAGAATAATATCTCCACTACATACATTGAAATGTTCACTAAAGCCAAATCGCATATTACTATTCTATGCAGTTACTTTTTGCCCGGAAGGGTTATACGACGAAATATACTTAAAGCGATAAAGAGAGACGTAAAGATCAAAGTGATACTTACGGGTTTATCAGATGTAAAAATGGCAAAGCTTGCCGAACGGTGGATGTATGACTGGCTACTGAGAAACGGAATTGAGATATACGAATACCAGCCAACCGTACTTCATGGAAAACTGGCGGTATGTGACAGTGAATGGATGACCGGTGGCTCTTACAACATCAATGACATAAGTGCTTATGCAAGTATTGAACTCAATCTTGATGTAAGAAAAAATGAATTTGCTTTACAGACAGAAGAAATGCTGGAAGAGTTATGTGAAAAAGATTGTGTTAAGATAACCCGTGAATACCATCTTAAAAAGAAAAACATTTTCTATCAGTTCTCCCGTTGGGCTTCGTATGAAATATACCGGTTAGTCTTATACTTCTTTACCTTTTATTTCCGAAATGGTAATTAATTTCCTTTCATCCTGCGCCATAATGCCTGCACAACTTCCCAATCCCATTTGGCAAAACGTCCCCGTTGTACTACCAATTTATTATCATCCGGATGCTGCAGATAATAATGAAATACAAATTTCTCCCTTGGCTCCTTCCACCCTATTATTTGCCCAAAGCGCAGGTCATTAAACACCAGCGTATCACTGTAATATTCTATTGTATAAAATTGCTGTGAAAAGCGGATGAGTTTTTGCAGGTCTTCATGATTGCTCACCGATCTTAATAAAGAATCATTTCGGGGGAAATATTCAAAACTTATTTTCTTTTCTTTATCAAACAGCGAACGAAAACCAACATAGTAACCAGTATCATTACCTGCCACTACATACCATAGCCAGTTTTGTAATGGTGCAGGGGTAGTAAAATATCTTGTATAACTAATTTGCTGATCTTTTAATACAGAGCGTACTTCTTTATCAATAAAAAATTTATTAGCAAGACAATACCCAAGATAAAATGCCGGTATTATCAATCCGAATCTCCACCATTGTTTTCGTTTGGGTGAATAGCGATTTAAATAAAGCAACGCTATTAACGCAACACCTGGCCATACAGATAAAAATGGATCCGCTACATAAATTGAGTTAAATGAAATTCGTTCGTGACTAAATGGTTCAAACCAACCTACGCCGTAATTATTAAAAGCATCAATAAAAATGTGTGTGAAAATTACTCCGCCAAAAAATAACAACCATCTTCCCAATCGTATATCATGCGGCCGGTGCCATTTTTCAGCTAATAAAGCAAATATGGGTGTTATAATTGCACAAAACAGCAATGAATGTGTAAAACCACGATGAGCCAGTAAACCAGATGATGTATCCATCCAGAAGGATGATATAAAATCAATATCAGGAATGCTTTGAGCCAATGCACCCCATAACATTGCTTTTTTGCCTAATGTTTTTCCGGCAAACGCTTCTCCCATGCAGGCACCTAATGCTATATGAGTAATGGAATCCATCCAAATATTACAAGCAAATTAGTTCTTCATCATGAATATCACTGATGATTTTTCCAATCAAATATTATCCATACTATCAAAATGATATTAGCAATCGTTCCAAATTTAGCATCAGTCCAGCTCATTATGATGACAATCTGCGATATGATGGCTGCCACAATTCCGATCATCCACCAATATTCTTTCTTAAACAGAAATAATACAACAGTAACAATGAACATAAAAGCAGTGATCATCCATAATGCACCAATGGGTTTTGAAATGGGAACAGTGAGTTGTTTCATATCACCATAACCAAATGCTTTGGCAAAACCCATAAAATGAATCAGTCCATGCACAAGGAGAATAAAAGCAATAATATATCGGAGCATGATCAGTGTTTTTCCTTCATTAAACGTTCATACTCTTCTTCTACTGAATGATCGAACTTATACACTGCCAGATAATTAAACAGTACTCCTATACCCCATCCTAATGTTGGATATATTGGCCATGGATGGATATTAAGTCCACCGCTCAATATCCAAATCAACCACAGAATACCCATCACCACTATATAAACAGTAAAATGAGTTTTAAATCCTGCCCTTGCTTTAGCAACATTCCACATTTTTTCATCTTTACCGGCAGGTGCAGGTGTGTTTTGAAAAGTAGTGTCCATAAAAATTATTTTAAAATGATGAATTAAGTTTCACAGGTTACAGTAATAATTCATTATTTATTATGAGCAATAAACAATGGAAATTTTATTTCTTTCATCAATACATCTGCCATACTTGAACGAAACCATCTTGAAACCATTCCACGTCTATATGCGCCTAACACCACCAGCACATTTTCTTTTTCTTCTTTAAGATGATTGATGATTTCAATTTCAGGTATGCCTTTTAATGTAGTATAACTTGCTTTAGGATAATGCCGCTTCATAAATTCTTTCATCAACTTATTATCAGGTATGTGCAAGTTGTTATCCATATAACGAACAGAAACAACTTCACATGGCAACTCAGCAAATTGTGGTAATGTGTAGTTGAACATCCGAATAGCAAATACAGAAGATGGTTCACCATCATACAAAAGCAAAACCTTTTCTATTGGTTTGTATTTGGTTGATACAAGTATAACGGGGCATTGTACTTCACTCAGCAACTCACGAATGAAACGGGTAGGTTTTTTTTCATCGTAATGCGTAAGCGTTTCGTTGGCATCTATCACCACCATATCCGCATAAATACTTTCATGCAGTAATTCTTTTATTGCTATTCGCTGATCGTGGTGAATATTATAATGGATACCATTGGCCTGGCTGGCTTGTTCAAATTTCTGGACAGCCGCTTCCCTCGATTTTTTATCTGCCGAATCATATTCCTTCAGCTTTGTTTCTGAAACCCCTTTATCGGTTATCAACTCGTAAATCTTATAGCTGTGATAAGTGATATCTTCTAAGGAAACACCTACAAGATGGGCTTCGTTTTGTTTGGCAAGATTGATGGCATAATCTTTTGTACTGTCGCTAAACTTTAAGCCATCAAAAGCTGCAAGAAACTTTTTCATTGCTCAAAATTTTAATTCAAAGCTATTATGAGCAGCAGGAAAATTTTGTGATGGCTATTAGCAAAAACTGTGATTGTTATCAAAAGATCAATCAAAAAAAATCCCGCCCCCAACTTGTTGGGGACGGGATTAAACTAACCCATATTAATTACTTAATCGCTAAATAAAGATTAACCCAGGTATGCTTTTAATGCATTACTGTAACGGGCTTTCTGCAAACGCTTAATAGCCCTTTCTTTAATCTGGCGGATACGTTCTTTTGTCAAATCATATTTCTGGCCAATTTGCTCAATGGTAACACCATTTTCGCCATCCAATCCAAAATATGCATTAACGATCTCAGCTTCTCTCGGACTTAATGATTTCAGCACACGGCGGATTTCATTTCTAAGAGAATCTTTCATAACATCATCGTCAGTATCATCGCTACCTTCCAGTAAATCACCCATGGCTACATCTTCCGCCTCATGAACCGGGGCATCTAATGAACTGTGACGGGTGTTGCTCTGGAAGATATTGTTGATCTCCGTTTCACTCATTTCAAGAATTTCAGCTAACTCTTCTGTTGACGGCTCTCTCTCATGTTCTTGTTCAAAAGCCATGTAAGCTTTGTTAGCCTTGTTGTAAGTGCCAATTTTGTTTTGAGGCAGGCGGACTAATCTGCCCTGCTCTGCCAACGCCTGTAAAATAGACTGGCGAATCCACCATACAGCGTAAGAAATAAATTTGAAACCTTTTGTTTCATCAAAGCGTTGTGCCGCTTTAATTAAGCCGAGGTTGCCCTCGTTAATCAAGTCACTTAAGGAAAGCCCCTGGTGCTGATACTGCTTTGCAACGGATACTACGAAACGTAAATTGGCCTGAACAAGCTTGTCTAAAGCTCTCTGGTCGCCCATTTTGATACGCTGCGCTAAAACAGTTTCCTCTTCGGGGGTAATCATCGAAATTTTCGATATTTCCTGCAAGTACTTCTCAACCGCTTGTGAATCACGGTTGGTAATCTGTGTAGCAATTTTGAGTTGCCTCATAATGTGTAAAAATTATCTAATGTAAGAACAAGTATAAGACGGGAAAAGATGACCAAATGCTGTAAATCATTGGTTAAAAAGTCCCTGAACCATTGGCAAATTTACAACGCAGTTTTCGCAAATCATAGCCCCTTGTGGATAACTCGGCCATTTTGGGCATAAACTTACCTGCACTAATGGTTACTAACAAGCTTGCAACCTTTAACTGTATTGCATTACAGAAAAAATGGGCAATTAAAAATCTTTTTAAAAAATTTTGCAGGTTGTTTTATATTGGTAAAATCTGTTATGTAATGATGGCTTCTGCACATTTATTCCATTAAGGTTTACAGTATATTTGAAACATGATTATTGATTACCGCTCTGATACTGTTACAAAGCCTACTCCGGCCATGCTGGAAGCCATGATGAAAGCTCCTGTGGGTGACGATGTTTTTGAAGAAGACCCCAGTATTAATCAACTGGAAAAGATGGCGGCTGGAATGTTTGGCATGGAAGCCGCTCTATTCTGTCCTTCGGGTACCATGACCAATCAAATTGCGATAAAAGTTCACACCCGGCCGGGAGATGAAGTAATCTGTGATAAACTTTCCCATATTTACCAGTATGAGGGTGGCGGTATTGCGTTCAACTCCGGTACGTCCGTAAAATTAATTGAAGGCATGCGGGGCTTGGTTACGGCAGAGCAGGTTGAGGCTGGTATTAATGCTGATGATGTGCATAAAGCCAGAACCAGCCTGGTTAGCCTTGAAAATACATCAAATCGTGGTGGTGGAAGCTGTTACGATTTTGCGGAAATACAGAGAATAAAGGCTATTTGTTCGAAACATAATCTCAGATTTCATTTAGATGGTGCAAGGTTATTTAATGCGATGGTTGCGAAGAATGAATTGCCCAAATTATATGGTGAAACCTTTGATTCAATTTCCATTTGCCTGAGTAAAAGTTTGGGTTGCCCGGTAGGAAGTCTATTGTTAGGAACAAAAGATCTCATTAAACAATCACGAAGAATAAGAAAGGTGTTTGGCGGTGGTATGCGCCAGGCAGGTTACTTAGCTGCAGCCGGAATTTATGCTTTAACCCACAATATTAACCGGCTTACTGAGGATCACAAACATGCCAAATTAGTAGCCCAGGCATTATTAAAGAAGGAATTTACCGGTCACATGCTCCCGGTTGAAACCAATATTATCATTTTTGAAGTAGTGGGACACCATTATACTGCCAAAACCTTAGCAGAGAAATTCACGACTAATGACATCTATTGTATTGCCATTTCTCCCACACAAATAAGAATGGTATTTCACCTGGATATTACGCCTGAAATGATACAAAGGACAATTCAAATCATCCAGGCTATTTAATCAACTGCCAAAAATTTGGATTGACCTATAATCTTTCCCTGCTCATCAATTAACTGAAGGCGGCCATAACCTTTAAAACTGCGTTTAAGGTCAATCATTCTGAAGGTTGTACTGGTGGGGCTATTGAATTTATCAGTTGCAGAAAGATCGCCTGAATTATTAAGTATCCTGATGTTGTATTGCTGCTTATTTAAACCTTCCAATTTCACTATTACCCTATTATTTCTAACCGGGTTGGGCATTATTGTTAAGGTAATTTGATTATTACTGCTGTTTTGAGTTTTGTCATCGGTATTTTGAGAAAAACATTGCAATGACACAAATGTCAGCAATAATAGAGCCGTCAAGCCATTTTTCATGAGATTTGGGTTTTGCGAATAAGAAATTGGGAAGTTTTCAGGGAGACGGGCACAAAAAACGAAGCCCGGGGGCTTCGTAGTATGTTTAGCTTAATATTTATTTTTACTTATCCTTATTTAGGCTCAGATCCTTCAATCTTAGCAAGGCCGCCCTGTCCAATCATGTCTTTCATTACATTGATTGCCTCTCCTAAATGAATGTCAGTTGTGAGATTCTTCAACCACTGCTTGCTTCTTTCAGCTTTTGCCTGGTCGTCTTTAAAACGATTTTCTTCACCAGGTAAAAAGCTAATATCAAGATTATTGGGCTGCTTCAAAATATTCTCCATTTGCTTGTAAGTATCAGCTAACTGCTTTTTTTCAGCCCGGAACTTATCTATTTGCAATGAATATACTTTGTCATTTTCTTTTGAAAGCCACTGAGCATCTTCTCTCAATAATTTAAAACCGGGATTGCTGTTTACTCTTTGTTCACTGGATGTTTTCAATGAATTGATGTTATACTCATTTAAACCGGCATAATCAGCTTTTTGAATTTCATCCCATGGCAATGCATCTGCATCGTCTTTTTCACGAAGCTTGAGATATTCATATTGATCAGGTAATACAATATCGCTCGCCACACCTTTTAATTGAGTAGAACCTCCGTTAACACGATAGAATTTCTGGAGTGTTAATTTAAGAGCTCCCAGATCGTTACTGTTGCTGGCTAACAGTTCGCCCAACTTATCTCCGTTTAAACTGATGTTACGCTGAACAGTTCCTTTTCCATAAGTAGATGAACTACCAATGATCACTGCCCTGCCATAATCCTGCATGGCTGCAGCAAATATTTCAGAAGCAGAAGCGCTGAATTCATTCACCATTACAGTTAAAGGACCATCATATAAAACAGATTTATCTCTGTCAGGCAAAACCTGTGCTTTTTCATCACGCCCTTTTACTTGAACTATCGGACCATCTTTGATAAATAATCCGGCCATTTGTATCACATCAAACAACGAACCACCACCGTTATTACGAAGATCAATAGTAATACCATCTACATTCTGCTGTTTTAATTTGATAACTTCCTTGGCAACATCCTGTGAGCATCTAGCGCCGTTTGGTCTTTCCCAATCAGCATAAAATTCAGGTAAATAGATGTAACCTATTTTCTTGCCACCTGAGTTAACGATAGCACTTCTTGCAAATGTTTCTTCCAATACTATTTCATCACGAACCAATGAAACTACTTTACTTACACCATCAGATTTTTTGATGAATAATTTTACTTCGGTTCCTTTTTTACCACGAATCAGTTTTACTGCATCTTCAACTGCATATCCAGTCAAATCCTGTGGTTCTTCATTACCCTGTCCCACTTTTGTGATGGCATCGCCCACTTGTATTTCACCGCTCTTCCACGCAGGAGCACCCGTAACAATGGTGGCAATTTTAATTTGTCCGTCATCATCTTTTAACGAAGCCCCAATACCGTAAAAGCGGCCACTCATGCTTTCATCAAAAGCTCTTTTTTCTTTTGGAGGAAAAAAGGTGGTATGAGGATCCATGGTAGTGGCAATTTCATTTACCATGGCATTAAATCTTTCTTCTTCAGTAAACTGGTTGCGGATACGGGTAAAAGTTTTCTCCATCACCTTTGCTACTTTATCTCTTGCTTCTTTTTCTAAATCAGCATTTGATTTTGCTATAAAACCTTCCTTTCCTTTATTCTTCTCCTGTTGCTCCAGCAAATCAACATAGCGGTCAAGCGTCATATACTTTAAACGCTTGCGCCAGCTTTCTTTTAACTCTGCGTCATTCTTTGGAAAGGATGATTTTTCACCATCCAGGCTTACATTTTCATCTTTTGTAAAATCAAATGGTTTACTCAGGATGTCTTTATAAATAACCTCTGCCTGATCAACACGTTTATTGTAAATATCATTGATGGCATAGAATGATTGCAGTTCCTGGCCATGAATCTCATCATCAATCTTTGTCTCGTATTTTTTCAGTGCATCAATATCGCTCTGCAGGAAATAAGTTTTATCCCCGTCTAATTGCTGCAGGAATTTTTTGAAAATAGTTTTTGAAAAATCGTCATCGATTTTCTTAGGACTGTAATGCCCCTCTTCCAGCATCTCTCCTACTGAACGCAGGATTTTTTCATACTTGGTACGGGGGTTATTAATGTAACCGGAGGATTGTACGGCATAGAAAATACCGCCGCCAAGCACTAACAACAGGATAATGGGCAAACTTTTTTTACTAAACATAAAATTTTTAAGTTTTTTTAGCATGACTGTAAAAATAACGCAAAAACGCTGCGTGTGTTGCAATATGGGGGTAAAACCTCTAAACCAATAGTTAATTTTTATGACCGGGAAAGCGGTTGGCAGTTTTCAGTGGGCAGTTAGCAGTGCTTTTTATTGCTTAAAATAAATCCTTTATCTGAAATCATTTAGAATAAATAAAGAAATCGAAGTAGGCATTTAGCTACTCCATTTTTAGTTGATTAACAGTTACTGGCTGATGATACATCATCCTTCCAGTTATGTTGTGAAAAATTCTTTCTACTGCATTGCACCGGTTAAACCTGTAACAAAACTCATCCAGA
>JACQDV010000021.1 GCA_016200915.1 Sphingobacteriales bacterium
ATACAATTTACCGGATAACCATTACCCGACCCTTCTCAAAAACAAAAGAATCCAGGTTACACCTGCCCAATGAGGAACAACAAAAACTCTTATATTGGTTTGCTGTTTAAGCCGGGTGTCCCAGTGCGGAACTCAGGAGAAGAACTACTTAAATGGTTTAACGGGAAGGGTGAATTTGAAAAGTTCCATCTGTCTGATCAGTCTTTTTCTGATTCCGATTACTGGATAATTGATTAGTTACCCGTCACATACCTGCTTCAACCACCGACAGGGTTTGCAACCGCTGTCGGGGTTTTAAAAAAAGAAATCCCGCCTGCGGCGGGATTCTTTACAACTAAAAACACTATTCGTCAACAAACATTAAAGATTAATCCGGCTTTTTGCCATCTAAAAAAGTATTTACTGTACTGATTTCTGTTTTATTATTTTCATCAGTTTTTACTGTGTAGTTACTATAAAAATTCTCTACCGTGTTAATGGTGTTATACAATTCCATATTGCGGCGGAGATATGCCGGCACATTATCAAACTCGTTGTTTGGGTCAGCAGCATTAATGTTAAATGACAGATTCCGAAGTTTCTGCAAACGTTCTGCTGCTTTCCTGCGTTGTTCTTCTGCCTCATCTTGTATTGGAAGCCCTTCCGAAGAACTTAAATGAATAGTCTGACGGGCCACGGGCTCCTCCGCCGCTTGTGGATTTGTTTTAACAACCAGCTGCATGTCTGCAGGCGTATCTTCTTCCTGATTGACAATGTGCAGCTTAAACGGTTCTGGTTCCACAGGGCTATGCGCATTGGATTGAATCTCTTCAGTTTTTTCTTCAGCGTAGATATTGACAGGTCTTGCCAGGTATCCACCACTGGTTACTTTAACGGAAGGCTCTTCCGTTGTTTTAATTTCTTTATTAATTACTGGTTCTTCTTTTTTTGCCACAGGCATTTCTTCAACAACCGGTTTTAATTCAAAATGAATGGGTGTTGTTTCTTCTGTTACCGGAACTTCTTCTTTCACTTCTTCAATCAACGGCATGAATTGCACAACCGGAGTTTCTGTTTTTACTTCTACTAATTGCGGAACCAAAGCTTCCGGTAATTCTTCTTTTACTTCAACTTTTGGTTCTTCTGCCTTTACTACCGGAGCTTCTTCTTTTATTATTGCTTTCGGTTCTTCAAATAAAACAGGTTGTTGTATGGCTGCTTTCTTTTCTTCCGGTGCAGGCATACTTAGCTGCATTACAATTTTCTCTTCTTTCTTCTCCGCCACTTTCGGTTTTTCTTTGTTGAACGGGTCTTTATGATGGAAACCGGTAGCAATTAAGGTAATACCAATGTGGTCGCCCAAAGTACTATCATAACCCATACCTAATATCACATCGGTATCATCACCTGCCTGGCTGAGGATATAGTTTTGAATGATCTCTACTTCATCCATGGTAAACTCATGTTCACCTTCGGAAGAATTAATGTTGATGAGGATCCATTTAGCGCCTTTGATATCATTATCATTCAGCAATGGTGAATTGAGTGCCTGCTCAATAGCTGATTGTGCACGGTTTTCACCATTGGCTGCTGCATTACCTAAAATAGCAACACCACCATTCTTCATCACTGTACATACATCCGCAAAGTCAACATTGATTTGACCGGTTGAGTTGATTACATCGGTAATACATTTAGCAGCAGTTGCCAATACATCATCAGCTTTGGCAAATGCTTCTTTCATTTTTAAATTACCAAACTGGTGACGCAGTTTATCATTACTGATAACGAGTAAGGTATCTACATAATTTTTTAAACTATTGATACCATCCTGCGCCTGCTGTAACCTTCTCTTTCCTTCATAGCCAAAAGGAGTAGTTACAATACCAACAGTAAGAATGCCTAAGTCCTTACAAATTTTTGCGATGATAGGAGCACCACCTGTACCGGTGCCACCACCCATACCGGCAGTAATAAACGCCATCTTGGTATTTACTTCCAGTATGCGTTTAATTTCTTCTAAACTTTCTTCTGTTGCCTGGCGGCCAATATCAGGATTGGCACCGGCGCCAAGGCCCTGTGTTAAGTGCGGCCCGAGTTGCACTTTGTTTGGTACTTTACTGGTAGCAATGGCCTGGGCATCGGTATTGCAAATGATAAAGTTCACCCCTTCGATACTTTGGCTGAACATGTGATTTACAGCATTGCTTCCCCCGCCCCCAACTCCAATCACTTTAATGATGGAGGATTTCTCTTTTGGCAAATCAAAATGTATCATAGTTTTCTAGTTTTAAGGGCCTGTAGTAAAAGCGTTTTCATTTTTACAATTACTGCAGGCAGTTAAGAATTTTGGGTTAGTTAGTGTGGTTAGTAAAAGAACTTTATTGCATTCGTGTATCTTCCTCTTCCTTAAACAGATCAATAAGCCCGTCTTTAATTGAATCCATAAATCCTTTTAAGCTTTTCCTTTTCTTAACTTTTATTGTGCTGATGCCTTCTTCTGTTGTTACTTCCACTTCAGTTTCTTCTTCTTTCACTTCCTGTAATGGTTGTTTATTTTCACCATTCAGTTTGTTGTTATTGTTTTCAAAAACATTATAACCTTTCAGTATTAAACCAATACAGGTTGAATACATTGGTTTGGCCAGTTCTTCAATATGCCCGGCAGCTAAATGTTCGTTTGGATAACCAATTCTTGCATTCAAACCTGTAACATATTCAGTCAACTGAATTAAATGTTTCAACTGAGAACCACCACCAGTTAGTACAATACCACCATTCAGCATGCGGCTGTCTAAACCAACTTGCTTCAGGTGATAGGTTACAAAATCCATTATCTCACTCATTCTTGCCTGGATAATATTGGCGAGGTTTTTTACACTGATTTCTTTTGGCGCCATTCCACGAATACCAGGAATAGTAATGAAAGCATTGCCTTTTGCTTCGTCACTCAACGCACTGCCAAACTGAACTTTCATTTGCTCAGCTTGTGTTTTCAATACACCCAGTCCCGTTTTAATATCATTGGTAATGTTTTCACCACCAAAGGGGATTACCGCCGTGTGTTTTAATATACCTTCATAAAATACAGCCAGGTCAGTAGTACCACCACCAATATCAACAATGGCAACACCAGCTTCCAGATCATGTTCGCACATTACAGCAGCAGCAGATGCTAATGGTTGCAGTACTAAGTCTTTTGTATTTAAACCACTTTTTTCTACAGCACGGTTAATGTTACGGATAGCATTTTTATCACCAGTGATGATGTGGAAGTTGGCTCCCACTTTCACTCCACTGTATCCAATTGGATTTGGAATGTTTTGAAAATTGTCAACCGTAAACTCCTGTGGTATCACATCAATGATCTGATCACCAGCAGGGATATACGTTTTGTACTGATCACTTACTAACTGATCAATTTCTTTTTGTGCTATTTCATCGTCAGTTACCTGGCGAACAATATCACCACGGGTTTGCAAACTTTTAATGTGGTGTCCCGCAATACCCACATACACTTCATTAATCTCTAAGTTGGGATTAGAAGCGTAACAATTTTCCAATGCAGTTTGAATAGCTTTAATGGTTTGGTCAATGTTCAACACCATTCCGTGTTGCACACCATTGGAGTTTGCACGACCAAATCCAAGAATCTCGAGTTTACCATACTCGTTCTTGCGTCCGGCAATGGCAGCTATTTTGGTAGTGCCAATGTCAAGGCCGACAATGATGGGTTGTTCGTTGTTCATAGTTGTATTTTGTTTTTAGTTGTTTGCGTTTTAGTTGCTGGTTGCTCGTTTTTAGTTGCTGGTTATTTTTATTTTGCAGCCAGCTTTTGTTTTTCATAGCATCGCCTGTTGCGTCGCACTCTTGTACGTTCTGTAATTCATCTCATCACACCAATCGTTCCTACTGAACGAAATAATCTCTTTCTATCTTCTACCCACCAGATGTTCCTACGGAACATTTTCTATCTTTCATCATTTACAATTTCATCCCGACATCCGACATCCGACATCTTGCATTTTGCATTCAGCATTATGCGTTCAGCGTTCAACTCTTCTTCTGCATCACCGCTTTGGGTTTTGGTTTTTCAACTGGTTTGGATTTTGCCGGGTTTGGATTTTGGTTTTTCGTAAGATTGGGTTTCACACTTGCAGGTGTGTTCTTTGGTTTGCCGGGTTCCGGAGATAATTCAGAGGGCTTCGAATTCGTTTGAGTAACCGGTTTGATTGCAACCGGCATTGCATTTTCATTGGTTGATTGTAAAACGGGAGTAGTTACAGAGGGCTTGGATAACGCAACGGCCAGTGAGGTGTCATTCATAGTTTGACGGTTATTTTCCATCATTTGTTTTACCAAAGTCTTTATCTGTGTTGAATCTAATTTTGCTGTTCCTGCAAATCCTTTTTTAGTTGCCACTACCTGGTTATTATACTGCACATCAATAATGGAATATTTATTCCATCCAAAACGGTTAGATACCTGCTGATAAAACAAGTTCAACTGGTGAAACTTTCTTTCAGCATCATCAGCATCACCAAACCGGATAACATGATCACCCAGTTTAGGAATCATCTCCAACTGACGATCAGCAGTTATATCTATTTGTTCAATCTGCGCCATCCAGAATGGGTCTTTCAAAATATATTGAGCTACGTCTTTTATTTGTTGTAAAAAACTGCTGTCAGCTTTATTTAAATGTTTTGCCTCTGTTGGAAAAGAAGTAATCACCGGCATTCTTGCTGAAAAATTTTCACTGAGCGGCAAACAGTCACCACTATCATCCACATAAAATGAATTACCATTTACAGTGAATACTCTTGCTACCGGTTCTCTTTCTTCTACTTTTACCTGCAACACCTGGTTATTATCAAAGAACAGTTCCGCATTCTTCACCCAAATATTTTTCTCCAGCACATTTTCCATTTGCTCCAAATTAAATTCAGCAGTATGTTTTCCTGTCAATTCTCTTGCTCCTTCAGCTGTAAGAATATTATTAATCTCTTTCTTGTCTAAAAAGAAATTACCTGCGTTACCGGTGATATTTATTTCAACACCACTGCAAGCTTTACCATCTTTAGTACGAATAGCTGAAACCAATAACACAACTGTACCCACACCTGCCAGCACCCAGAAGGATAGCTTAACCCAGTATTTCCAGCCTCTTTTTTTAGTTTCAGCCATTTTATCTACTTAAAATATTTTTTATCGGTTCAATCAGTGTATCAATATCTCCTGCTCCTGCTGTAATCAATAACTCCACCTTGTTCGTCGTTGTGTCCCCACAACGACTATTCACCCATTTCAGTACATCTGCTTTACTTAAGATTTGTTTGTTACCATTTTTCATCTTGTCTAATATCGTTTCACTGCTTACTCCCTCAATTGGTAATTCTCTTGCCGGGTATATTGGTAAAAGAATTATTTCATCAGCTAAATCCAAACTCTCTGCAAATCCTTCTGCCAAATCTCTTGTTCTTGTGTACAGGTGCGGTTGAAAAATCACCGTACACTTTTTATCACTAAACAAACTTTTCGCTCCGCTTATCAATGCTCTCAACTCTTCCGGATGATGTGCATAATCATCCACATAAACCACCTCTCCCCGACCCTCTCCTCGAGGAGAGGGAGGCACGATATATTCAAATCTTCTCTTTACACCTCTAAACGCTTTTACCGCATCCTTTATCTTTTCGTTTTCTATTCCTAACTGGTGTGCTACTGCAATCGCCACTACTGAATTCTCTACATTATGCATGCCACCCATATTCAACTCTACATTATCCATCATCCAGCCTTTCATCATTACATCAAACTCATAACTACCATTCTTCATTCTTATGTTGGTTGCATAAACATCTGCGCTTTCATTTTGCAAGCTATAAGTAAGATGTTCAGATGCTTTCAACTCTTTTCCTCTTTTCAATCCAAACTTGCTTATCAGCAATCCACCTTCTTTTATCTTACCCGTGAATTCGATAAACGCTTCTTCCATTGCTTCTGCTGTTCCATAAATATCTAAATGATCAGCATCCATCGCTGTTATCACCGCCACATTAGGTGTCAGCCTTAAAAAAGAACGGTCATATTCATCTGCTTCGGCCACACATACATTCCGTTTACTGCTCCAGAAATTGCTGTTATAGTTTACAGCAATTCCACCGAGGAAAGCATTACATCCATAACCGGTGTGACGCAGTATATGTGCAATCATCGTAGTAATAGTTGTTTTGCCATGTGTACCTGCTACGCAGATATTAAAAGAACTATTGGTTACCGCATCCAGCACTTCACTTCTCTTATACAGCGGGTAATTATTTTGCTTAAAATAAACCAGCTCTGCATGTTCTTTTGGTATGGCTGGTGTATATACTACCAACTGAACATTTTGTGGAATTGCCTTTACATCTTCTTCAAAATGTATTTGCATTCCCTGTTTTTCTAATTCACCGGTTAAAGCGGTTGGTGTTTTATCGTAACCATACACTTTAGCACCCTGCTCATTAAAGTATCTTGCCAGTGCACTCATGCCAATACCACCAATTCCTACGAAGTACACTACAGCAGGATTTCCTTCCGCAGAAGATCTTTTTATATTTTCAATGATCTGTTGTAATGTTTCGTTCATCCGCTCCTTACTGCTTTATATACTTTAATACATCTGCTGCCACTCTTATATCCGCATCTGCAATTCCCAATGGTTTAATGTTTTGTTTTAGTGCTGCCTGTTTATTTTCATCTTTAGCTAATGCAACAGCAGCAGTCACTAATTTTTCATTTGCCTCATTGTCCTTTATAATTAAACCAGCATTTTTATTGACGAGGTTCATGGCGTTTACCGTTTGATGGTCTTCCGCCGCAAAAGGAAAGGGCACGAACAAAACGGGCTTTTGCACTACGCAGAGTTCAGCGATGGTCATTGCACCGGCTCTTGCTATCACCACATCTGCTGCTGCATAGGCATTTTCCATTTGGTTAATAAAATCATTCACCCACACATTGGGTAATCCTTTTGCAATTGTTTTGGCATGTTCTGCATAGGGTTTACCGGTTTGCCAGATGAGTTGAAGGTTGTTTTTTCCAAACTCATCAATATGTTTGGCGATTGCTTGATTAATACTTTTAGCACCTAAGCTTCCACCAACAGCCAATACAGTTGTCTTTGCTGTATCCAATCCAAAGAACTTAATTCCATCTTCACGGCTCACTGTTGATTGTGCAATACTTGCCCGAACAGGATTACCGGTGATGATAATTTTATCAGCAGGAAAAAACTTTTCCATGCCATCTGTTGCCACATATATTTTAGTTGCCTTTTTTCCGAGCATGATATTACTCTTGCCGGCAAATGAATTGGCTTCATGAATAAAAGTGGCGATGCCTTTACTCTGTGCATAACGCAACACAGGAAAACTGGAATAACCACCTACACCTATCGCCGCATCCGGTTTAAACTCACTGAATATTTTTTTAACCTGCAAAAAGCTTTTAATGAGTTTAAAAGGCAATCCAATATTTTTTATCAAAGAGCTTCTATTAAACCCTGCAATATCTAATCCCTCTATTTTATAACCTGCCTGCGGCACTTTCTCCATCTCCATTTTTCCTTTTGCACCCACAAACAAAATTTCTGTTTGAGGTTCCATCTTTTTAATCGCATTTGCTATTGCGATTGCCGGAAATATATGTCCACCTGTTCCACCACCTGCTATAATTATCCTCTTGCTCATTATGCTTCTGCTTTAGCAGTTTGTTTGTCACCTTCTAATTGTTCTACGTTTCTTGCTACGCTCAATATGATTCCTATTGCCAAGCAGGTAAACAAGAATGAACTGCCACCCATACTCACCAGCGGCAAGGTGACACCCGTTACGGGCATCAGTCCTACATTCACTGCCATATTAGCTAATGCCTGTATCATTAAAGTAAAACTTAATGCTACGGCTAAAAAAGCTCCAAAGGCATACGGACATTTTCTAAACAACTGAATACTCCTGAACAGGAATAGCAAATACAAAACAATAATGAATGCAGCACCCAGTAATCCATATTCTTCTATGATGATGGCATAGATAAAATCAGAATAAGGATGAGGCAAGAAATTTCTTTGTTCGCTGTTACCGGGACCTTTACCAAATGTTCCTCCTTCTGCAACGGCAATCTTCGCCTGTTGTACCTGGTATGCATCTTCACCTTTCTTTGCATAGCGAAAATCCTGTACCCGTTTTATCCAGGTAGGAAAACGACCAATGGAAAGAATAGCTGGTAATTCTTTTGTTCTGCCTTCTTCTTTATCATAATAAATTCCTGCAATCATAATTAAGAATAACACTGGTATTAATGCGACTCCTATCACAAGGAAAATATGTTTGAGTTGTGCTCGTCCTATAAACAGCAATAACAAACTGGTTGCTCCAATCAGCAATGCTGTTGATAAGTTAGCCGGTGCAATCAGTACACATACAATTGCTATTGGAATAATTACCGGGATAAACCCTTTTTTAAAATCTTTAATTACATCCTGTTTGCGGCTCAACAACAATGACAGGAACATGAACAATGACAACTTTGCCAAATCAGATGTTTGGAATGTTAAGTTGATCACCGGAAGTTTTATCCAGCGACTACCTTCATTCAGTTTCACACCAAAGAACAATGTGTATAATAAAAGCGGAATAGAAATTAAAAAGAGAATTTTGGCCACTTTCGCATAGATGGTATAATTAACCCTGTGAGCAAAATAAACTACAATTATACCCAAAGCAATAAAAGCAAACTGCTTGAACAAATAAACTTCTGTTCTTCCTTTATACATTTTATAAGCAAGCGAACCAGTAGCACTATACACTACCAGCAAACTCACCAATGAAAGGATGATAAGAGAAGCCCAGATGACTTTATCACCTTTTGTTCGGCGCAAAAGTTTTCCACTCATTCCATTAAAGGATGAATAGTCACTGGCTGCTATGTCTCTGAATAGCTTCATCAATTTATTACCATCATTTTAAGGTGGCAGTCTTCAGTTTGCAGTTAGCAATACTGGTTTATGCCATCTCTGCTTTTTTTATTTAAACTTATCCGGGTTATCAATCATATATTGTAATAACCGTCCTATTTCTTCACTCTTTCTCAATTTATCTTTATACACTTCATCTATAATATATCCACATGCCAAACTAAATTCTAGCCAAATTTGTGTTTCTGTGTTTTCCATATCAGCGTCAGTAAGCTTTGACACAAAATGTGCTTCATACCTTCTTTTTCTGTATGCTTCACCTATGCAACTACACACTGACCTTGAACTTCTTCTTACCTGGTCTGTCAGAGAATATCTTTCTTCCACAGGAAAACTTTTCGTCATTTGAAAAATTTCCATTGCTAATTCAAAGGCCTTTTTAAAAACTATCAAATCCCTGAACGAACCCATAGTTTTGTTTTTAATAAGGAATATTTCTCAAATCATATATTGCCAACTGCCCACTGTCAACTGCCAACTTTTCTTACAACTCCTTCACTGCATTTTTAAACTGTATTCCCCTGTCTTCATAATTTTTAAACAAATCAAAACTTGCACAAGCCGGACTCAATAAAACCACATCACCTTTATTTGCTAAATGAAACGATGCCTGTACTGCTTCCTGTGCACTGGCTGTGTTAACAATAACTGAAACTTCTTTAGCAAATGCCTCATGTATCTTGGTATTATCTATACCCATACATACAATCGCTTTTACTTTTTCTTTCACTAATTCCATCAGCACTGAATAATCATTTCCCTTGTCCACCCCACCCAGTATAAGAATGGTGGGTTTGGTCATACTTTCTAACGCATACCAGGTAGAGTTTACATTGGTAGCCTTGCTGTCGTTGATGTACTCCACTCCACGCACTGTTGCCACAGCCTCCATTCTATGCTCCAGGCTTTCGAATGTGGTTATAGCCTCCCTGATCTTTTCTTTGCGTAACCCAAGGGTTGCCGCTGCAATTCCTGCTGCCATTGTGTTGTACTGGTTGTGTTTGCCTTTAATAGCGAAGTCATCCACACTCATAGTTAACTTGTCATCGTTAACTGCGACGGTCATTTGATTGTTTCGGATGAAAGCGCCTTTTGGTACCTCTTGATTCATAGTGAATGGTAATGGGTTAGATGTTATATTGAATTTTTTTAAGTTTTGCATGGTTACTGGATCATCAATACAATAAATAAAATAGTCTCCTGCCTGCTGATTCATTCCTACCTTAAACTTGGAAGCGATATAATTTTCAAATTGGTAATCATATCTGTCCAAATGGTCTTCGGTTATATTGAGTAACACTGCTATATCCGGACGAAATGTTTTGATATCATCTAATTGAAAACTGCTTATCTCTGCCACATACACTTCTTTAGGATTTAATGCTACCTGCCTGGCAATACTGATTCCAATATTGCCCACCAGTGCACAATCAACACCTGCCACTTTGCATATATGATAAATAAGCGAAGTGCAGGTACTCTTTCCATTACTGCCGGTTATGCCAATGAGCTTGCTGTTTCCAATGTAGCGGTACGCTAATTCTATTTCACTGATGATCTCTATTCCTTTCTTACGAATCTTTTTTACTATCTCAGCCTTCTCCGGTATGCCCGGGCTCTTCATCACTTCATCAGCATTCAAAATCTTTTCTTCCGTATGTCTTTCTTCTTCGTATTCAATTTCAAAATGGTCTAATTCTTTTTTATACTTCTCTGCTATCTTTCCTCCGTCCGAAACAAACACATCATATCCTTTAAGCTTTGCCAGTATGGCTGCTCCCACTCCACTTTCCCCGCTGCCGAGGATAACCATGCGTTTGTTCATGAGTATTGTATTTTTTCTTCGTTTGGTTTTTCATAAAAATTAGTTCTTCACAAGTATGGGTTAGTGTGGATTGTAGTTCTCCGGGGCTACGGCTTACTACTAAAAAACTTTCAATAAAGAACTACGCCGGTTTTTCAACAGTTCATTTATGCTGATTAGCGAATCTTCAAGCTCACAACTGAAAACACCACACACAATATTGTTACTATCCAAAACCTTACAGCAATCTTACTTTCATGATATCCTAACTTTTGATAATGGTGATGTAACGGGCTCATGAGAAATACTCTTCGTCCCTCACCATATTTTCGTTTGGTATATTTGAAATAAGAAACCTGTATCATAACACTTAAATTCTCTATTAAAAACACACCACAAAAGATTGGTATCAACAATTCTTTACGAACGATAATGGCCAATGCTGCAATGATTCCTCCTAATGTTAAACTTCCTGTATCTCCCATAAACACCTGCGCCGGGTAAGAGTTATACCATAAAAACCCAATCGTTGCTCCAATAAAGGCAGCAATGTAAATGGTTAACTCGCCAAGATTAGGCACATAAAGAATGTTTAGATACTCGGCAAAGCGGAAGTTGCCGCTGGCATAAGCAAACACTCCCAAACAAGCACCGATGATGGCACTGGTTCCTGTTGCTAAACCATCTAATCCATCTGTAATGTTTGCACCGTTGGAAACAGCTATTACAATCAATATCACAATCACACCATATAATAACCAGGTGAATCCATCTCTCCAGTTTTGCGGTAAAAGCTTTGAGTAATTAAACTCATGACCTTTTACAAAAGGGATAGTTGTTACCGGAACATTAGTTACCACAAAGATTTTTTCTTTTCCATCAACCAGTACTTTCTTTGTAATGGTAGTATCTGCAGGAACACCCTCACCACGATATTCTCTCCATGCTTTTGTATTATCATTAAACAGCATTACTCCTGCCACCGCAATTCCTAATACTAACTGACCTAATATTTTAAACCATCCGGCTAATCCATCTTTATCACCTTTTTTATAAGCAACACCTTGTTGTTGCGCTATTTTCTTTGCACGGAGTTTTAAGTAATCATCTACAAAACCAATAATACCTAACCAGATGGTGGCAAAAATCATTAAGCGTACGTATGCTTTATGCAAATCCGCCAGTAATAATGTTGGTATCAGTATCGCTAAGATGATAATAATACCACCCATAGTTGGTGTGCCCTTCTTTTGTTGTTCACCTGCTAAACCTAAATCACGAACAGATTCGCCAATTTGTTTTTTACGGAGATAAATAATCAGCTTTCTGCCAAACACCGTTGTTATCACCAATGAAAGTATCACTGCAATCAGCACCCGGAAGGTGATGAAGTGCAACAGCCTGTCTCCAGGGAAACGTATCCCGTGTTGATTGAGCCATTCAAAAAGTGAATACAGCATATTTTGGTTTTTGGTTTTTGGTTTGGATACTGGTTGCCGGTTGCTGGTTGCTGGTTACAGGTTACAAGTTTCCAGTTTCATGTTATTATTGTTTTTAATTTAATCTCTGTATTGCCAACTGCCCACTACTAACTGCACACTTTACTTACTCATCATCTCAAAAACTTCTTTCAACACTTGCTTATCATCAAACGGATATTTCACTCCTTTTATATCCTGGTATTTCTCATGTCCTTTACCTGCTATTAAAATGATATCTTCTTTATTTGCCAAATTCACCGCTGTTTTAATCGCTTCCTTACGGTCAACAATAGAGATATATTTTCTTTTTGCAGCCGTATTCAATCCTGCTTCTATATCTTTTAAAATTTGTTGCGGGTCTTCGCTTCTTGGATTATCAGAAGTAAAGATTACCTTATCACTATGCTCACAAGCTACTTCACCCATCACCGGTCTTTTCGTTCTGTCCCTGTCACCTCCACAACCAACAACCGTAATTACTGTTTCATGTCCTTTGCGCAGTTTTTGAATGGTTGCCAGCACATTTAATAATGCATCCGGTGTATGTGCATAATCAACGATGCCGATGATTTGTTCTTTAGTGGATACGATATAATCAAATCTTCCTTCCGCACCGGTAAGATTGCTCAGCACCTGCAACACATTCATCTTATCTTCTCCCAATGAAAGGGCAGCACCATATACAGCCAACAGATTATAAGCATTAAACTCACCAATCAAACGAAAATGAACTTCCTGTCCATTAACATCCATCACCAGTCCGTTTAATCCATTCTCTAAAATCTTTCCTTTAAAGTCAGCCATCGTTTTTAAACTATAGGTCAAACGCCTGGCGTGAGTATTTTGAATCATTACCAATCCACGTTTATCATCCAGGTTAGTGATGGCAAAAGCGGATGATGATAAATGATCGAAGAAAGATTTCTTTACTCTTATATATTCATCAAATGTTTTATGATAATCCAGGTGGTCGTGTGTAATGTTGCTGAACAAGGCACCGGCAAACTGCAAACCAGTACTGCGATGCTGATGAATAGCATGCGAACTGTTTTCCATGAACACATGTGTGCAACGAGCTTCTACCATCTGTGCCAGTAAAGCATTCAGTGTTATTTGGTCGGGTGTAGTGTGTTTTGCAGGAATTATTTCATCAGCTATTTTATTTTCTACGGTTGAAATCAACCCGCATTTATAACCAAGACCACTAAACAATTTGAATAATAAAGTGGCTATCGTTGTTTTACCGTTTGTACCCGTAACTCCAACCAGTTTTATTTTTTCACTGGGAGCACCAAAAAAATTATGTGCAATGTATCCGGCAGCTGCAGATGAATCTTCTACCTGCACATAAGTAACTCCATCCTTAGTTACAGATGGCATTACTTCACATACAATTACTGCAGCACCCGATTCAACAGCCTTATCAACAAAGCCATGACCATCTATTGCCACACCTTTAATAGCAATAAAGCAGGAGCCTTGTTTCACTTTACGTGAATCAATTTGCAAGTCGTTCACTTCAATAGCAAGATTACCCTGCACAGAGCGGATGCTTACTTTGTATAATATGTCCTGCAATATGGCCATCAGGCTAACTGTATAATTATTTGTTGTCCTTTGTTTACTGTTGTTCCGGGTAAAATGGATTGTGCTATCACTTTACCTCGTCCTTTTATCACTACTTTCAATCCTTTATTTTCTAAAAGATTGATAGCGTCTTTCAAACCATACCCTTTTACATCCGGCACTACTTTACCAGCATCAGCTATTGCATTCATTCTCCACACACGGTTATCAATCGAATCATTCACTACACTCATCCATAAAGCATTTCCTGAATTATTAAAAGGAATATTAAATGGCTTACTTACTTGCTGCACATCATTTTTCATTCCCACAAAGCGATAAAATGAACTATCTCTTTTTTGTACGGCAAGGTCATTCTGTTGCTGCAGGTTGAGTACATACAGTTTATCAGATATTTCCCTGAACACGGTACCGGCAACTGCTCCACCATAGTAGTTTGCTGCATGTGGTTTATTCTTTATCACTACAATACAGGAATATTTTGGATTTTCTGCAGGAAAGTATCCGGTGAAAGCTGCCTGGTAAACTCCATCTGTATATTTATATACACCATCGTTCACCTTAGCTGTTCCTGTTTTACCAGCAACTTTGTAAGTAACGCCTTCAAAAACGGGTTTACCGGTTCCGCTTATTACCACTTCTTCTAAACACTCTTTTAATTGACGAAGAGTTTCATCACTGCAAATCTTTTCATTCACTACCTGAGGCTCAATATTTCTCAATACCTGACCATCTTTTTCAATGCGGCTTACCAAATATGGTTTCATCATCTTACCATTATTGGCAACAGCATTATAAACCATCAGCAGTTGAATTGGACTTAGCATGATATCATATCCAAAACCCATTGAAGCCAGTGTTTGAAAATGCCAGTTCCTTTTATTAGCAGGATTTTTTACCGTTGGTCTGAATTCTTCGTTTAAGTCCAACCCGCTTCTCTTTGTCAATCCTAATTTTTCAAAATGCTCATAGTATTGTTGCGGGTTCTTTACATAATACTGGTAAGCCAGTTTACTCATAGCTACATTAGAGCTATGTGCAAATGCTTCTTTAATCGTTACTACTTCAGGACTATGGTGATCATCACGAATAGTTCTTCCATCCAAATCCCAGGTACCACCGCCGATGTTTATATTATCATTGATGGTAACATACTTATCCTCCAGTGCATTCATCAGTGTAATCAACTTGATGGTTGAGCCTGGCTCAGAAGTTTTAATGGCGTAGTTATCCATTTCATAATAACTTCCATTATGCAAACCCAGATTAGCAATCGCTTTAATTTTTCCTGTTTGCACTTCCATTACAATACAGGAGCCCTGTAATGCTTCATTCTTGGTCATCATATCCATCAAAGCATTTTCAGCAATGTCCTGTATGTTTACATCAATCGTTGTTACAATATCTTTTCCATTCTCCGGTTCAATCTCGCTTCCTTCTACCGGCACTCTTACACCTCCCGCTACATATTTTATCAATCGTTTACCGCTTTCACCACGTAAAACGGAATCGTATGTTTTTTCTAACCCAACATTCTTGGTAGAATCTTCTCTTGACAATCCAATTGTTCTGTTTGCTAATAAACCAAACGGAGTGAGTCGCTGTGGTACCACATCTGAAATAAAGCCGCTTTTGTTTCTTCCCAATCTTACCAATGGAAATGTTCTCAGTTGTTGAAATTGCTGGAAAGAAATTTTCTTCTTTAATAAATAATAGCGGTCTTTAACAGCATATGATCTTTGCAAATCTTTCTTATATTCAGAAGCTTTCTGGTCTCTGAATAAATTTGCCAGACTGATTGACAATGAATCAACATTCTCTTTAAACCGTTTACCACTTTTCTCTCTTAATCCATCCGCCATAAAATCAATATAGATATCATACTTTGGTAAAGAGGTACTCAGCATTTGCCCATCTTCACTGTAAATCGTTCCTCTTTCTGCATCCACATCCTGTATAGCTGTGTGCAAACTGTCAGCCAACCTCTTCCAATCTTTTCCTTCAAACTCCTGGATGTAAAAAGCTTTCCACAGCACTATGATGCAAACCACCACAATGCCTAAGAAAGACAGATACACTCTCCACAGTATGTCCCGTTTTACTTCCAACTACTTGCTTATTTTTTCAGGTTTATTTTTTGTTACCAGTCCCGCCTGAGGCGGGATAATTCTATTCATTGTCCCTTGTGTCACTCACTTCATCGTTCTGTAATTCCCCTTATCACACCAATCGTTCCTACGGAACGAAAAAATTATTTTATTTTTTCTACCTACCAGATGTTCCTACGGAACATTTTTTATCTTACCCAATTATTTTTTTCATTCCTACTTCCTCACTCTTTCACCGTCTTCAAGCTATCCACCAGTTTAAATGGCGGTTCCTTTGATTCTTTTAATCCCATTGGCTCCACTGTTTTACTCAGTTCACTTTGCTTGCTGCGAAACATAATTTCCCCATTCACCGTTTTGTACTCATACTCCAGTTCTTTCAACTCCTTTCCGGTGCTGTTGATGTTGCGAATCATTTTATCCGCATAGTGTCCGTTGGAAATGTAGATAATTGCTAACAGGGCGAGATACAGGAAAAAAGAAACATTCTTCACTATCCAGCGATAGCTGAATAATTTCTTCCACTCAAACTTTACCTCTTTATTTAATTCATTTGCCATACAATCATTTTACTGATGATAGTGGCTTCATTGGATACCAGACTTACTATTTAAACACGTTCTGCTACACGCAATTTCGAACTGCGGGAACGTGGATTGGTTTTCAATTCCTGTAGTGTTGGAACAATTGGTTTTTTTGTAACGATACGGAAAGGGCTTTGCTTTGTTTGCTGCTCAAAAGGATTCTCAATCGTCTCTTCAAAAGTGCCACTCTTAAAAAAGTTTTTTACAATTCTGTCTTCCAGCGAATGGAAAGAAATGACAGCCACACGGCCTCCGGATTTTAGAACAGCAGGTAATTGTTCCAGCATTTCTCTTAAAGCCCCCAGTTCATCATTCACCTCAATGCGCAATGCCTGGAATACCTGGGCAAAGTACTTGTTGGGATTACCTTTCACCGAAGTATGCACAGCTGTTTTAAACCCATTAATCATTTTAAGCGAACTGGCTTTACGTACAGCCACAATATTTTTTGCAAGCGTTTTAGCATTTGTAACCTCACCATACTTTTCAAACAACTTGTGTAATTGTTGTTCGCTGTATGTTTCCAGTATGGCAGCGGCTGTTAATTCCTGGCGTTTATCCATACGCATATCCATGGCTGCATCAAAACGGGTAGAAAAACCACGGTCGGCTTCATCAAACTGGTGACTGGAAACTCCAATATCAGCCAGCACTCCATCTACCTTATCAATTTTGTGTAACCGCAGAAAGCGCTGCAGGTGACGAAAGTTGTGCGGAACAAAAATCACTCTCGGGTCATCGGGTAAATTTTTCTTTGCATCTTCATCCTGATCAAAGGCAATTAATTTTCCTTCACTGCTGAGATGCTTCAAAATTTCCCGGCTGTGACCACCACCACCAAAGGTGCAATCCACATAAATTCCTGATGGGTTAATATTCAATCCATCAATTACCTCGTTTAATAAAACCGGTATGTGATAGTTTGATTCCAATTAATAATTTTTAATTGTCATTATTAACTGACCCTTTCCCCATTACTTCGTTCGCCAGGTTGCTAAATGCTTCTGGTGAAACAGACTCAAAGAACTGTTGGTACTTAACTTTATCCCAGATTTCAATTTTGTTTACAGCTGCTACCAGCACAATGTCTTTCTCCAATCCGGCGTGTTCCATCAGGTTTTTGGGAATCAATACTCTACTTGCACTATCCAACTCCAGGTTGATGGCCCCGTTCAAAAAGTAACGGCGGAATTCCCTTACTTTGGGGTCAAAATCATTTAACTGGCTTATTTGGTTGAATATGGGTTCCCAGCTTTTTATAGGATACAGACTTAAACATTTTTCAAATCCCCGGCTTAACACAAAACGGGTAGCTTCCTCATCCGGCAGTTGTTTTTTGAAACCAACCGGGAGGAGAAACCGACCTTTTGAGTCTAACGTAGCCTCGTATTCTCCAAGAAAACCAATCATTTACAAGGATTTGAAAGATATTTTACAAATTTTCACACAAAATAACACTTTTTACCACTTTTCAAAATCTTTTTGTGCTTAGATATTTTTCCACAAACGGAAAGCCTTGCTGGGATTGGATTACGGGACATTTTAACTCATATTTGAAAAACTTAATGTGGAAAGCTGTGAATTGAGTGTGGATAAGCCCAAAATCAACTCCGTTTTACCAATAAAAATTTAGCTATGGCTACTACTGGTTATTCAGGAACACCGCTTCTAAAAAAACTGGACATTAAAGAAAAAATGAAAGTGCTGCTGGTAAATGAACCAGCGGATTATTATGCATTGCTGGATAATAACATCAGTACACAACTTTGTAAGAAAAATGAAACCCCTGATTTTATCCATCTATTTGCAAAAAACCAGGCTAACTTTCTTAAAGTAATGCAGAAAGTGTTGGCCGTTGCAAAAAAGAATAAACAAATAGTAGTGTGGGTTTCCTGGTATAAAAAAAGTGCAGGCATCGTAACTGATATGACAGAAGATGTGATTCGTAATTATGCTTTACAAAATGGATTGGTAGATGTAAAAGTTTGTGCAGTGAGTGAACAGTGGAGTGGATTAAAATTAGTTGTTCCTTTAGCGAAAAGATAATTATTTACTTAATGGCAAATCAATAGTGAACGTACTGCCCTTTCCCAGTGTACTATCGGCCTTAATGGTTCCTTCATGAGCTTCTACCATTGTTTTTACATAGCTTAAGCCTAATCCAAAACCTTTTACGTTATGCAAATTACCGGTGTGTGCCCGATAAAATTTTTCAAATATCCGTTTCACTGTTTCCTTACTCATACCAATACCATTATCTTCAATGGTAACCCGAATATTTTTGCCAACATTCTTTGTAGAAATTTTTATTGCCAGGTTTTCTTTTGAATACTTCACTGCATTATCCAGCAGGTTGCTGATGAGATTGGTCATATGCACTTCATCGGCCTGCATCAAATCATCCGTAGCATTTAATGATGCTTCCATTGTTCCTCCTTTATCCTGTACCTGCAAACGCAAGTTATCCATTGAACGCTGTATGATTTCGTGAATATGCAATGGCTTTAAATTAAGTTGTATTTCCTCTTTGTCCAATTGAGCTGCTTGCAGAATAGTTTCTACCTGCTTATTCATCCGTTTATTCTCTTCCTTAATAATGCCTGAGAAATATTCCATCTTACCTGCATCCTGTTTTACTTTTTCATTCTTTAAAGCATCAACTGCTAAGGATATTGTTGCCAGTGGTGTTTTAAACTCATGCGTCATGTTATTAATGAAGTCACTCTTAATCTCACTCAGTTTCTTTTGTTTTAACATAGTAGTTACCGTCAGGTAAAATGCAGTAATGAGAATAAGCGTAAACAAAATAGCTCCACTAATCATCCAACCCAAAGATTTAAATACAAATGATTTTACATCGGGCACCACCACCCATAATACTTCTTCCGGAGCCAACCCTTCCAGCAAACTTCCGCTGGATGGAACTAATGAATATGCATATCGCTGGTTATGCAATGTATCTTCAGCTAATTTTATAAAGCCTTCTGATTTCATTTCATAACGGCCGAATAGGCTGTTAGCGGTAATAGCGAATTCAAAATGAGTATCTTTTAAACCTTTATTCTTAAAGGCATTCTGCAATTTCTCTCTCACTTCAAAATCAGTAAACCGTTTGGCAACAGAATACTGCCCTTTAAAATCATAAATCTCACTTTGCATACGAAGTCCGGGCACAGTAGTTGAATTGTTGATTGCAGAAGATCGCTGATTCACCAAGTCCTGTCCTACTTCATCCATCACCATAGTTATTTTATCATCCAGTTGCTCTTTACGGATAACAGCCATATTCTGTATCCAGTTGAACTGGATATAGATGATGCCCATTAAAGAAAGCGAAATGAGTGTAATAATAACCGGGAATATCTTTTTCATGCTGTCTGCAAAAATAACGGGAAGGACGCAAGGTATCAATCTTTCAATAAGAGAATTGGGATTTTAACAGGCACTTAGGAGAAAATTTTTCTTACCCGGTATTGTTGATTTGTGCCAGAAATCCTAACTTGAAAATATGATTGAGCTGAAAGCAGGAGTATTATTGATTGCAGAGCCTTTTTTAAAGGACCCCAATTTTATGCGGACCGTGATATTTCTTTGCGAACACCAGGAAGATGGCAGTTTTGGCTTTGTACTCAATAAAACATATGATGTAACATTGGACCAGCTGGTTCCCGATTTACCGGAAATAAAAATTCCTGTTTATTATGGTGGGCCTGTTCAACAGGATACTTTGCATTTTTTACACCAATTGCCGGATATAATTCCCGGTGGCCTGGAAGTGAGTAAAGGCATCTATTGGGGTGGTGATTATGAAATATTAGTGTCATTATTACGCAAAGGAGAAATCAATCCTAACAAAATCCGTTTTTTTATCGGATACAGTGGCTGGAGTAACGGGCAACTGAATGATGAAATGAAAGAAAACAGCTGGCTAACGGTAGATGCCAAGCCAAAACTGGTATTTCATAGAAATTATTCTGAAATATGGAAGGATTCATTGAAAGAACTGGGAGGCGATTATGAACAGCTCATCAACTATCCTACCGACCCTCAACTAAACTAAATTATCTTCCCCAAAGTTTCATTAGCTTTGAAAGCAAACCTGATTGCTATTGATATACCAACTGCTGAAACCACTTGCAAGAATTTATTTAAAAATTGCCTGCAGGAATATAAAGATTAATCATTCTCATCAACTACAGCACAAAGGCCCCT
Organism: Sphingobacteriales bacterium; assembly: GCA_016200915.1. GTDB lineage: Bacteria > Bacteroidota > Bacteroidia > Chitinophagales > Chitinophagaceae > AWTP1-9. Next base: position 20,775 of record JACQDV010000021.1, read on the forward strand.
TACTGCTGGCCTGCAATCATCCCAATTCTTTTTTAGACGGATTAATATTAGCCATATTGTTTGATAAGCCAGTTCACTCATTAGCAAGAGGTGACGCTTTTAACCGGAAATGGCATGCAAAACTTTTGAGATTATTAAATATTCATCCGGTGTACAGGGAAAGAGAAGGAAAAGATTTAGTGCCGCTTAATTATAAAACCTTTGCTATCTGTAAAGAAATATTCAAACAAAAAGGCATTGTACTCATCTTTAGTGAAGCATTGTGTGTAAATGAATGGAAACTTCGGCCATTAAGAAAAGGAACTGCCCGAATGGCTTTTGATAACTGGAATGAAAATATTCCGTTAACAGTTTTGCCGGTTGGACTTAATTATGACAGCTTTGATTCATTTGGCAAAAACATCATTCTCAATTTTGGCAAAGAAATAAAAACAGAAGATTTTGATTTTAATAATAGTGATGGAAAAAACTTAGTCCTCTTTAATCAGGCTTTGGAAGAAGAATTAAAAAAAGCAGTAATTGAAATTAACAGTGATGACAAAGCAACGATTCACAAAACTTTTCTTGTTCCGGTAAATTCCATTAAAAAAGTTTTGTTTACTATTCCTGCATTGATAGGCTTTATCTTTCATGCTCCATTATATTTTCCAATAAAATCGGTCGTAAAACGTAAAGCATTTAATACAGGTCATTATGATTCAATTTTAGCAGGTGCATTATTTCTTTCGTATCCTTTTTATTTATTATTGATACTAATTATAGCATTTATCATTACTCAATCCTGGTGGAGCATATTATTGATTCCATTACTTCCTTTTACCGCCTGGTCAGTTATTCAGCTAAAATCACAGGTATAAAAAAGTCCTCCCCAACTGGTTGGGGAGGACTTGTAAGCAATTAGTTTGTGTAAACGGAGTTAGCCTACTCTATCTCTTTTGCTCCTTCAACCAACACAGTAGCTTTATTATTGAGTACTTCAATAAATCCGCCCTGTATGGTGTACAAAGAAGAGGTGTTTTTATCTCTTAAAATCTTTAACTGACCTTTTCCTAACGCACTTACCAGCGGGGCATGTTTATCCAGTACTTCAAAAGAACCACTGATGCCCGGCAACTGTACTCCATATACATCGCCGCTGAATATTTTACGTTCGGGAGTTAATATTTCTAAATTCATAAAATTAATTGCGCAAAACTCAATGACTCAATTGCGCAATTGAGTCATTTTGAAATTTCGTAATTATCCCTGTGCTGCCGCCAGCATTTTCTTACCTTTTTCAATCGCATCTTCCAGTGTACCTACCAGGTTGAAGGCCGCTTCAGGATATTCATCCACTTCACCATCCATAATGGCGTTGAAACCACGGATTGTATCTTCAATGCTTACAAACACACCTTTCAAACCAGTGAAGGCTTCTGCTACGTGGAATGGCTGTGATAAGAAACGTTGTACTTTTCTTGCACGTGCAACAGTGAGTTTATCATCTTCACTCAATTCATCCATACCAAGGATGGCAATGATATCCTGTAATTCTTTATAACGCTGAAGGATTAACTTCACACGGTTTGCCGTATTGTAATGTTCCTGACCCACAATTTGCGGAGTAAGGATACGTGAAGTAGAATCCAACGGGTCAACCGCAGGATAGATACCTAAGTCAGCAATCTTACGACTCAATACCGTTGTAGCATCCAGGTGAGCAAAGGTTGTTGCCGGAGCTGGATCAGTCAAGTCATCCGCAGGTACATAAACCGCCTGTACAGATGTGATTGAACCATTCTTAGTTGAAGTAATACGCTCCTGCATCAATCCCATTTCAGTAGCCAGTGTTGGTTGGTAACCCACCGCTGAAGGCATACGGCCTAACAACGCTGATACTTCAGAACCAGCTTGTGTGAAACGGAAGATATTATCTACGAAGAAAAGAATGTCTTTACCTTGTCCTTTACCATCACCATCACGGAAATATTCAGCAACGGTCAACCCACTTAAGGCAACACGGGCACGAGCTCCCGGAGGTTCATTCATTTGTCCGAATACGAATGTGGCTCTGGACTCTTTCAAACTATCCATATCCACTTTGCTTAAATCCCATCCGCCTTCTTCCATACTGTGTTTGAAAGCATCACCGTATTTCATGATACCTGCTTCAATCATCTCACGAAGCAGGTCATTCCCTTCACGGGTTCTTTCACCCACACCGGCAAACACTGACAAACCACCATATCCTTTAGCGATATTATTAATCAATTCCTGGATCAATACTGTTTTACCCACACCGGCACCACCAAATAAACCAATCTTACCACCTTTTGCATATGGTTCAATAAGGTCGATAACCTTAATACCAGTAAACAACACTTCGCTGGCCGTACTCAGGTTTTCGAAGGCTGGCGGCTTGGCGTGAATTGGACGACCATTCGCTTTGCTCACCTGTGGTAAACCGTCAATAGCATCACCCGTTACGTTGAATAAACGACCGTTGATAGCTTCCCCGGTTGGCATGGCGATAGCTTTACCAGTATCAACTACTTCCAGTCCACGTTTTAAACCGTCAGTACCATCCATGGCGATTGTTCTTACACTGTCTTCGCCAAGATGTTGCTGTACTTCCAGCACCAGCTTGTCACCATTTTCTCTTGTTACTTCAAGAGCGTTAAAAATTTCAGGGAGTTTACCATCAAACTGTACGTCAATTACCGCACCGATGATTTGTTTGATTTTACCATTATTGGCCATATATCAATCTTTATTAAAGTGAGGATTCTTTTCCGGCCGCAAAGGTAAGGGAGCAGGGATAATCTGCCAATTACAAAAGTGCTATTTTAAAAATAGTTAATAAGATATTTTAAAAGAAAAACCGCCTTTGCTAAAGCTTCGGCGGTAGGGGGCGGAGACGAAGGGATTCGAACCCTTGATACGGTTTCCCGTATACACACTTTCCAGGCGTGCTCCTTCAACCACTCGGACACGTCTCCAATATTTACATTTTTGGCACCACTAAAATTATCAACGTTCTCTTACACTTTCTCCCGACAGATGTCGGGACTCCTTCAATCCCGCCTCAGGCGGGAACACGTCTCCTTTAGTTTTTTTAGGGCAGCAAAAATACTATTTCAAGCCTTAGCTTCCGAATAAATTTTTGGCATTTTGAGTGGTTACTGAGGCAACTTCTTCTGTAGAAATATTTTTGACCATTGCAATTTTTTCAACTACATATTTTAAATATGATGGTTCATTTCTTTTGCCTCTGAAAGGAACCGGCGTTAAATAGGGAGCGTCTGTTTCTAATACCAGGTGTTTAATATCTATTCCTGCTACCACTTCAGCCATGCCACTGTTTTTATAAGTGATAACGCCACCCATCCCCATCAAAAAATTAAGATCAATGATTTGATTGGCTTCATTTGCGTTACCCGAAAAACAATGAAAGATTCCTTTCAATTTCCCATTTTGCTTTTGTCGCACTATATCAATACAATCCTGCAGAGAGTTTCTTGAATGGATAACAATAGGTATATCATATTTCAAAGCCCAGTCAATTTGCAGTTGAAAAGCTTCGATCTGTTGTTCCCTAAAAGTGATATCCCAATAATAGTCCAGTCCTATTTCTCCCACAGCCACAAATTTTCTCTTGTTCAGCCATTCTTCCAGCAGTTGTAATTCTTCTTTATAATTTTCTTTTACGCTGCAAGGGTGCAGCCCCATCATGGGGAAGCATTTTCCCGGAAACTTTTTTTCCAGTTCCAGCATATCATCAATCACCTCACTATCGATATTGGGCAGGTAGAATCGGATAATATTTTCTGCATCTGCCCTATCTATCACAGCTTTAATATCCTGTTTAAATTCAGGCAGGTACAGGTGAGTATGTGTGTCTATTATTTTGGTCATTTCTCTGGTTTCAATTTCCCGGCAAACCTAATTCAAAAAAAATTTATGATTTCTTTAAACTAAGGGAATCAGTCGCAGTCTTAATAAGCGTTATAATCATACAAAAACAATAAAAAAACTTGTAAACCATGAAAACAGTGAATTCTCTCACAAAAATCCTTTCAGCCCTCTTAATACTGGGCATCGTAACATTTGTATCCTGTAAAAAAGAATCCAGCACCACCACTTCTCAGGATGAAATTAACACCACCAGTGAAGCTACCACCAATGATGCTGCCGCAGAAGTAGAGTATAACGATGTGTATGATAATGTCGTTAATATTAATGCCGGAGAAAATCTTGGTATTGTTGATGGTGGTGGAATATTTGGAAGAGAAGATAGTGTTGGCCGTTGCTTTACCGTAACCGTTTCACCTGCTACTGTTGGCGTATTTCCTAAAACTGTAACCATTGATTTTGGCGCTGGTTGTACCGGCAAAGATGGAAGAACAAGAAGTGGTAAAATTATCTCCGTTTTCACTGGTCATCTGGCAGAACCAGGCCAATCAGTAACTACTACGTTTGATAATTACTATGTAGATAGTTTTAAAATTGAGGGTACTCACAAAATCACTAATGTAAGTACTTCAAATAACCGCAGTTTTAACGTAACGGTAGTTAACGGTAAAATTACTAAGCCAAATGGCAAATGGTTTACCTGGAACAGTGACCGTACCATCGTTCAGGTAGAAGGAAATGGAAGCCCACGCTGGCCATTTGACGACAAGTTTGAAATAACCGGTTCAAAAAGTGGTTCAAACTCAGAAGGTAAAACGTGGTCTGCAACAATAGTGGAAAAATTGATCAGAACAGGTGATTGCCGCTGGATCAAAAAAGGTGTTGTAAGCCTCACCAGAAACAATATTATAGCCACATTAGACTACGGGGATGGCACTTGCGACAATAAGGCTACTATTACTGTAAATGGACAGACAAAAGTGATCATATTAAGATAAGCCATAAGGTGGCAATTAGTACCCGGGAAAAAAAGTGTTGTAAGTTTCAGAAAAATCTACGAACTTAGACGCAGTTTTCATAGGGTACGGATTAAAAACGGGCCAGGGTTTCTACCCAGGCCCTACTTGTTATAACTCGTTTGAGTACTTAATTCACAATTAATTTCATATAGTAATTGATTTAAAAGTATATCCTTCCGCATTAAATTTTTCCAGCACAAGTGGTAAAGAGTAACTCATACGGTCAAAAGCTTTTTCACTATCATGAAATACAATAATACTGCCTGGCTTTGCCTGTAACACTACATTTGCTGCACATTGTTCTTTTGTTTCCTCTTTATCAAAATCCCCGCTTAACACATCCCACATAATTATTTTGAACCCGGCTTTCTGAAGCAGGTTAATCTTAAACCTGCTGATTCTTCCATAGGGCGGCCTGAACAAATTTGAGTCAATATATTTAGCAGCCTCCATTACATTATCAATATATTCTTTGTCTTTCGTTTTCCACCCATTCAAATGATCAAAGGTGTGATTGGCCACTTTATGCCCTTCATCAATGACCCGTTGATAAACTTCTTTTTGTTCCACAACATTTTTTGCAATGCAAAAAAAAGTTGCTTTAGCATTATATTTCTTTAATACATCTAACACAAATGGTGTGGCAGTGGGATGCGGACCGTCATCAAAACTTAAATACAATACTTTCTCATTTGTATCTATCTCCCATACCAGGGAAGATGGATATAACTTTTTAAGCCACCACGGAGTTTTGATGAGATAAAACATAGCGGAAAGGTACAACAATCAATAACCAGTTATATGAACCACCTGGCCGTTATAACGCAGAACATTTCCATAACGGCGCAAAAACTTTTCCTGTGTATTGGGGTTAAATAACTGTTCACAATAATCTTTAATATTTTTAACCGGCATCACCGGCGGAGAACCATTCATAACAGCAGCATCTATATATAACCTCAGCGTTACTTCAAGATTATTATAAAACAGTTCAGGCGAAATAAAAACATCTGCCCCCAGAACCTGGTTTCCTGTTACAGCTACAAAACCAATCATGCTGCTATCGCTACTTCTGAATTCCGGCAAAAGGTTTTGGAAATAAATGCCACTGGTATCAGTCATCAACTTTTCACCAAGCAATGCGAGGTAAGAATTGGTTTGGCTAAAAATTTTTCGCTTGCGGAAGCGTTTTCTTATTTCGTTCCATATCTTCTTTTGCGAAGCTGTTGAATCCAGCATTTTTTTTAAAGATGCATCTGCATAACCTGCATGCTTAAACTTCTTTTCTTTACTCCACCGGCTGTCTTCCACACAATAAACTTTTATTTCTGTTTTTCCGCTTCTTGGCGGAAGTATGGTGTCTTTAGCAATAATACGATCCTGCCTGCCACCAGCAAGTAACTCACCACCCAACAATAATAAATGCTGATCACTATTATTCTCAACTACCACCGAGTTAATATCCCGGTACATCAAATTGCCTTTTTCCATTATTTTAATCTTACGTCTGCCTAATGCTTTTTTAAGGTTGGTAATATTGCGCATCATTTGCCGGGTTGATTCATCAAACTCGTATGGTTGTCCGCCATAAACAAAATGCACCGGGTATAATTCAAGATTTCCGAAAGCAATTACACTGTCAAAATCCACTCTCACTTTTGGATAAGTAAGCTGACCATGTACGCTGGTACAAAAGCAGGCAAGGAGGAAAAGCGTAAGCAAATGCCGGTTCATTCAATGGAATTGACTTCAAATGTAATTATTTAAACAGACATGTATGCTTGGCATTCGTGGTTCAAATTTTATCTTTGCAGCCTATGCCGAAAAAAGTAAGAGTACGTTTTGCCCCCAGCCCAACCGGCGGATTGCATTTAGGGGGTGTAAGAACTGTTTTATATAATTATTTATTTGCCAAACACCATGGCGGTGATTTTATTGTAAGAATAGAAGATACCGATCAAACAAGATTTGTACCCGGTGCTGAACAGTATATTTTTGATTGCCTGCAATGGTGTGGTTTAATACCTGATGAAAGCCCTGTGCATGGCGGAGCTTACGGGCCTTACCGCCAGAGCGAACGCAAAGAAATTTATCGCCAGTTTGCAGAGCAATTAGTTAAAAACGAAAATGCTTATTACGCTTTTGATACACCGGAAGAACTGGAGCAAATGCGTAATAATTTTAAAACAGAACAAAATCCTTCTCCACAATATGATATTCATGTAAGAGAGAAAATGAAAAACTCGCTTACACTTGCTGCCGATGAAGTACAAAAATTATTAGCAGATGGTGCCAGGCATGTTATCCGCATTAAAATGCCGCAGGGTGAAACTGTTTCTTTTACAGATATGATACGTGGTGAGATAAGCAATGAAACTTCATTAGTTGATGATAAGGTTTTATTAAAAGCTGATGGCATGCCTACTTATCATCTTGCTGTTGTAGTAGATGATTATTTGATGAAGATCACCCATGCTTTTCGTGGAGAAGAATGGTTGCCCAGTGCACCGGTGCATGTGCTGCTATGGAAATATTTGTTTGGATTAGAGAATATGCCACAATGGGCTCACTTGCCATTAATATTGGGACCGGGTGGTAAGCTGAGTAAAAGAGATGGCGCCAAATATGGCTTTCCTGTTTTTGCAATGAACTGGACTGATCCAAAAACCAATGAACTGACAGAAGGATTCAGGGAAAAAGGATTTTTACCAGAAGCGTTTGTAAATCTCTTAGCATTATTAGGATGGAATGAAGGAACAGAACAGGAACTCTATACAAAAGAAGAATTGATTCAAAAGTTTTCAATTGACAGGGTACATAAGGGCGGGGCCAAGTTTGATTATGAGAAAGCAAAATGGTTCAATCATGAATGGATAAAGAAGTTGACAGTTGACAGTTTGCAGTTGACAGTTAAAGAAATTCTGATTGCAAAAGGAATGGAAATATCTGATGATGCTGTTCTTACCAAAGTAATTGGATTAGTAAAAGACCGTTGTACATTGTTACCTGATTTTTATGAACAGGCCGGGTTCTTCTTTCAAACACCCACACAATGGGATGTTGATGCAGCAAAGCCAAAGTGGAATGAGGATAAGAAAAAATTCTTTGAAGAGTTTGCCCTGAAGCTGGCAGGAATTGGAAATTGGGAATTGGGTGAGCTGGAAAATGTTTTTAAAATATTAGCAACTGAAAAAAATATTAAACCCGGTGAATTGCAATTACCGCTTCGCATAATGCTGGTGGGTGGAAAATTTGGTCCTCCGGTATTTCAAATTGCTGAAATATTGGGACAAAGTGAAACCGTTTTCAGGATTAATAAAGCTTTGGAAGTGTTTTGATATATTTCTATTTGTATTTATCAGGAAAATACTGTTTCAACAATTCAATAAACTTCGCTTCCTGCCGTATTGGATCCAGGTCTTTGTCAATTTGAATATGATCAAAATTGGTGAAGTTGTTTTTTAACGCCTGTTCAAAATAGTCGAGGGCTTTAGGTTTATCTCCGGCTAAACTGTAATAACAGCACAGATTATATTTTGTATTGGCATTGTGATAAAGCCGGTCGGCAGCATTAAAATAATACAAACTTTTATCAAGACCGTTTTTCCTAAGATACGAATATCCTAATCTTTCGAATGTTGTGCTACCTGATGAATCTTTATAAAAATCATAAGTTTTTTCATAATAAAAAATAGAAGAGTCAAACTTGCTTCGACCATAGTAAATGTTACCTATATAATATGCTCCACCCGCATTTCCCATATTATAATAGTTTTTATAATACACAAGGGCTGAATCTGATTTTTCCTGTTTTTCATAAAGCATAGCGATATACATATTTACTTTAGCATCAGGCCCGGCAATAGATAAATACTTTTTATTATTATAAATTGCTGAATCAAGCATGCCTTTGAGTTCATACGTGTAACCTAAATTATAATAGGCGCTCGCAAAGCCGGGGTCAGCAGAAAGGCATTTCCTGAGATAATAAAGAGAAGAATCATACTTTTTTAATTGCTGATATGTGTACCCGATATTATTATAAAGATTAGGTACCAGCGGAGAATTTGCTGCAAGGCTTTTAAAATAATAAACCAATGCTGAATCAAATTTCAATTGCTGGCTGAATATCAACCCAATGTTGTTGAGCGAATAAGGATACTGAGGATCTTTTTTCAGGGCTAACCTGTAATACACCATTGCAGAGTCATTTTGCTTTGCATTGTAATAACACAAACCAATTTTATTGAGATCGGAAGGATTGATGTAAGATGTATCCATGCCCGGCAATTTCGAATAATAATAAGCAGCTGAATCGTATTGTAATTTTAATTCGTAATTATATCCCAGGCTATTAATAATACCTGTGCCTTTAGGGTTTATAGAGTGAGCCATCTTTAAATAATATTCAGCAGAGTCATATTTCGTTTTTGTCTGGTACAGGTAACCAATATTGTAATAAGCATAATGATAATCTTTATTTAATCCAATAGCTTTCCGGTAATAATAAAAGGCAGAGTCGGGCTGGTTTAATTTTTCATAACATAAGCCCAGGTAGTTATAGGAGCTTATATATTGCGGATCAACTTTAATTGTTTGCAAATGATAATTTTTCGATGAATCGAATTTATTCTGATCATAATAAATTAATCCAATATTATACAGCGAATATTTATAAGTAGGGTCTGCCTCGTAAGCTTTTTTATAGTAAGTAATAGCTGAGTCATAGATTTTCTGATTATAAAATATGATACCTATTCCATTAAGATCATAAGCAGATTCAGGATTTAATGCTATGGCCTTGCGGTAATATTTAAAGGCCGAGTCATAACTTTTCATTTCACGATAAGCGCTGGCGATATTACTTAATGAATAACTGTAATTAGGATCAATATCCAGTGCAAGCTTATAATATTTTAGTGCAGAATCATATTTATGCTGGTTATCGAAACTGATACCAAGATTATTATAAGGATAAATGTATCTGGGATTGATTGCAATGGCTTTTTTATAAATCCTTTCAGCAGAGTCGTATCGTTTTGTTTCCTTCATTACATCAGCCAGGTTGCAATACAGGTAAATGTATTCCGGATCCAGCTTGATGCCGCGGCGGCAATAGGTCTCGGCTGAATCATATTTCCCGATTCCCTTAAACACAATAGCGAGGTTATTGTAGCTGTCTATAAAATTATAATCTGTTTCAATGGCTTTTTTGTAATAAACAATAGCAGAGTCATAGTTAAATTTCTTTTCAAACTCCCGGCCTAACTGGTTAAGCGGATAAGCCCAGTTTGGAGCCTGTAACGAAGCAAGATGTTCATAATAAACAGCACTATCGGGTTTATAATCTAACGCTAACAATAAACCTAACAAATAATTTATATAAGCTGCCTCCGGATCTATGGTTCTTGCTTCATACGCCATTTGTTTGGCTTCTGTCAATGTTAGTGCATTGCCAGGCTCTGCTTCATAATAACCTTTGGCTTTTAAAAATTTTGCTTTTGCCCTTAGTCCGTTTAAATAAATAGGGTTACTGTTCTTTAAAAGATTTATCCCCTTTTCCATAAGATATCCTGCCTGTGTAAATTTTTCATTCACCACTCTTTCCATTCTCAATACTGATTCACTTAAAACAGAATTTTCTTTTTCTCCGGCAATCTGGTTCTTTAAAGTTTCAACAGTTCGTTTATTTTCTTTACCACTTACATGCAGGTTAATTTTTTCCTGGCCAAAATCAATAAAAGCTGATGCCAGCTGGTACCGGGCATCATTAGTAACCTCTTGACCGGGAAAAATTTTTTGCAATGAATCATAAAACATTTCTGCTGATTTGGTGCCAGTAAGAATATTTTTCTTCATCGCATTTAAAAAATCGTTGTAGATAAGTAATGCGGAAGAATCAGTTTTGCCTCCTCCTCCTTTTTTACCTGAGGCATTATCATTCATCGCAACATCATTACCACTTCCGGAATTAAGGGATTTGGCAAGCATCCACTTACTGTAATAAGAGCTATCTACTTTAGCTAAAGAAAACTTTGAATCCACATCATAAAAAGTAGGCACCTGTTCGTTGTGATATTTATCTGATGCAGTGGTGGCCACTGTTATTTTCAACCAGGTACCGAGTTCACCATAAGTAACCACACCATCTTTATTACCCAATAACTCAGCATCTGCTCTTCCGTTTAATCCATCAATAAGATTCCAGGTAAACAACCCATGTCCATTTCCTATAGCTCTGTCTTCAATAGATTTTTGTCCGCCACTTGCGGAGAGCAATAATAATTCACCTACTCTTGTTTCAGTAATTCCATTATAGTTATATGCTTTATTGGGATTGGTTGGCAAATCATCGGTGCGACAGGCATCAATAATAAGAATCGTTTTTACTCCCTTTTCTGTTATATCAGCAATGGTGTTTTTTAATTCATACATGCGGATAGTGCCGGTAGCACGATAATTATTCTGATCGGGTTTTGTATCGTAAGTGAGCAAATGATATTCCCGGTTATCCCGGGCATCACCATGACCGGAGAAGTAGATATATAATTTATCACCTGCTTTAAAATTCTTCTGTGCTATCCATTCGCCAATAGCATTCAAATAAAAGTTAGTGGAAGTTGCTTTTTCATTTAAAAGCATAATAATATTTGAGTCTTTTACACTGCCGCCGGAGGGAGACATTAAAAACTCTTTAAAAAGCTCTGCATCTTTATCAGCATAAGTAAGCGACTTTATGTAATGATAACTTGATATACCAACGATAATGGCATACGTTGTTCCGGAATAATTATTTTGAGCAGGAGCACCTTTCTCTTCTATTACAGTACTCTTAACGTTTGGTTGTGTACAACAATTATTAAATGGAATTAATAAAATTACAATGGTACTATATAACACCCGCAGGTAACGCATGTGCTGGAAATGTGTACCTAAATTTATCTATTGTTATTGAATAAATAAATACCCGGCAGCTGGTATTTACAAAATTTTGTATTGTTTTGTTAACGGCACTCCTATTATCGGCAATAAAACAACTTTAGGTTTGGATATTTCAGCTGTAATAACTGGCCATACTGGAGAAATATTTAACTTAGATACAAATGCAACCAACCAAAAAACTCCGGCTGCTGATATTGCTGCTCGCCGTTATAAAATTTATTCTTCCCTATCTTTTACAAAACAGCTATTACCAGCCACACCGGGATGAATACCTCTATTTAGCCGAAGGAAATCATATGGCATGGGGATTTATGGAAGTACCGCCACTGCTAAGTGTGTTTGCCTGGTTAACCAATTTGTTTGGCGGAGGAATTTTTTGGGTAAAGTTCTGGCCAGATCTTTTTGGTTTATTCACTTTTTTATTAGTCGCTCAAATTATTGTTTCATTGGGTGGCCGGATGTTTGCTGTTTTATTAGGCTGGTTACCTTTTGCAATTGATGGTTACCAGTTATTATTTTTTCTTTTTCAACCCGGTTTTTTGGATTGCTTTTTCTGGACATTGATGGCATATGGATTGATTCGCTATACACAAACAAATCAAAACAAATGGCTTTATGTGTTTGGTGTTGCAGCCGGGCTTGGCATGATGAGTAAATATTCGGTTGCTTTCTTTGCCTTGAGTTTACTCACTGGCTTATTACTCACCCGGCAAAGAAAAGTTTTCGCTAATAAACATTTTTATTTTGCAGCGATAATCGGGTTATTAATTTTTCTTCCCAATCTTTTATGGCAGTACAATCATCGTTTTCCTGTTGTAACACATATGAAAGAACTACAGGAAGAACAATTACAATACAACAGCAGCATTGGTTTTATCATCAGCCAGTTTATGATAAATCTTCCCACTGTGTTTATATGGTTAGCTGGTTTATGGTTTGTTCTCTTTAATAAGAATGGTAAAACATTCCGGTTTATTGGATGGGCTTATTTAGCGGTAATCATTTTACTAATCGCATTAAGAGGGAAAGATTATTATGCATTGGGTGCTTACCCGGTTTTATTTGCTTTTGGTGCATATAACATAGAAAAGTTTACACAGAAACTAATTTGGCTAAGAGTTGCTTTAGTGACTTATGTAGTGGCATTAGGATTGTTTGCCTTACCATTGATCATGCCTTTGGCAAGACCAGAGCAATTGGCGAAATACTATGAGAATACAGGATTAAATAAAACAGGAGCTTTTGTATGGGAAGATCATAAACATCATCCGCTCACACAGGATTTTGCCGACATGATCGGCTGGAAAGAAATGACACAAAAAGCCTCCGAAGTCTTTTATAGCCTCTCGTCAGAAGAAAGAAGTAAAACAATGATTTATTGCCGTGGATATTTTTCAGCAGGCGCATTAAATTATTACCGGAAAGAATTTAATCTGCCGGAGATCTATAGTGATGATGCTTCTTTCCTCTTTTGGATGCCGGACAAATACGCTATTAAAAACTTATTGCTGGTGGGTCATCGCATACCCGGCAAAGATGATATAGTGTTTCAGCAGTTTGAAAAAATGACGGTTAAGGATTCATTGAATATTCCATTGTTCCGGGAAAACGGGATGAAGTTTATTTTGTTTGAAAATGGCAATGATTCCCTCAATAAGTTTATCGAAACAGGTATTTACAAAATGAAACACGAGTTTATTCGGTAACAGATTGCTTAAATTTGTACAATAAATATTTTTTATGAACAGGCCTTTAAGAGTGTTAGTTGCCAAGGTAGGATTAGATGGTCATGATCGTGGTGCCAAAGTAATTGCCACTGCCCTGCGGGATGCAGGAATGGAAGTAATTTATACAGGTCTTCGTCAAACACCGGAGATGGTGGTGAACGCTGCTCTGCAGGAAGATGTGGATGCAATTGGCATCAGCATATTGAGCGGTGCACACATGACGGTATTTCCAAAAGTTATTTCATTGATGAAAGAAAAAGGAATGAATGATGTGCTGCTTACCGGCGGCGGTATTATTCCTGATGATGACATCAAGCACTTAAATGATCTGGGTGTAGGAAAATTATTTCACCCCGGCACTAATACGCATGAAATAGCAGATTATATTGGCAGCTGGGTAAAAGAACACCGCAGTTTTTAAATCTCCGGCAGCGTTAATCGTTTACGTTTCGAATAAATTCTTATTCCTACTACTACCAGTACGCAAATAAAAAGATTGGTATTATACTCCAGGGGAATTTTTTTCAGTAATAAATATACTGCTCCACCAATGGCACAGGCAGTAGCATATAACTCGCCTCTTTTTAAAAGACTAGGAACTGCATTACAGAAAATATCTGCAATAAGGCCTCCAAAAGTGGCAGTGATAACTCCCATTACTAAAGCATAAATTTCATTCAATCCATTATGCAAGCTCACTTCAATACCAGCAGCAGTGAATAATCCAATTCCTATAGCATCGGTATAAAATATGCTACGTTTAAAACGATTGACATTTTCTTTCAGCAAAAAAGTAAAAACAGTTCCGGAAAACACTAATGCAAGGGCTATATTATCATTAACCCAGTTTACAGGACGAATACCGATCAATAGATCACGTAAAGTACCACCACCATAGGCTGTAACAAAGGCGAGAACAATACCGCCGAATATATCCATCTTAAAAGTTCTTGCTTTAAAGGCGCCGGTGAGAGCGAATACAAATGTACCGGTGTATGCAATCCACTGGAGTAAGTTCATGTAATGAAGATAAGGAGAAGTGATTACTGTTTTAATTTTCATTAAACAGCAACTGGTTTATTATCAAAAAAAAAAAAAGAAAAGGCCCTGTAGATAACAGGACCCTTAACCGTATGTATTAACCTTTAAAAACCAACTGACGATAAAAAATTATCTCCGTTGAAAATCATGTTTCTGAATAAATATCTGGCGATTTAATCTCCGCTCCATCATCCTTTCTCTTTTTTGTTCACGGGGAGTAATCACTCCATCACTGGCAGCCCTTCTTTCATAACGGTTCACTCTTGCATTTTGAAATCTTAACCGCATTGCTTCGCCACGGGTAAGGCTGCCATTACGTACACCCTGTGCTATACGCAAGCGTTCATGATGATTATTATTATTACGGAACTGTGCATTTGCTGATACGCTTAACAGCAGCACTACTAAACCGGAGAGTAAAAATTTAATATTCATGGCTATACTTTTTAGTGTTACAAGAATTACGTTCTTATAAAAGATAGACCACGATTGAAGTAGGAAGTTTAAACTAAAATCTAAAGAGAAAGTTAAAGACCCAGTTTCTCAACAGCCAACTGAGCAGCAATTTGGCTGGCATCTTTTTTATTGAACGCTTTTCCTTCGGCCAGGTTTTCTCCATCCACTACAGCTGCAACTGTAAACAAGCGACGGCCATTTTCAAAGCGTTCATCCAATGTTTCAAATTCCAATGCCTTACCATTTTTATTGGCCCAGCCGTATAATTTGTTTTTATGATTGATCTCCAGTTGTTCAAGATCATCCATAAACATATGGGGCATGATGATGGTTTTCATAATCCATTTCTTGGTTTTCTTATAACCAAGATCAATATAAACGGCGCCAATTAACGCTTCTAATGTATTACCAAATATCTGGGATATCTTAAGAGAGTTATCCTGCTTGTTGTAAAGTGTAATTTTTTTCAATCCCATCTTTACTGCAATATCATTGAGTGTGGCACGGTTCACCATCTTACTGCGCATCTCTGTTAAAAAGCCTTCTCCTTTGTATGGATATTTTTTAAATAAAAAATCTGCCACCACCGCACTCAATACTGCATCACCCAAAAATTCCAGGCGTTCATTATTTTCATTACTACCTTCTTTAACGGAACGATGGCTGAGAGAAGTTTTATACAATTCAGTATTGCCCGGCGTAAAGCCGATAATATTGTGTAATTGTTTTTCGAAAGAATCTTTAGACGAAAATATTTTGCGTAAAAAAGAATGAGCCACGAATCAATCTACGAATTTTTTTACAATCACGGAGGCATTGTGTCCCCCAAAACCAAAAGTATTGCTTAATGCAGCTCTTACTGTACGTTTTTGAGCCGTATTAAAAGTGAAGTTTAATTTAGGATCCAGCTCAGGATCATCAGTAAAGTGATTAATGGTTGGTGGAACAATATCATGCACTACTGCATTAATACTGGCAATAGCTTCAATAGCTCCTGCAGCACCTAACAGGTGACCAGTCATACTTTTTGTAGAACTGATGTTGAGGTTATATGCATGCTCACCAAACACTGCCTGTATAGCTTTTGTTTCGGCAATATCGCCTAACGGAGTTGATGTACCGTGTACATTGATGTAATCAATATCTTCTGGTTTCATTCCAGCATCATTCAATGCTTCTATCATTACATTTCTTGCTCCTAATCCTGCCGGATGTGGGGCAGTTAAATGATGTGCATCAGCAGTAGCGCCACAACCGGCAATCTCGCAATAAATTCTTGCACCTCTTGCTTTAGCATGTTCCAGTTCTTCCAATACCAGTACACCAGCACCTTCACCCATTACAAAACCATCACGGTCTTTATCAAACGGGCGGCTGGCTGTTTTAGGATCATCATTTCTTTCACTTAACGCTTTCATTGCATTAAAACCGCCTACACCTGCTTCGCTAATTACACTTTCACTACCACCGGCTAAAATAATATTGGCTTTACCTAAACGAATTAGATTATAAGCTTCCATTAAACCATTGGTAGAAGATGCACAGGCAGAAACAACAGCGAAATTGGGACCACGAAATCCGTGACGCATGGAGATTTGTCCGGCAGCGATATCCAAAATCATTTTAGGAATGAAGAAAGGATTGAAACGGGGAGTTCCATCGCCTTTGCCAAAATCCAATACTTCCTGTTGAAAGGTTACGATACCACCAATACCACTTGAAAAAATAACTCCTACCCTATCGGTATTTACTGTTTCTTTTGTAATCCCCGCATCTTTCACCGCCTCATCGCTCACAACAAGGGCGGTTTGAGTAAACCGGTCAAGTTTACGGGCTTCTTTCTTCTCTAAATAATTGGTAGGTTCAAAGTTTTTTAATTCGCAGGCAAACTTTGTTTTGAATTTAGAAACATCAAAAAGTGTAATGAAATCGGCGCCCGGCACTCCATTGATCAATCCCTGCCAGTAATCAGGCATAGTATTACCAACTGGTGTTAGGGCACCCATTCCGGTTACAACTACTCTTTTCAGTTCCATAAAATTATTTACCTGGAAAAATGTGGTAGTGGTTAATTACTTAGCGTGTTCTTCTAAGTAAGCTACAGCCTGACCAACAGTGGTGATGGTTTCAGCTTGTTCATCAGGAATAGAAATATTAAATTCCTTTTCAAATTCCATGATCAATTCTACAGTGTCGAGGCTGTCGGCGCCCAAATCATTAGTAAAAGAAGCTTCAGGATTTACTTCTGACTCTTCAACACCTAATTTGTCAACAATGATCTTTTTTACTCTTGTTGCAATGTCTGACATGTTCTTAAAATTTAGTTGTTACAGGCTGCAAAAATATAACTTTTGAACAATTAACAAGGGAAGATGGAATTTTATTTACAACGGACTTAATTTTCTGGTTTTCAGCAATATTATATTCATTTTGGTAATACTAAAACCTGTTAGTTACGATTTATGGAAATGTTGCTATGCATTTTTTAATTCAATAGATAGTTGTTATTAAGTCCGCAATTTTTAATCTTCTAATCTCTTTCAGGCATTTATTTGTCTTATTGGTTTACTAAGCATAAACTCTTAAGCCTTATCTTTGTGTTATATTTCCAACCTATAAGACTTTTTAATAGAATTTAGGAAAACCAACAGAACAAAAAATTCTATTTCCGAATCCTGAAAACTTTTCTCCCCAACCCTGAAAACTTTTTTTCTTTTTCTACGCAAGTGTTTAAAGGCCCGTTTTTGAGTCCAATTGTTCAAAACAAACGCCTGGTTTGGTTTTGGAAAACGAATTGAATACCTGCCATTAAAGTATTCAATTAGCAAAGAACTAAATCCCGTCTTCGGCGGGATTTTATTTTTACGTTATCCCCAATTCCCCGTTTTAAAAATTGTGCTATATTACATTAATTAACCCAAGTTTCCTGAAATAGAAGCATTTGAGATAGAATATTTTTGAGTTGCGAAAACAAAAACCTACTCAAATGCTTCACGACAAAGTTATTGGAATCTATTGTTTGGTTGACG
>JACQDV010000015.1 GCA_016200915.1 Sphingobacteriales bacterium
CATAAATGTATGATTTGCAGCAAGTTGCAATTTTAATTCCGCTCGAAAAATCAAATCGTCTTAGGCATTGATTCCGTGCAAACTCAATACTGACAATACTTTCAAAGAACTATGTATTATAACAACGCAACGCTAATGATTACCCATATTTAATCAATATGATGTTCCTGCAGAGTTGAGAGTATTAATGGCATTGGAATCAGCTTATAATCCTAATGCCCGCAGCCGTGCAGGTGCAGTTGGTTACTGGCAGTTTATGGATGTAGTAGCAAGAGAATATAATCTCAAAATACCACAGGTAAAAATTACCCGGCATAAAACAAAAAGAGGCAGAGTAAAAGTGATTAGAAAAGTTGTAGGCAAAAAAGATGACCGTAAAGATTTTATTAAATCAACCTACGCTGCAGCCCGTTATCTCAATGACCGTAAAAGAAATTTCAATAACGACTGGTTATTGATTGTTGCTGCTTATAATTATGGTACCGGCAATGTTTGGAATGCTATGGCCAGAAGCAAAAAGGAAAATCCAACTTTCTGGGACATTAAAAATTATTTACCCGCTGAAACAAGAAGTTATGTAATGAACTTCATTGCACTGAATGTTATCTTCCATAACTATGAAAAGTTTGCGAAGAATGAATTGATATATGAAACTGCTCCGGCCGATTATTCTTCTACCAGCATGATGCAATAAGCCTCTTTACAAAACGGACTTTTATTCCTGTTACGGTTATCTTTGCTAATAATGCCAAAGTTCAACCGCAACGATAGCATCAATTTTATTTCCAAGCTAACTTTACCAAGAGTGTGGAATGCTGTTAAAGTAACAAGCAGTTACTATATAAGCCGCATTATTAATAAACCTGTTCAATGGGGTTATCCTATTGCTATTTCATTTGAACCAACCACTTCCTGTAACCTTCGTTGTCCTGAATGCCCCAGTGGGTTAAGAGCTTTTACCCGACCAACTGGTATGCTGGAAAAAAGCTTTTTTGAAAAAACGATTGATGATATTCATAAAGAGTTATTATATCTCATCTTTTATTTCCAGGGCGAACCTTATTTAAATCCATCCTTCTTAGATATGGTAGGTTATGCTTCCCGTAAAAAGATTTATACCGCCACCTCTACCAATGCACATTATTTAACTGAAGAAGCAGCAAAGAAAACTGTAGAAAGCGGATTAGACCGTTTGATTATTTCTATTGATGGAACAACACAGGATGTGTATCAGCAATATCGTGTTGGTGGTAAATTAGATAAAGTAATTGCCGGTGCAAAGAATATTGTTAAGTGGAAAAAGGAATTGAAAAGTAAAACACCTTTTATAATCTTCCAGTTTTTAGTAGTTAAGCCTAATGAACATCAGATTGAAGAAGTAAAGCAATTAGCGAAAGAAATTGGCGTGGATGATGTATGGTTTAAAACAGCACAGATATATGATTATGAAAATGATCCTAATCAACTGATTCCATCTTTGGCTAAATACAGTCGTTATAAAAAAGACAGCAATGGTAATACTGTTACTAAAAATAAATTACAAAATCATTGCTGGAAACTGTGGCATGCTAATGTAATTACCTGGGATGGTATAGTAG
The DNA here is from genome assembly GCA_016200915.1 of Sphingobacteriales bacterium. GTDB lineage: Bacteria > Bacteroidota > Bacteroidia > Chitinophagales > Chitinophagaceae > AWTP1-9. The sequence goes on from JACQDV010000015.1 coordinate 1,599, forward strand.
TTCCCTGTTGTTTTGATAAAGATGCCATGCATCATCTCGGTAACCTGCAAATGCAATCGTTTAAAGAAGTTTGGAATAATGATAACTACAAACAGTTTCGCCGGGAATTAATGACCAGCAGAAAAAATATTGATATTTGTGCCAACTGTAGTGAAGGTTTAAAGGTGTGGGAAGAGTAATTATCACTTCACCGGCTTCAACTGCAACACCTCTTTCATAAACTTTTCAATCTCTCTTTTGCCAATGTTGGTCGCCTGACCAACATCATTATTGCACTGGCTTCAACTGCAACACCTCTTTCATAAATTTTTCAATCTCCCTTTGCACTCCTTCCACATCATGCGATTTTATAGGCGACCCCAACACATGATCACCTGTATTGGGCATTGCTACTTTTCTTTTGTTAACCGAAGCCAATTCATCGTACATCTTAAGCATGACACTTACTTTTACTACGCTATCCTGGTGAATGTCATCTTTATAATAATAGAGAAGCAATGCTGGTTGTTTTACTTTTTCAAATGTTTCTTTGGTCATGCTTGTCTCCAGCATTTCCTGCAGTGCAGAAACACCTTCAAGGCGATAATGACTGTACCAGTATTTTTTAAAAATATCCCGTTGATCTTTTGAATCAACATAATCTCCTTTCATTACCAAATGAGCAATCTGCAAGCCCCAGTGATTATTTGCCACCCATGCATTAGGATCATTGATCTCTATATTGGGCGACAAAAGAATTACTGAGACAATATCATCAGGATAAGCCGCAGCTAATTGCAAAGCATTCGTTCCGCCGGTAGAAGTTCCCATCAATATTATTTTATTGCCTAACTGTTTGCCTATAGCCAATGCCTCTTTTACCGATTGCCAGTATTTTTCTGCTGTAAGATTTATTAATGGTTCTGTGGTATCCAAACCATGTTCGGCTAAACGACTTAAATAAAGATTACAACCAAACTCTTTGGCAATATTCTTATGCACAGGATTGCCTTCTTCTTTTGATGCAGTAAACCCATGCAGATAGACAATGGTGTACTCGGTTTTTTGTTTGAACGAATCATTGGCCCAAACAATCTCAGCTTCATTCCCCGGTTTGATTTTATGTTTTGATTCTATTTGTTTCACATACTCTTCAACAGGTGCACTGATTGCAGGCAATGTTTTTTCATAAGACGCTTTTTCTGGTGTGGGACCAAATAAATATACTATCGCCAGTATAGCAATTATGTAAAGAAGTATCCTTAAGAATTTTTTCATCAGCAGAAATTTAAATTTTGACCGGAAAAGGAAGATCAGCGCATTAAATTAACTAAATTACCAACATAATTCAACTGCTATGCAACCTGCTGTACGATTTACTGCCCTTGATGTTTTCCGGGGTATGACGATTTGCTTTATGATCATTGTCAACACTTCGGGAAACGGAGCCACCACTTATGCGCCACTTATGCATGCCAGCTGGCACGGATTTACTCCAACGGATTTAGTGTTTCCCTCGTTTTTATTCGCTGTGGGTAATGCCATGAGTTTTGTGTTGCCAAGATGGGAACAGCAATCCAATGCTTATGTAGTAGGAAAAATTTTAAAACGAACTGCCTTGATATTTCTATTGGGATATTTAATGTACTGGTTTCCCTTCTTCAGGCTTGACAGAAATTTGAATATTGTTTCTTTTCCCATCAGCGAAACAAGAGTTTTGGGTGTATTACAACGCATCGCTTTGTGTTATGGTGCTGCCGCTTTAATGATTCATTTTTTAAAACTGAGAAAAACTATCATCATCAGTGTTATTTTATTATTGGGTTACTGGATACTGTTATTATTGTTTGGTGAAGCTGGAAAAGAATTTACCATGACAGGAAATTTTGGTCAGAAGATCGATCTGTGGCTAATGGGTGAAAAACATTTATATCATGGTGAAGGCATTGCTTTTGATCCTGAAGGATGGCTGAGTACTTTACCGGCTATTGGTAATGTAGTAGGTGGTTTTATGGTTGGCAAATTTGTACAGGAAAAAGGAAAAACATTTGAAACATTAACTAAACTGATGTTAGCTGGCTTTGCTTGTTTGGTGATTGCTTATTTCTGGGATTTAAGTTTTCCTATCAACAAAAAATTATGGACCAGCACTTTTGTTTTATATACTGTTGGACTGGACTGTATCATCATTTCCGCTGTTATTTATGTGATTGACTTTTTAGGCAAAACCAAATGGACCAATTTCTTTGAAGTGGTTGGCCGCAATCCATTAGCCATTTACTTGTTCAGCGAATTACTGGCAACCGTGTTATGGATGGTTCATACAGATAAGAAAACAGCTTTATACCAGTGGATATACAATAATATCTTCAGTTATGCCGGTGCCTATTTTGGTGCATTCTTATTTGCCATTGCTTATATGCTGCTTTGCTGGAGTGTGGGTTACGGGATGGATAAGAAGAAAATTTATTTAAGAGTATAAAATAAATAATTGAGTCTCAATAATTATTAATGGAAAGTGAACGGAGTATGATTTGAAATTGATAAGAATTACCTATTCGGGGTATTTGACTTAAGCAATTAAGGTCTTAACTTAGCATTTACTAACTTTGAATTAATTTATAATTTATGGACAATAAACAAAACATAAATCCTAACGATGAAATCCTTAAAATTTTTAATGATTTGCACGAAAAGGCAAAATCAATAAACCCCAATTTACTTTTTGATATAGAAAGCTTTAATGAAAATCATGTAGCACTCGAAAGTTACCAGAATTTTATTAATGTATTAAATCAACCACCAGTTCTAACTTCTTCAAATCACGTAAGTCAGTAAAATGCCAACTTGGGGACAAATCTTAAATGAAATTAATACGGGAATACAAAAAGGAGATGCCAGGTCTTTCGATAACGTAAGGCAACGGTATATTAAAGATTTAGCAGATTTTACAGGTAGAGATGTAATTGTGTATGCTTCGAAATGGACTTCTGGAGATGCCCCTCCCAATCTTGTTTCAATAATTGATGAGGATATTCAGGGCTTTATGGAGGCAATTCATGGATTGAAGAGAGATCAATTAGACCTTTTACTTCACACCGGCGGTGGTTCCGCTGAAGCAACTGATGCTATAGTATCATATATACGACAGAAGTTCAATAATGTTAGGATAATCATACCACAAGCTGCAATGTCTGCTGGCACTATGATGGCATGCTCTGCGGATGAAATAGTTATGGGGAAGCACTCATTTATTGGCCCTATTGACCCACAATTTATTTTACAAACTTCTGTGGGTATACAAGCTGTTCCTGCCCATGCTATTATTGAGCAATTTGAAAAAGCGCAAAAAGAAATTGCAGATAACCCTAAAATGTTAAACTCTTGGCTTCCGATGCTAAGTCAATATGGGCCAGCTCTTTTAATTCAATGTAAAAATCAAATTGAATTTGGTCAACAATTGGTAGAAAATTGGTTAAATAATTTCATGTTTAAAGGTAAAGATGGTAGTGATGCTAAAAGAATTGCAGAATATTTGTCAAGCCATGGAAATTTTAAAACACATTCAAAACATTTAAATGTTGAAATTGCCAGAGATAAACTTGGTTTAGTTGTTAGTAGTTTGGAATCTAATCAAGATTTGCAAGAAAAAGTATTATCTGCTTTTCACGCAACCATGTTAACATTGAGTACTGCAGCAGTAAAGATTATTTGCAATCAAAATGGAAATGCTTTTGTTAAGCAAATGCCATTTCAAATACATCAAATGCAAAAACCCAAATAATCTTCTACGCATAATAGTATTCCCAAAAGATAAAAAAATTGCGATAGGCTATGTTGCTATTGATTTCACTACCATCCCAGCACCCATGCAAAAATCAACGGCACTACAATCGTAGCATCACTCTCCACAATAAACTTAGGTGTATGAATATCTAATTTACCCCAGGTAATCTTTTCATTTGGTACAGCACCACTGTAAGAGCCATAAGAAGTTGTTGAATCACTTATCTGGCAGAAATAACTCCAGAAAGGAACATCATGCCATTCCAGGTCCTGGTACATCATCGGTACAACACATATCGGAAAATCACCGGCAATACCACCACCAACCTGGAAGAAACCAACTCCTTTACCGGAAGAATTGTTACGATACCAATCAGCCAGCCATACCATATATTCAATACCACTTTTTACAGTACTGGCTTTTAAATCATTCTTAATAACATAACTGGCAAAAATATTACCGGTTGTACTGTCTTCCCAACCCGGAACAACAATAGGAATATTCTTTTCAGCTGCCGCTACAATCCAGCTGTCTTTTGGATCAATTTCATAATACTGTTTTAAATCACCACTCAAAACAGTTTTGTATAAAAACTCATGCGGGAAATAACGTTCACCCTTTGCCTCCGCCTCTTTCCACTGTTTGTATAAATGTTTTTGTAAACGACGAAATGCTTCTTCTTCAGGAATACAAGTATCCGTTACACGGTTGTAATGATTCTCCAGCAAATCCCATTCTTCCTGTGGTGTTAAATCACGATAGTTGGGAATACGCTTGTAATGACTATGTGCTACTAAGTTCATTACATCTTCTTCTAAGTTGGCACCAGTACAACTGATGATATCAACTTTTCCCTGGCGAATCATTTCTGCCAATGAAATACCTAATTCACCGGTACTCATTGCACCTGCCAGTGTAACCATCATTTTACCACCTTCTAATAAATGTTGTTCATAACCTTTGGCAGCATCTACCAAAGCAGCGGCATTAAAATGACGATAATGATGCTGGATAAATTGAGAAATTGGTCCTTTGTTCATTTTATAATTTTTAAAGTGACCGCCTTCAGATTCCCGATGTTCTACCGGGAAGACTTTGCGAAAGAGCCGCAAAAGTAGCCAATTTTAATATTGATAAACATTGTTGTCCGACTAAACTCGGGTTTAAAAATGCTGCAACTCTTTGCAGTTAAAGGCTACAGGTTAAAAATCTATTGTTTCAAAAGCGGGGGTAGTTACCCCTGCTTTTTTATGTTGCAAAAGCAAAGGAGGCATTGTGC
>JACQDV010000016.1 GCA_016200915.1 Sphingobacteriales bacterium
ATAATGCTGCTTCCGTAGTATTAAAGCTATCTGTACCACTAAAAAGAAGGCAATGGTATGATAGTTTATTTGCAAATATCAACAACGCAAAACTGCCATTAAGTCTTACAGGATAAGCCTATTGCAAAATCTGGGTTTAATTAAGCAGTAAAAAATTAGAAAGATTTTTCTGAAACTGAATAAGCAGATGGAATTCTTAGGAAGTATAAAAAAATAATCAGCAGATTTACAAATGCAAACTCTTTAGCGTAAAATAATTTTAAGGTTTATAACTTCTTTATTACAATCCGCTGGGCATCTTCTTTCAGTACTTCATCAAAAAAAGCTTTTGCGGCGGCATACTTTGCTGCAGGAATTCTAAGCTGCGTAAGTTCTAATCTTGCAATGGAAGTAACTGAATTAGCACTTGCGTCGTATTTATAAGATGTGTTATAACTTCCAAATTCACAGGTAAGTGATTTGTCTCTGGGCAATGCATCAATAATATACCCTTCGGGTAATTTATAAACGGTAGTATCAGTTTTTATAAATGGATTATGAAAATAAAAGTCGAGCCGCCTGTTTTCTGCTTTGGGTAATTTTCTTTGCCACAGTTTATACAGCCTGGGGGCAATAAACATTTTATTACCTGCAATAAACTCCGGAATTTTGCTGTAAGCTAATTTTATAGTTGCTCCAAATTGACCGGGTAAATCAACTTTTTCAATGTTAAAATCATCCGGTTGTTTAAGCCCGTAATAAGACATCATAAAATCCCGCTGGTCATCTTTCTTTTCATCAAACAGGTAATGCTTAACATCATCTTTGTATTCGCCATTTACAACTAAACCAATAATGGGAACCCCACCTCCATCCGGATCTATTTGTACAGTGGTATGAACAGTAAAAATATTTTCCGATGCTTTGCTTTTTGGAGTAGGCACCAGCTTGCCGCCATCTTCTGTTACAAGCAAAGCATACCTGTTTTCTGTAAAGGTTCCCAATACTCCAAAATCATTGGTGTTGCTGGTACATTCAAGCCAAATAGAGTCTTTTGGCTGAGGGATGCAAAGAATCACATGGTTAAAACCCTGGTAAGGAAAACCGGGATCCACTGGTTCGTTATTATACAAAGCATTAATTATGGCAACATAACTTTTTATACCCACTGCCTTTAAAGCAGCCTTCATATAATTGCTTAGTCCCTTGCAATCACCATATTTTTTTTGATCAGTAAAATCAGCAGCAAAAGGTTTTAATCCGCCTACACCTAACTGAATACTTACATAGCGGAAATTTTTTTGCAAATAATCATAAATGATCTTTGCTTTTTCTGCATCTGTTTTGGCATCTTTCACCAGATTGACGAAGAATGATTTCCGGTCATCGGATAATTCATCCAGGTTTTTGTAAAGATTGGCAATCCATTGTCCATAATTATTCCAACTGGTCAGATCGCCCTCATTACCATAATAACTGAATTTATTGGGGGCAAACTGAACCATAGGATATTTACCTCTTTCTGATGCCCCTTCTTCGTATTCAAGCGGTTTTAAATTAGTTACACCCCATTGATAAATTTTATAGTTTCCGTTTTCAGTAACAACTGGTTTTAAAATAATGTTCTTTTCTTTATAACGAATATCCAGCTCTTTCAAAACCTTAAGGGTAAAAGTTGATTTTGCCACTGCTTCGCCAGACTCCATAATTATATAGGCGGGTAAACTTACAGTTCCTTTAAATTTTAACTCATAGTTAAACTCCACGGTTACCGGGTATTTCTGTGTAGATACATGGTAATAGGTCAAACTGCCATCATCAACAAGTCCTTCGCCATATGAATGGGTAATCATATCCTTTTTCTTGAACTTATCGGTTTGTTTACCAAACATATCATACACTCTTATTTCTGCTTCTTCCAGGCTTACTTGTTTGTCTGTATATTGAAAGAAGTCTAAAGAACCTTTACCTTGCTCATTTAATACAGTAAATACCTGGTGTACTTTGTAAATACAACGATCAACATCGCTGATCTCCATTTCAATATTTTCATCCTGCATTACTATGGAGGCATTTTTTATAAGGGCTGTGTCAGAAAGAGTTTTGTATAAACTTAAAAAATCTTGTGCCTGCATTTGTATTACATTAATGAAAAGGAGCAGGAAAAGTAATTTCGTTTTCATGTTATTATTTTTTCTTTATCACTACCTGTTCGGTTAAGAAATTAAACAGGCGGTGATAATATTCTTTTAATGTATCATATTCACTAACCGGATAAAATCCTTTAGTAATTTCAAAACTGCCTCTTATGGCAATTTCATTGTTTTCTTTATCTTCAAATGAAACCCTGGTAAAATTTAATGTTTTGTCCGGATCGCTCAGTTTAATTGATTTAGGGAGTTCGTTTATTGCAAAACTTTTATCAAGTGTTATATGAAAATAAAAGCCTACATGCTGCCGGTATCCAAAATTGATATGACTAAAGCGGTTATCGCCTGTAAAAGGGTTTTCTGTTAACCCGGTAAATATGTTGTAAGGCAGAAAGTAATAATCTCCACTGTTAGAAACCGGCAGCGAAAAAGCTCCCGTTACTGAAAATGCCTTCCGTTCATCGGAGTCTGATTTTACTTTTACATTATTAAGAAACAGGCCGGGAATATTACCCGTTAATTCTTTTTCAAACGCTGATGAAGCCATGTTTTCATAATCATCTTTTTCATCTGCCCTTGCATAGTCGTAGTTGTCAATTGTAAATTCGCCTTTTGTAATACCTTCAGCATCTACTGTTGCATTTACTGTAATATTTTTTTTATAAGCAGCAGCAGTGTCTGCAATGTTTATAAGTTCACCCTTTTTCTTTCTTACAATAAAACCATAGGTATTTAAAACAGACTCCGGAATGAGATAAGCATCTGTTGATTTATCAGTAGCATCAAGGTAGTAGTACCTGTTATTTAAATTAACAACAGCATACGTTGTGCTGAACTGATCAAGAAAAGGGATTTTGGGATCAACCTTGCCATGCCGTCTTTCGCCTACTAATATTGGTTCGGCATCCAACCCCGATGCTTTAAGCAGGTTAACAAGTATGAGGTTAATATCGGTATTGTTGCCTGTTTTTTTATCCCATGCTTTTTTAATACCATCAAGTGAATAAAGTGAATGCACATTATTCCAGCTTAAACTTTTTCTTACATAATCATATACCATTTTCATTTTTTCAAAATCACCCGCTGTTTGTTTTGCCGATGATATGAATGCATCTGTACCCGGTAAATCCTTCTTCAGTTGAAGATAAAATTCCTGACTGGCGGCCATCTCGTTATTCAACTGGTCCCAATCGTTCATGTATTTAATGGTGTTACTGTATTTTGACAGCTGAAATGAAACTTTTTGCAAATAATCTTCCCTGGAATCCATGTATGGTTCATTTGATAAGCCGGGGATTTTGGTCATTTCGAAACTTATTTTTCCATGACTATTGTCTGGCTTTACATCAATATGCAACCCGGGGTTTTTTTGCACCATCCATGAAAATTCTGTATTGGGAACAATTGAAAGTTCATAACGGCTCCTTTCTACCGGGTTTCTGTCCTGGAAAACCCATTCTTTTAAACCCCAGTAACTTTTTTTAGTGCTTTTATAAGCGTACTCAATAACCGATCCCACTTTTACTTCGGGGAACGTAAAGTCAATTTCACCCCAGTATTTACTGGTGTTTTTCTGGTATATCGATTTTTTTTCAAGATCATTATAATCGAATCCATTATAAATCCGTCCTTTGATTTCGGAAATAAATTCAAAATCATTATCCCTGTAAAATGGTATTTCTATTTCGGCGTATTCTTTTCCTTTCTCTTTAAGAATTTTCATTCTTACATAATGGTAGGTGATCATATTATAATCATCATCGTAATTAGTAATCGCCTGGTGATCTAATATAATTGCTGTTGCATCTTTATCGTAGGTACATTCTTTCAGGTTTAGTTCAGTTGCAGCAGGCGGATGAAAAGCAGTAAGTTCCTCCGGCTGGGAGATACTTTTGCTGCTGTTTAAAAGAAACAATGCACAAAAAAATGATAATGGTCTTAAATTCCTTTTCATTACATCAGGGTTTACTTCTTTTTTATTACAACCTGTTCACTTAAAAAAGTAAAGAGCTGCTTATAAAATTCCTGGAACTCCGGGTAATTACTAACCGGGTAAATTGGTTTTTTAAATTCCAGTAATATTTTCATGCTAATCATATTCAGATCTTCCTGTACACCTGCCATCCGGCTAAAGGCTATACTGGTGTCTGGCATTATCATCCGTATGTTTTTGGGAATGGCATCAAACACATAGTTTTCGGGTATGGTAAAGCTGGCGTTGATTACATATTTTTGATTGGCCCCAAACACAATGTCACTTACCCGGTTTTCTGCAGTAAACGGGTTTTCTTCCAGTCCTGTAAAAAGGTTAGTGTTGAAATAAATATAGTCACCTGATGAACTAAGCTGTTGCTTATACCCAAAACTTGTTTTTAAAGACATGGTATCATCCTCCACATTTTCTGCTTTAAAATCACTGATAGTGGTGCCTGTATTTTTGGAAGTGTAAGTTTTTTCAATAAACTTCTCCTGGCCGGCTTTAATGCCCGAAGCCTTTTCTAATCGTGCATAGTTGGCATAAATGATTTCTGCTTTGCCTTCCATTTCGCCATTTTCTTTAATATCACCACTAACAACACTCAGGGTTTTATAATCATCTTTCTCATCCCATAATGTTTTCCAGCCCCATTCATATGTATCCAGTTTACTTATCACTAATCCCTCCGTTGCCACAACATCCAGCGGAATTAATGTTGAGGGGGTATGTTTTTCAGTGGCATCCAAAAAATAATCGTTATCACCAATTTTTACATAAGCCAGCACTTTATCAAACTGGCGATAGCCCGGATTAAACATATTAATTGCGCCATTTTCTGCTTGTCTTACCAATATTGGTTTTACATCAAGGTTGGCATCTTTTAGCAGGTTAATCAGGATGAGATTAATTTCACCTGAAGTACCTTTTTTATCTTTCCATGCAGATCGTACACCATCCAGTGCCCAGATGTTATCATACCCGTTCCATTCCATATTTTTTCTTACATATTCATGTATGATTTTCATCTTTTTTACCGGTTCAGTTACGTTTTGAAGTTGCTGGTCAAGATCAGCAGTACGGGGTATATTTCTTTTGAGTTGCAGGCCAAAGTCTTCATCCTGCATAATTGTTTTAATTACTTCGGGCCATGAGGGCACCAGGTTTCTCCTGGGGTAGCCGGGCATATCTATTGCAGAAATATGCGCTTCAACACGTTGCAGATAATCATCTTTGCTTGTCATATAAGGTTCATCCTGCAAACCCGGTATATCTTTCATTGTAAAGGTTTGAACCTGGCTATTTACTTCCAGTCCCTTATTAGTTTCTAATGGCATGGTACAAAACGGAATTGCTGTTACTATCAGTTCGGTAGGGAAATTAATAATGAAACGACTGAGTTTAACAGGAATAGAACGCTGAAAATACCAGTCATTAACTAATGAGCCGTAATTTGAAAATTTATATTCTATAATGCTGCCTGCCTTTACTTCGGGAAAAGTGAACACTATTTCTGATCTGCGTTTATTCACTTGTTTATCATAGATATTTTTTTTATCTACTTTGGTTACAACAATATTACCGGGGGCATCCAGATTGTAAGTTTGTGCAGATAAACTTTTAATTTTTTCTGACTGAGTCCAGTATGGAATGTGGATATCAGCCTGTTTGGCGCCGGATTGTTTAAGTATTTTGATGCGTACCCGGCGTTCTGTTTCAGCAAAAAAGGAACCGGTGGTTGTTGAAATGGTACTTACCGTTTCCTCCAGGTCAAATAATACTAATGCATCGGCGTTTTTGTCAAATGCACATTCTGTCATTTGAAGTTCGCTTTTGTCAACATTTCCGAAAGAGGGAATATCTTTGCTTTTTTGAGCGGATGCAGTAAGGCATAGCAGTATGCCACTGATAAGATACACGAAAGGTCTCATGTTATGTGTGGTTTAGGTTAATCAAATTTGAATAAAAAAAAGCTAACAAACAATATTTTTATGCGGTTACTTTTATTTACGGCTTTGTTTTTTGTTAACGTCATTACTTCGATAGCACAAAAAGAACGGGTAGTTCAAAAACCTGCACCTGTAAAATCTTTGTTATGGGAAATATCCGGAAACGGCATTAAGCAGCCATCTTACCTTTTTGGTACCATGCATATTATATGCAGGGATGATGCTTTGCTGAGTAAAGCAATGGAAAAAATCATTGCAAATTCTTCAGCCATTTACCTGGAGCTGGATATGGATAATATGATGGAACTGCTGGGTATATTTCAATACATGAATATGAAAGGAGGAAAAAAGCTGGGAGATTATCTTACCGCTGAAGAAGTAAAAAGAGTTAAAGATTGGTTTGTCAAAAATCAACCGTTAATACCGGCGATGATGATTGAGAAAATGAAACCTATCTTTTTGAGCAGTATGGTTGGTGAAAAAGGATTTAACTGCCAACAGCCAGATGGTATGGAGATGCGTATAATGGAAGAAGCTAATAAACATGGTAAAGAAATAAAAGGGTTGGAAACAATGGCTTACCAGGCAGGAATTATGGATAGCATCCCTTACGAAATACAGGCAAAGGAATTAATAAAAAGTATTGACAGCGGTGATGTACAGGATAGCTCTGTAAAAATGCTGATTGATTTGTATAAGCAACAGGATATTGACAAACTGGACACCATGATGAACAAAACAGAAGGAGAAATGAGTAAATACAATGAGTTTTTATTATACCGCCGCAACCGTAACTGGGCAGATAAGATCAATACACTAATAAAATCAAATTCATATCTCTTTGCCGTAGGGGCCGGACACTTGCCTGGAAATAAAGGTGTAATTGCCTTGTTACGTAAACTGGGTTATACTGTTAAACCTGTTGAAAACAAATGGGCAGCTCCTTCAAATGAAATGTGATTAAAAAGTAATACAGCTTTTTATTTATTTAAAATATCAGGCTCTGCCTGTCAGGCGGTAAATCAGCAAACCCACTGCTTCTTTCAGATATTTATCCCACATATCAAAAGCTTCATAAGTTGGAATGACGGATTCACCAAAGTGCTGGGGATTATTGAGTGCATTATAGTTACATGGATAAGCTACCACATTTGTTCCTGCTTTTTCAAAAACTTTTACCGAACGTTTCATGTGTAAAGCTGAAGTAATAAGGAGGCAGGATGATTTTATTTGAACAGAATCAAGAATTTTCTTTGTTTCAACGGCGTTTTCATATGTATTCCTGCTTTGGTTTTCTGCAAGGATATCTGCTTCAGGAATACCATTGGCTATCATTTCTTCTTTTACAAAATCAGCTTCTTTAAAGCGCTGCCTGTCTTTATCAATACTGCCGCTGCCGCCGGAGATAATTATTTTCTTAATTCTTTTTTGCTGATAGAGTTTTACTGTTTGAATAAACCGGTCACTTGCTGAAGTGAAGTAACCCCTGCCGGAGTTCATTTCAAATCCGGTAAAACCGGTTAATACTATACCAGCCTGGTATTGTTCCCCTGCAGTAAATTCTTTTACAGGTGCCTGCCAGCTTACTATTAGTTTATGAATGATGTAATGATTTGAAAAAAACAAAAACCAAATAACTGATGTAATCACCAATCGTTTTTTCCATTTGGCATTTTTAATTATTACTGCAAGCAGTATAAAAATTAATAACCAGTTAAATGGTGATATAAAAATGCTGAGGACTTTAGATAAAAAGAAAAACATATGGTGAAGATATTGGAAGCTGCGTAAAAATAAAATTTTGATTCGCCACGAAAGCCATTCGTGAGGACACGAATGGTTACCCGCTGTTGTGGGCTGTGTCCCCACAGCCCAATTGAATAAATATTTTATGAATTGTATTTATCCTTTGCCTTTAGGCTTAGGCTTTACTGTTTTAGGTTTAGTGGCGGGAGTTGATTTTTCCTCTCTTTGTTTTGTTCCATTAAGTATGTTTTCTATTTGCTGACGTTTGTCCATATCCAATGGTTCGGGTACAGGAGCCTGGCCATCTTCTAATTTAAAAGTAAAAACTTTATTTACATGCATCCATTGCCCGTTGCTCCATTTAAAACCTTCATAATCTCCGTCAGGAATTAAGGTGTATTTTTTAGTTGGTTCGTTTGTTTCAGAGATAAGATGATCAAATAAAATCATATCCATTTCATCATCATACTGCACTCTTGCTCTGCCATCTTTTTTAAAATCCAGTACAAAACGTGTTTGAGCTGGTTTGGGAATGGAATCTTCTTTAAATGAAAACATTGGTGTGCCAAAAACAGGTTCACCGTTATTATCAAAACTCAGCACATCAATCCACTTGCGGGTTACTTTCATGGTATATTCATCATAACCAAGTAAGGTATAATATTTTTTGCCGTTTGATTCTTTTTGAATGATGCGATAATAGATATTACCGATCCACCATTTGTTGTTCATAGTTGTATCTAATGGAGAAGCCACCACTTCAGAACGGTCAATTAAAGGAAACAATTTTAATGAACCATCAGGCGTATTCATTTGAATGGCTCCGTGCTGGCGATTAAAGGTTTCATCTTTTTCTACCTGCCAGGTAAAGATGCGGAAGCTATTATCGGGAGCATAAATTCTTGAAATGGATTGTAAAGAATCAAAAGGAAAGTAGAACGAGTTTTTAATCTTTAACGACCTTACCAGCATTTTGGTAAAAATGCTGTCTGCCCTGAAACGTTGACCTGCTTCCCTTGCATTGACGATATCGTAGCTGAATTTTTTTAAGGAATCTTCACGATTAGCAAATTCTTTTACCTCAGCAGGAGTGAGGTTTTGTGCATTGACTGCAGTGCCAAGCACAACTATTTGAAAGAGGATTAAAATTTTTTTCATCAGTAACCGGAAACTAAAACACTGTTTTTGCAAATTTATTGCTCATGAGCTGATTTTTACAATGCTTTGGCAACACTTAACAAATCATTGTATGCCTGGTCAATGAAAGGGTGGGGAATGGGTGTATCGGGACGGGTAGTTTTTAAAAAGACAGTGAACATGCCGAGCCTTCTGCCAAATTCCATATCGCTTAGTGTATTCCCGATCATTATTGATTTTGAAAAATTGATTGAAGGAAAATCTTTTTGTGCCTGGTTGCCCATTCCGGTATTTGGTTTACGGTTTGGGCTGGTTTCTTCGAGGTCAGTACAGAAATAAATAGAATCGATACGACCACCGGCAGCTTCTATTGCCGATGTCATTTCATGATTAATGTTGAGTAATGATTCTAATGTCATCCATCCTTTACCAACGCCTTTTTGATTGGTAACAATCACAATATGTTTGAATTTTGGATTGAATAGTTTCAATGCTTCCGGAACTCCATCATAAAATGTAAATTCATCCCAACTGCGGATATAATCATTATGCTTTTCATGATTGAGCACTCCGTCACGGTCGAGAAACAAAGTCCAGCTATGATCTATTGCAGGAAGAGGTTTTGGAAAACTCATAATGTGCGGAAGCTCTGTTTGTGATTTTTCATAATCTTCCGGAATACCAATATCAATGAAATACTGACTTTGGATTACACCATAAAATTTTCGTTTGCTGAAATATGTTTCGAGATAATCTTTTTCAAAAGAAAATTTAATGGGTAATGTTTCTTTCAAAAAACTTTCAACATTCAATACATACACACCGCCATTGATCAATCCTGATTCATAAAATTGTTTTTCTTTAAAGCTGCTGATGTTATTATTCTCATTTAATTCAACTACGCCATAGCGGTCAAAGTTTTTCATTGGCTTTAATGCTAATGTGCAATCTGCATTGTTTGCAGTATGAGCCGTTGATAATTCTTCTGCATTAATATTGAATAAGGTATCACCATTTACAATCAATACATTTTTTTCAGTTGCTTTTTCGCAGGCCTGTTTAATAGCGCCACCCGTACCTAAAGGTTCTTCTTCAATGGATAATTGATAGTGGAGAGTGGAGAATTCTTTTTTTAACCATTCTTCAATGGCTTTACTTTTATACCCTATGGCGAAAATGAATTTATCGATTCCCTGTTTAGTTAACTGTTCAATTACATAATGAAGAAATGGCTTTCCGGCAACCGGCGCCATGCATTTGGGTAAATCGGAAACCACTGAACGAAGTCTTGTTCCTAATCCGCCCGCTAAAATGATTGCTTCTTTGATAGGCATGTATTAACTGAAATATTTTTCTTCTACTAACTGGCAAATGATATGTCCCAGTGTAATGTGTGTTTCCTGTATTCTGGGAGTATCGTTTGAAGGAACATTGAGCAGGTAATCGCTGATCGCTTTCATTTTACCACCGCTTTCGCCGGTGAAACCAATGGTGATCATTCCTTTTTCTTTTGCTACTTCAAAAGCTGCAATAATATTTTTTGAATTACCTGAAGTGGATAAACCAATCAGCACATCACCTTTATTACCGATGCCTTTAACGAGACGGGAATAAATTACATCATAACTATAGTCGTTGGCTACAGCAGTGAGGTATGAAGTGTTGCAATGTAAAGCCTCAGCAGGTAATGCGTCTCTGTCGGTATAAAAACGTCCGCTGAATTCAGCTGCTAAATGTTGTGCATCTGCTGCGCTGCCGCCATTGCCACAGAACAAAACTTTATTCCCATTTTTAAATGCAGTCACGATCAGATCAATACAAGCAGCTACTGTATTAATTATTTTTTCATCAGCCAGCGTTTTCTGTTTGGTGTCGATGGAAGCACTGATGATGGATTTTATTTTATTGTTCATGTTAGTGAATTAATAATCAAAATTAAAAAGTAAAAATTTAAAATAATTGATGGCCGCAGATTCGCAGATTTATTGGGATTATGAAAGAACTCAAAAAAAAAAAAATAACCACAAACCACAAACCACAAACCACAAACCACAAACCATAAACTATCTTACACAGTCCAGGTAGTTAAACCGTGTTTGGTAAACTGATAGTTTTTACAATAGCCGCCAAAACTTTCTAATGTTTCTATTACTTTATATCTGGTATTGGCAGGACAATAAAAAGTCATAAAACCACCTCCGCCTGCACCGCTGATTTTTCCTCCTGTTGCGCCGGCTTTTTTAGCACCTTCATAAATTTCTTCTATATGCTTATTGGAAATATTAGCCGCCATTAATCTTTTTTGCTGAAAGCCATAATCTAATATTTCGCCAATTTCATGTAATCTTCCTTTCAGCAATGCTTCTTTCATCATCTTAGCCTGTTCTTTTAAATGATGCATGGCTTCGATGGATTTTTCATTCTTCTCATTTACGTTTTTCTGCTGCTCTTTGATAATAGTAGCCGATTCACGGCTGGTGGACGTAAAATATAAAACAAGATTATTTTCTAATTCATGTAAATATTCAGGACGGATGCGCAGTGGATTTACAATAACCTTATCATCACCATAAAACTCCATAAAGTTTACACCACCAAATGTTGCAGCATACTGATCCTGCTTTCCACCAGCTAATTTTAAATCTCTTCTTTCAATTTCATAAGCATAGTGAGCAATATCATAATCACCCAGCGGAAGTTTCAGCATTTCAGCAAATACTCCAATGATCGCTACTACTAATGTAGAAGAGGTTCCCAATCCCGATCCTGCAGGGGCATCTACAAAAGAGGATAACCTAAAACCTGTCAATGGTAATCCATAATCTTTTTGAATACGGTTATAAACTCCTTTCAACAAGTCGAGTTTACCATCTATTGGTAATTGATTGTTCCATTCAAAACGTTGCTCCTGTTTTTGATCAATGGATTCAAAAATGATGGAATTGTCATTCAATGGTTCAATAGTGGCATTGGCAAAAAGGGAAATAGTGGCATTAAGGATAGCTCCGCCATGCAAATCACTGTACGGACTTACATCAGTACCACCGCCGGCAAGGCCAAGACGAAGAGGAGCTTTACTTCTGTATATCATCGGCTAATTTAAAAATGGCTTCCGTAATACGGCTCCATTTGTATTTTTCTTTTTCGCTGCGAAGATGCGGCAAAAAATAGTTTTCGCCTAATTGAAAGTATTGGTTGATCTTTTCTGCAATGGACACAGCGTTGGGCTCTGCTACTAATCCCACTTTACCATCAGGGACTAATGAAGGTAATCCGCCAACATTGGTAACTATCATTGGTTTTTCAAAATGATAGGCGAGAGGAGTTACACCACTTTGTGTAGCATTACGATAAGGCTGTACCACACAATCAGCCCCACATAAATAATATTTTACTTCACTGTCGGGAATAAAATTTGTTTTTAAAATCACCATATCTTCAATGCCATTATCTTTTATTTGTTGCAGGTAGGGTTTGTTATCTTCATAAAATTCACCGGCGATAAGCAGTTTATGGTTTGTGGTTTGTGGTTTGTGGTTTTGTTTGAGGAGTTTCATCGCATCTAATAAAATATCCAGGCCTTTATACTTTCTGATGAATCCGAAGAAGAGAATTATTAATTCTTCATTCTTAATGTTTAATTGCTTTCTCGCTTCTTCTTTTGAAATGATGGCGCCAAAATTATCGTACAAGGGATGCGGAACAAATTGTGCTGGTTTTGATTTATCAAATAATCTTAAATCACTCAGCACTTTTTCACTCATGGTTACGCAAGCATCAACCGGTTTTAAAAAATACTTAGTGAAAGGTTTATCGCCTGCTCTTTTTTCGTGTGGAATAATATTATCAGCAATACAAACCACTTTGGTATGATGATTCTTTTTTACTCTTCTTAAAATAGTACCCAAGCATGGCCCCATAAAAGGCAACCAGTAACGAACTACAATAATATCGGGACGAAGTTTTTTTAATTCATTGCCAACCGATAACCAATTAAGCGGATTAATAGAGTTGATCTTTACTTTAATAGTAAGATCAGCAGGTGCAGACTCAGATGAAAATTGTGTAGTACCCGGAAAGAGAAAGCCGGGATATTGAAGCGAGAACGTATAAATGAACACTTCATGACCCTGTTGCTGAAACTCTCTTGCGAGACGTTCATTGTAAGAAGCCAATCCTCCACGTAAAGGATGTGCAGGGCCTATGATGATAATTTTTTTTGAATTCATTGAAATGAGTCAGGAGTTATTAAAGTTAATCCGGGAACAGCAATAAAATGGTCTTTATTTAAAGTAGCCAGAGGCATTTTGTGACTTATGGCGGTGGCAGCAATTAACAGGTCTTTAAAATCTATTGTTTTTCTTTTTTTCTTTAAACTATCTTTTATTGTTATGGCTGTATAGTTTTCTTTTGCTGTATAAGAGATAATAAGGAAGTCGTTAAAAAGATTGTGCCAAAAATTTTCCTGCTGACTGTTACTGCCCGATAAAATTTCGTAGTGAACCATCACCGGTATGGCAAATCCTCCCTGCTTATATGCTAACTGGTAGAAAAAAGTTTTCTCTTTATTTTTTTTACGGAAATAATCAATTAAAACTGAAGAATCTAAAAGTATCAGGCCTTCCATTTGCGCATCCACTTATTGGTTTTTATAAACTTTTTGTGTTGCTTTTCTGTCATTGTAGGGCCGTTTAAAAGCAATGCCTGCAATGCGGTAGGTTTTACTTGTGGTTGCTTTTGAGGGGATGATATTTTAATCACTTTTGCCATTTATCAAAATTAATCAATTCCTTCTTTCTTTTCAATCAAATAATTATTGCGGTCAGATGAATTGCGGGAGATCAGTTCACCTAAAAATCCGGCAAGGAACAATTGAGTACCCATGATCATTGCCACTAATGCAATATAAAAGCTGGGACGATTGGTTAAAGCGAACTCGTGTTCTATCAGTTTGGCAATAATGAGGTAAATACTCACACCAAAACCAATGAAGAAAAAGATAGTGCCCCACAATCCAAAGAAATGCATGGGTCGCTTGCCAAATTTCCCAATGAAAGTAATAGAAGCAAGATCAAGAAAACCATTTACAAAACGATCCCATCCAAATTTGGTAGTACCATATTTACGTTTGCGGTGTTCTACTATTTTCTCGCCAATCTTTTTAAAGCCGGCAGTTTTTGCCAGCACCGGAATATAACGATGCATTTCACCATACACTTCAATGCTCTTCACCACTTTTTTACTGTAGGATTTTAAACCGCAATTAAAATCGTGCAGTTTAATGCCCGACATACTCCTGGTGGCTGCATTAAAAAATTTAGAAGGAATATTTTTAGTAACCGTATTATCGTAACGTTTCTTTTTCCATCCGCTTACCATATCAAATTTATCTTCCACAATCATCTTTCTCAAATCAGGAATTTCATCAGGGCTATCCTGCAAATCAGCATCCATAGTTATTACTACATCGCCCTGTGAAGTTTTGAAAGCTTCATTCAAAGCTGCTGATTTACCATAGTTGCGCTGAAACTTTATTCCTTTAATACAATTGTTCTTTGATCGTAAGGCTTCAATCACCTGCCAGGAATTATCCGTACTGCCATCATCCACAAAAATAACTTCGTAGGAAAAATTATTTTCCTGCATTACTTTTTCAATCCATGCACAAAGTTCGGGTAACGATTCTTCTTCGTTCAACAGTGGTATGACAACAGAGATGTCCATTCAATTAATTATGCTTGTTGTTGAAAGGGTGAAGGTGGATTCTTTTTAGCAATAGCCCCGCCAATTAGTGATGCAATAGCACCTACCAGCAAAGAACCGATAACTGCTCCTCCAATGGCAAATGGTACATAAAGTTTTTTTGTAAAGGCGATTCCCTGGTCTATGTTGGACTCAGGAAGATTTTTTTCTTCCATTTGTTTACGGGCCACATCCAGAACCTTATCAATTTGATCAGGAAATAATACAAAAATGGAAAGTATTACATACAGAACCATAATACAGGCAATTACTGCACTTGTTTTAAAACCATGCACAAACACGTTTCCGAAAGTTACATTGTTGTCCATTTGGTTAGCATAGTTTATACATGCCCATATAATTACAATGCAAAAGAACAGTGTAGGCAGCCATTTGAACCATGTTTCATATTTGATGTTTAAAACGGTTGCGGCAACATCAACAACTATTAAAACTAACGCAAGGATTAAACCCTTGGTAACATGAGAAGTAACTTTCTTTTCCATATAGCAGTTTTTATTTGTTCAAAAATAAATGCTCTTTATTAATTATACCAATAACTTTTCCTTTTAATGTTTTGCCGATAAAAGGAGAGTTTTTTGATTTTGATTTAATGTGGGTAGCTGTAAATTCAAATTCAGTATCGGGATTAAACAAGGTGATGTTTGCTTTTTCTCCTTCCCTCAACACAGGTATTTGTTCGTTAATGATCTTTCTTGTATTTACCGCCATCATCTCCACCCATTTTTCTATTGGTATCAATTGCAGCGAATTTGTTACAGCAAATGCCGTTTCTAATCCAATCATCCCGTTTTGGGCATATTCAAATTCGCAGGTCTTATCATCCCAGTGTTGCGGTTGATGATGCGTGGCAATGCAGTCTATTACACCTGACTTCAATGCCTCTCTTAATGCCAGCATTTCCTCTTTTGTTCGCAATGGAGGATTTACTTTCAGATTGGTATCGTATGATTGCAAATCTTCATCGCAAAAGAATAAATGATACGGAGTAACCGAGCAGGTTACATTGATGCCACCTTCCTTTGCACGATTTATATATTCCAGTGATTTTTTAGTAGTAACACCGGTAAAGTGCAGTTTTGACTCTGCATATCTTGCTAATTTAATATCACGGGCAATCATTATTTCTTCTGCAATGGCAGGTTTACCGGGCAGGCCTAATCTTGTTGATACAATTCCTTCATTCATCAATCCGCCGCTGCCAATGGTTTTATCATCGGGTACCTGTATCACTACTGCATCAACCGTTTTTACATATTGAAGCGCTTTAATCAGTAAGCCGGATGATTGAATAGAGTTTGTGCCGTCACCAAAAGCTTTGGCACCGCTGTTATACATATCATACATCTCTGCTAAATCTTTGCCTTCAATATTTTTTGTAACGGCTCCAATTGGATGGATGGTTACCGGCAACGCTTTAGATTTTTGAACAATATATTCAACCTGTGCTTTTGTATGAACAGCAGGATTGGTATTGGGGGTTACTAACACTTCTGTAAAGCCGCCTGCTGCTGCTGCTGCTGCACCCGTTTCTAAAGATTCTTTATGTTCTTTACCCGGATCGCAAAAGTTAGCAAACAAATCCATCCAGCCGGGTGATGCATGGCAATCTTTTTCGCTGATAACTGTATCAGCATTAAAAGAGAGATTATCTGCTATTTGCCGGATAATTCCGTTTTCAATAAAAATATCTTTTTTGTTTCCGTTGTGGGGAGAGTTGGGGTCAGTAATAAGAGCACCTTTAATTAAAATCGTCATGAGCTGTAGTAGAAGGCGATTTGGTTGCGCTAAGATAGAATTTACCTTGCAAATAAATGCTTTTTAATTTTTTAAGAGAGCAAATTCAGCTTACATTTGCGGCTCAGTTTCGGGTGGTGGCGCAGCCCGGTAGCGTACTTGTATGGGGTGCAAGGGGTCGACAGTTCGAATCTGTTCCACCCGACAAATTGTAACAATAAAAAGTCCCTCATTTTATTTAAAATGAGGGACTTTTTATTGTCAAACCTTTTGAATTATAAAATTTGAAAAGATAGATGGAAAGTTTTTCAAACTATTGCTACTTCTTTTTTTGCTGAACGCTGAAACTGTATAATAAACGTACGCTAATATTGCTGGCAGTAATTTTACCGGCGTTAGCAGTCCCTTTATTAACCTTTGAAAGTCCGGGAGCATATAGAGCTTCTATACCCAGTCCCGGAATGTTCTTATTCAATTTATAACCTGCCCCAATGCACCAGCTAAACAGTAAGGAGTTGGTATTGCTTTTAAAGTCATATGCGGTAGGGTTATTAGAGTATTTGCCTTTTGCCGATAGTAGAAAACCTGCCTGTGGCCCTGTTTCTGCAAAAAAACCATCCCGGGTTTTATATTGCAGCAGCAAAGGTATGTTTAAGCGGTTGATGGTAACCACCCCGGTCACTTCTGTACCATTGCTCATGTAACTTTCTTTATAGCCCTCGCCTGAGTGCAACAGGCTGAGATCAATGGCAAAATTTTTAGACAATCCAAAATTGCCAAACACCCCGCCACCAAAAAATGCATGGCTTTTAGAGGAGTAAATGTTGTTACTTAATTTTTCATTAGCAAAATTTACCCCGGCTTTTAAACCAAGTGAAACCTGAGATTGACTATGAAGGAAACACAAAATAATAAAGGAGGTTAAAAGTAACTTTCTCATTGTAATCTTTTTTGGTTATAAAATATTTTTGATAATTGTTTTGTAAAACTGGGGTGCTTTATTTTTTTAAGAAATACTGAGTTTGTAGTACGGGGAAATAAATTTTAGTGTAAATTCATTAGTAAATCATTCTTAACCTGCTATGCTGCCTGTAAAAACAACTACTTTATATATGCTATTTTTTCTGATAACCTCTTTTTGTGATGCTCAAACCAAAAAAATTGACAATCTTCTTACCCGGTTAAAAAAAACTGAAACAAAATATGAACGGTTGAATACTATTCTTACTATTTGTGAAGAATACCAAAGCCTGAACAGGGATACGCTATACAACCTGGCACTGGAAGCAAAACTACTTGCTGCCTCACAGCCGGATAAAGAAAAAAAAGGGTTGGCTGCTACGGCTCTTTCAAATGCTTATATGCAATGGGGCTGGATTGATAGTGCATTGGCTGTGCTTGAACCAATGCTTACAAATGAAAAAAATTACTCCGAAAGCACTTATTTTAAAATGCAAAGAAGTAATGCCATGATATATGGTAGCCGGGCTGAATATGAAAAGGCGCTGTCTATACTTTTTCCTGCGTTAAACGGAGCCGAAAAATGGAAAGACACTCTTAATATTGCTGCCATCAGTAATTCAATTGGTTCAGTTAGTTTAGCAAGGGGTAAGCCAGATGAAGCGCTTTTATGGATACAAAAAGCCGCTGCGTTAAGTATTGGGAACGATAAATACAAACCTGTGCTTGCTGCTGCTTACACTAATGCAGCCAATGCGTATTTGCAAAAAGGTGATTTAGATTCTTCAAATCATTATATAGAACTGGCAGTTACGCTTTGCCGGGTTACAGAAAATCTTTTTATCCTCGCTACTGCCTTGCGCCTTCAGGTTAATATACTTACCATCAAAAAAAAATTTGCAGAAGCTGAACTTGCCCTGAAAGAAATGATTACTACCCGCAAACTTACAAGGGGAACTAATTTTTTTGTAGAAGATAATATTCAGCTTGCCGATTTTTATGCAAACACCGGGCAATTAGATAAGGCCATTGAATTTTGCCTGAGCATGTTAAAGACCGGAAACGTTTATGACACTGCATCGGCACAATTCCCCATTTTAACTAACGACCCCAAACTAAGACTTGAATTCACAATGGCGCTTGCCAAATATTACAAACAGGGAAACAGGTTAAAAGAATACCAGGAAACGCTGGAACAAATATTGCTATTGAAAGACTCATTGTACGAGGCTAACTCAGCACAGGCTATTGCAGAGTCAGAAACTAAATATGAAGTGCAGAAAAAGGAAAATACAATTTTACAGCAGAAGTATAGTTTGCAAAAAAACCGTTTTCTTTTATCTGGCTCAATAGCTTTACTGGTAATGACAATGATTATTAGTTACTTTATTTTCAGAGACTACCGGCGTAAACAAAAAATTAAAATGAACATTGCATTAGCTGAAGAACAGGCTAAGGCGGAAATATATGTACAAAAAGCTGAGGAAAAAGAAAGAATGCGGATTGCCGCTGATCTGCATGATAATATTGGCGCCTATGCTTCTGCTATAAGAACGGATGTGGACAAAATTGCACAGGGCAACCCCCGGCATGCAACAAATAATTTAAGAAACCTGCAGCAGCACTCACAGGAAATTATGAATTCATTGCGGGATACCATTTGGGTGCTTAATAAAGAAAACATCACCATCACCGGTATTAGTGATCGTATAAAAGATTATGTCAATAAATTACGACCTTCTTACGAAAATGTGCAGTTCAGTATTGA
Source organism: Sphingobacteriales bacterium (assembly GCA_016200915.1). Lineage (GTDB taxonomy): Bacteria > Bacteroidota > Bacteroidia > Chitinophagales > Chitinophagaceae > AWTP1-9. Next base: position 19,165 of record JACQDV010000016.1, read on the forward strand.
AGAAGATATAACCAACGATATCCGTGTTAATTCACAAACGGCGCTAAATATTTTTCGTATTGTGCAGGAGACCATACACAACTCTTTAAAACACAGTAACGCAAGCAATGTGAACATTACTGTTCAAAGCTCAGCCACAACAACAGTAACTATTAATGATAATGGAAAAGGAATGGACAAGCTGCACCAAAACAAAAACGGAAACGGGTTTATTAATATGCAGGCAAGGGCTGCCGAATCTAAATTAAATCTGTTCGTTAATTCCGTAACCGATGCAGGTACATCGGTGCGTATTGAATTGCCTACTACAAATTGAGTATTGAACAGTGGATTAAAAATTATTCATTTTACAGGTAAGACAATCAACATGACAAAAATTTTCCGGATAGGACTTGTGGATGACAAGGCAGTAAACCGAAACAACATTGCCGGTAAAATAAAACAGTTTAAAGAGCTTGATTTTTGCTTTGTTGCCGTAAACGGAAATGATTGCCTGGAACAATTGAAAGGGTTGCCAACTGAAAAAATGCCACACATAATTTTTATGGACCTGGAAATGCCGGAAATGGATGGCATACAAACTATTTATATTGCAAGGTCGTTATATCCCGAAATTTATTTTATTGTGCTTACAGTATTTGATGATGATGATAAGATTTTTGAAGCCATTAAAGCCGGTGCACATGGTTATTTGCTGAAAGACGAGGGCGATAAAGAAATATATGAAGCTATCATAAATGTTGTTGAATTGGGTGGCGCCCCCATGAGTGCCGCCATTGCCCGTAAAGCTTTAAACCTGCTTGGCCGTTCTGAAATCTCCGGCAAAGAAAAAGTTATTGAACCCGGTTTTCTTGACCCACTGCTTACCGAACGAGAAAAAGAAATTTTGCAATATACCGTTAAGGGTTACGATGCCAAACGGATTGCTTCGGTACTAGATATTAGTTTTTTAACCATCCGCAAACATATAGCCAACATATACCAGAAATTGCATGTAAACAGCAAAGCACAAATTATCAGTATGGTGCACAAGAACAACTGGCTGAAAGATTAAACAAGCAATGTATTTTATAAACATTTCGTTTTGTGCCAAATCGGTGTGCTGTTTTTTCGATTTTGAAATATTTTTAATTACCCATTTTCAATTTTACTTATAAAGCAGCACATATAAAATCATACAGCACTTGTTATAAATGCCATTTTTATTTTAATTTTAAAGAAATTATTGGCATGAGTAAATTAAGAGCCAGTCTGGCACTTGTTATTTTATCCTTTCTTTCCAATAGCGTTTTTTCACAGCCAGGAGATCCTAATGCTGGCCCTACCATTAATATTGGTGGCGACGGAACAACCACCACTTTAGGATCGTTGCTGGGAAACAGAATATTTCCGCTGGAGACTTATAGTGAGGTATCGGGTTCACCGTATTTTCTTGATTCGTTTACTAATTGTGTTATTACCACTAAAAAAGGGCAAAAGTATGCTTACAATAAAATGCGGATGAATTTACATTCTCAAAAAATTCATTTCCTGGATAAAAATAATACCGAACTGGTGGTGGATGATGATGTAATAACAAGGATTGTCTTTTTGAAACAGGGCGTTGATACAATAGCAGGATTTGCCTTTTCCTGTAATTACCCGGCTATCGGAAAAAACAATAGTCTAACTTATTATCTTGAAGTAAATTCAGGCAGGGCAAGAATGCTTCAATTAATTTCAAAAGATGTTGGTTCTTCCAATATGGTTACCGGGCAAGTTGCTAAAAAGGAATTTAAAGAACACAAAGAATATTTTATGTATAACGAGAACCATTCTAAAATGGAACGCTTTAAAAAAGGAAAAGAATCGGTATTGGATTTATTAAGAGATAAGAAAGACCTGGTGGAGAAATTTATTAACGATAATAACCTGAATTGTAAGTCAGCAGAGGATGTTGTAAAAGTATTTGATTATTACAATTCTTTAAAATAAGCAAGCGGTTATATTCCATATCCTTTAACCATTAAAATTTCTGATATGAAAAAGTTATTATCAATCTTATTATTATTTGCTTGTGTCAATTCAGTAAAAAGTCAGATTGCTGACCCCACTAGTATGACATTAGGCACCCTCATCAGAAATTTTATTTTCCCCATTGAAACCTATACAGAAATAAAAGGTACTCCGTATTTCCTGGATTCATCCTTTAATTCATCTGTTATTTACCTGAAAGACGGGAAACGGTATTCCTGCGATAAAATGAGAATTGACCTCTTTGCCAATAAAATTCATTTCTTAGATAATAACAAAGTAGAGCTGGTTGTTGATGATAATGTTGTGGAACGGGTTGTTTTCTTCCGCCAGGGTGTGGATACCATTGCCGGGTTTGGATTTTCCTGTAATTACCCGGTCATCGGGAAAAACACTGCACAAACATACTATTTGGAAGAAAATTATGGCAAGGCAAGGGTATTAGTATATTTATCAAAAGAAGTGACTTATTCAAAAATGGTTACCGGCTTATTCCCTGAAAAATACTTCCTGGAAAAGAAAGAATATTTTATTTATAACGAGAACCGTTTAAGGATGGAGCGTTTGAGGAAAAATAAAGAATTTGTGCTGGATATCCTTCGGGACAAACAGACCGAAGTGTCCAAATTCATATCAGATAATAATTTGAAGTGCAAATCAGTTGCCGATATCATTAAAGTGTTTGAATATTATAACACATTAAAATAATCAGTCATTCAGGAGGGTATTTACCATTCTCTATATCACATTTTCCAGCCAAATTTTCAATCTTTTAGTTATACACAATTCGTGAATAACTATAAAGCAAACTGTGGAATATTCAAATTTTTTTTGCAGTTGAAACCGATATATTTGCCACTTACTAAAATTGTGAACAGTGCGATTAAAGAGTTTAGAAATCAAAGGGTTTAAAAGTTTTGCTGATAAAACTGTTATCAACTTCGATGAAGGTGTTACCGGCATCATTGGCCCTAACGGATGCGGTAAAAGTAATATCATCGATTCCATTCGCTGGGTAATTGGTGAACATAAGATCAGTAACCTGAGGAGTGAGAACTTAGAAAGTCTTGTCTTCAACGGCTCTAAAAGCCGCAGTGCATCTGGTTTGGCTGAAGTGAGTTTGACATTTGAAAACACCAAGAACCTGTTGCCAACTGAATTCAATACCGTAACCATCAGCCGTAAATATTATAAAAGTGGCGAGAGTGAATATCGGTTAAACGATGTTAGCTGCCGCTTAAAAGATATTCATAATCTTTTTCTTGATACGGGTGTAAGCAATGATAGTTATGCGATCATCGAATTAGGAATGGTAGATGATATCATTAAGGATAAGGATAACAGCCGCCGTAAGATGCTGGAGCAGGCTGCGGGAATTTCTATCTACAAAACCCGTAAGAAAGAAGCGAAATTAAAACTGGATGCCACTGAACAGGACCTTGCCCGTATTGAAGACTTGTTGTTTGAATTAAACAACCAGTTAAAAACATTAGAAAGCCAGGCCAAGAAGGCGGAGAAATATTACGAGATAAAGAAAGAGTATAAAGAAGTTTCTGTTGAATTAGCTAAAGCCGCATTAGAAGGATTCAACATCACTTACAAATCACTTAACGAACAAACAGAAACAGAAACGGATAAAAGAATTCAGTTAGAAGCCTCCATTGCACAAATGGAAGCAGGATTAGAAGGAGAGAAAGTTGGCTTTATTGAAAAAGAAAGAGAACTGCAATCTTTACAACATACTTTCAACGATTTGCTGAATGATTTACGTGGTAAGGAAAGTGAAAAGAGTTTATCTGTTCAGCGTTTGCAGTATTTGAAAGAAAAAGAAGCCGGTATAAAAGATTTCTTAGAAAAGAGTGAAGGGCAATTAAAAGGTATTGAAGAAGGAATTGCTTTTACTTCTCAGCAAATACACGATGAAGAAAATGTGCTGAATGAATTACAGGGTAAACTGGATGAATTAAAAAATACTGTAGACGATAAACGCCGGGTGTTTGATGAAAAGCGCAGTCATGTAGATGAACTAAGAAAAGAAAACCAGGCAATACAACGCAACCAGTTTGAAGCAGAAAAGAAAGTAGCGGTTGCTGATACTTCTATCGCCAACCTGCAGCGCAGCATTTATCAGTTAAAAGATGAACAGCAGCAACGACAGGAGCAATTACGCCAGTTAGAAGCAGAGAAACAACAGAAAGAACACGAATTAGGCAACAAAAAAGCAGAATTAGAAAACCTGCAGCAACAACACGAGTTTACCAAAGATCAGATATTACAAACGCAGCAGATAATGGAAACGCTGCGTAATCAATTAGCTGAAGAAAACCGTAAGCTCGACAGTAAAAAGAACGAGCATGGTTTATTGAAAAGCCTGATTGATTCCATGGAAGGTTACCCGGAGAGTGTGAAGTTCTTACACAACAATACTAACTGGAACCATACCGCACCAATATTATCTGATATTATTTATTGTAAAGAAGAGTACAGAACTGCCATTGAAAATCTTTTAGAGCAATACCTCAACTATTATGTTGTGGAAAATTTACGGGAAGGATTGCAGGCCGTGCAGTTATTACACGAAAGCCAGAAGGGTAAGGCCAATTTCTTCCTCTTAGATAAATTTGATGGATTTAACGGCGACAACAGTTTGGCATCGCTTCAAATTCCTAATGCTATTCCTGCATTGGAAGTGGTGGAGATTGACCCTAAGTACCGCAATCTTGCCAAATATTTATTGGGCAATGTATTTATTGCCAGCAATGAAGAAGCATTAAATACTGATGCAGATGCTATCATCGTAGAAAAGAGTGGAAAGTTTTATAAAGGTAAATATTCACTCACCGGTGGAAGCATTGGTTTATTTGAAGGAAAGAAATTGGGTCGTGTAAAGAATCTTGAAAAATTAGAAGAAGAAATATTGGAGCAGGAGAGAGTGGTGCTCGATTTAAAATCAACTATTCAAATCCGCCACAACGAAGTGATTGGTTATAACGAGCAGTTGAAAGAAAATGCCATCAAGCAAACGGAACAGGAAATAAATCAGCTGACCAACCAGGTATATGCACTCCAGAATAAAATGGAGAACCTGAACGGGATGGAGAATAATGCTGTTCAGCGTTTGCAGGATTTGGAAGGACAATTGGAACAAAATCATGATGCTATTGCTTCAGAAAGAGAAGAGTTAGATAAACTGAATACACAATTAGATGAACTGAGTGAACGTATCGGTTTAGTAGAACAGGATTACAGTACTGCAGAGCAGGAATATAATTTTGCTAACGCAGCTTTCAATGAAAATAATTTAAGTTACACCCGTCAGCAAAGTAAGCTGGCAGCATTGAAACAGGAGTTAGATTTCAAAACTAATCAACTGAATGATTTAAGAACGCAAATTGAAAGCAACTCCACTCAATTAACAGAAGCAGCTTCCAATATTGTAGAATCTCACTCCATATTAGAAGGGCTTGAAGCAACTTTAGTAAGCTTATTGCAGAATAAAGAAGCAGAAGAAAAGCGGTTGAACGAAGCAGACCAGGCTTATTACAATATGCGTAATGCATTGGGTGAAAAAGAAAGTGAGCTCCGTCATTTAGTAAAAGAAAAAGAAATAGTAGAACACCTGCTGGCTGAAATAAAAGACAAACTCAACGAACTGAAACTTCAGTTAGCAGGAATGAAAGAAAGATTGAGTGTGGAGTTTAAAGTTGATTTGGAACAAGTATTGGATGAAGCCCGTACAACTGATACACCGCAGGAAGAATTACAGGCTGCTGTTGACCGCATGAAGAAGCGGTTGGAAAATATGGGCGAAGTAAACCCAACAGCAATAGAAGCCTTTACTGAAATGAAGAAGCGTTATGAATTTATCCTGGAACAAAAGAATGATTTAGTAAGTGCCAAAGAAAGTTTGATGCAAACCATCCAGGAAGTGGAAGCAACCGCTAATCAGCAGTTCTTAGATACGTTTAACCAGGTGAGAGAAAACTTCCAGAAAGTATTTAAGGCATTGTTTACAGAAGAAGATACAGCAGATATGGTGCTGGAGAATCCTGAGAACTTAGCTGAAACAGGAATTGATATTGTAGCAAAACCAAAAGGTAAGCGTCCATCTTCTATCACACAGCTGAGTGGTGGTGAGAAGACATTGACGGCAACCGCATTGTTGTTTGCTATCTACTTAATCAAACCGGCTCCGTTCTGTATCCTTGATGAGGTGGATGCTCCGCTGGATGATGCCAATGTAGGCAAGTTCACCAATATGATTCGTAAGTTCAGTGAGAACTCACAGTTCATCATAGTAACACATAATAAACAAACCATGGGTAGTGTAGATGTTATTTATGGTGTAACCATGCAGGAAGCTGGTGTAAGTAAATTAGTGCCCGTAGATTTTAGAGGATTAAATTGACCGTACAAATAGTTAGTAAGTATAGAACGTCCGGCGATGAGCCGGACTTTTTATTTAATTTTACTTTATGCCGGATGAAAAAAATAAATACAGGTTAGACAGAACTGCTTTTAAAATAATGACAGTTGAAGAAGCAGATAAGGAGATGAGGGATTACAGGGATACTTCATATAAAGAAAGGCTTGAAGTAGCCCTTTATTTAACCAGTATTGCGTACAAATTTGATATGTCAAATCCCCCGAGAATTGACAGATCGGCATTTCAAATCAGTAAATTGAATGGGTAATATTTTTAACCAGGATTTCAGGGATTTCATACAAGCATTTAATGATAATGATGTAGAATATATCCTCGTAGGAGGTTTTGCAGTGATTTTACATGGCCATGCGAGAGTTACCGGTGACATGGATTTGTGGGTAAATAATACAGAAGATAATTATAATAAAATTCTGATAGCGTTTAAGCAATTTGGAATGCCGGTTTTTGACATGTCAAAAGAACTTTTTTTGGATAATAAAAACCAGGATGTTTTTAAGTTTGGTAGAAAACCAGTTGCGATTGATATTATGACAAAAGTAAAAGGGTTGGACTTTTCTGAGTGTATTAAATTTGTGATTGAATTTTATGACGATGAATTGAAAGTAATAACACTTCATAAAAATCACCTGATAAAGGCCAAAAAAGCTGCAGGAAGGCTAAAGGATATTGACGACATTAATTGGTTGAGTTAAAAATAAATTTCCGCTTCCTTCTCTCAATTCCTTATTTTGTGTGTACAATTAACCAACTGCTCCTCTATGGAACGTATCTGTCTCTTCCCCGGAACTTTTGACCCCATCACTATTGGTCATTTGGATATTATTAACCGTTCATTAGATTTGTTTGACAAACTGGTGATCGGTATTGGCCGTAATGCAAGCAAGGTTTCTATGTTTAGTGAAGAGCAGCGATTGGAATGGATAAAAGAAATTTTTAAAAATGAACCTAAAGTAAGCGCCGTAGTATATGAAGGGTTAACTGTTGATTGCTGTAAACAGGTTGGCGCCAATTATATTCTCCGGGGTATTCGTTATGTAAACGACTTTGAATATGAGAAAGCTATTGCTGATATGAACCGCAGCTTAGATGGTAATATTGAAACGATCTTCTTAACCTGTTTGCCACAATATACTTCTGTAGCTTCTACATTAGTGAGAGATGTGATCCGTAATGGAGGAGATGCTGCACCGTTCTTACCCGAAGCAGTAAGAAAGTCATTAAAAAAGTAATTTCAAGATTTGAAGATTTGAAAATTATTTAATCAAACCGCATTCCTGAAATCTTAAAATCTTGAAACCACAAACTAAAAACCAAAAACTTTGAACTCAATCTGGTTTGATAAATCAATAACTGTTGAAAAAATAAAATCACTGAGTAATAATTCAATGATTGAACATCTTGGACTGGAGTGGTCTGAATTAGGCGATAATTACATTAAAGCAAAATTACCTGTTGATCATCGTACCCGCCAGCCTTTTGGATTATTGCATGGCGGAGCGTCCTGTATGCTGGCAGAAACTTTAGGTAGTTATGCTTCTCACCTGGTGGTGGATGCTGAGAAGTTCTTTTGTGTAGGATTAGAAATTAATGCCAATCATGTACGTGGTGTTAAGGATGGGTTTGTAGAAGGTATTTGCACACCCATTCATCTCGGGAATAGTTCACATATATGGGACATTAAGATTTATGATGAAAAGGGCAAGCTGGCTTGTATTAGCAGATTAACCGTTGCAATTTTAAAGAAACCAGCTTAAACAGCTTTTAATACTTCAGCAATAGAAGGATAGGTATTCTGCAAATATTTTTCCAGCTGATCTTTTTTAACCCAATTGATTTCTAATATATCTTCTGTTGTTTGAGGAATGATTTCTTCTTTTGAAGAAGCTTTCATTTTATACCAGTGACTTTCTTTTAAAATATGCTTGCCATATTCATCGTAAGTATGATAAGTAACGGTGATCTTATCTTTCAGTTTTATTGTTTGTAAACCTGTTTCTTCCTGCACTTCTCTTATAGCACATTGCTCGATTGTTTCTCCTTTATCTAATTTCCCTTTCGGTAAATCCCACTTTCCTCTTCTGAATATCAGCAACCATTCATGTTTTTCATTTTCTACCAATCCGCCCCCGGCTTGTATAATGGTAAAATGTTTCCAGAATGTTTTCTTTAATTTATCTAAATCCTCATGATAAAAAATACCGGCATGAATCTTTGCTGTTTTCATCTCATGAATCATTGATTTTACTGCCGGTCCCGAAAACTCATCAATAAACACTGCATCATCATGATGAATCAGTTTTTCCAATTCACCTTCAATAGCATTGCAGAGGTAAAGCGGTTTGTCGTTAAAGTAAATTTTGATATACATGTTGCCAATTGAAAATTGATAGTTGATAATGGATATTTGATATTTGAAATGTTTGCATGTTTATTGTCATTCTCAATTATCCATTGTTCACTATCCACTATCCACTATTTCTTATCTTCGCCGCATGACAAACGAAAAAGCCGTTGCCGAAAAGCTGTTACAAATTAATGCGATAAAATTAAATCCCCAACAACCTTTTACCTGGGCCAGCGGATGGAAAAGTCCTATTTACTGCGATAACCGTAAAGTGCTTTCATTCCCCTTTATCCGTGATTTTATAAAAAGTGAGATGTGCAATGTAATTTTTGAAAAATATCCTGATGCAGACTTGCTGGCGGGAGTGGCAACTGCGGGTATAGCCTGGGGTGCAATGGCAGCTGATCAGTTAAAGTTACCTTATGTTTATGTTCGGTCTAAACCAAAAGAACATGGTATGGGTAACCAGGTGGAGGGTTTTTATGAAGCCGGGCAAAAAACAGTGGTGATTGAAGATTTAATCTCAACCGGTAAATCCAGTTTGGAAATATGTGAAGTGCTCCGCAGCCAGGGATTAGAAGTAATTGGTGTGGTTTCCATTTTTAATTATGGGTTTGAAATAGCGAAACAGGCATTTGAAAAAGCTGGTTTTACCTTTACTTCATTAACCAATTATGAGACTTTAATTAGTCTCGCATTAGAGAAAAATATTGTTTCAGCAGACCAGGAGAATATTTTGTTAAAGTGGCGTATTGATCCTGCCAACTGGAACGGTAATTAATAATTTTGAATAAATATATTTCTATGAAGAATATCATTGCTGCGTTTATTGTTTTATTGATGGCAGGTTCTGCCAATGCTCAGCAAAAATTAGTTGTTACGGCAAAGATCAGTGTACCTACTATACAAGGTCAGCCGTGTAAAGAACGATTAGAACAGTTTTTGAAATATGAAGAAGGTGTAACCAAAGCAGTAGTGGATATAAGAAAAAAAATTGTTACGGTTACTTTTTATACGGATCATACCAATATTGAAAATGTAAAAACAGCTATTGCTAATTGTGGGTTTGATGCGGATGATGTAAAGGCTAACCAGGACGTTTATAATAAACTCCCTACCGACTGTAAGAAACCGGAAGACAGACCAGGCTATGATCCAAAGAATCCTAAAAAGAAGAATTAATCAATGATAGCTTATTAGTAAAAGCAACTATATATGGTTGTTTTTTTTTATTTATGGCTGCCATCAAATTTTAATTTATCATTGCACATTAAATTTTCGAAATGTATCCCAACCTGTATAGTTTTTTAAAAGAAGTATTTGGTATTGAGTGGGGCTGGACAAGAATCATCAATTCATTTGGTTTTTTTGTAGCATTATCTTTCATTGCTGCAGCTTATACATTGATACTTGAATTTAAACGTAAAGAGAAACAAGGCTTATTGGGTTATAAAGAAGTGGAAGTGGAAGTAGGCAAACCTGCCTCACCGGGTGAATTGCTGGTGAACTTCCTCGTAGGTTTTGTTTTTGGGTATAAAATTATAGGAGCTATAACGGCAAGTGATGCATTAAAAGATCCTCAGAGTTATATTTTTTCAAGCCAGGGAAATGCTTTGTGGGGATTGATACTTGGTGTATTGATGGCAGGTGTAAGATGGTACGAAAAGAACAAGCAAAAAACAGCTAAGCCCGAAAAGAGAATGATTCGCATTTGGCCGCATGACAGAGTAGGAGATATTACCATCGTGGCTGCCTTATATGGTTTTCTTGGTGCTAAAATTTTTCATAACCTCGAAAACTGGGGTGATTTTGTAAAAGATCCATTGGGTTCATTAACTTCCTTTAGCGGGTTAACATTTTATGGTGGATTAATCGTTGCCGGTTTTGGAGTTTCTTTTTATTGTATCAAAAGAGGAATCGGTTTTCGTCATTTAATTGATGCAGCAGCACCAGGATTAATGCTGGCATATGCCATAGGTCGTATTGGTTGCCAGGTTGCCGGTGATGGTGACTGGGGAATATTGAACAGTGCTTATCTTGCTGACTCAACAGCCAAGGTAAGGTTAGCGGCGCCTAATGAAATCGATCTGACCATAGCCACTAACAGTACTTTTTATGGGAGTAAAGAATTTCACGAGTTTGAAAGAATACCAATGAAATCATTTAAGGCACCATCCTTTCTCCCTGCCTGGACGGTTGCTTATTCTTATCCTCACAATGTAAACAGCCAGGGTATTCCTTTGGCGGGATGTAAAGAAGAAGAACATTGTAGCTATTTGCCGGTTCCGGTTTTCCCAACACCATTATATGAAACAGTGATGGGAACAATACTTTTCTTTATTCTATGGGGGCTACGAAAGAAACTAAAAGCGCCGGGTACTTTATTTGCCGTTTATCTTATCGTAAATGGAATTGAACGGTTTTTTATTGAGCAAATAAGAGTGAATACAAAATATCACTATCTGCCATTCGAACCAACACAGGCTGAATTAATATCTCTTGGGCTTATTATTACTGGTATTATTATGTGGATTGTTTATAGTCGCAAAAAGCAGATTCAATAATAGCTGCAGATTAAGTACACAGTTTGCTCCGGTTTTTAAACAGTTGACGAATACCAGACAAAGGATTAATCTTTTTGTACCTTTCTTTGGCATAATTACATGCCTCCCCAAATACAAAATATCAATCTCAATGATGAACAGTTATTAATAAAGCTATTTACCGGTTTATTTTTTCTTGTGCTGGGAATTATTGCCATGTTCAGGTATGATCGGTTGTTTATAAAATGGATCAAAAATGAATGGTGGCGAAAGAATCTCGCTGTAATCCTCGTTAGCGAATTGTTCTTTTTTGCCGTGGCCCCAATATATCCGGATGTTCAGCGCATGATCAATAATTTCGGATTGGTATTTACATTGATTTCTTACCCGATAGCCTTTGCCCTTATGGTATTCCTTATCTATAACCTTTTTAAGAAGATATATAATATTAAATACTTACAGGGAAAGACATTCGCAACAAAGCAATTATGGATGACAGTATCTATTATCATTGCCGGCTGTCTTGTGATACTTCCAATCAATTATGTGAGTAATGGCTTTTCGTTAAGGTATTATGCCCTGTCTTGTTTATGGGCGGTTTTCTTTGGCGGACTGGTGAGTATTTTTAATATTGTGAGGAATTATATTGAGTTAGAGAGAAAACAAAAGTTGAGTGAAAAAGAATTAGAGCTGAGTAAACTACGGGAATTAAAAACGCAGGCCGAATTAGATGCATTGCATTCAAAGATCAATCCTCACTTTTTATACAATGCCTTAAATTCCATTGCCGATTTATCGGTGACAGATGGTAAGAAGGCAAGAAAAATGACTACAGCATTGGCCGATCTGTTCCGGTACAGCATCAATTACAGCAATCATAATTATGCGTCATTAAAAGAGGAGATGGAGATGGCTGAAACGTATCTTCAAATTGAAAAGATAAGGTTTGAAGATAAACTTGCTTACACAGTAAGGATAGATGATGAGGTAAAACATTATTTAGTTCCACGATTTTTATTACAACCCTTGGCTGAAAATGCAGTAAAGCATGGATTAAAATCAACCGGTACTGCTACCAGTGTTGAGTTGCATGCCGGAGTGAATGAAAATGGTTTGCTGATTGAAGTAAAAGACAACGGTCCTGTTTTCCCGGCTGATATTAATCCTGGCTATGGAATAAAAAGTGTTTATGATAAACTTGATTTATTATTTTCCGGAAATTATGAAATACAGTTTAAAAATGAACCGGAAAAGAAAATTATCATTCACATTACTAAAATGATAAAAGATGAACCCGTTGTTTAAAGCAATAGTGGTGGACGATGAGCCTGCAGCAAGACGCTTATTGAAAAGCCTATTACTGGAGCACGGCCAAGTAGTAGAAGTTATTGCAGAAGCTGGCAATGGAAAAGATGCAGTTAAATTAATACAGGAACTAAAGCCTGATGTTGTTTTCCTGGATATTCAAATGCCTGACTTAACCGGTTTTGAAGTTATTGAGCAATTAGATCATCAGCCCAATATCATATTTACCACAGCTTATGAGCAATATGCGTTAAAAGCATTTGAATCTTTTTCTATAGACTATATTTTAAAACCAATCCGTGAAGAAAGGCTGAAGCAAAGTGTAGAAAAATTAAAATCGTTTGGAAAAGTCAACAAAGGAATTAATATCAGCAACATTAAAGAAATTATTGAACAACTGCATGCCCCCAAAAAAGCCACGGCATTACCGATAAAAATAGGAGAGAAGATCATTTTGCTCCGGTTTGAAAAAATAGCTTACCTGGAAGCGAATGATAAATATGTGAACGTCTTTATGGAAGATGGTCAAAAGTATTTGACCGATCAAACGCTTACAGCACTCGAAGAAAAATTACCCGAGCCTTTTGTTCGGGTTCAAAAATCATACATCATTAACAAGGAAAGAATAAAAGAAGTACATAAGCACTTTAACGGTCGTTTTGTATTAACTCTTGATGACAAGGGTCGCAATAGGATAACTACCGGTTTAACCTACAACGAAGCGGTTAAGTCTGCCTTGGGCCTCATTTGAATTCACTCCTATCTTCTTGAAACTGCTTGATGTGTTATTTAATCAGTATCCGAGTAATAAGAATGGCAGGGTAATGGAATCCGTGACGGTGATAATTGAAAGTGATTATTACAATATTGCTGATTTTTATTGATTTCTAAAAAACGATTCATCATGTTGGAACTGAAACAAAATAGATGTTGCAATGTTGATGCTTAATTAGTCAAACCCACCATAAGTAATACTTTTGTTATCTTATAGTCTTTATAGAAAATGTGAATTATTTTTTTGAATACTTTTTGGTTAGTAAATTTTAGATTATTAGTTTGCATACTAAAGTTAGCGTATAAAATGGATAAATTGAAACTCATACAAAATGCTTTAGGAGAACCATACTATAGTAATGACTCTGTCTTTATTTACAATATGGATTGTCTTAAAGGTCTTAAAATGCTAAAGCATGCAGGCATTAAGATTGATGCGACAATCACAAGTCCACCATATAATATTGGCAAAGAATATGAGAAAGTTATGCCGGTTAACTCTTTTGTAAATTGGTTAGTTGAGATAAGTAATGATATTTATGATATTACAAAGGCAGATGGATGTTACTTACTCAATGTCGGATATCTCGAAGTTCCTAAAAAAGGAAGAGCGGTACCAATCACATACTTAGTTTGGGATAAAATAAAGTTTTATTTAAACCAAGAAATAATTTGGAATTATGGTGCTGGTGTTGCAGCAAAACATTATTTGTCGCCAAGAAATGAAAAAATTCTTTGGTATTTGAAGGATGACGAAAATTATACTTTTAATTTAGATGATATACGTGACCCCGATGTAAAGTATCCAAACCAAAAGAAAAAAGGGAAATTAAGATGTAATACATTGGGTAAAAACCCTTCTGATGTATGGCAAATAGCAAAAGTGACATCAGGAGCAAATAGGTCATCAGAGGAAAGAACAAGTCATCCTGCGCAATTTCCTGTTGATTTAATTACCAGAATGGTGATGGGCTTTACTAATAAAGGTGATATTGTACTTGATCCCTTTATGGGTTCCGGCACGACTGCAGAAGTTTGTATGAATAATAATCGTTTATCAGTTGGATTTGAAATACGAGAAGATTATTGTCAAACCATTGCTGACAGACTTGAAAGTATAATTAAGGCAGAAAGTGTTAAAGCAATTTCCCCTACATTGTTTCAGGTAGTGTAGGGTAAATTTGTTTGAGTTTATACTTATAAGCATCAGCACTTAATCTTGCTTGTTGGCCTGTAGCAGAATTCTGTGCAATCCAATCGGTGTGTTCTAAATAACCAAACCTGATTAACAAGATTTTAGGAAGATTTGGTTTTACATCTTTGAATTGCTCGAAGTTGATCGCAATGTAATACCCATTTTTATCTTTTTGCCCTTTACCTGAGAGAGGTTGGGCGTAACTTCTATTTGCAAAGATTTGATTCGGATGCGATGATCCTTTGATTTCAATTGACAATGAGCTGTCGGTAATACAATGTATATCCTTCTCGGTTTTTTCTGTACCAACTTTATATAAGCCAGGTTGTTTTAAACTTAAATAGTGTGCAACAAGCTCGTGTAGAAGAAAGCTCATAATTTGAGGAACTGGTTCGATTTCTTTTCCAATACTAAATGAACCAATTTTAGACTTAAAAATATCATTCCAAGATTTTAATACCGTTTTAACGATTTCGTCAGATTTAATTGGATGCTTTGCGATTAATTGGTCAGTTATTGCTGACCATTTGGAAACTGTCTTGCCGTGATACGGTGAATTTGGCATTAGAATTATTTTAAAAGTTCAATTATATCTACTTCTAATGCCTTTGCAATTTTTTCGATATTTGAAAGAGTAATATTTTTCTCAGCTCTTTCAATCATACCTATGTAAGTCCTATGTAGTACAGCTTTGAAGGAAAGTTGTTCCTGAGAAAGCCCTTTCGATTTTCTGATTTCTCGAACATTCTCCCCGAATTTTATTAAAATTTTACTTTTACTCATTGACATTTAGAAAGTTAGCAAAGCTATCTTTAGTATGCATAATGAGCAACATACTATAGATAGCATTTTTTTAAGACAAAATTTTATCATTTTAATTGAGTAACACCAATAAGCTTACAGGAATCAATGATTTGTTCATAAAAGATGCTTAAGTCGACTAAAAATTCATGAATATGCTCAATAAACTACCTTGTATAACCAAATATCACTGAATTCTACCGTTTAATGCAAAACTATGATCCTTACATTGCATAGTACCTATCTTTGGCCTGTAATAAATAAAAAAAGGTACTAAACATTGTGAATCAACTGACATGAAAAGACTAACAGGACTGCTAATCGCTCTTTTAGGACTCACCACGATGTCCTTTGCTCAGCAAACGAAAGGAAAAGTTACAGGACAGGTAATTGACGGAAGTTCAAAAATTATTGAGGCGGCAACCATTTCATTAGTAAGAGTCAAAGATTCAAGTGTAGCCAAAATCAGTGTGGCGGATAAGCAAGGAAAATTTGTTTTTGAAAATATAGATGAAGGGAAATATATGGTTTCAATTTCAGCTGTGGGGCATACCAAAGCGTTTTCTCCTGCTTTTGAAATTAATGAAGCCAATACATTAGTAGAATTAAAGACGATAGAACTGGTTCAGGCAGCAAAAACATTAAGCGCAGTTACAGTAGCAAGCAAAAAACCATTGATTGAACAAAAGATTGACAGAACAATTGTAAACGTAGAAGCTGCGGCTACCAATGTAGGATCTTCCGCACTGGAAGTATTGGAAAAATCACCGGGAGTATCAGTTGACAAGGATGGAAATATCAGTTTGAAAGGAAAACAGGGAGTGCAGGTTTACATTGATGGCCGCCCTTCTTATTTATCAGGCGCCGATTTAGCTAACCTGTTACGCAGCATGAACAGTAATCAATTAGAAACAATTGAGATTATGACGAATCCACCTGCCCGTTACGATGCAGCAGGCAACAGTGGTATCATCAACATCAAAACAAAAAAGAACAAACAATTTGGATATAATGGCAGCTTTACAGTTGGCTATGGCCAGGGTGTTTATCCTAAAACAAATGAATCGTTCAATTTTAACTACAGGAAAAATAAGATCAACTTATTTACTAACCTTTCTTATAACTACCGCAAAAACTTTAATGATCTCTACATTAACCGTAAGTTCATTAATGCTTCAGACAAGCAGGTGAAATCACTTTTCTCACAAGGATCTTATATTAGAGAGCATGGCAGTTCAATGAATGCTAAGTTCGGTATGGATTATTATGCCAGCAAAAAAACAACGTTAGGCTTTGTAGTGAGCGGTTTTAATAATCCGGGTAAGTTCAGCAATCATAGTGATGTAAATATTTCCACTGCAGCAAACGTATTAGAAAGTATTACCAAAGCCAATACAAATAATGACAGAAAATGGAAGAATTTCAGCACTAACATTAATTTGCGCCAATTATTAGATACAAGCGGCACTGAATTAACTGCAGATTTGGATTACCTGAATTACAACAGCAGGAATACACAAGATTTAGTAAATGCATACTACGATCCAAACGGACAAGCTAATAATATTGCCGATACATTGTTGGGCAATCTTCCGCAGGATATAAATATCTACTCCGCTAAAATCGATTTCTCAAAGCCATTAAAGAAAGGAGCAAAGATTGAAGCCGGTTTAAAAACAAGTTATGTAAAAACAGATGCGAATGCGATTTATGATAGCCTGATCAACAACAATAGGGTAAGAGACCTGGGAAGAAGCAATCATTTTATCTATACTGAAAATGTAAATGCAGCGTATGTAAATGTGAGCAAGCAATTCAATAAAAAATGGAGCGGACAATTTGGTGTAAGGGTGGAGAATACTAATTCAAAAGGGAACCAGGTTACTACCGGTGTAACATTTAAAAGGGATTATACTCAGGTATTCCCTACTATGTTCCTGCAATACACAGCAAATGCAAAACATACATTTGGCATAAACTACGGTCGCCGTATTGAGCGTCCTGATTATGAAGATTTGAATCCATTTGTATTGTTCCTCGACAAGTACACATTTGAGCAGGGCAATCCAAATCTTCAGCCACAATTTGCACACAACATTGAACTGACACATACATTCAAAGGGTTCCTGACAACAACATTGAATTATACCAAAACAACCGACATTATACAGGAAGTACTGGAACAAAACACAGAAAAGAATGAAACCTATATTAAGAAATCAAATATTGCAAATCAGCGTCAGTACGGTATTTCAGTTGCAGCAGGTTTTCCGTTAACAAAATGGTGGAATGCCAATTTATATGGAAATGTATTTAATAATAAATATGATGGTATTATAAACGGAGACAAGGTAGTAGTAGAAGCCACAACAGGGCAGTTTAATGTGAGCAACCAATTCAATTTCAATAAAGGTTGGTCAGCAGAAGTAAGCGGATTTTACACAACACCTTTACTGTGGGGCGTATTTAAAGTAAAATCTCTTGGTTAAATGAATATTGGCGTAAGCAAGCAGGTGATGAAAGGAAAAGGTTCACTCAGGTTCAATGTAAGAGATGTGCTGCTCACCAATATTGCTAATGGTTCAAGTAAGTACAGTAATATAGATGCCTCTTTCCATCAGGTTCGTGAATCAAGAGTGGCTAACCTTAGCTTTACTTACCGTTTCAATAAAGGAAAAGTAGGACAAAGAAGAAGAACAGGTGGTGCAGGTGATGAACAAAGCCGTGTGAAAGTTGGAAATGAAAATTAATAATGATTATATACCATTAACCAGAGTCCTCAAAAACAATCATAGCAGTTTTCTCATGTTACATCCCCTGTTTTAACAGGGGATTTTTATTGATTAGAATCTCAGTGATAAACTTATCATGACAACTATACTTATAACTCATGCTTGCCGTTCATGTATTGGCATTTAAATAACACCATCATTCATATCATCTGTCTGCTTATCACTATTCGTTTTTAATGCTATGATTAATGTAGCATCTTCACTAATCAGAAACCAAATATACCCATAGTCATAAAAAAAAAATTTACACTATTCATCTTGTTATTGCCTTTTCTTTCACCGGTTTTAGCACAGGTTAAAAACGGCCGCATAACCGGTACCGTAAAAGATATGAACGAAAAGGCAGTAATGTCGGCAACAGTATCACTGCATAAATTAAAAGATTCATCAGTTGCTAAACTTGCCATCACTGATAAGCAGGGCGAGTTTGAATTTGATAAAATTGCTGATGGAAAATATTTTGTGAGTGTATCAGCCGTTGGATTTAAAAAAGTGTATAGTAGTTCTGTTGACATTAACTCAGCCAATAATATTGTTGCACATACAGATTTTCAACTGAGCACTGCTTCACAATCATTAGGTCAAGTAGTGGTTACAGCCAAGCGTCCTTTGGTAGAAAATAAGATTGATCGCACAGTATTAAATGTAGAAGCATCTATTACCAATGCCGTACTTACAGCATTAGATGTACTGGAAAAATCACCAGGCGTTTCTGTTGATAATAATGGTGTGATCAGTTTAAAAGGTAAACAAGGAGTAATTGTTTTAATGGATGGCAAACAAACTTATTTAAGCGGAAATGATTTAGCCACTTTATTGAAAAATATGCCCGCCAATCAACTGGATCAAATTGAGATCATGACTCAACCTCCTGCAAAGTATGATGCAAGTGGAAACTCCGGTTTAATCAACATCAAAACAAAAAAGAATACGCAAAAGGGTTATAATGGAAGTGTTAATCTTGGCTACATACAGGCGATATACCCAAAGACAACCAATAACTTCAATTTCAACTACCGCAACAGTAAAATAAACCTCTTTTCTAACTATAGTTATTCTTACTGGGTTGGGTTTAGCGATATAAATATTGACCGGTATTTTGGCCGAACTGCTGATAAGTTTGATGCATTATTCGATCAGTTTAAATTCAAGAAAGGATGGGGAGCAGAGATCAGTGGTTTTTATAGAACAAAATTATTAGTTAGTGGGTTGATCATTGGTGAACCAATGGGTGTTCTTTCATTTGGAGCTTCTAAACAAATATTAAAAGGAAAAGGAAATATCCGTTTGAACCTCAATGATCCTTTCTGGTTACAATATTTTCGTGGTTATACTAAGTTTGGAAATATTGATACTCACATACAAAGCAAGTGGGATAACAGAAGAATTGTACTCAACTTTAGTTATCGTTTCAGCAAGGGACAAAATGTACAGCAGCGGAGAAGAAACGGTGGAGCATCTGATGAACAGAACAGGGTGGGGCAGGGAACACAGCAATAATTATTTTATATTATTCAGTACAAAGACCGTTTTAATAGCGGTCCTTTTTTTATAAGAAATCTACTATTTGTTTACTTACGTTAGGATCACGATATATCCGGCGGTGACCCAATCCTTTGGTGATGACAAAATGAATGTTGGGATGATTATCTTCTTTCACTTTAATAGCATCACTTAGCGGAGTGATATCATCCTCTTCATCATGAAACCAAAGTATGTTTGCTTTAATATGTTTTGCTGCTCTGCGAATGGAAATATTTTCAGGCTTGATGCCGGCTCTTTCTTCAATCAGCTTATTGAATTCAGATTTGATGTCTTCACTTAGTTTTAAAAAATTAAAAAAATAATTTACGGCTGTAATGGTTTCAGTTGCGGGTGCTATTAATGCTATTCTGTAATCGCTGTTATGTTTATGCTTTTCTAAATAATGAATAATGGCCATGCCGCCAAACGAATGCGCCATAAAAGATTGAACAGGCCCGTATTTATTAATAACTGCTTCAATTGTTTTTATATAAATGGGAAGATTTAAATATTTACCGCTGCTGTCACCATGTGCCGGTGCATCAAATGCCAGTATTTCGTAATTCTTTTTGAGTAACGGGTTTATATATCGTTCAAAATTTTTTACGGTTGATTCAAAGCCATGCAATATCAAAACCTTTCTTCTTTCTGTTTTGGCATCATGATTCCAGCGGAAGCCACGAATAGTATAGCCATCCATTTTAAAAGAAAGTTTCTCTGCTTTTTCAAAAACCGGAGGATTTTTCTTTTTTACTTTCCTGTAAGGAGTGGAAAATATTTCCAGTGCTTTTTCTGCCGCTTTTCTTTTTGATACCACTGCGAGCAAATTCAATTTCGTTCGTATATATCCAATTGCTATCTTTTGTGCTAATTTCATAGTTCGTCAAAGATAGTTATGAATATTGTTTTAACTGGTTCGGGTAATGTGGCAACGGTATTGGGTAAAAAAATCCAGATAGCGGGTCATGATATTTTGCAGGTAGCAGGAAGAAATGAAACAGCCTGTGCTGAACTGGGTGCATTATTAAAGTGTCCGTTTACTATTAACTGGAGTTTTATAAATCAGCATGCAGATCTATACATTATTGCTATTGCTGATGCAGCACTGGAACATATACATAAGCGGTTGAACCTTGATAAAAAGATAGTGGTACATACCGCTGGTTCTGTTTCTAAAGAAGTTTTACATAAAGTTTCTAAAAACTATGGTGTATTATATCCATTGCAAAGTTTGCGAAAAGAAAAAGAGTTATTACCGGAAATTCCATTTTTAATTGATGCCAATTCAAATGATACGATTGCTTTATTGCAGGATTTTGCTGAATCAATATCCGGCAATGTGCAGGTGGCGGATGATGAAACAAGAAAGAAGATTCATCTGGCAGCAGTGCTGGTTAACAATTTCACCAATCATTTATATGCTTTGGCGGAGCGTTATTGTGAGGATGAACATTTAGATTTTAAAATGTTATTGCCCCTGATTGAAGAAACTGCTGAGCGTATTAAATTGGCTTCTCCTAAAGATATACAAACCGGGCCTGCGGTTCGTAGCGATGATTCAACTATAAAAGCACATTTGCAATTATTGAATCATCATCCTCATCTGAAAAAATTATACGAACAGTTTACAGAGAACATTTACAAAATGTACCATAAATAAAGAACCCCGGTGACCCGGGGTAATAAATTAAACGATGGTTCTAAATTTTCTTCTCAAGTATTGGACTTCCATTCGGGTTCTCTTATCAGGACATTTTTTGGTTTTTTAATAGATTCCTGAGTTCCGCACTTTTTGAAAAATCCCAAAAAAATCTACTGAAACTCTTACTGGTATTGAATTGCTGATTTGGTTTTGGGTGTCCCCTGATTAAATTTGGGAATGTTTGTAAGAAAAAAGCCCAG
>JACQDV010000023.1 GCA_016200915.1 Sphingobacteriales bacterium
ATCTGGATGAGTTTTGTTACAGGTTTAACCGGTGCAATGCAGTAGAAAGAATTTTTCACAACATAACTGGAAGGATGATGTATCATCAGCCAGTAACTGTTAATCAACTAAAAATGGAGTAGCTAAATGCCTACTTCGATTAAATTATATGTCCGTAGTTCAAAACTCGTTTCTCACAGCTTCAAAAAAAAGCCGCACCAAACGAATTGATGCGGCAGATTTTTTCAACGGGTTTCAGAATTAATGGGCTTTACGTGAAATCACCTTTTCAGCTGCTTCCACAATATTTGGTGCATCCAGTCCGTACTTTGTTAAAAGTTGGGCAGGAGTGCCGCTTTCACCAAAGGTATCCTGTGTACCTACATATTCAATGGGAATAGGGAAATGTTTTGAGGCAACTTGGGCAATAGCATCACCCAATCCGCCAATTATATTATGCTCTTCTGCTGTTACAGCACATTTTGTTTTTTTGATGGAATTTAAAACCGCTTCTTCATCTAATGGTTTAATGGTGTGAATGTTGATGACTTCCACACTAATTCCTTTTTCTTCCAGTAGTCTTCCTGCTTCAATAGCTTTCCATACCAGATGACCACAGGCAAAGATGGTTACATCGTTTCCTTCGCTGAACTGTTGTGCTTTACCAATTACAAAATCTTCTTCATTGGTAAAGATGGGCCAAACCGGGCGGCCGAAACGTAAGTAAACAGGTCCTTTGTAATCAGCAATAGCTTTGGTAGCGGCTTTGGTTTGATTATAATCACAGGGAACAATAACTGTCATACCCGGTAACATTTTCATCAGCCCAATATCTTCTAATATCTGGTGTGTAGCGCCGTCTTCACCCAATGTAAGACCGGCATGTGATGCACAAATTTTTACATTCTTACCACTATAAGCTACACTCTGGCGAATCTGATCATAAACACGACCAGTTGAAAAGTTAGCGAAAGTAGTAGTGTAGGGGACTTTGCCTCCGATGGTTAAACCGGCTGCAATACCAATCATATTTGCTTCGGCAATACCTACCTGTATAAAACGTTCGGGAAATTCTTTCATGAAACCGCCGAGTTTTAAGGAGCCGGCGAGATCGGCAGTAAGTGCCACTACATTGGGATTCTTTCTTCCCGCTTCCAATATGCCATCACCAAAACCACTGCGGGTATCTTTATTACCTGTAACCTGAATATCTTTTAAAGCCATTAAGGGTTGATTGAAATTTGGCGCAAAGTAAAAGGAAAGTTGTGGTATTTGAACAGGGAGTTTTTAGGGTTTTATGCACAACTGTCTGACGGTCTCCGTCTGACAGTTAGTTGTCCCCTGCTTTTTGATCTCCA
Organism: Sphingobacteriales bacterium; assembly: GCA_016200915.1. Taxonomy (GTDB): domain Bacteria; phylum Bacteroidota; class Bacteroidia; order Chitinophagales; family Chitinophagaceae; genus AWTP1-9. Next base: position 1,338 of record JACQDV010000023.1, read on the forward strand.
TACAGTGTCTCATCTTCTTCCAATCGCTGTTCCCAATCCCAGGCAGTACGCATCATGTCATCTAAAGAATATTTGAGTTGCCAGCCCAATTCTTTTTTGGCTTTATCATTATTGGCATAAATAGCAATTACATCACCGGCTCTTCTTTCTCCCATGGTATAGTTGAGTTTAACACCACTTACTTTTTCAAATGCTTTAATAGCTTCCAGCACCGTTACACCATTGCCTGTGCCGAGATTGAAAACTTCGCAGGCAGATTTATTTCTGTTTTCAATTAAATAATTTAACGCCAGCGTATGGGCATGAGCAATATCGCATACATGAATATAATCCCGCAGACAAGAACCATCTCTTGTTGGATAATCGGTGCCATGCACCTGCATGCTTTTTAATTTACCAATAGCTGTTTGCGTAATTGCCGGCACCAGGTTAGCTGGCGTACCAATAGGCATTTCACCAATCCAGTTAGACGGATGAGCACCTACCGGGTTGAAGTAACGTAATAAAATTGCATGCGCATGAGAACTCTTAATAAATTCATTTACTATCTGCTCACCCATTTGTTTGGTATAACCATATGGAGAAGCAGCAGGTTTGGGTGGCGTAGTTTCTGTAACCGGTATTTCATCCGGATTACCATAAACAGTACAGGAAGAAGAAAAAACAAAATAAGGAGTATCAAATTCCTCTACACACTTTAATAAATTGATGAGTGAATTGAGATTATTTTCGAAATACATCAAAGGGTTTTCTACAGATTCACCCACTGATTTGTAGGCGGCAAAATGAATGATACCTTCAATATCATCATTCTCCATAAAGATGGCATGTGTATCATTGTAATCACATAAGTCAACTTTATAATTCTTTATTTTTTTGTGAATGATCTTTTCTATTCCTTCTAATATTTTGGCAGAAGAACGGGAGTTGTTATCAACTGAAATTACTTCATAGCTATTCTCAACCAGGTCCACAATTGTGTGTGAACCTATATAACCACATCCGCCGGTAACTAATATTTTACTCATACCCCCTGGCCCCCTGAAGGGGGAATTTTATTGTTCAGAAATGATAGACATTAAATATTCGCCGTATCCGCTTTTCATTAAAGGTTTGGCCATTTCAATCAATTGCTCTTTATTGATAAAGCCTTTGCGGTAAGCGATCTCTTCAATGCAGGAAATTTTTATTCCCTGCCGTTGCTCAATAACCTGTACAAATTGTGATGCCTGCATTAAAGAATCAAAAGTACCGGTATCTAACCAGGCGGTACCACGATCCAGCACAGCTACTTTTAGTTTTCCATTCTTCAAATATTCTTTGTTTACATCGGTAATTTCATATTCGCCTCTTGGGGAAGGTTTTAAATTCCTTGCTATTTCCACTACTGCATTATTATAAAAGTATAAACCCGGGACAGCATAATTGCTTTTTGGCTTAGCCGGTTTTTCTTCAATAGAAATAGCAGTCATATTTTTATCAAATTCCACTACTCCGTATCTTTCGGGATCACTTACATGATAGGCATAGATAATACCGCCGTCAGGATTGGTATTTTGTTCCAATAATTTTCCCAAACCTGCACCATAAAAAATATTATCGCCCAATACTAAAGCCACACTATCATTACCAATAAAATCAGCTCCAATTACAAATGCTTGTGCTAATCCATTTGGTATAGCCTGTTCTGCGTAAGAAAAATTTAAGCCTAATTGTTTTCCATCACCAAACAATCTTTTAAAGTTTGGTAAATCATGCGGAGTGGAAATGATCAATATATCTTTTATACCCGCCATCATCAAAGTGCTAAGCGGGTAATAGATCATTGGCTTATCATAAATAGGCATTATTTGTTTGCTGATGGCAAATGTTATAGGATGTAACCGTGTACCTGATCCGCCGGCAAGGATAATTCCTTTCATATTAGCATTAGAGTTTGGGCAAAGATGAATAAAAAAAGCGGATGAAAAACATCATCCGCTCAATATATGTAGTGGTTAGCAATTAAAGGAAAATAGAAACAATTTCAAAAATGATAGCAGCCAATATACCACTTACGGGGATTGTCAATATCCAGGCCCAAAGTAAGTTGGTAGTAACACCCCAGCGAACAGCACTTAAACGTTTAGTGGCCCCTACACCAATGATTGAACCGGAAATAGTATGTGTGGTAGAAACAGGTATTCCCATTTGCCCGGTAAAGAATAAAGTAAATGCTCCGGCAGTTTCCGCAGCTACGCCTTCAAGGGGAGTTACTTTAGTGATTTTGGTACCCATGGTTTTTACAATCTTCCAGCCGCCACTCATAGTACCCAGGCCAATTGCAAAATAACAGCAAACAGGCACCCATGTTGGTAATTGTCCAAATTCCTGTATGGTGCCGCTGGCAATTAATGCAGCGCCAATAATACCCATAACTTTTTGAGCATCGCTCCCTCCGTGTCCAACACTAAATGCAGCGGAACTGAACAACTGCAGTTTCTTGAACATATTAGCGACATTGTAAGCGGATGGGGTTTTTATTTTTTCAACATAGAGATATACCAGACAGAACATTACCGAGGTTAAGATAATGCCCCAAACAATAATTGAGTTATCAGCTTTTTCAATATCACCTTCAAATGATTTTACAATGCTGAATTTGCCTATTTTCTTTTTAACCTTTTCAACATTCTCCGGTTTGATGGGATAAATAGCGTTCATAGCAACAATGGTACTATCTAAGCTTGCTTCTTTTTTGAGATAATGTTTTAAAGGTTCCTTATACTTTTCAGTAAGCTCTTTAGCTTTGTCATATTCTTTCTTTGCCTCAGCATCAGCGGGTGCATTTGATTCCAGTACAAGGTAATCGTTTGCATTACGGACATCATCTTTCATTTTACTGACTTCAACGTCTTTTAACCAGCCTTCATTGTAAGATTTTTCAGCAATAGCTTTTGATCCCAGTTTATCGTAGTTTTCAATTAAAGGTTTTATGTTGTTATAGATCCCTTCGCCCTTTTCTAATTTTTCCTTAGCAGTATTTAGTTTGGCAATAGCTGTACTGTCACCCGGCTTGGCTTTTGCACCTGCTTCAGCAGTCGCTACGTCTTTTTTGTATTTATCTACTTTTAAAAATTTCTCTAAGTTCTCATGCATTTTGTCGCTTTCAAACTTATCAAACATTAAAACGGTTAAAAAAGTAACAGCAGCAATAATGGCGATTCTTGCCCATACGTTCCGCATAATAGTAACCACGGTAATGAATATAGAAATGATCATACCGATCAAAGGAGCGAGGAAGATGAAGAGAATGGTTTTAAGGATGGTATCGCTTTCAACAATCTTGCCCCAGGCAACACCCATACCTTTTAAGTTGATGGCATGTGCAATAGCGGCACCGGCAAAACCACCGATCAATGTATGTGATGAAGAAGAGGGGATACCATACCACCATGTAAGCAAGTTCCAGAAAATAGCGGCAATTAAACCAGCCAGTATTACCGGAAGTGTAATGAAATCTTTATTTACTGTTTTGCTGATAGAGTTGGCAACAGCATGATCTTTAAAAATCCAGAAGGCAACAAAGTTGAAGATGGCTGCCCACAACACTGCCTGGAATGGCGTTAGTACTTTGGTTGATACAACGGTGGCGATAGAGTTGGCTGCATCATGAAATCCATTAATGTAGTCGAACAATAATGCCAGTATGATGATGATTACAAGTAATGTCATAAGAAGTTAATTTCTTAATTGCTGAATTGCTCAATTTCGCAATGTAGCCCTTAGTTTCATTGAGCAATTGCGTATTGAGTAATTGTCAAATTGTATTAAGCGTATTTAACGATGATGGATTCAATTACATTCGCCGCATCTTCACACTTGTCAGTAACAATTTCCAGTACCTGGTAAATCTCTCTTTTCTTTATTACTTCTTTGGCATCTGGTTCAGTAGCGAATAAACGTTCAATACTCATATCAAAAATATCATCACCCTGGTTTTCTATACTGTTGATGGCAACTAATGCATCAGTGATCTTGCGCATATTTTTCATATTGCGTAATTCAACTACGGCATTATGTACCTGTTCGCAACCTACTGCAATAAGGTCAGCCATTTTTTGAATACCAATATCATTAGGGTTAACACGGTAGAAATTTATTTTCTTCGCTGAAGCTTGTATATAATCAGCAATATCGTCTAATGCTGTAGCGAGGTAGTGAATATCTTCCCTGTCAAAAGGAGTAATAAAGTTTTTACCGAGCTCAGTAAAAATTCTGTGTGTGTAATCATCGTTCTCATGTTCCATATCCTCAATCTCTTTAATAAGCTTACCTCTTTGTTCAAAATCAGGTTCGTTCACTACTTCTTTCAGTTTTTCTCCCATCTTTAATAATGTAGAAGCCACATCTTCAAACAACTGGTAAAACACTCTGTCTTTGGGTAAAAAAATTCTTAGAATTGAATTAATAGCCATGGCTTAAAAATTTTGCGCAAAGATTATCTTTTTGAAGAGTATATATGACTGACTTGGAATTGGTAATAATTTCTTAACACAGGGGTAATAAAGAAATACTACACCTTTGCACCGCTTAAGGAAAACAACATGAAAGATCTTCCCCGCAAAGCTTTACTGGCTTTGACTTTGCTGCTTATATCAGCTGCTGCACAATCACAGTTTTTAATGGATATGATTGATACCTCCAAGGAGACAGGTAAGGGAATGCTGGCATTATACAGAAAATTTGACCGGATTAAGATTGGCGGTTATATACAGCCGGAATTTCAGTTTGCTCAATCTAAAGGAGTAAAATCTTTTGAAGGAGGGGATTTTGCTCCGCAAGTAAATAACAGGTTTTTATTACGGCGAAGCAGGGTAAGAATAGATTATGTGCATTTTGGTAATGAAGATAAGCCAGGGTTGGGTGTTCAAATAGCCTTTCAGTTTGATGCTAATGAAAGAGGTTTTACGGTGAGAGATGTATGGGGCAGGATATTTGAAAACAAATGGAAACTTTTTTCTTTTACTACCGGCATGTTTGCAAGACCATTTGGTTACGAAGTTAACCTCAGCAGCAGTGACAGAGAAAGTCCTGAACGGGGACGCATGAGCCAGCTGCATATGAAAAGTGAAAGAGACCTTGGAGCTATGATTAGTTTTGACGTAAGAAAAAAAGATCATTTACTTAAAAACCTGAAAATAGATGCGGGAATCTTTAATGGGCAGGGGATAGTTGCCAACGGAGAGTTTGATAATACAAAAGATTTTATTGGTCGTGTTTCAATAAAACCTGTTACTATAAAAAAAGGAGTTCAACTGTCTGCCGGAACCTCCCTGCTGTATGGTGGACTAAATAATAATACCAGGTACGTATTTACCACTAATGAAGCAGGCGGTGCAAAAAAAATAGAGAAGGATTCATCGATTACCAATGTTGGAAAAATTTCCCCAAGGCGTTACTATGGAGCCGATGTACAATTGAAAATTAAAAATGGCAGTAACCAGTTTACCGAACTAAGGGGCGAAGTATTAGCAGGCACACAAACTGGTACAGCCAACAGTGCTGAAACTCCCACAGCATTATTATCCGGAACCGATGGTTTTTTCCAGCGCAGATTTAACGGAGCTTATTTTTATTTCCTTCAACATTTATTTTCCCGCAAACATCAACTGGTAATAAAGTACGACTGGTATGATCCCAATACTGAGGTAAAGGGAGATGAAATTGGTACAACTGGCAGCAATTTTACGGCAGCCGATATTAAATACACAACGCTTGGGCTTGGTTATAATAATTATATCAGTGATAATATTAAACTGACATTATATTATGCCATTGTTTGGAATGAAACCACACAACTGGCTGGTTATACCAATGATATTAATGATAATGTGGTGACCTGCAGAGTTCAGTTTCGTTTTTAGGTAGACAGTTTGATTAATAAGATAGTATATATTATGGGATAACAACTGTTTAACAAGAATAAAGTCTTTAAAAAAAGAATTTCGCACATTAATTTGATTGGATGAGGTACCGGTTGTATTATATTTTATTTTCATCAGTATTGCTTATGCTGCTTTCAGCGGCAGGCGTTAATGCTTATGGAAGTAGTTATATTGATAGCAATAATGGTAATTCATTTGGCAGGCAATTTTCATGTAACAGCTATGGAGTAAAAAAATCCAACGAATCGGTTGCTGTTCAGTACCTGAAAAATTCTATCCATTATCTTTCAAAGACAACTAAATCAGTTTCATCTGAACGGCTGAGACATAAAAAGGCGCATGAACGTTGTCTTGCTTCCCTGCAATACTTCCCGCAGGAAATAATATTCGTACAAGGAAGCCTGGTTATATCCATTCCTGCGTCTCCCTTATTGAATAATATTGTTTTGCATTCTCTGCACAGAGGCCCTCCTGTACTTGCATAACTATTGTATTAGCTGACCTTTTCTGGTCAGCCTTTCATTTTTATTTCTTCTACAATATTTATTTATGTATTTATTAAAGCGATTATGCTGTATTGCAGCATGTATTGGAATCGGTCAATTGCATGGACAAACTACGCTTACGCTGCATCAATCTTTGGAAGCACTGAAACAGTATCATCCGGCTTTACAGGTTAAGCAATCATTGATCAATGCAGCTACAGCCTATATAAAAGAAATTAAAGACCAGCAGCTTCCTTCCTTTCAATTAATGGAACAGGTTGCTGCAGGAACTGACAACAGTTTGAATGGCTCTTATTTTCCTATGGGCATAGTACCATCTACTTCTGGTGGAAGAAGGGCAGAAAATATATCGAGTGTTGGTGTTAATAATTTTGTTGTGGGAAATCTGCAATGGGATTTTTACAATTTCGGCGGATACAAAGCAAATGAAGAATCCGCAGCAGCTGCATTAACTGTTCGGAAATCAGACCTCGATCAACAAACTTATTTTTTGCAGGTAGCTACTACAGCCGCCTATTTCAAAGTGTTGAAAAATGAGTTCCTGCTCAGGTATAGCATGGATGCATACGATCGGTTAAGCAATATAAAAAATGCGATTCATGCGTATGTGCAGAGCGGATTAAGACCGGGAGTGGATAGTTCTATTGCCAATGCTGAATTATCCAAGGCAAAGCTGAATATGCTGGATGCAACCAGGCAACTGGCAGCAGCTAAGAATGAATTGTCATTATTGACGGGGCTTGATACGAGTATTATTAAAGCAGATACTTCAAATGCAGTACTGATTAATCAATGGCATATATTACAATCTTCTGATTCTATATTGAATCATCCTTTACTCAGTTATTATCAATCTGTTTATAAAAATAATCTTGCTTATGAAAAAGTAATACGTAAGAGCAATCTGCCAAAATTATCATTACTCTCCGCCGCATGGATGCGTGGCTCCAGTATTGATGCAACAGATAAATTTAAGTCAGCCGATAATGCTTTTTCTTATAACCGGTATAACTACATGGCGGGTCTTGCCTTAACCTACAATTTATTTGAAGGAAAGAAAAGAACAGATAAACTGGTTGTGCAGCAATACCAGACAACTGCAGCATTACAGCAATACGATTTACAGAAAGATCAGTTGGAATCAGTAAACAAAGAATCGGATATATATTTATCTGCTTCACTGAATAAACTGAACGAAATTCCTGTTCAGTTAAAAGCAGCTTTGGATGCATATACTCAAAAGTTGGCCCTTTATAATTCAGGGCTTGCCAATATCATCGATTTGGTTAATGCCTATTATATTCTTAACCGTGCACAAATTGATGAAGTAATGGTTAAGGATGAATACTGGCGGGCTATTTTTCAAAAAGCTTATGCAGCTAATCAGTTCAATCAACTACTATCAATTTTAAAATAAATTATTAATGTCTTTAGTTACATCAGCGTTAAAAAGACCCATTACTGTAATTGTATTAACCATTGGTATGTTGCTGTTTTCGGTAATGTCGGCAGTTAATATCCCCGTTGATATTTTTCCCAAACTCAACTTGCCAACCATCTATGTGATAGAACCGTTTGGTGGCATGTCGGCTCAGCAGATGGAAGGTTTCTTCTCCACCCGTTTGCAGGATCAGTTTTTATATGTAAACGGAGTTAAAAATATTTCCAGTAAAAACATACAGGAACTCACCCTTTTAAAACTCACTTTTTATGAAAATACTAATATGGCTGAAGCCTCGGCACAAGTGGCGTTACAGGTGAACAGGGCAATGAAGTTTTTCCCGCCGGGTGCATTACCACCGCAGGTAGTACGTTTTGATGCTTCTTCTTTGCCTGTGGGCGAATTAGTGTTCAGCAGCCCCAATAAAAGTTTGAAAGAGATATATGACTTAGCCACTACCCGCATACGACCCATGTTTGCAACGGTACCGGGCTTATCGGCACCGCCGCCTTTTGGAGCCAACTCAAGATCAGTAGTAGTAAATGTAGATCCGGATAAATTACGCAGCTACAATCTTACGCCTGACCAGGTGGTGGATGCCATTGCCAAAAATAATGTAATGGCTCCTTCCGGTAACCTGCGTATTAATAACACCATGTATTTAACCACCATCAATTCATTGGAAAAAAGGGTGCAGGAGTTTGAAGATATTCCTATTGTAACAAGCGGCAACGCTGCAGTTTTTATTCATGATGTTGGTAAAGTATCAGATGGTGCTGATGTTACAGTTGATTATGCTTTGGTAAATGGTAAACGTTCTGTTTATATACCGGTAGTAAAAACGGCTGATGCTTCCACCTGGGATGTGGTAAAGAATCTGAAAGCCAAATTACCGGAGATGCAAAGTTTATTGCCGGATGATGTACTGGTAAAATACGAGTTTGATCAATCGGTATTTGTGATCAATGCTGTAAAAAGCTTAGTTACAGAGGCAGCATTAGGTGCCCTGCTTACCGGATTAATGGTGTTGCTTTTTCTTCGTGACCTGCGAAGCAGCCTGATCGTTGTAATTACTATTCCTGTTTCTGTTATCAGTTCGGTTTTGTTTTTGAGTCTGGCAGGTCAAACGATTAATATCATGACCTTAAGTGGGCTTGCTTTAGCAATCGGTATTTTAGTTGACCAGGCCACCGTTACCATTGAAAACATACATCAGCATTTGGAAATGGCGAAGAATAAAAGACAAGCCATCTTTGATGCCTGTACTGAAATTGCTTTTCCCTTATTGCTTATCCTGCTTTGTATTCTGGCCGTATTCGCCCCATCCTTTGTAATGAATGGTATTCCTAAAGCAATGTTTCTGCCACTGTCATTAGCAATCGGTTTTGCTATGATCATTTCTTTTTTTGCTGCTCAAACATTAGTGCCCATACTGAGTAACTGGATGCTGAAAGAAGAACGGTATAAATACAAACATGGTTCACCACATGCACATGCAGGGCTGGCGTTAGATGATAAAGAAGTAAAAGAAATCAATAAACATTTGGCTGCAGAAATAAAAGAGCCGCAGAAGAATGATTTTTTTGAACGGTTCAAAATGAGTTATCTCAAACAGCTGAATGTGCTGATGAAGAGAAAATGGATGATCAGCGCTGTTTATTTTCTGCTGGTACTGGCAATAGCAGGAGTAAGTTTTGTTTTTATTGGAAAAGACCTGATGCCAAAAGTGAATGCCGGTCAGTTTCAATTGCGTATTAAAGAGCCGGATGGCACACGATTAGAACGAACAGAAGAAAAAGTACACCAGGTGCTTGGTCTTATTGACAGTGCGGTAGATGGTAACGTGGAGATCAGTTCTGCTTATGCAGGATTAATTCCCAGCAGTTACGGAACCAGTAACCTGTACATATTTAACAGCGGTACACATGAAGCTGTTTTGCAGGTAAAGCTGGATGAAAAATATAAAACAGATATAGATCAGCTAAAAGATAAACTAAGGGAACTCATCAGTAATAAGTTCCCCGAAATGCATATATCATTTGAGCCTATTGATCTTACTGAAAAAATAATGAGCCAGGGAGCATCTACTCCAATAGAAGTAAGAGTGGCCGGTAAGGATATGAAGCAGATTGAAAAATATGCAGATGATGTTGTTTCAAAATTAAAAGCCATTTCTTTTTTAAGAGATGTTCAAATAGCGCAACCATTAAAATATCCTGTCATCAATATTACATTGGATCGTTTTAAAACTGCACAAATGGGATTGGATGTATATCAGGTTGCCCGTTCGGTTACTGATGCTACTTCATCCAGCAGGTTTACAGAAAAAAATCAATGGTTAGATGAAAATGCCGCTTACACTTACCAGGTACAGGTACAGGTGCCGGAGTATATGATGAATGAAGTAAGTGATCTGAAAGAAATACCAATAGTAAAAGGACAGCCAAGACCGGTACTTTCTGATGTAGCAAACTTTTCTATTGATACATTACCGGCTGAATATGACCGTGCCGGACCGAGAAGATTTGTTACCGTTAGTGCCAATATTTATAAAAAAGATTTAGCAGCAGCAACTGATGCTGTACAAAAAGCAGTAAAGAGTTTGGGCCAACCACCCAAAGGAATGGTGGCAGAACTAAAAGGTACTTCCAGTTTACTGGTAGAAACATTAGGCAGTTTACAAAATGGGTTATTGGTAGCTATCATCGTAATCTTTTTATTACTCGCTGCTAATTATCAGTCATTCAAATTATCTTTTGTGGTGTTAACAACAGTACCGGCAGTTATTGTTGGTTCGTTGTTGATGTTGTTTCTAACAGGATCTACATTAAATCTCCAATCCTATATGGGCATGATCATGTCAACCGGTGTATCTGTTGCCAATGCTATTTTGATAGTAACCAATGCTGAACGATTACGATTGGAATATAAAGATGCTACGAGAGCGGCAGTGGTAAGTGCATCCGTTCGGTTACGTCCTATATTAATGACCAGTATGGCAATGATTGCCGGTATGATTCCAATGGCTACAGGCTTAGGTGAGGCAGGAGATCAAACAGCACCATTAGGAAGAGCTGTAATTGGCGGATTGTTCTTTTCAACTTTTGCAGCATTACTGGTGCTTCCACTTGTGTACAGCATTGTTCAGCGAAAAGAAAAATTCGATTCCCCTTCTTTATTACCCGAAACAATAAAATCAATTTGATAAAATGATATTTATGAAACATATACTTATTCTTCTTTCATTCATTACTTTTTTTTATGCCTGTAATGAATCTGCAGCCGGCAAAAAAAAGGCAACTAAAACATCACCAAAGGAAAAGTTTTCTTTTTCTAACGTAATTAAAGGGTCATTGTCAGCCACACTGGCATTGCCCGGACAATTACAACCATTTGAAATAGTACAGTTATATCCCAAAGTAAATGGCTTTGTAAAAAATGTATTAGTTGACAGGGGCACTGTAGTGAAAAAAGGGCAAGTGCTGTTGCAATTAGAAGCACCGGAAATACAGGAACAATATCTCGCTGCAAAGTCAAAAGCACAACAGGCAATGTCAATGTACTTTGCCAGTAAAGATAATTATGAAAGATTATTAAGCACCAGCAAAACTCCGGGAACAGTTTCGCTACACGACCTGCAAATGGCGCAATCAAAAATGATGGCCGACAGTGCAGTTGCTGAAGCAGAAAAATCAACAGCCAATTCATTAAAAGCCACACAGGATTATTTAGTGGTAAGAGCTCCTTTTGATGGAGTGATTACAGAACGCAATGTTCATCCCGGTGCATTGGTTGGGCCTAATATAAAAACAGATGATAAGCCAATGCTGGTACTGCAACAGGAAGCTAAACTACGGCTGGTGATTGAAGTGCCTGAAGTTTATACCAGCCAGTTAGCAGGCAAATCAACATTTAGTTTTTCTGTTAATTCATTACCCGGAAAACTTTTCCGGGGAACGTTGAGCCGTTCATCCGGTGCATTGAGTACAAAGCTCAGATCAGAAACTGCGGAGATTGATGTATTCAATGCTCAGCATCTTTTAAAGCCCGGCATGTACGCACAGGTATTACTTCCATTAAGTGGTAATGCAGAAGCATTGATTGTACCGCATGCTTCCATTGTAACTTCTACCGAAAGAAAATATGTGATTATGATTAAAGATGGTAAAACAAAATGGATAGATATTGCTGAAGGAAACATCCGCAACGACTCTGCCGAGATTTTTGGAAATCTTAAAGAAGGAGATGTAGTGCTTTCAAAAGCAACAGATGAGATAAAAGAAGGGGTGGATGTTAAATAAATGGCCGTTGTTAACCACTATAGAGCCTGAAGTCTGAAACTTTTGATTTGGACAGGCCTGCTTACAAATGGTAATAAATTTTAAAGAGTTAAACCAGGTTGTAAGTGATTTTACAGGTAAGGAATAATTTCTTAATAAATAGTTGACTCTGTAATTAGAAGAGTCAACTATTTATTATTCCTTTACAGTGCTTAAGGAAAATCATGAACAATTCACTTCGCACAACCATACTGGTTGCTGCTACCTTGCTTGTAACGCAAAATTGCATCGCTCAGTTGATATTTAATTCCGACTCTGTTTACAGAACGGGCACCCCTAATTCAGGGCGAATATGGGGATATGCCTTTGGAGATTTCTATTACAAAAGTCATAGTGACTCATTCAGCAGAGGTAATGCTAATCAATACAGTGGCATTCCCAAAAACAGATCAGCCTTTCAGATAAGGAGGGTTTATATTGGGTATGATTATAATATTACAAAGAAATTTTCTGCAGAATTATTATTGGCTGCAGAAGATAATCTTCCTGCGGGCACACCACCGGGTTCCACCACGCCCAGCGGTGATTTGTTAGCAGATAATAAATTAAGCTTCTTTGTAAAATTGATTAACCTTCGATGGAAACAAATTTGGAAAGGAACGGATCTGGTGTTGGGACAAGTGGCTACTCCATCTTTTGTTACGCTTACCGAAAAAGTATGGAGCTATCGTTCAATTGAACGAACGCTGATTGATATCCGTCGTACGCCATCGTATGATTTAGGTGTTGCATTGCAGGGTTTTTTTGATCCGCTGAAAAAATATTACGGCTACAATCTTATGATAGGTAATGGCAGTACAGCCCGGCCGGAGAATGATGCATTCAAGTGGTTTTACGGCGATGTGTATGCATACTTGTTGAAAAAGAAAATGGTAGTTGATCTATATGCCGATTATGAAAGACTCAACTGGAGTACATTGTGGCATCATTCAAGACAAATGATTAAAGGGTTTATTGGCTATAACAGCATTGCTACCGAAGCAAAAGGAATGGATGCATCTAAAGGGTTTAGTGCCGGCGTTGAGTTTTTTGTCAATCATTTACAAAAAGATATTTTTGCTTCCAAAATAGCAGGCGGTGCCGATACCTTAAGTTCAAATGCCAGTGGGATTTCTTTATATGTTCACGGCGATATTATCAAAAGCAAGTTAAGGTATTTTGCAAGATTTGATGAATATAAACCCTTTGGTAAAACCCACAACGAACTGTACATAAAATATATTGGGAATACCAGTAACTATAATGATAATTCTTTTGTTGGATCAACAGCAACAGGTGATGAAACATATACACAGCAGTTCGTAACTGCGGGAGTTGATTACATACCGGCAAAGAATATTCATTTCATTCCTAACTTTTGGTATAATCATTACTCCTCAAGAGCGGCAAATGCAACCAACCGGCAAGCTGGTGACTATGACCTCGTGTTTCGCATTACCTTTCATTACATATTTGGGAAATAGCTGTTTGTCAACACACTTTTTCCGTCAATTCTGGTAACATTAAGTTAACATTAAAGAAACAATTCCTTCATTTCGCCGTAACATTACCGCAACATTATCATAGTTCCTTTGCGTCAAATTTCAGCACATGAAAAACTTTACTGCTAAAGGAACGTTGAACTTAATTCTTACATTTTTTTTCCTTGTTATTTCAGTTGGATTAAAAGCCCAGGAAACTACTGCTACATTGAGCGGAAATATCACCGATGAAAAGGGGCAATTTGTTATTGGCGCTTCAATTGTTGCTAAGTATGAACCAACCGGAAACACCGTACAAACTGTGAGTAACAAAAAAGGAATTTTTGTTATTACTAATCTTAAACCCGGTGGCCCTTACACTATTCGCATTACTTATATCGGTTATAAAGAAGAAGTTTTAGAAAACATAAGTTTGAGTTTGGGTAATAACCCTGATGTAAACCTTGCTTTAAAACAAGATTCAAAACAACTACAGGAAGTGGTAATTACCGGTAAAAAACTTCCTTCAACCGGCGGCACTAATATTGGTCGTGCACAATTAGCAACTTTACCTACATTGGGAAGAAGCATTCAGGATTTCACCAGGTTAACTCCTCAGTCAAATAATAACTCCTTTGCAGGAACCAACTTCCGTTACAACAACTTTACGTTGGATGGTGCAGTTAATAATGATGCAATTGGTTTTAGTAACTCTGCCGGTGGTGTTAGCGGTGGCGGCCAATCAGGAACAGCCGGTGCCGGTACACGTACTAATCCATATAGCTTAGAAGCGATACAGGAAGTACAGGTGCAACTAACTCCCTTTGATGTTAAGATCGGAAACTTTACCGGTGGTAGTGTGAATGCGGTAACTAAAAGCGGAAGCAATACGGTTCACGGTTCATTATATACTTATGGCCGTAACCAGGTGTTAACCGGAAAAAGTGTTGATGGAAAAAAATCATCTATCGGATCTGATTACTACGATTACCAGGCAGGTGGAAGTTTGAGCGGTCCTATCATTAAGAATAAATTATTCTACTTTGTAAATGCTGAATTAACCCGCCGCCAGGAACCTACTTTCTATAATGCAGGTGATCCTGGGTCTGCTATTACACTAAAAGAAGCACAGGACATCTCCAATTACCTGCAAACAAAATATGGATATGATGTGGGTTCTTATGGTGCTTATAAAATATTTACCAACAGTAATAAATTCTTTGGCAGACTTGATTGGAACGTATCTAATAAAAGTACATTAATGCTGCGAGGCATTTATACAGACGGAAGCGGTAATAACTTAGAACGTTCTTCTACCAACTTTCAGTTTTCTTCAGTTGACTTTACACAGCACACTAAAAACCTGAACCTGGTTGCTGAGTACAAAACCCGTTTCAGTAATTTCCTCAACAATAATTTAATTGTAAGTTATATCAATGTACATGAGTACAGGGATTTCCCCGGCACATTGGCTCCGTTCATTGATATTGATAACGGAAGAATATGGGCCGGTACCTGGAGAGAGGCTTCTATCTATAACATGAAGCAGAAAACAATCGAGGTTAGTGATAACCTTACTTATACAAAAGGTATTCATAAAATAACTGTGGGTACACATAATGAATTTTATAACCTGAGCTATGGTTTTATCAACTCATGGAACGGCCGTTGGGAATATTCACGTGGTATAAACAGTTTTCTTGCTGATAACCCAAGCCGTGTAAGAGGTGCATTTACATTAGATGGTAAAACACCTAACAACAGGGATTATTTATACAACAACCCACCTAATCCATTTAAAGTTGCTTTGTTAAGTGCCTATGCACAGGATGAAATTGCCGTTTCAAGAAATTTTAAAGTAACTCCAGGATTACGTGTTGATTATTCTGCTGTTGCTGATCAGCCAACGCTGGATCCTGCAGTGAACACTACTAAAGATTATGTATCTCCTAACCCAACTTATACACATACTCCTTTCAGCGAGTTAAATAATAAATGGTTAGGTAAAGCTACTTTATCTCCACGTTTAGGATTTAACTATGATATCAATAGCAACCAGTCAGTGGTATTACGTGGTGGTACGGGAATATTTACAGGACGTATGCCGTTTGCCTGGTTAGGTTATGCTTATACATTAAATGGAACAACTTATGGAAATATTGACTGGAACAGCATCGCTGCCGGTACTACCGTTCCGTTAGCCATTAACCCGCTGGGATTAAAAGATACAGTAACTAAATACGGTGGTGCTTCCCGCAGTAATACAAGAGAAGTGGACTTAATTGATAACAATTTCAAACTACCACGCATCTGGAGATCAAATCTGGCTTTGGATGTTAAGTTTGGAAACGGATATAAGATGACGTTTGATGCGTTATATACAAAAACATTGTATGATGTGAAGTTTGAGCAGATAAACCTGAAAGATTCTGTTGCTTACTTCCCCACCGGACAGGCGGCCTCTGCCACACCAGTTTATGTGGGAGGAAAACTGAACAGCGTATTCTCTAATGCATTCTTCTTAACCAACACAACTGAAGGTTACCGTTATAACTTAACCTTCCAGATATCTAAAGTAACCAATAACATTAAGGCGGGTTCACATTTACTGAACATTAACTGGAGTGCGGCTTATACTTATGGTATGAGTAAAGATATCAGCAATGGTATCCGTAACTCTTTCCAGAGTAACTATGAAGTGAACCCAAGCATTGTTCCTTCTAATTCTACATTATCTTATTCAAACTTTGATCTGCGTCATCGCATTGTGGGAATGTTTGGTACCAGTATGATGTGGAATAAAAAGAACACTACCTCCTGGTCATTCTTCTACTCCGGACAGTCCGGTAGCCCGTACTCTTTGGTTTATCAATCAGCTCCGTTTGGTAATGGTTCTAATGCTCCGTTACCTTATATACCAGTTAAGTTCTTAAACTTTACTGATATTAAAGATGCAGGTGGTAATGTTACTTACAGTGCAGCGCAGCAGATAAATGATATGAATGCCTTTATTGATGGTGATAAATATCTGCGTACAAGAAGAGGCCAGTATGCTGAAAGAAATGGTTTACGTACACCATGGAATCATCAACTGGATATGAAATTAGTGCATGAGTTTAAGATGAAGAACAGTAATCATTCACTGCGCATCAGCTTAGATATCTTTAATGTGCTGAACTTACTGAACAATGACTGGGGACATATCAACTTTGTCACCAACATCAACAACTACACAGTTAACTTCTTAAAGTTTGTTAAAGATGCCAATGGTAAAAATCCCGGTGCTCCTTCAACAGGATATACACCAACTTTCAACTTTGTAAAACCACTGGATGGACATTATTATACAGTTGATCCTATCAACTCACGTTGGCAGGGACAATTAGGAATTCACTATACATTCTAAACTAAGTTTGTAAAGATTTTCCTTAAGCAAGAAACCTTGGCCCTGCAGCGATGCGGGGCTTTTTAATATTATAGTTACATGATTGATAAACGCTATTATCTACTATGCAAAGGATTTTAGATGGGCTATGCTATGTGTGTATTACATTCTTATAGACAAACCTATTTTAATTTGATTTAGCATAAAACACTAAATTTGGATTAAAATTTTGGCAATTGGAATCAGCTGTAAAAAATAACAATAAAAAAACCGCCGCACCAATTCTAAGGTTGGCAAAACCAAAGAAATTAATTGCATTTGGCTGGTACGGTGGTAAGTTTTCACACCTTGATTGGCTTTTGCCCTTATTACCTGATTGTTTACATTATTGTGAGCCCTTTGCCGGTTCAGGAGCAGTATTATTAAACAGAGAGCCTTCACCTGTTGAGACATATAACGATATTGATGGAGAAGTAGTAAATTTTTTTAAGGTATTAAGAGGAGAAAAAGATAAGCTCATTGAACAAATTGCATTGACACCATTTTCAAGAGAGGAATTTGCAATCGCTTGTGAATTAGACCCCGATTTATCACAAGTAGAAAGAGCAAGACGTTTTTATATAAGAGCAAGACAAGTTAGAACAGGTCTTGCCCAAACAGCATCAATTGGAAGATGGGCTAATTGTAAAAATACAAGCCGTTCTGGAATGAGTGGTGTTGTTAGCCGTTGGTTAGGCGGCGTTGAGCAGCTTGACTTTATTGCTGAAAGACTTTTACGAGTGCAAATTGAGAATAGACCAGCGATTGATATAATTAAATTATACGACAGTAAAGAAACATTATTTTACTGTGACCCACCTTACATTCACGAAACTAGGGGAGACACAAAAGCCTATGGTTTTGAAATGAATGATAATCATCATCGGGAATTAGCAAAGACTTTAAACTCCATCGAGGGATTGGCAGCGATTTCGAACTATGAATGTGAATTAATGGAAGAACTATATCCATCAAAAAAATGGAAAAAAGTTTTTAGCCCTGAAAAAACAATACATTCAACAAAAGATACGAGGCAGGAAGTGCTTTGGATTAATTACGATTTACAAAAAGTATCAAAGATTTATTCCCTTTTTTAAATGAGCAAAACATCACCTGCCGAAATTTTAGAAAAACACTATCAACTTGCACTAAAAAACATTGGGAGCAGTTCAATAAAATCTGACGACTTAAGAAAGCGGATAGAGTTTATTTGTCGCTGTAACGCAAACAAAGCACCCATCCGTTTCCTAATGTCATGCTTACTTGCAAAAATTGACGACCCAAAAGTTGATATAAGAAAACCATACACTGAAATTGACGGAAAGAATACTTTCTCTGGTAGGTTCTACGATGAACGTTATGTTGAGGCAATGGTTCACAAATACAAGTTACCCTGCAATCCGACAACAGCTTATTTAACACCTGCATTCAGAAATCTTGACCGAGTTCTTACAACAGACCTTGCACTTGTTGGCAGACCAAGAGAAGTATATGAATACGCTTTAAAAATTCTTGACACTGTCCATCGTAAAAAAGAAACCCCACAAAACTTATTGCAAGAAATAATCCGCTTTTTACTTATCATAAAGGCAGAGGACGAAAACCCTATGCAACAACTTCTTGCAGACTTAAAACAGGCTGATGATGTTTTACCTCTTTCCTCTGAAGAAATAGTTACGCTACTAATACAACACCTTAGTTCTACAAATTCCAGCCGGCTTCCTGTTTTAATCGTAGCTGCTGCGTATGAAGCGGTAAATGTAAAGTTAGGAGAAGTTGGTTTGCCACTTCAAGCCCATAACGCTGCTGACAAACAAACTGGCTCAATTGGCGATGTTGAAATTACACTTGCTAACGATGATAAAATTGTTACTTGTTATGAAATGAAAGATAAACGAGTAACCAAAAATGATATTGATGTAGCAGTTCAAAAAATATCAAAAGCTAAAAACAAACTGGACAATTACATTTTCATCACAACAGACATAATTGAGCCAGATGTTTCAGAATATGCAAAAAGCCTTTATGACAAAACAGGTGTTGAGTTTGCTATACTTGATTGCATTGGTTTTATCAGGCACTACTTACACTTTTTTCATAGACACAGAAACTTGTTCTTAAATGCATATCAGGCGTTGGTTTTGGCAGAACCGACAAGTTCGATTTCTCAACCATTGAAAGAAGTTCTTCTTGTTTTAAGACGAGCAGCAGAAGCAGACAAAAGATAAATTCATTTTATCTTAAAAAGAAGGTAAAACCTAACTGTGAATATTCATTACTGTCATGCAATACCATGTATGGGAAGAAAGCAACTAAAAACTGATTATTTTAAAGTATTAAGAAAGGATTATCCAAAGTTTTGAACAACCACTTTATCTTTCATCATTTCCCTCACAGCATTAGCAATAGCCTGCGCATCATAGCCACATTCACGATGTAATTCCTTTGGTGTACCATGCTCAACAATTTTATCAGGGATACCCAACATTTTTATTTCAGCTTTATATCTGTTGGCAACCATAAATTCAGCAACAGCACTTCCAAAACCACCAACAATTGTTCCGTCCTCTACTGTAATAATTTTATCAAACTTGCCGAACACTTCATGCAGTAATGCTTCATCTAATGGTTTTACAAAACGCATATCATAATGTGCCGGGTTTAATCCATCATTCTTTAATTCACGGATAGCGGCCGCAGCAAAATTTCCCGGATGACCAAAAGAAAGAATAGCTACTTCTTCTCCGTCTTTTAACTTTCTGCCTGTACCAATCTTTATTTCTTTCATTTCCGTTCTCCATTCCGGCATCACCCCTTCACCTCTTGGATAGCGAATAACGATGGGCAGTTCCAGCGAATCTAATTGAGAAGTGTACATCAAATTCCTCAATTCACTTTCATTCATCGGCGCACTTACAATCATGTTAGGTATGCAACGCATGTAAGGAATATCATAAGCTCCATGATGTGTTGGGCCATCATCACCCACTAAACCAGCCCTGTCCAAACAAAAAACTACGGGTAATTTTTGTATTGCCACATCATGCACTACCTGGTCATAGGCTCTTTGCATGAAGGATGAATAAATATTACAATACACTTTTAATCCTTGCGTAGCCATGCCAGCACTTACTGTAACTGCATGTTGCTCACAAATGCCCACGTCAATTGCACGGTCAGGCATCTTGTCCATCATAATTTTTAAAGAAGAACCACTAGGCATGGCCGGAGTAATACCCATTATCTTGTCATTCTTCTCAGCCAATTCTAAAATGGTATGTCCAAATACATCCTGGTATTTGGATGGCTGGGGAATGTCAAATTTCTTTTTATAAATCTCACCGGTTATTTTATCAAACAAACCGGGTGCATGCCATTTAGTTTGATCCTGTTCTGCCAATGCATAACCTTTACCTTTTACAGTAACGATATGCAGAATTTTTGGTCCCGGTATTTTCTTTAAATCTTTTAAGGTGTCAACCAGCTTAGTAATGTTATGTCCATCTATTGGACCGAAGTAACGCAGCTTTAATGCCTCAAATAAATTACTGCTGCTGCTTACCATGCTCTTCATTCCATCGGTTAACTTATGAGCCATCGCTCTTGAAAAGTTTTTACCAACCGGAAGTTTGCCCAGCAGATTCCATACATCATCTTTCACTTTGTTGTAAGTAGGTGAAGTAGTGATGTCAGTCAAATATTCTTTAAGAGCACCCACATTAGGGTCAATGCTCATGCAGTTATCATTCAAAATGATCAGCACATCACTATCAGCTACACCGGCATGATTCATTGCTTCGAAAGCCATACCGGCTGTCATAGCACCATCACCAATTACAGCAATTGATTTACGATCTGTTTCTCCTTTGTGTTTAGCAGCAATGGCCATACCCAATGCAGCAGAAATAGATGTTGAAGAGTGGCCAACACCAAATGTGTCGTATTCACTTTCGCTTCGTTTGGGGAAACCGCTTAAGCCTTTGTATTTGCGATTAGTTGGGAATTTATCACGGCGGCCGGTTAATATTTTATGTCCGTATGCCTGGTGACCTACATCCCACACCAACTGATCATATGGAGTATTGTAAACATGGTGTAAAGCCACAGTTAATTCCACCACACCTAAGCTGGCGCCAAAGTGGCCACCATGCACACTTACCACATCAATGATATACTGACGAAGTTCATTGCAGAGTTGATGTAACTGCTCTGGTTTCAGGGCCTTCATATCGGCCGGAGAGCTGATGGTACTTAAAAGTTTGCCGGGTTTTATTTCCATGGTTCTGTTAGTGCTGCGAAAATAATACAATTACCCTTTTGAAGGGTGTGAAATAGTCAACAGGAGTGTTAACAATGCTCAGGTGCTAAAGTTTAGATATAAGTAAAAATTCAAAAGTAATAAGTAAAAAGCTCAACAAATAGTGTATCAGTTTCAAAATTTATCCGATGTATTGTCTGATTTCACGCCAAGAAACAAAGGAAATAAGCCGCAAAAAAACCCTGGCGTCTTTGCTCCTTGTATTCCTTTGCGTGAAAAATTCAAACTGATACACTACCGCTCAACAGAATTACTGAACGATGAAAGTATTGTGACACAACAGGCGATGCTATTGGCACTGAAGCCTGTATAAAAAAATCATCTTTTAAGCACCATTTGGTCAATTGCTAATCTTTATTGAAATTGTGTGGCTGCCTGTGTTTTGGGGCATTTTACCCCAGCCATTTACACCCAATATTTGCCTTTAATAAATTTAGCCTTAAGCAGGGTTTTAATTAAAGTAGATTTGTAGTTGCCTATGTCAGTTTTATCAAATGTTTCGAAGTACTGGTGGTGCCAGATCATAGGATGGGGTGCCAATGCTGCCGTTTCCCTGTTTTTTGCATGGACATACAGGGATAGCGTTACCCCTGAGTTTGTGCAAAGGGTGATGATAGTAGTGGGGCTGGGTTTAATACTTACTCACCTGATGCGGGAACTGATCATCCGCTTAAAAGTTTTACAAAAGAACTTTGATAAACAGGTTATTTATTTTATTTCCATCACTATTGGTTTTGCTACTCTCTATTCCTTTTTTATGCTCATATGCTGGCGGGAACTGAACCTGTTTGAGGGAAGAGAGAAAAATTATTCTTTATTAAGACTAATGATTGGTGGTACGTTCAATTCATTTATCACTTTACTGGTGTGGAATCTTATTTACTTCATGTATCACTATGTGGAGAAGAACCGGACTGAACAGTTTGATAAATTAAGAATGGAAGCGCTGATCAAAGAGCTGGAATTAAAAACCATCAAGAGTCACATCAATCCGCATTTTATTTTTAATTCGTTAAACAGTATCCGAGCACTGGTGGATGAAAATCCTGGTCGTGCAAGAACAGCAATTACTGAGTTGAGTAATATTTTGCGCAGCAGCATGCAGGCAGAGAAATTAGAAACGGTTCCATTAGAAAAAGAACTGGCTATCGTAAAAGATTACCTTGCTTTGGAGCAAATGCGTTTTGAAGAAAGACTCCGTATCAACTTTGATATTGATGAAGATACTTTAGACCAGCCTATACCTCCGATGATGCTGCAAACGCTGGTGGAGAATGCTATTAAGCATGGCATCAGCAAACAGGTGAATGGTGGTGAAATAAAAATTACATCAGATTTTGTGGGTGATCACCATGAGATCATTATCCGTAATACGGGAAGATTAAATGGTCACCGTAATGAAGATGGTTTTGGATTGCAAAGCACACAGGACCGGTTGAGCCTTATGTATGGTAATAAAGCCAGTTTCCAGATAACCGATATTGATCACAACGCCGTAGAAGCAAAACTGATAATGCCAATTGAATCATAACTTTTCTCAAAATATAAACGACATGAGCAAAAGAGCCATTATAATTGACGATGAACGCTTAGCCCGAAATGAATTAAAAAAATTGTTGCAGGATTATCCTGATGTGGAAGTGATTGATGAAGCTGCCAATGTTGATGAAGGATTGGAAAAGATCAGTTCTCAAAATCCTGATTTGATCTTCCTGGATATTCAAATGCCGGGCAAGACTGGTTTTGATTTGCTGAGTGAATTAGATAAATCACCTCAAGTGATCTTTACTACTGCCTATGATGAATATGCGTTAAAAGCTTTTGAAGTAAATGCACTGGATTATTTACTCAAACCGATTGAACCAAAGCGTTTGGCAGATGCTATTCATAAATTAGAAACATTAGATGAAAGAGAAACGAATGGACATCCTGTTGATTCCAGTGGTGCAGTAAATCGTGGATTGCTTACTGAAGCTGACCAGGTGTTTGTAAAAGATGGAGAACGTTGCTGGTTTGTTCGCCTGGGTGAAATCCGTTTGTTTGAAAGTGTGGGTAATTATGCCAAAGTTTTCTTTGGCCCAAACAAACCACTCATATTAAAATCACTCAATGCATTGGAAGAAAGATTAGATGAAAAAACATTCTTCCGTGCCAACAGAAAGCATATTGTAAACCTGCGCATGATTGAAAAAGTAGAACCTTACTTTAATGGAGGTCTATTACTGGAAATAAAAGGCGGTGAAAAGATTGAAGTAAGCAGGAGACAGGCGGTGAAGTTCAAAGAGATGATGAGTCTGTAGATAGTTGATAATTTAACATTCGGTATCCGGCAACTAGTAACCAGAAACACAGCAACAAGAATATAAATGAGAAAACTGTTATTACTGGGGTTATTGTTATCAATAACCTCTTTTTTATTTAGTCAGCGTATCAGTAAGTTCATCAATGCAAAAAAAGTAAAGCGGATAGAGGAAGTATTAGCTGCTGATGATATGCAGGGAAGAAAAGCCTTTACACCGGCAGCAGAAAAAGCCGCCGGCTTTATTGCAGGAGAATTTAAAAAAGCAGGCTTGCAAACGTATAAGGGAAACAATTCTTTTTTACAGGAGTTTGCAATGATTCAACCAAAATTCATCAGTGCTAATGCAATAGTAGATGGAGAAAGTTTTTCTGAGCAAAAAATATTTGTAGTTACTACACAAGCTTCATTAAAAGTAACTGATCAAAGCGGTTATGGGAAAGCTTCTATAAAAAAAGGAAATAACCTTACAGCAGTTGCCCGTGAATTAATTGGCAGAAAAGAAAATTTAATTGTTACCGTTGATACAAGTTTTGCCTCAAATCTTTCAAGACTGGGATCTTTGAAACGTAATTTGTTTCAAACAGGGAAGAGTGTAATTTTTTTACTGACGGATAAAGAGCCCACAACTTTTTCAATAGAAGCAAAACATGAGATACAGGAATCAAAACTGATGAATGTGGTAGGTGTGTTGCCTGGTAAGTCATTGAAAAACGAATATGTGATCTTCTCCGGTCATTATGATCATCTGGGAATTGGCAGGCCTAATCAGGAGCAGGATTCTATTTTCAATGGTGCCAATGATGATGCGGCAGGAGTAACTGCTGTAATTATGCTGGCAAGATATTTTGTTAAGAAAATGAATAATCAACGTACGCTGATTTTTACTGCACTCACTGCAGAAGAGGCTGGTGGTTATGGTGCTAATTATTTTTCAAAACAATTTGATCCTGCTGAAGTGATTGCCATGTTCAATATTGAAATGATTGGTACTGAAAGTAAGTGGGGAACAAATTCAGCTTACATCACCGGTTATGAAAAAACGAACATGGGTGAAATACTGCAAAAGAATTTAAATGGAAGTAAGTTCAGTTTTCATCCCGATCCTTATCCTGAACAAAAATTATTCTATCGTTCAGATAATGCTACCCTGGCAAGATTAGGAGTTCCTGCACATACCATCACTACTTCAAAAATGGACAGCGAAAAATATTATCATACACAGGATGATGAAATTGAAACGCTGGATATAAAGAATATGGCAGAGATCATTAAAGCCATTGCTTTAAGCAGCCGATCCATCATCAGCGGAGAAGATACACCAACAAGGGTAGCAGCGGATAAACTGGAGAATAGATGAAATTAAAAAACTGAATTAATACTGTTTGATAAAGAGGAATTAGTAATTTGGGATTTAGAAGTGATGGTTGAAATTAAAAATTTGTGTACGTAAGCTATCAGCGGATGTATTCAACCACAAACTACAAACCATAAACCACAAACTTCTTTTATGGAACTTTCCATTAATATACCTGCCTTGCTGTTTCCCGGAATTACTTTACTGATGCTGGCTTATACCAACCGTTTTTTGGCGTTGGCTTCACTCATCCGCAAATTGCATGAGCAATACTTTAAACATCACGATAAACAAAATATCATTAATCAAATCCGTAATCTTCGCTTACGATTGCATCTGATCCGTTACATGCAGGCTTTTGGGGTGTTAAGTTTTTTGTTATGCATGATTTGCATGTATCTCATCTTCCGCGGATATGATAATGGAGCTCATTATATTTTTGCCGCCAGTATCATTAGCTTAATTATATCATTGGTTATTTCATTGATAGAAATACTCAAAAGCACTTATGCACTTGAACTGGAGTTAAGTGATGTGGAAGAAATTGCCCAGAGCAATGTATTTAAAGAACTTTGGAAGAAAGAAGATGACGAAGAAGAGGAGCAACGGCTTTAATGATGAAAGTCCTGTCTTGCTTCACTCTTATCATAATCATCACTATACCGTACAAAGAAATACAGGTACATCGTCCGGCTGAACCTCATGAGCCATGGTTGAATAAGTATTAAGAAGACAGAGTTAATTCCCAGCCACCACAAAATAGAGTTGTCCATAAAGGTTACATGAAACAAAACAACAGAAGCAATAAATGTTGCTACGGAAATAGCAACGGTTAATGCATAGCTTACATAGCCGGTGCCGTACCAAAAACCAACTTCAGGTTCCATTTTTTGTCCGCATACCGGGCAGTCCTCTGGCATATCCAGTGTATGTTTTAAATTATAAGCACTATGATCATTGAACATACTTCCTCTTCTGCAGCGGGGACATTTAAGGGTGAGCATACTCCACAGGTAATTCGGTCTTGGTTTCTTGCTGTTTGCCATTTATTTGATTTGGCCGCAAAGATAAGCGTATGTATGGTGTACAAAAATTATACATCATAAACACAATATTCATTTATGCATCTGATATCTTACCCATTTTGAAGGTAGTGCTTCTCTGTCGTTATTGGAAAAGCTTCAAAGTTTTTCTGTCTCTTTCAATATGTTCTCCCATTAAATTTGAAATGTCAACTACTGCACCATGCTCAATGAAAACTTCATAAAATTTCAAATAATTGTCACCCCAATAAACCATAGCACAAGCCATTGGAGCCCCTTTACCAACATCCTGTCCGTTTTCAAGAAAGCGAAGCCTGGTGTCATACAAAAAACAGATTGCTCTTGCTTTAGTAAATACATATTTTTTCCAATGACCAGTATTTGCTGCAACCGGCACAAGTGCTAAAACTTCTGAACCGTATTCGTCATAGGCATGAGCACACCTTGCTAACCAATTTTTAATTGTTGTTCCCATTTCTTTGTCAATGCCATAAGGAGGATTAACGAAAATGGTAGGATAATTCCATGTTTCTTTTAAGCCGTCATGCTTAGGTAGCCGATATTCTACTTCGGCATTAACTATTGAATATTCATTTGAACATGGGTCAAGATGAATTTTGCCTCTTAAAACCTTCTTTACAGCTTTTACATATTTGTGAGGTGTGCCCCAACTTTGACTTAGCGTATTGATATTTCTTCCTGCACTCATACTAATATTTCTTTCCAGTTTTTCTTATTAAGTTCTGAAAGTTCGTCTTTTAAAGTTACTAATTCCTTGCCTTTCGGAGAAATCACTTTAAACCAGCCTTCAATGGCTGTAATGTTCTTACTAAAGAAGTCAAGCAAAATGCGGTCTGCGTCTAAATTCATTTGAACTTTTGTAAACTGATTTTTCTTTTTGTCTTGTGTGTAGCTTGATAGAAATGCCTGCTTTACTGGCTCAAACTCTTCTGATGGATTGAGGAGTAATGATTCAATGAATTTAGAAAGCCCCTCATCCGTAAGAAATAGTAACCAGTCATAAGATTGAGCCAAAACCATTAGTTCCTTTTGAAAATTCTCATCGCTGAAATCAAAAGCTCCTTCTTTATTTTTCTTTATCCAATTTCCATGATTACTAACAACACCAACGGTTAATATAAACCTTCTTAGTAATTCAGGTTCGTTTGAATAAACTACATCTTCCATTAGTTCAATGTACGGTTTAATCAAAGGTGTATTATCACTTTTATAAATAATGCCATACAACTCGCCAGATTCGTTTCTTATTTTCTGTAAGGAAGATGCTGTCCTTGCAACATAAGCTCCTTGTTTTGCTTTTTCAATTGTTTGGGGCCCTTTGCTCATGCCTTCTTCCACTCCAACTCTTTTACATTCAAAAATTGCATACGCTTTTGGCATTTGCTCATAAATATGTAATTCGATTTGATCATTGTCATGTTTGTTTTCTTTAATGCTGCAAAGAAGATATAAATTGTCAGACTTCGTCATTGTATAAGCATTACGCAGAACACCTTCTTTGCTTAGCAATCCGGAAACGAATTTGTTTTTGTAACCAGAAATGTCAAAAACTTGTTCTTTTTCAAGAGCTTTTTTGATAACATTAGCCGTGATAGTCCTACTGCTTTTATCAATTTTCAATATGTGCTCTCGTATTACCGGATGAAGTGAAAATTCTACATTGTGAGTTATTGCCGGGTTTCCATATTCTTCCAGTCCTCTTTCAATTGAAGTTTGGTGATTAAATCCCCATGTTTTTAATAAGTAGTAGGTTATGATTTCTATAAAAGTTCCTAATGCTCTGCCTGCGGCTTTTTTGGGGTCTTTTGTATGACTGAAGATTTCGTCTGCTAATACTTTTTGAAGTTTGTCGATCGATTCGTATGCCATTGAAATTATTTGGTTTGGTAAAGATAGCTTTTTTGAGTTTTAGGGTGTGTCCAATAACATTACCACCAACATCATACCTCATTACGCTACCTGCATCTTCTTCCGTTCACCAATTTGCTGACGCCACATCGCATAATACAATCCTTTTTCAGCCAATAAACTTTCATGATTGCCTGTTTCAACCACTTCACCCTGTTCCAATACATAAATACGATTGGCATGCATGATGGTTGATAAACGATGGGCAATTAAAATAGTGATTTGATTTTGCTGCGATGAAACTTCACGGATGGTAGTGGTTATTTCTTCTTCAGTTAATGAATCCAGTGCTGAAGTAGCTTCATCAAATATCAACAACTTGGGTTTGCGTAATAAAGCTCTCGCAATAGACAAGCGTTGTTTTTCACCGCCACTCAATTTCAATCCTCCTTCACCAATCATCGTATCCAACCCTTTCTCAGCTCTTGACAATAAATTATTGCAGGAAGCCTTATCCAACACATCTCTCAGGTCATCTTCTGTAGCATCGGGATTTACGAACATCAAATTCTCTTTTATTGTTCCTGCAAATAATTGTGTATCCTGTGTTACAAAACCGATCTGGTTACGCAGGTCATTAAAATTAATTTCGTTTTCATCTAACTGGTTGTATAAGATTTTTCCTTCCTGTGGACGGTACAAACCCACTAACAGTTTCATCAATGTTGATTTTCCTGAACCAGATGGTCCTACAAAGGCAATGGTTTCTCCCGACTTAACATCAAAGCTGATTCCGTCAATTGCTTTTTGATTGGCTGTTTGATGTTTAAAAGCAACTTTATCAAAACGAAGTGTTTCAATATTTCCCAGGTGTTTTGGTTGGGCAGCTTCAGGCTCGGGAGCCTTTTGCATTAAATTATGAAAGTTGTTTAATGATGCTTCAGCTTCCCTGTAAACAATAATAATATTGCCAATTTCCTGTAGTGGCCCAAAAATGAAGAAAGAATAAAACATTAGTGTCATTAGCTGACCGGGTGTAATGTTTTGTTTAAACACCAGCCAAAGCAGCATAAAAATGATGACCTGTCTTAAAGCATTTACAAATGTTCCCTGTATAAAACTTAATGTGCGGATGCTTTTTACTTTCTTTAATTCAAGTCCGAGAATTTTATAAGTATTGTTGTTTAACCGGTTAATTTCCTGGTGTGTTAATCCAAGACTTTTTACTAATTCAATATTTCTTAAACTTTCAGTAGTGCTACCGGCCAGTGCAGTAGTTTCCTTCACAATTTTTTTCTGTATCGTTTTTATTTTCTTGCTGAGCACACCCGTTAATAATGTCAATAATAAAATGCCTCCAAAATAAACAGGCATAATAGACCAATGCAGAGAGAAAGAATACACAGATACAAAAATGACACCTACTAACAATCCGAAAAGTACATTGATAAATGAGATAATGAATTTTTCTGTATCAGTTCGGACTTTAGTTAAGATTGATAATGTTTCACCGCTTCGCTGGTCTTCAAACTCCTGATATGGTAAACGCATAGAATGCTTTAATCCATCTGTAAAAATTCTTGCTCCGAATTTCTGAACGATCACATTGCCAAAATAATCCTGGAATGCTTTGGCAATTCTTGATACCATTGCTACACCAACGAGAATACCAACAAAACCCAGCACACCCCATATAAATTCAGACGCACTTCTTGTTCCACCGGAAGGAACAAAAACTTTTTGTTTCACTACTTTTCCTAAAGCACCAATGGTTTCTTTCAGTTGATAATCGCCTTTTTCAAATGGGTGGGTTGCATACATATCAAACATCTTCCCAAAGAAAAATGGATCAAGCATAGAAAACACCTGGTTGATCGCAGCCAGTACCAACGCCAGTATCACTAACCATTTATATGGCTTAATATAAGTGAGCAGAATTTTCATAAATCTATAGTTGAAATGTTTCTTTCAGCAAAAACAATACAAGTTCGGTAAAACTGACAAGATTACGTGTTGTGACATTAAAGGCAGAAAAATGCCTTTCAGTGTCTTGTTATAAATACAGATAATGTATCTTTAATAGTTGACTCTTTTCAGTTTTTGTCAGAGCTTTTTTTAAAGGACCAACCATACATGAACGATTTGAACAAACAATTTATGCAGGAAGCCATCCGTCTTTCTGTTGCTAATGTGCAGGAGAACAAAGGCGGCCCTTTTGGTGCCGTGGTGGTAAAAGATGGAAGGATCATTGCCCGTGGCGCCAATTGCGTAACATCCCATAATGACCCTACTGCTCATGCTGAAGTAGTAGCTATCCGTAAAGCCTGTAAACTGTTGAATACATTTCAGCTTACCGGTTGTGAAATTTATGCCAGTTGCGAACCTTGTCCTATGTGTCTCGCAGCTATCTACTGGGCCAGACCGGATAAATTATATTATGCCAACAGTAAGGAAGATGCAGCAGCCATAGAGTTTGATGATAATTTTATTTACGAAGAAATAGCTAAGCCGGTTAAAGAAAGAAAATTATTTACCCAACAAATCATGCGGGATGAAGCATTGGAAGCTTTTGAAAAATGGAAAACCAGTGTAAACAAAATTGAGTATTGATGATTCAGTTTATATTAAATGAACAATTAATAAAAACACCATTACCGCCGGGCAGTACGGTGCTTGATTTTGTGCGTTATCAAAAACGATTGATGGGTACAAAGATTGGTTGCCGTGAAGGTGATTGTGGTGCCTGTACTCTATTGGTTGGAGATTTTGAAAATGATAAACTTGTTTACCGCTCTATGACGAGTTGCCTGATGCCGCTCATTAATGCGCAGGGCAAACACATTGTTACGGTAGAAGGTATTAATATGAAAACACTTTCACCTGTACAACAGGCGATGATGGATACCAATGGAACACAATGTGGTTTTTGTACAATTGGTTTTGTGATGAGTTTTACCGGTTTTGTTTTGCATGAAGAAAATAAAGAGTATCAAAAAGCAGTAGAATGTGTGGATGGAAATATTTGCCGCTGCACCGGTTATAAATCTATTGAAAGAGCTGCAGCCGTTATTTCAGAAAAGGTAAATGATAAGCCTGCTGATTCAACGATTGACTGGTTAGTGAAAAACGAATTTATTCCTGCATACTTTACTGATATTAAAACAAGATTGCTGGCCTTACAAAACAGTTTACAATCAAATGGCAGAGCAACGGATGGTTTAACTATTGGTGGCGGTACTGATTTGAATGTGCAGAAACATCAGATAGTAAAAAAATCAGCATTAAATAATGTATTTGATTCCAAATCACTGAAAGGAATTCGTATCGGGAATAATCAATGCATTATTGGTGCTTCGGTAACAGTTACTGAGTGTAGTGAATCAAAATTGATGCAGGATATTTTTCCAAATCTTGATAAGCATATTAAATTAGTTTCCTCCACTCCCATTCGCAATATGGCTACACTGGCCGGAAATTTAGTGAATGCTTCACCTATTGGTGATATAACGGTTTTCCTGCTGGCACTGGATGCTGCTGTTGTGCTGAATAATAAAAATAGCAGCAGAACTATTAAGCTGAAAGATTTTTATAAAGGATATAAACAATTAGATAAAGCAGCAGACGAAATCATTACACAAATACTATTTGATGTACCATCGGCTAATGCTGTTTTTAATTTTGAAAAAGTTTGCAAACGAACTTATTTAGATATTGCTTCCGTAAACGCAGCCGGTTTGATTCAATTAGATGAAAAAGGAGATATTGAAGAACTGCATTTGTCGGCAGGTGGTGTTGCTCCTTATCCAAAATACTTATCCAACACTATTGCGTTCCTGAAAGGGAAGAAACCAACTTCATCTGTATTAAAAGAAGCCATACAAGTGATGAATGATGAAATAACTCCCATTAGTGATGCAAGGGGAACAGCAGATTATAAGCGTCTTTTATTAAGACAATTATTCCTGGCTCATTTTGCCAATATTGAAGAAACTGTATTGAACGATTTGCTTATTCACTAAATCCGTTTTGAAAAATTGATTACTGATAAAAAAATATCATCAACAACAAAACCCGCCACTTCTTTTGGTAATGTGGATACACCCAATCATGTTACGGGTAAATCTGTTTATGTAGATGATATTCCCGGAATGGAAGGCATGTTGTTCCTGAAAATTTTTGATGCAACCATTGCTCATGGTAAAATAAAAAGCATTGATTACACTGAAGCAGCACAGGAAGAAGGTGTAGTGAAGATATTCTCATACAAGGATGTTCCCGGAGAAAACCAGATTGGCGGTATTATTCCTGATGAACCATTGCTGGCAGATACCGAAGTGCATTTCATGGGTCAACCAATTTTAATTGTAGCCGCAGAAAACGAAGATGCAGCAGAAGAAGCATTGAAGAAAATCAAAATCGAATATGAACCATTACCGGTAATCACCAATCCAAGAGAAGCTTTTGCCAAAGGAAAATTATTATCTCCTTCACGGAAATTTGTTTTGGGCAATAGTGAAGAAGCATTCAAACAATGCAAATACATTTTTGAAGGAATAACAGAAAGTAATGGACAGGAACATTTGTATTTAGAAACGCAGGGAGCTTATGCTGTTCCCACTGAACATAACAGTGTAAAAGTTTATTCATCTACACAAGGACCAACAGCTGTGCAAAGAACGACTGCAAGGGTGCTGGGTGTTGGGATGAATCAGGTGGAAGTAGATGTGACAAGATTGGGTGGTGGTTTTGGTGGTAAAGAAGACCAGGCATCAACCTGGGCAGCAATGGCGGCAATGGTAGCATGGATAATGAAGCGTCCGGCAAAATGTGTATTGCATCGTATGGAAGATATGCGGATGACGGGCAAACGTAATCCATACAGCAGCGATTTTAAAATTGGATTAGATGCCCATTACAATATTTTAGCGTACGAAGCCACCTTTCATCAAAATGGTGGTGCGGCTGCAGATTTATCTCCGGCAATTTTAGAAAGAACATTATTCCATTGCACCAACAGTTATTTTATTCCCAATGTAACAGCTACGGCACATTCCTGTAAAACAAATTTACCCCCTAATACTGCGTTTCGAGGTTTTGGTGGTCCGCAGGGAATGTTTGTGATTGAAGCGGCAATTGATTATGCTGCTAAACAATTAGGAATAGAAGCAGCCATTATTCAGCGGAAGAATTTGGTGAAAGATGGAAGTGAATTTCCATACGGACAAATTGTAGAAAACAGTGAAGCTGCTAAATGCTGGGATGAAGTAACAGCTAAATATGATATAAAAAAATTGAGAGCAGAGATTGATGCATTCAATCGGCAAAATAAATTTTTTAAGAAAGGACTTTCCTTAATGCCGGTTTGTTTTGGTATTTCTTTTACCAATACGATGATGAACAATGCCCGTGCATTAGTGCATGTATATTCAGATGGGAGTGTAGGTGTGAGTACCGGTGCAGTCGAAATGGGACAGGGAGTGAATTCAAAGATGATACAGGTAGCTGCGAGAGCATTGGGTATTCATGTTGATAAAATAAAATTAGAAAGTACCAATACTTCGAGAGTAGCAAATACTTCTCCTTCTGCGGCCAGTGCGACTGCCGACCTCAATGGTAAAGCTGTATTAGATGCCTGTATTCAAATCAATGAACGCTTACATGCATTTATAAAAACGTTGAGTGGAAATAAGAATGATAAAGTGGAGATAAAGGATGAAATTGTTTATATCAACAATCAACCATCTGAATACAACTGGAAACAAATTATACAGCAGGCTTTCTTTAAACGAATTAACCTGAGTGCAAAAGGTCATTATGCTACACCGGTGATCCATTATGATAAAATAAAAGAAAAAGGTCATCCATTTGCTTATCATGTTTATGGTACAGCTATCACTATTGTAACGGTGGATTGTTTAAGAGGAACCTACGAACTGGATGCGGTGCATGTGGTGCATGATGCAGGGTTAAGTATCAATCCTTCTGTTGATTTGGGGCAATGTGAAGGTGGCATTGTACAAGGTATCGGCTGGATGACAATGGAAGAAGTAGTTTATAATGAGAATGGTAAGTTATTGTCAAACGCTTTATCAACTTATAAAATTCCCGACATCTATTCTGTTCCCAAACAATTAGATGTTCAGTTTTTAGAAACCAACAATGATAACCTCGCTGTATTAAAATCAAAAGCTGTAGGTGAACCACCATTGATGTATGGCATCGGTGCTTATTTTGCTGTTCGGAATGCAGTGCTGACATTTAATCCAACATCATCTATTACTTACAACGCACCTATTACACCTGAAAAAGTTTTAATGGGTTTATACAGCAAATCCTAAACCCTGACGGCGGTTGCAAACCCCGTCAGCGGTTTAACAACGGTTTATTAAAAAGATAATTGATTTGAATACTACCAAAACTATATACAGTCGCCGCTGCTGGGTTGATAATAAACTTCAACCCGCTACTATTTCCATTAAAGATGGAATTATAAGTAGCATTTTATTTGATAAATCAACTGATGCAAAAAATTATGGCGATACCATCATCATGCCCGGAGTAATTGATGTGCATGTACACATTAACGAACCGGGCCGGACAGAATGGGAAGGTTTTGATACGGCTACTAAAGCTGCAGTTGCAGGAGGAACAACAACCGTGGTGGATATGCCACTTAATTCCAGTCCGGTTACAGTAACGCTTGAAGATTTTAATAAGAAGCTTAAAGCATCCAACGGAAAATTAAATTGCAATGTTGGTTTTTATGCAGGATTAATTCCCGGTAACAGTCAGAACTTGGAAGCAATGATAAAAGCAGGAGTGCTGGGTGTAAAATGTTTCTTATTGCATTCCGGAATTGATGAATTTCCCAATGTAACAAGAGAAGACCTGGAAAAAGCAATGCCCATACTGGCAAAATATAATATTGCTTTGCTGGCACATTGCGAATTGATAAAAGAAGAACATCAAACATCTTTTGCTGATAATCCAACCAGTTATCAGCATTATCTGTCAAGCAGACCAAAGAAATGGGAGAATGATGCGATTGATATGATGATTGAGCTGAGTGAGAAATATGACTGCCCTGTTCATATTGTGCATGTATCTTCTGCAGAAGCATTAAGCAGTATTGAAAAGGCGAAACAAAAAGGATTAAAGGTAACAGCTGAAACTTGTGCTCAGTATATTTTATTTAATGCAGAAGCTATTCCGGATGCACAGTGTATTTATAAATGTGCCCCGCCCATTCGTGAAAAAACAAATAATGATTTGTTGAAGCAGGCATTGAAAAGTGGTGTACTCGATTTTATTACTACTGATCATTCACCGGCACCACCATCGGTAAAAGAATTAGAGAGCGGTAACTTATTAAAAGCATGGGGTGGTATTGCAGGTATTCAGTTTCTTTTATCAGCATCATGGACAGCAATGAAAGAAACGATGAGTATAGAAAAATTTATTCCATTAGTAACATCACATCCTGCTGAATTTATAAAGGCGAATAAGAAAGGCGCAATTCAACCAGGTGCGGATGCTGACCTTGTTTGCTGGAACCCGGATGAACAATTTTTGATAACAGAAGAATCAGTATTGTTTCGTCATAAAATAAGTCCTTATATTGGCAGATTACTTTATGGTGTAGTGAAGGAAACCATAGTGAATGGTGAAACTGTTTTTGCAAACAATCAGATACAACAATTAAATAAAGGAAAATGGCTGTTAGCACAGTAAAAGAAATTATTAAAGAAGCTCCGGCATTTACAAATCTTACCGATTTAGCGGCAGAAAGATTAGGAGGAAAAGTTTTATATGCCACCGATGATTTTTTTGCAGAGAAAGAAAATCTCATCAAACCCGGTCGTGGAATTTTTATCACTGATAAATACACCGACAGAGGTAAGTGGATGGATGGATGGGAAAGCCGTCGTAAAAGAACTCCCGGTCATGACTGGTGCATCGTTCAATTAGCTACCAGCGGTAAGATTGTTGGCTTTGATATTGATACCAATTTCTTTTTGGGTAATCATCCGCCACATGCTTCTATTGAGGCAGCTAATATTAAAGATGCATCTGCTATTACTGATTGGGAAAAAGTTGAGTGGAAAGAAATATTGCACAAGTCTCCATTAGACCCGGGCTCACAAAATTTTTACGAGAGTAACAGCAACGAGATATTTACTCATCTGCGTTTACATATTTATCCCGATGGTGGTGTGGCAAGATTAAAAGTATATGGAGAAGTATTTAAACAATGGGAACAGGTAACTGCTGATGAAGTGATTGATTTAGCTGCAGCAATCAATGGAGCAAAATCTATTGCCTGCAATGATATGTTCTTTAGCTCTATGCAAAATTTAATCATGCCCGGCAGAGGAGTAAACATGGGCGATGGCTGGGAAACCAAACGCAACCGTACTCCCAATAACCGAGATTGGGTGATCGTTCAATTAGCTACAGAAGGATTTATTAAGAACATTGTGGTAGATACAGCTCATTTCAAAGGCAACTATCCTGATAGTTGTTCCATTGAAGCCTGTGCAGGTAATAATGATGCAGATGTTATTACTGATAAGGTGAAATGGCAAACTATATTATCAAACAAGAAACTCAGTGCAGATTTCATTCATGAATTTGCCAGTGAGTTAAGCGATAAAAGCTTTACATATGTAAGGCTCAATATTTTTCCTGATGGCGGTATAAGCCGTTTACGTTTATTTGGAACTAAAAAGAGTTAAGGCTAATGCTGGTATTTTCTGTTTATGCTTTATTAGGTGGTATTTTATTGATGCTGGTGGTTATTTCGCACCAGCTTCCTGTTATTATTAAGAAGAAAGAAGCGGAGGATGATGAACATCAGTTGGAACGTTTGCATGATGCACAAAACTATGTGTATGCTTCCCTGCTGCTTGTTATCATTTCCATTCTTGCCTGGACTTACTATGCGGTGAAAGGAACTGTGTGGGAAAGTCATTTGATGGAATGGTTGAACATAGTAGTTCGTGTAATGCATATAACATTTGGAATTGCGTGGATTGGAGCTTCTTTCTATTTTGTTTTTTTAGAAAACGCATTAAACAGAACGGAAAATGTGAGAGATGAATTAGCCGGTAATTTATGGGCAGTACATGGTGGTGGTTTTTATTATTTGGAAAAATATAAAATCGCACCCAAACAAATTCCAAAACACTTGCACTGGTTTAAATATGAAGCATACTTTACCTGGCTCAGCGGATTTTGTTTGTTATTCATCGTTTATTACTTCAATGCTTCTGCATTACTGATTGATAAGAATGTACTGAATATTTCTCCGTGGCAGGGAATTGGTATCGGCGTAGGTTCTTTTATTCTTGCCTGGATTATTTACGACCAGTTGTGTAAATCACCATTGATAAAGAATGCAGCATTGTTTGCGTTGATAGGCTTTGCTATTCTTTCTGGCTTTGCGTATTTCTATTCGCATGTATTCAGCGCAAGAGCAGCTTATATACATTTCGGTGCGATGATTGGCGGATTGATGGTGGCCAATGTATTCTTTGTAATCATTCCTTCACAAAAGGCAATGGTGAAGGCCGCCAAGGAAAACAAACCACTAAATCCCCAGTTGGGTAAGAATGCATTGGCCCGTTCATTGCATAATAACTATTTCACTTTACCTGTTTTGTTTGTGATGGTGAGCAATCACTTTCCCAGCACATTTGGTTATAAATATCCATGGCTTACACTTATCATTATCTCGTTGGGTGCAGCTGGTATCAAACATTATCTTAACTTAAGAGAGAAAAAGCAGCAGAGTGTTTGGGTATTTCCCATTTCGGCAATAGTGTTATTGGCTGCAGCCTTTATATCCGCACCATCTAAAAACCCTAATGAATGTAAAAGCGAAGTAAGTTTTGCAGAAGTGAATGCAATAGTACAACAACGCTGTGTTGCCTGTCATTCATCGAGGCCAACAGATGATGTATATAAACTTGCACCCAATGGTGTGATGTATGATACTCCCGAAGATATAGTAAAGAAAAAAGATTTAATTATGCAGCGGGTAGTAATAACGAAAACAATGCCGCAGAATAATAAAACGAATATTACAGAAGAAGAACGGAATATTATCCGTTGCTGGATTGAACAGGGAGCGAAGGTGAAGTGAGTTTGTGGTTTATAGTTTGTGGTTTGTAGTTTGATTGACCGATTGTTGAATTGTTAGATGAAGTTTAATATTCTTAGACCCCCTGACACATGTTCCATAGGAACATATCGTGGGTAGATAAAATAAAAATGATTTGCAGCGTTCCGTAGGAACGCCTCGTGATGATGAGATTGTTGAGTGCCGGAATTAATCAAAATGGTTGACAATTGAAAATTATTATATGAATCTAAATGAGTTTAATAAGTTAGATAAACAATCTGCAACTAAAGAGTTGTTTGCCTGCTGTGGTTCTTCCAGATGGGTAGAATTGCTGATGCAGCATTTCCCGTTTGCATCGGAGAAAGAACTGGTGAGTAAAGCAACAGCTATTTGGTATGATGAATGCAATGAGGCTGATTGGAAAGAATCATTTACTCATCATCCAAAGATTGGTGATGTAAAAAGTTTAGAACAAAAGTTTGCCGGTAAGGAACAGGCTGGTGTGGCTGTTGCATCTTCTGAAACTATTCAATCAATAGCTAAGGCCAATACAGACTATGAAAGTAAAAATGATTTCATCTTTATTGTATGTGCTACCGGTAAATCAGCTGATGAAATGCTTCGTTTGCTAAATGACCGATTAGCTAATTCATCAGCTGATGAACTGAGAGTGGCTATGGGTGAACAACATAAGATTACGTTGATACGTTTCAAAAAAATGCTGCCGGATGCTGACTGGCAATGGATGAAGGTAAGTCAGCTCACCACGCATGTATTAGATACTTCTGTTGGAAAACCGGGAAAAGATATAACCATTCAATTGAAACATGCCAACGATGAAATCATATCACAAGGAGTGACGAATGCTGATGGAAGAATACCTGACTTGTTACCTTCTGAAAAATACTTAGTACCCGGCAATTATAAAATGGTATTTGATACTGCTAATTATTTTAAAGCAAATAATACAAAAGGCTTTTACCCGGAAGTGGAGATACAGTTTACTGTATTTGACGATAGCCATTATCATGTTCCGTTGCTGATTAATCCTTATGGATACTCCACCTACCGTGGAAGTTAGTTTCACGTAAAGGTGCTAAGGAGCAAAGGCACAAAGAAATACACTACGCCTTATTTTCTTTGCGTCTTTGCGGGAAATAAAAGGCTGAACAGGGAAATAAATGTTGAAGTGTGTCCCGCCTGAGGCGGGACCAATGCAGCTGATAGAAGAATTAAACGAAGACTACATAAAAAATAAACTATGAGTTTTTCTATTCCTACCAGTAAGAAAGAGCAATTATTTGGAAAACTGAGTGATGCCAATACGATTTTTCAAAAAATTTACCCTGGTGACAGAACAGAACGTCAGCCGGTGCATACCTTGTATGGCGGGGCTAATTTGTTTAAATATGATGCGGCGAAAGCATTAGGTGAAAGAGCATTGGAAATATTTGAAATGTATGCACCTGATCCAATAACATTTGGAAATATTTTTGGATTAGACACAAAAACAGATTTCAGTTCCCGTATTTATAATAAAGTAATCGCTAAGTTGAAAGCAGAAGCGATTGAAGATTTTCGTATCGATTTTGAAGATGGTTATGGTAACCGCAGCAACGAAGAAGAAGATGAAACCGCAGTGACAGCAGCAAAAGAAGTGGCGAAGGGAATAAAAAAAAGTTCATTGTCCCCATTTATTGGCATACGTATTAAACCTTTTACCGAGGAGATGAGAGAAAGAGGATTACGTACACTGGATATTTTTATAACAACGTTGATTGGAGAAACAGGTGGAAAGCTGCCTGAAAATTTTGTGGTGATGTTACCTAAAGTAACTATTCCTGAACAACCTGCTACGCTTGCCGGTTTCTTTGATATTCTGGAAGAAGAATTAAAATTAGAAAAAGGTGTGCTGAAGATGGAGATGATGGTGGAAACCACTCAATCCATTATGGCGATTGATGGAACTAATCCATTATACAAATTTATTAAAGCAAGTAATGGTCGTTGTATTGCTATGCATTTTGGAACGTATGATTATACAGCCTCCTGCAGCATTACGGCGAGATACCAGGAAATGGATCATCCTGTTTGCGATTTTGCTCATCATATGACAAAAGTTGCATTGGCTCATACTGGTATCTGGTTGAGTGATGGTGCTACGAATACAATGCCAATAGGTCCGCACCGTGGTGATAATTTAACAGCTGTACAATTAGAAGAAAACAAACAGGTAGTTCATCGTGCATGGAAAAAAGGATATGATCATATCCGTCATTCGCTGTGGAATGGTTTTTACCAGGGATGGGATTTAAATCCGGCGCAGTTCCCCATGCGTTATACAGCGGTGTTTGCTTTCTTCCTCGAAAGTTATGATGATGCCGTAGAGCGATTGAAAACTTTTGTTGAGAAAGCTGCAAGAGCCACATTGATTGGTGATGTGTTTGATGATGCGGCTACAGGACAGGGCTTGCTCAACTATTTCTTAAGAGCACTGAACAGCGGTGCTATCACAGAAGAGGAGGTGTTGGCAACCGGTTTAACATTAGAAGAAATTCGTAGACGTTCTTTCAAAAAAATACTGGAGAACAGAAAGAAATAAACAGTGAGCATCTGGGAATTTATATACGACAAAATAAAAGCATCATCACCGGTGATGCTTTTATGCGTTTTAGAAAGTAAGGGAAGTTCACCAGGAAGACAAGGTTTTAAAATGGCTGTTTCGGGTGATGGAGATTTTACCGGAACGATTGGTGGTGGTATTATGGAATTTAAACTGGTAGAGAAAGCAAAATCTTTGCTGAATAAAAAGGAGACGAATGTTTCTGTAGTTCATCAGTTTCATGATAAAGAACATGCGGCTAATCAGTCGGGAATGATTTGCTCGGGCAGCCAGGTAATTGCTTTTGTTCCTTTGAATGAATCGCAGTTAACGTTACTTGATGAAATCAAACAGTATAGTGAAAGTCATGAATATAGTTTTCAACTTTCTCCGGCGGGTTTATCATTGACAAATACTGCTCAATCTTTTTATGAGTATGAAAATGATAATAGCTGGCAGTATGCTGAACCATTTCGGCAGCAGCAGGTAATACATATTATTGGTGGAGGACATGTGAGTCTGGCTTTGAGCGAACAAATGAAATGGCTGGGTTTTTATGTAAAAGTTTATGATGACCGGACTGAATTAAATACACTGGAACAAAATTCTTTTGCTGATGAAAAGCTGCTGGTGGAATATGAAGAAATTTCAGACAGGTTAGTAATTGGGCTATATGATTTTGTTGTTATCATGACGATTGGATACCGAACCGATAAAATTGTTTTAAAACAACTACTGGATAGAAATATTTATTACCTCGGCATGCTGGGCAGTGAAAATAAAATTAAAGCAATGTTTACTGAGTTGATAAAAGAAGGGATTAATGAAGAGCAGCTTAAAAAAATATTTACTCCTATTGGTATTAATATTTTTAGCCAAACAACTAAGGAGATAGCCGTGAGTATTGCTGCTGAAATAATTAAAGAGAAAAATAAATTTCTTCCTACGGGAAGAAAGAAAGATTGATTACCCGGCCCATCCTTCCCTGTCCAAACTTCTGTAATGAATGGCTTCCGCTAAATGCTCAGGTTTGATGTCTTCACTGCCTGCTAAATCAGCAATGGTTCTGCTTACTTTTAAGATACGGTCATAAGCTCTTGCAGAAAGATTGAGTTTATCCATCGCTGCTTTTAATAAATTTTGTCCAACAATACTGATAACGCAAACTTCTTTTAGCTGGCTGCTGCTCATTTGAGCATTACTGTACACGCCAGGAGAATCTTTATAGCGTTCAGCCTGTATATCTCTTGCCTTTATCACTCTTTCTCTGATTGATTCTGATTTTTCAGATGTTTGTTGTTTGGATAATTCTGAAAAAGGAACCGGTGTTACTTCCACATGCAAATCAATCCGGTCTAGCAACGGGCCGGATATTTTGTTGAGATATTTCTGAATGGTGCCTGGTGCACAGGTGCATTCTTTATCGGGATGATTATAGAAACCACAGGGACATGGATTCATAGATGC
The DNA here is from genome assembly GCA_016200915.1 of Sphingobacteriales bacterium. Lineage (GTDB taxonomy): Bacteria > Bacteroidota > Bacteroidia > Chitinophagales > Chitinophagaceae > AWTP1-9. Next base: position 43,514 of record JACQDV010000023.1, read on the forward strand.
TATCAGCATAAACGATGAGGGAAAATCAATCGCCACTTTTGCACGACTGATTGTTACTCTTCTTTCCTCCATCGGTTGACGCATTACTTCCAGTACTGTTCTTTTAAACTCAGGCAATTCATCTAAGAACAACACACCATTATGTGCCAATGAAATTTCACCGGGTTGTGGTATGCCACCGCCACCCACTAAAGCCACATCACTAATTGTATGATGCGGACTGCGGAAAGGCCGTTTCGATATTAAGGTTGCATTCTCCGGTAATTTGCCGGCTACACTGTGAATTTTGGTTGTTTCCAATGCTTCATGCAAAGTGAGTGGTGGTAAGATGGTGGGCAACCGTTTTGCCAGCATTGTTTTACCGGCGCCGGGTGGACCGATTAATATAGCATTATGTCCACCGGCTGCAGCAATTTCTAATGCCCGTTTAATATTTTCCTGTCCTTTTACTTCACTGAAATCAAATTCAAACTGGTATTGCGAGTGATAAAATTCATCTCTTGTATCAATAATAGTTGGTTGAAGCGAAGAAGGGTTTTTAAAAAACTCAATCACTTCATTGATGTGCGAAACGCCGTAAACCTTTACATTGTTGACAATGGCTGCTTCTCTTGCATTTTCTTTAGGAACAATCAATCCTTTAAAACCTTCTTTGCGGGCCTGTATGGCAATGGGCAATGCACCTTTGATGGGACGAATGGTTCCATCCAAACTCAGTTCACCCATGATAATGTATTCATGAATAGGTGCATCTTCCGGCAATTGTTCCGCTGCGGCAATGATGCCGATGGCCATTGGTAAATCAAAAGCGGAGCCTGATTTTTTTATATCGGCCGGGGCGAGGTTGACAACAATTTTAGTTCTGGGAAAATAAAGATTATTGGTTTTGATGGCAGATTCAATCCGCTGGAAACTTTCTTTTACAGCATTATCCGGCAGCCCTACTAAAAAATATTTTAGTTCACCGCTGCTTACATTTACCTCAATAGTGATGGTAATAGCATCCACTCCATAAACTGCACTGCCGTAGGTTTTAACTAACATGAAGAGAAGTTGAAAGGTTTACTGGTTGTAAAGTTGTAATGGAAAATTAGAGAAATTATTTTACTTAGTGTTTTAATTATTTAACCAGCATTACCTCAATGGTGAGTTTTACCAGCCTGATTGTATTATTATCAATTTTACCAATTCTGTTCGCCAGTCTTTTTTTATCAATAGTCTTAATTTGGTCCAGAGCTATCATTCCGGATTTTCCTGATAAAGTACATTTAATTCTTGAGGGATAGTTGCGCATAGTAGTAGTTAAAGGGGCAATGATAACGGTGCCAATATTCTCATTCATTTCGTTTGGGGAAATAACCAGGCATGGTCTTGTCTTTTTCATCTCCCTGCCAATGGTTGGGTCAAGATTAACCCAGTAAACATCATATTGTTTTATTTCCATTGGTCAAAGTTTTCATCTTTAAACACATCCGGTATAAGTAATTTATCATCGTTGTTTTTAGCCATTTTTTTAAAAGCTTTATCCCAGCCTCTCCTGGGTTTTGGCTGATTACTTTTTAACAGTATCCCGTTTTCATCGGCTTCCACCTGTATCATGTCGTTGTCACTTTCAAGGGTTTTTAAATACCTGAGTGGAATAACAATTCCTTTTGAATTACCAATCTTTCTGAGTTTTAAAGAGAATGTTTCCATTTTCCAAATGTTTTGATAAAGCTACAAAATGTTATAACAAATTATAACATTTTTTTCGTTTCAGAGTAACAGGTATCAGGCCACTTTTAGTGGCCTGATACCTGTTAGAGTTTCTCCAGCAACTCCACCACCTTCTCCCTTTTCAAAATCAAATAGCCCAAACGGTCGTTACTGATGCCGTCTTTTAACTGGTAACTGAATTTTAATTGTTCACCTTCTGTACTGGTTTCAAAATATTTAAACTGTATGTTGGGATATGTTTTTAAGGCATCACCAATTTCATATAAGTGAGTGGAAAGAATAAATAATGAATTGCTGATTTTGAGCAAGCCTTTTATAACAGCCGTACTGCAGTTCATGGCATCCTGTATGTTGGTACCTTTAAATATTTCATCAATGAGCACCAGCCATTTTCTCCCATCGTTTATTTTTATCACCGTGTTTTTGATGCGCTGCACTTCGTTATAAAAATAACTTTCACCTTTTATGATATTGTCCACCACATTAATATTGCTGAAGATGCCGTCAAACAAAGTAAGATGCATTTCTTGTGCTGGAACACCCATTCCCAAATGTGCTAAATAAACAGCCACACCAACAGCTTTGATGAAAGTACTTTTGCCGGCCATATTAGCGCCGGTTAAAAAAACAAAGTTGGCTTCCTTATTCATCTCCACATCATATGCCACTGGTACGGGCAACAGGATATGATATAATTTTTTTGCATTGATATTCGGATGCGGGTAATCTTCAAACACCGGAAAACTTAAATGGTAATGCTGTACGGATTTTGCCATGCTGTGATAGGCATCCAGCTGATAATAAATATCAATTAACTGGAAAGAAGCATTCTTAAAATCATGGCGCAGATAATTGCCTAACTCCAGCAAATGCCCGATATCAATCTTTTCAATATCATTAGCAGTAAGTAACAGTTGTATTCTTTCTCTTTGGATAGAATGTCTTGCTCTGCCAAGCATATTTTTTAATAAAGGCGGACAATCATCTGTATCCATTGCATCTGTCAGTTGATTTATTCCTTTTATAAAATCAGCAAAGTGCTTAACAGAATATTTTACTAATGAATAATCAGGCCCGTGAAACCATTTGTAAAAAGTAGCATTGATAGGAGAGTGACCTTGCGGAATGGTATCAATCAAGGATTCAAAAAATTTCTCCATCACCATTAATGTTCCATTGGTGATGATGGTGGGCCAATGCTCAATATGCTTCAGTAAATGTTTGATGGTGTCCTGTGTGGCGATGATTCTTTTGATGTCGTGGTAAGGTTGCTGCATTAGTTGTTTCAGCTGGTCACGGCCGCCAAAAGTGGTGGTGAAATTCAGTTTATGAAAAACAGAATATTCTTCTTCCGGATTGAAGATGGAGAGGTCGTAATAACTGGTTTTGTCTAATTCCATTAATAGTTTGTGGTTTGTTGTTTTTGGTTTGTGGTTATTAGCGGTTGAATTTTAACCGCTGTCCCATATTAGATTCATCAAAACCATTTTGTCCATAAACTAAATGCCCGTTTACAAAAGTATGCGTAATAGTGCCCGGCAATTTCATTCCCTCCAAGGGACTCCAGCCACATTTATATAAAATATTTTCTTTGCTTATTGTCATTTGCTGGTTCATATCAACTATCGCCAGGTCTGCAAAATAGCCTTCTCTTATATAACCCCGTTCAGCAATATCAAAACAATCAGCTACTGCATGGCTCATCTTTTCGGCAATCTTCTCCAATGAAATTCTTCCCTGTTTATGATGATGGAGCATGAGTTGTAATGGATGTTGCACCAGTGGCAAACCTGCATGTGCATGTTCATACGGTGGTTCCTTTTCGTTAAGCAAATGTGGCGCATGGTCAGTAGCAATTACATCAATGCGGTCATCCAACAAAGCCTTCCATATTGCTTCCCGGTTGTGTGGGGCTTTAATAGCCGGATTACATTTTATCTTATAACCCAACTGTTCATAATCATCACTGCTGAAAGTAAGATGATGCACACAGGCTTCAGCAGTAATACGTTTATCTTTTAACGGAATTAAATTGGTAAAGAGCTGTAATTCTTTTTCTGTTGAAATATGCAGAATGTGTAAACGGCTGTTATACTTTTTGGCAAACTGAATAGCAACCAATGATGATTCAAAACATCCTTCCTCATTTCTTACCAAAGGATGGTCAGCAGGAGAGAGTTCGCCTTTTTCATTTTTGAGCCGCTGATAATTTGCTTTAATAATCTTTTCATCTTCGCAATGCGTGGCAATCAATACTTCGCTTTCACGAAAAACTTTATCAAGGGTGAGGTAATTATCTACCAGCATATTGCCGGTGCTGGCACCCATAAATATTTTTACTCCGCAAATATCTTTTTTCAGTTCATTTACTTTTAAAACTTCGGCTGCATTATCATTACTCGTTCCCATAAAGAAAGAGTAATTGGCTAAGGAAGTTTGTGATGCAATCCGGTATTTGTCTTCCAGCAATTCAATCGTTAATGCATTGGGAATGGTATTGGGCATTTCCATAAACGAAGTAACACCACCAGCCACAGCTGCTTTCGCTTCGGTATAGATGGTTGCTTTATGTGTTAATCCGGGTTCACGAAAATGCACCTGGTCATCTATCACACCGGGAAACAAATATTTTCCTTCGCCATTAATTTCTGTTGTCAATAAATCGGTGCTGATGTCGCCGGCAATTTTTTCAATCCGCCCATGTTTAATCAATACATCATTAACACTAATTCTGCCCTCGTTTACAACTTGTATATTGCGAATCACATAATTTTGCATAACTTGAATTTGTAATCTAATACCTAAAAACAATCTAATGCAATTTAAAGAAAGGCTCCTTATAACGGCTGCACTCTGTCTGCCTGTTTTTGTTTTTTCTCAAAGCACCTATTTTTCGCCGGCGTCCAAACACAATCATTTCATTGACCGCATGGAAATATTGCAGGGAAAAGTGGTTGATCAGAACTTTTCTACTAACAAACCATATAACCGGAAGTTTGCCGGTGATCTGGCATTGGCGTTTGATTCATTAACAAAGGCTGGTACTATCAAACTCAGTAGGCAGGATGCTTATAACCTTAATAGCTTTTATGCTAATAACAGCGAATGGTATAATGGTGATGAAACTGCTTTTCAAAGCAAGAAGCCATTTTTAAAAAGTTTATACACCAGCAAGGCTAATTTCTATGAACATAAGGATAAAGATTTTTTTGTGGCGATAAACCCGGTGTTTCAATACCAGTTTATGGCGGCCAGTGGTGATATAAAAAATTTATTCATCAATAGCAGGGGCGCCAGTGTAAGGGCAAGGATTGGCAATAAGATTGGAGCTTATTTAACAGTGTATGATAACCAGGAACGTGGCCCGCAATTTTTCAGAAATTGGGTAGATACTTTCCGTGCTGTGCCCGGAGCTAATTTTTACAAAGTATTTAAAACAACTGGTGTTGATTATTTTGATGGCAGAGGTGGTATTACTTTCCCGGCAACAAAGTTTATTGATGTAACACTGGCCTATGATAAAAATTTTATTGGCAATGGTTACCGCAGTTTATTCCTCAGTGATTGGGGCGGTAATTATTTTTTCCTGAAGCTGAATACCAAAATATGGAAGTTCAATTATCAAAATATTTTTGCTGAACTCAACCCGAAGTTTATCAAAACAGGTGATTATTTGTTACCCAAGAAATATGCAGCCATGCATCACCTCAGCATCAATCTTAAAAAATGGCTGAATGTTGGTTTGTTTGAAAGTGTAATATTTGGCAGGAAAGACCATTTTGAGCTTGGTTATTTAAATCCATTGATTTTATACAGAGTCATTGAAGGAAATATCGGCAGTCCTGATAACATAATGCTTGGTTTTGATTTTAAAGCCAATGCTGCTAAGCAATTTCAGTTCTATGGTCAGTTGCTGATTGATGAATTAAACTTTAAAGAGCTGAGAAAAGACAAAACATGGTGGGGCAATAAATTTGGCTTCCAGTTAGGTGGTAAATATATCAATGCCTTTAATGTGCCTAACCTGGATTTGCAGGGTGAAATCAATATTGTAAGGCCATTTACTTATTCGCACTATTCTGATCCTGTACAATATGATTTTCCAATTGCTAATTATACTCATTATAATCAACCGCTGGCTCATCCGCTGGGAGCTAATTTTAGAGAAGTAATTGGTATTGCCCGCTGGCAACCGATCAGCAAATTATTTTTAACAGGCAGAATCATTTTTGCCCGGCAGGGACTTGATAGCTCATCCACCAGCAGAAATTTTGGAAGCAATATTTTCCGAGCCAATAGCGACCTTACTATTTTTTACGGTTACAAAATTGGTAGTGGGTTAAAAGCAAACCTGCTCAATGCATCTTTTGCAGCTTCCTACGAAGTAAAGGAGAATGTATTTTTTGATATTTCGGTTTTATTAAGAAACTTTGACGCACCAAACCCACTCGTATCCAAAAACACTACCGTTGTTAGTGCCGGGGTAAGAGTGAACCTTGTCCGGAGAGACTACGATTTTTAAAGTAAACCGGAAACAAATGAAATGCTATTTACGATTACCATCCGTAGCCGGGTGCGTATTGCTATTTTTATCTCTCCAGCAGGCCTCCGCTCAAAAAAGAACAGAGAAACTTCCACTAAATTTAGAATCCATATGGGGTGGTTATTTTGATGAACAGCAACTCGTGGTTCATCCCATGAACACACAGGAAAAAATCGCTTTTATTTATGCTGATAAAAATTCCAGTAATGAATTAATTCTGTCGCTTGATTTTACAACAGGGCGGTTGGTTGATACATTATTTACCAACCAGGTAGTTCCAAAAGGAGATTCAGTTCCGGTAACATTTACATTTTTTGAAGACTTTGAATTATCTCCTAATGATTCACTGGTGCTGATTAAAGCACAGGCTCAGCCATTGTTCCGTATTTCAGGTAAAGAAGCCTGTTATGTTTGGAACCGCAATAAAAAAATATTGAGAGCAGTTACGGTTGATGGTAAAGTGAGTTATATAAGTTTTTCACCTGATTCAAAAAAGCTGGCGTATATACTGAATAATAATTTATATGTAAAGGACATGGAAACTGATGCAGTAATAGCTATAACCAGTGATGGAAGTATGGATAATATTACCTACGGATGCGCCGATGCGTTATATGAAAATGGTTTTGGATTGCGAAAGATGTATAGCTGGAGTGAGGATGGAAAAAATATTGTTTTCACCCGTATTAATGAACTCCCGGTAAAGAATTATCCTATTACTTATTACGACAAGAATTATCCGGATGTGTATGGACAACGATATCCCAAAGCCGGGGAGGCCATTCCGCAGGTGGAAGTTTTTTTATATAATTTTCCGTTTAAACTGCTTACTAAATTAGATGTGGGTGTTAATCCTAATCAATATATTACCGGAATTAACTGGAGCCCCGATGGTAAGTCTGTTTTAATTCAGCGGTTAAATCGTCCGCAAAACTTTTTGGAAATATTACAGGCAAATATTAAGAACGGAAATACAAAAACGATTTACAGCGAAACAAAACCGGATTATGTAAAACTGTTTCCGGATAATTTATTCTGCATTAAAAGCCGCAATTCATTTTTATGGCAAACCGAAAAGAATGGATGGAGCCATATTTATGAATTTTCTATGGATTCACTAAAGATGAAACAAGTAACCACAGGTGATTGGGAAGTGCAGAAAATAAAAGGGGTAGATGAAGAAAATAGTTTTATTTATTATATGAGCAATGAACCATCACCACGGGGAAGCAGTTTGTACCGTATTAAATATGATGGTACCCAAAGAAGAAGGTTGACGGATAAAAATGGCTGGCATGAAACATTATTGGCTAATACCAAACGATATTTTCTCGATATCTACAGTAATCTGAATAATCCCACCATATACCAGATGTACTCAACCAGGGAACAAAAATTATATCAGCCATTAATTGAAAATAAAGAACTGAAAAACCGGTTAAGTCAGTACAAAATTCCTGAAGTTGATTTCTTCACCTTTAAATCTTCCGATGATAAGCTGCTGTATGGATATTTTATTCGTCCACTAAACGCAGAAGGGGCAAAACATCCTTTGCTGATTTATAACTATGGTTCACCCGAATTGCAGGGAGTAACAGACAGGTGGAATGATAAAGTATTAATGAGCTTAAAATACCTGGCATCTCAGGGCTATTATGTTGCCTGTATTGACACCCGCGGCACACCTGGAAAAGGAGAGATTTATAGGAAGGTGAATTATAAAAAAATTGGTGATTCAGAATTGGATGATTTAATGCAAGCAAAGAAATTCATCATCCGTTCAATGAATGCTAATGTAGATTCAGCCAAAGTAGCAGTGATGGGCTGGAGTTATGGGGGATATATCAGCACACTGGCTGCTACTAAATATGCTTCTGGCTTTGCAGCAGCCATCGCCATTGCACCTGTTACCAACTGGCGTTTATATGAAAATATTTTTGCTGAACGCTATATGACCATGCCCAGCGAAAACCCGGATGGTTATTTGAATAATGCACCGGTGAATTTTGTAAACAACTACAAAGGTGGTTTATTATTAGTACACGGTACTGCTGATGATAATGTGCATTTGCAAAATAGTATGGTACTGAGCAGGGAACTGGTGAATGCCAACAAACAATTTGATCAATATTACTTAACTGACAGAGGGCACCTGTTAAATGATAATGTAAACAACATTACCCGCCTCAATCTTTTTATAAAAATCAGGAATTTTTTGAACAACCAGTTAGGGGTAGGGAATAATCAGAAATAAGAAATAGTGGGGGTAATATAAAAAAATAAAGGCCGGATAGAAATCCAGCCCGCTTTAAAATCCAATATCCTATGAAAAACCGAGAACAAGATAGTCATTCGGTTTAGAAAAGTGGCATGTTTTTGAGATTTTTTTTTGCACCTTATTTAGCCCTCTAAATGAATGCTAAAAACGATCATCCGGGACTGGAGCCGGTCTAATACATTAGAATATTTAAGATTTACGTCCCGGCTATGAATATTATTAAAACCATTGCTGATCTTAATTTCAGGGGAAAAAATGAAGCTTTTAAAGTAGAAATTAAAGCCAATTCCGCCCTCAAAACCATAGTCGCTTGCTTTAAGTTTTACCAGGTCTTCGGCACGCCGGGCAGTGGAATTGCTGGCCATATCGTAATCATATTTAAGTCCTGCCATCATATAAACCCTGAAATTATCAATCCGGTCGCTTTTAAATTTTACCTGAATGGGCAAAGACATCAGGATTGACTCAATATTTTTAGTAGGGTTAGGAATATCAAGCGGCCCATCGTAACGGGTTACGTAGCGAATGGTTTTGGAGGCAAAAATTAATTGTGGATTTACTCTCACTTCAAAACGGTTGCTTAAATGAGCTGTAGCTAACAAGCCTAAACCAAAGCCACCGGCATTGCGTGGTTCCGATACCATTATCGTATCACTCTGTAAGAATTGCGGATGATGAGAAGCATGTAAATAAGATGAATTATAAGAGAGGGTGATTCCAAAATAGTAAGGCTTTAAATCATGATCCGGAAGATTAAGTTCTCTTTGAGCAATAGAACTTTTAACCATCAATAATAAAACACCCGCAGCAATTACTTGCTTCCGCAATAAATGGAACATATTCCTAAACTCAGCTTTTTGCATGATGTATAACTGTACCCCTGTTTATTTAAAATCTCAACAAACGCATCGCCTTCGGGGAAAGCCTGTATGGAATTATTAAGGTAGCTGTAAGCTTCTTTGTTTTTTGAGAACATTTTACCAAACTGCGGCGCCACAATCTTCATATAAATATTGTAGAACCGGCTAAACCATTTGGTTTTTGGTTTGGAAAACTCAAGCACCACCAGTTTACCTCCGGGTTTCAACACACGTCTTATCTCGTTTAGGCCCTTTTCCAGGTTTTCAAAATTGCGTACCCCAAAGGCTACGGTCACTGCATCAAACGAATTATCAGGAAAATTTATTGTTTCACTATCCCCTTTTTGAAGAATGATTTTATCCCCCAAACCCTGCTTATCAATCTTTTGCCTGCCTATCTCCAGCATCTTTTCCGATATATCAATACCAATTATTTTTTCGGCGTTAAGGAGTTTTATTTCAAGCAACGCCATATCAGCCGTACCGGTAGCAACATCTAATATTTGTTGGGGGTTTATATCTTTTAATTGACTGATGGCTTTTTTGCGCCAGTTGATATCTGTGCCGGCAGATAGAAAACGGTTTAAAAAGTCGTAACGAAAAGCGATGGAATCAAACATTTTAGCCACCTGCTCTTTTTTTGTTTCTGCTGATGTTTGAAACGGAACTACTTTATTGTGTAAATATTTTTCGCTCATAGAGCCGCAAAGTTAGGTGAGTTTTTTATTTGTGGTTTGTAGTTTATGGTTTGTGGTTTCAAAAGTTCAACAGGTTCAAAAAGTTCAACAAGTTTTTACTTGTATTGCTATCCTGCCAACTGGAAACTGCCAACTTGTTTTCAGCGTATCTTGCAGCCCATGATAATTAAATCTGCTACGTACATCATCAGCAGCCCGGATTATACAAAATGCCCCAAACCGGATAAACCGGAGTTTGCTTTTATTGGCCGGAGTAATGTGGGCAAATCATCGGTAATTAACCTGCTTTGTGATAACGATAAGCTTGCTAAAACTTCCGGCACGCCCGGTAAGACCCAACTCATCAATCATTTTTTAATTAAAACGGGCGATGAAAAAAATACTTCTTCAGAAACAGGTACCTGGTATTTAGTGGACTTGCCTGGCTATGGTTTTGCCAAAGTATCTCAAAGCAGCCGGAGGAGATGGGAGCAGATGATTGAAAATTATTTGCGCAAAAGAGAAACACTTACCCATGTTTTTGTACTGATAGATTCAAGACATAAACCACAAAAGCTCGATTTGGAATTTATCAAGCAATTGGGTAAATGGGAAATTCCCTTCTCATTAATATTTACCAAGTCAGATAAATCAACACAAAAAGAAGTGGCTGCTAATGTAAAAGCATTTTTAAATGCCATGCGAAAGACCTGGCAGTTTTTACCGCAGCATTTTGTTACCAGTGCAGTGAAGAAAACAGGAAGAAAAGAAATACTGAAATTTATTGATGATTGTAATAAACAAGTATTAAAAAATTAATCATGAGCAATAACAATTTGAACGAGAAAGAGGCTTATATGGCGATGCTTTATTTTTTAGAGGAATATAACAGAAGAGGTAGGTCAGATGAAATAGAAATCTTGTTGGGTAGTATGGATTTTTATATCTGGGCTGATAATACGCCAAATGATCCTGCTATGTGGCCGGATTTGTTATCAGCTGTTGAAAAGGTGAAAGCGAATAAAAATGACATACCCTTTTTAAAATAAAAAACTCCGCCCAGTTGAGCGGAGTAATATCATGATGAAATAAGAAAACTCTGTTTATTCAGGAACCACCAGCCTGAAACCATTACCGTGAATATTCACAATTTCAATGGTACCATCTTCTTTCAAATATTTACGCAGTTTGGCAATGTACACATCCATACTTCTTCCGTTAAAATAAGTATCGCTGCCCCAAATGCGTTTTAGTGCCTGTTCTCTTGGCAACAAATCATTTTTAAATTCGGCCAGCATCTTCAGCAATTCATTCTCTTTGGGAGAAAGCGTTTGTGTTTTACCATCAACCGTTAATTCTCTCAGTTTGGGATTGAAATGATATTTGCCCAGATCAAATTCAATTGTTTCGCTGGCTCTGTTCATTTCCTCGTTACGTTTGAGTATGGCTTTTATCTTCAGTAACAATACTTCGCTGTCAAATGGCTTGGTGATGTAATCATCCGCACCGAGTTTGTAACCACTGATGATATCTTCCTTCATCGTTTTTGCAGAAAGAAAGAATAAAGGAATATCAGGATCTACATCACGAATTTCTTCGCCCAATGTAAATCCGTCCATGTTGGGCATCATTACATCGAGCAGGCACAGCTCAAACTTTTCACGGCGAAAAGCTGCGAGGCCAAGTATGCCGTCTCTTTCGAGTGTTACATCATAATCGTTTAGCTCAAGATAATTCTTCAAAACCATGCCTAAGTTTTGGTCATCTTCTACCAATAATATTTTGGGTTTAGTTCCTTCCATAATTTTTTGTTTAATTGTTAAGCAAATAAAATTAATACATTCCTCCTTATTAAAATACCGTGCCTAATTTTTTGTTAAAGACTCACAGATGCTTTTTTACAGAAACTTTTAATTTTGCTGTTCTCAAATCATGAATTATGCGCATCACTCCAGATAACCGGTTAAAAAAATTAGTGGTCATTGGCGACCGTGTGCTCATTAAACCCAGCAAACCCGATGAACGTACGGCAAGCGGATTGTACCTGCCACCGGGTGTACACGAAAAAGAGAAAGTACAGCAGGGCTATGTCATCAAAACCGGGCCGGGATATGCTATCCCCATGCCGGTAGATAATGAGCCATGGAAGAGCGAAGAAGAACAGGTGAAATATGTTCCGCTACAGGCAAAAGAAGGAGACCTCGCTATTTTTTTAGTAAGTGGCGCCACCGAAGTAATGTATGAAGGCGATAAATATTTTATTGTTCCGCAGGGTGCCATACTGATGCTGGAAAGAGAAGAAGATTTGTAAATTTTTACCGGGAAAGTTTATGTAACGTCAGTATTATCCGCAATGCTTTTTGTTTTTATAAAACCGAATTACTTAACTTTCCCCTCAAAACTTTTTTTATGGCTGCTAACAAAGACGCTTTTGTTCAATTAGTAAAAAACGGTTATACATTCAAAGGTGAAAACTTTCGCATCGGTACAGCTGTGCTTAATGGGGAAGTATTGGCAGGCAGTGATATTTTTCTTCCGCTAAAAACAATGAATCGCCATGGGTTGATTGCAGGCGCCACTGGTACAGGTAAAACAAAAACATTACAGGTAATGGCAGAAGGGTTAAGCGATGCCAGTGTACCTGTATTAATGATGGATATAAAAGGCGACCTGAGTGGCATTGCAGCAGCCGGAACGGAAAATGATAAAATAAAAGAACGTCTCAGCAAGATTGGCGGTGGTTATAAACCAAGTGCTTTTCCTGTTGAATTAATGACACTGAGTGATCAGAAGGGAGTCAGGATGAGGGCAACCGTAAGTGAATTTGGCCCTATTTTAATTTCTAAGATTTTAGGATTGAACGATACGCAGGAAGGCCTGGTGGCGATGATCTTTAAATATTGTGATGATAATAAAATGCCGTTGCTCGACTTAAAAGATTTTGTGAAGGTATTGCAGTATGTAAGCAATGAAGGCAAAGCAGAAATAGAAAAAGAATATGGAAAAATTGCCACCACTTCAACCGGAACAGTTTTAAGAAAAGTAGTGGAGCTTCAGCAACAGGGAGCAGATATATTTTTTGGTGAACCATCTTTTGAAGTGGATGATTTAATGAAGATAGCTGATGATGGAAGAGGGATGATTAATATACTCCGGGTAACGGATATGCAGAATCGTCCTAAACTGTTTTCAACATTCATGCTTCAACTGCTGGCAGAATTATATGCTACTTTACCGGAAGCCGGCGATATTGACAAGCCCAAACTGATATTGTTTATTGATGAAGCACATTTAGTTTTCCAGGAAGCAACGGAAGCTTTATTGCAGCAGATAGAAACAGTAATTAAACTGATTCGTTCAAAAGGAGTAGGCATTTTCTTTTGTACACAAAATCCGCAGGATGTTCCTGCGAGTGTGTTAGCACAATTAGGTTTGAAAGTACAACATGCATTAAGAGCTTTCACCGCAGCTGACAGAAAGACGATTAAAGAGGCCGCACAAAACTATCCTGAAACAGAATATTATGATGTGGATGAACTGCTCACTCAATTAGGAATTGGCGAAGCATTCATTACCATGCTCAATGAAAAAGGCATTCCAACTCCACTGGTACATACTATGCTGGTTCCGCCAGGAAGCCGTATGGATATTTTAAGTGACAGTGAGATTGATGCTTTGGTAAGTAAATCCAAATTAGTTAGTAAGTATGCAGAAGCAGTTGATGAAAAAAGTGCTTATGAAATTTTGACTGATAAGCTCAATGATGCAGCCGATAAACAAAAACAGGAGGAAGATCAAAAAGAAGACAATAAAAAATCTTCGCAGGAAAAAGGTTTCTTTGATAATCCGGTGGTGAAGCAGGTAGGACGAACAGCCGCTTCAGTTATTACCCGTAGTTTATTAGGTGCTTTAGGATTGGGCGGACGGAGCAGTAGCCGTAAAAAAAGTGGTTGGCTATAGTTGTTATTGACTTACTAACAATGATGTTTAACTCTGTTTCTTGTTTTTAGTAATAGTAGATTTGCCAAAAATTCAGGAATGACAAAAGTATTTCTCTGGCTCATTTGTTTGCTGGCGACTTCCAATCTCTTTTCACAAGAAGACAGTGTTGTATATTATTTTGCTAAACCAAAGCCATTTGCTTTTGTCACCAATGTTCCCGGCGAAGTAGTGCAAATGGTGAAATGGCCATTTCAAAAAAAGCATCTTAAATCTACCGCTATATTAGCTGGTTCAACAGCTGTGTTAATTGCATTGGATCAAAATATTTATAATGGAGTAAGACATGCGGCAGACCAGGCAGGTTTACATCCCGAAGAAAAAAATAATGTTATTTGGGCAGTTAAAACCGGCAGCAAAGAAACAGTTATTTTAAAGTTGCCGGGAAATTTGAATACTGCTTTTTATATGTTGGGTGAAGGAATGCCCACTATTTTAATTGCGGGTGGCATGTGGCTGCAGGGAAAAATTAATCATAATTACCGCTCCTTGCAAACGGCCAGCGATTTGACAGAATCATTTATAACACTGGGGTTAACTACACAACTTACCAAATGGGCTACAGGAAGAGAAAATCCAATATTAGCAACGCAGAGAAATGGAGCATGGCGGCCCTTTGTTTCTTTTAGTGATTTTCAAAATAATAAACCTAAGTATGATGCTTTTCCATCAGGACATTTGGCTACAATGATGGCCACAGTAACAATATTGGCCAATAATTACCCGGAGAAAAAATGGATTAAACCGGTTGGGTATTCACTAATGGCTTTAACAAGTTTAGCGACAGTTAATAACGGAGTTCATTGGCTTAGCGATATTCCTATGGGAATTGCAATGGGCTATATATCCGGAAAAATTATTACGGATCGTCACAAGAAAAAAATTCCACGCACCAACCCGTTACTGAATTAAATTATCATTCCTAAGTTACGGAGAACTAACTTTGTTGTTTTGTTATAACAGCAATATGATCAAAAGGTTTTTGCAAAAATTATATGCGCATCGTTTTGGCCCTGTTGCATTAATGGTGGTACTGGTTTGCGTCATCAGTTTAATTACAAGAGTTGTTTTATTAATCCGTTCTTTTCCCGAACTGGATTTAAATCTTTTGCAATGGGTTGGAATTTTTTTAGTTGGATTTTTTTATGATTTGATAGTTGCTTTCTATGCTGCTATTCCGCTAATACTGTATTGCTGGTTTGTACCCGGGTTTATTTACAATCACCGCTGGCATCGGTTTATGTTGTATGGATTGTTTGGGTTGATCATCTTCCTTTTACTATTCAACGCAGCGGCAGAATGGTTTTTCTGGGATGAGTTTACGGTAAGGTATAATTTTATTGCTGTGGATTATCTCGTTTACACAACAGAGGTGATTGGAAACATACAGGAGTCTTATCCTTTTCTTCCGTATTTATTAGGTGCATTGCTCATTGTGGCTATTGTGCTGGTTCGATACCTGAGACATAATATCAAATCATCGCAGCGTTCGGGAATGCGGTTTGTAAAAAGAACCCGGGTTGCTTTATTGTTACTGGCTATTCCTGCTCTCAGCTGGTTTTTTGTCAGTAATGGGGTAAAAAATTTTTCCACTAACAGCTATGTAAAGGAATTATCCGGAAATGGCTTATATGAATTTGGCGCTGCTTTCTGGAATAATGAATTAGATTATAACCGTTTTTATGTAACCGAAAAAGACGAAGATGCTTTTAGAAAAGTAAAACAGTTAATTCTTCAACCGGGAGAAAAATATATCAGCAATGATATTTACAATATTACAAGAACTGTAACGCCTGATAGTGCAGAAAAGAAAATGAACGTGGTGCTGATTAGTGTGGAAAGCCTGAGTGGAAGTTTTTTAAAATATTTTGGCAATACACAAAACATCACGCCTGTACTGGATTCATTAATTCCCTACGGATTGTTCTTTTCTAACTTTTATGCCAACGGAACAAGAACTGTGAGAGGATTGGAAGCATTATCAGCTGCCTTGCCACCCACACCGGGACAATCAACCGTACGCCGCCCCAACAATGAAGATATGTTTACATTAGGCAGTGTGTTTAAGAACAAAGGATATGATGTGAAGTTTATTTATGGCGGCAATAGTTTTTTTGACAACATGGGTTATTTCTTTGGTCATAATAATTATGAAGTAATTGACCAGGATAATATTCCCAAACCGCCCAAGGATTCATTGTATCATGAAACGGTTTGGGGTGTGGCGGATGAATATTTATTTACCAAAGCAATAGGAGAGATGGATAAAGCAAATGCAGCCGGTAAATTATTTTTTCATCATGTGATGACGGTTTCTAATCATCGTCCCTATACTTATCCCAAAGGACGAATTGATATTGATCCGGAAAAACAAGTAAGGGAAGGAGCTGTTAAATATTCTGATTATTGTATTGGTAAGTTTTTAAAAGAAGCTAAACAAAGACCGTGGTTTAATAATACCATCTTTGTTATTGTGGCCGACCATTGTGCGAAAGTTGCTGGTAAAACAGAGATACCAGTTAACAATTATCATATTCCCTGTTTAATTTATGGGCCATCCATCATTCAACCAAAAATTGAAAGCCGTTTAACATCACAAATTGATTTAGCACCAACATTATTGGGCTTAATGAATGTGTCGTATGAAAGTAAATTCTTTGGTTTTGATATTAACAAAGTAAAGCCAGGTGACGAAAGAAATTTTCTGTGTACTTACCAGTTAATAGCTTATGTAAAAAATAATAAGATGGTACTGATGAGCCCGGTGAAGAAAGTGGAAATGTATTCGGTAAATTTTACTGATGGCAGCTCAAAAAAAATTCCATTGGAAGATTCGTTGGTGAAAGAAGCAGTGGCGTATTATCAAAGTGCCAGTTATCTTTTTAAAAATAAATTGTATAAAAAGTAAAGTATAGTGTTAACCGCTTAATAACATCTGCTTTGTATTTGCTTAACACCGGTATAAAATAGCTGCTACTACCTTTATAGCCGCTTCTTTTTAGTCGGTTTAGGGTTATGTTAATAGCTCCGTGACGAACGGAGCTTTTTTTATGATTATGTATTACCGTATTTTTTTTAATACTTTTATTATCACAGTACCCGTTTTTCCTGCATCCTCGTATTCCTGATTAAGTTTGAGGTCTCCTAACTTTCTAAACCCCGAAAGCAATGGCAGTTCCTGGGCATTAAATATGGAAGAAATGCTGGTAAGAGGTACTATTTCACGTTCGCCTTCTTTTAGAGTAGAATCACATGAGCCGGTTACTGTCCTTGTAAATCCCTCTGATGTAGTATCTGTGAAATGGATATATCCTCCACGATGATCATAATAAATTTGCAGTTCTGTCTTAACTGGTCCATAACCGGATACCTTAATCGTACACCAATCATCTCCATCTCCTGTTTTTTGTGCAGCCCAGAACTCCATATTGATACTAAGGTGCAGTATGCCCGTATAAGTAATGTCTTCATCGGCAGTACCATTCTCGTTGCCCTCAAGTGTTCCTATCAGGCTAACAGTACCTCTCTTTCGTGAAGGAACAGAACTGGTATCTCCATAAGGATACACCTCTCCGGCAAAATTGAACCGCACCTCGTAAGCGGAAAGACCGATAGCTTTTGAATGATCATTAATGACCGGGAAAGATTTTTTATTTTCTTTAATAGCACCAGAAAGAAATAATGGTGCTATCAGAACAAAAAATGATTTGTAATACTTCATTTGAAATGATTTTTATTTATCGATCATAGCCTGCAATTTTTCCATTGGAAAATCATCTTCTATGATCTTCTTAAAATCCATGCTCCATTTGGTCTGCTCGCTCCAGCTTAATTCAAGAACAAAAAATTGCGGAACATATTTAGGCAAATCGGTCCGGAAATAATTTGGATTCTCCGTAGCAAGCATGCAACCGCCTTCCGACTCCGGTAGAAAAACCGGTCCTTCAAACATGAGTAGTGGATCAATACGTACAACAGCCGCTGAATCCAGGAGACCTTTTTTTTTTGTTTCTTCTAATTCATCCTGGAGTTTTTTTATTGCATCATTTTTTGCTTTTTTGTTCCGGGCATTTTGATCATCAAATTCTTTTTGAGGAGGACGAACTTGGGCCGGCAATTCTTCATTGATCACTATAAGTTTTTTCTCAAGTTCATCATAATACCTTGTAACGTACCGGATAGCTCTATCCAGAAATTGTTTTCTTGTAATTGGTATGTAAGGCAACATTCCGTCGCGACTGATCAATACAAAATGTGAAGAAACCAAATTTGCATTAATACCCCCAACGTCAGTCATCAGGTCACAACCCTTCCACTTTCCTGCTGCAAACATCTTTCTCTTGATCGGTCTGCCCTCGATCCTCCATTCATCACCGCTGGCATAATTCTCATTCAAAATGTCCAGTCTGTTCGAAAAGATATAAATGCCGCCACTGCTGGCTTCGGGATACATATTCATGATCTCGTTTTGTTTACCGGTACATATCCATGGGGATAAACCACAAGTGTAGCTGTAACTATAGACAGGGTTGATCCTGGTTTTTGTTTCATCCGGATCACGATCATTTACCGGTATATATTTAACCTCATCCGCAAATGATGTTTTGGTAAAGCCCTCGCCGAACCAACCGGCATCTGAACCCATGGGTTGGGGATAAAGTCGCCAGACAAGATCATGAATTGCATTCAGGCGCTTTATTATGTCATCACGGGAAACATTCGTGTTGAGTGTAGCTATTCTAACGTCAGGCATCAGCCATTTGCCCTTGTAACTATTAAGGAACTCATCTGTACAGGGAACCAAAATATTTAATTTGGGAAAGTGAGGGTTCTGTGCCGATGAATGAATGGAGAAAAGAAGAAGTATGATGAGTTGTTTTTTCATAAACAATTTATTTATCAATCATCGCCTGCAATTTTTCAATGGGAAAATCTTCATTATAAAGTTTGTAAGGATTTAATGAGGGATCAGGGCCGTCCTTTGCATTCCACATTCTATAGATGATCAATTGCGGTATGTATTTAGGCAGATCTTTTTTGAAGTAAACAGGATTTTCTGTCACTAACATTCTGCCTCCTGCTTCAGATGTAGTAAAGATGGGCTCAGAGTATATAAAAAGACCCTGAACAATTGCGGGTGTATCGAGTAAACCGGCTTTTGTTGTTGCCACCAGTTCATCCTGATAATATTTAATGATATCATCCCTTTGTTTCTGCTGTTGTTTTATGTTTTCATCCTTTTGTTTTTTATCCATCAAGGCCGCTACTTCATCGTATGCTTTTATACCGTTATCATAATATCTTTGCCATGAGGCAATACTTCTGTCAAGATATTGTTTCCTGGTAACAGGAATGTATGGCAATATTCCTTCGCGGTGTAGCAAAATCAAAACCTCGCTGCTGCCACTTTCCGGAGAATACACATCATACCCTTTCCATTTTTTTTCCCAAAGTACCGGCATCATTTTTATTGGTCTTCCATCTATTCTCATATCCTCTTTGTACATATTGTCAGTTATTGGTGTAAAAAAAGGATCCAGGCTATTTATCTGAACTTTTATATCCGTTCCATCCTCGCCGCCACGGCCCAACATTATTTCATTGGGCTCCCTGCCGCAGTGATAGGCACAAAATTTAACACGAAACCCAAAGTAAATACCTGAAGCCCCATTAACATAAGAATACTTTGGGCCATAAGCAGAGCTTTCAATTTTTAGTTGAGTAGCAAAATTATTATCGTATGCAAAAAAATACTGGTCGGCATCAAATGCCATTGGTGACGGATAGATGTTATTGACCAGTTTTTGGATCACAGTAAGCCTGTTGAGGAGTTCTTGTTGTTGTTTAGAAACAGTTGCATTAAAATCCCTGCGTACCGGCATCCACACACCCGGTGTATTTAGAAGTAATTCTTTATTGCAAGGGACTGTTGTCTTCACGAAACGTCCCTGACTAAATGCAAACAGGCAGTTGAAAAAAAGAAGAGTGAGTATGGTGATTTGTTTTTTCACTGATTTTTTTCTTATGAGTCTTTAATTATTAATGATGACCTGATAACAATCCTTTCATTTCAGAGTGAAAACCTGAGGTGACGCCAATTTTTACTTCAGCGCTTAACACATCTACAGCCGGATAGCTTCCAAAAGCAATTTTGCCTGCACTCTCCGTGTGTATAGTGATCATTTCTTCCATTTGATGAGGAGTTGTAAATCCCAATTCAGATTTTACGCCTGCCGTGGCGCCAAAATCAGAAACACCTTCATTGCCCCATTCAATAAAAACTCCTGACTCTAATTTTACTTCAGCTGTTACAGGGCCAAGCGATTTTGTGCCTAAGCTTTTTGAAATGCCAATGTCAGCATGGCCTTTTATAATATTTCCGGTATTTAAATTTTCCTCCATTTCTCCCCTTATAATTACGAGATCACACACAGTTTTCATTTTGTTGCATTCGATAGTATATCTCCACCCGGGAATCCAGATATCCGTTACATAATTGCAATGGAGTTCGTCGAAATCAGGCAACGCATCATGTTTTTTCTCTTCTTCTTCTTTTTCATTATCTCTGCATGGTAGAATATCTACAAAATGGATATCGGCTAATTCTTGCAATAAACCGATTTTGATCTTTGTAAGTTCTTTTTCCCATAAATCTTGCGGAATTGGACGTGAGTACATTTGATGAATGAGTGCTTCATTAAAATAGCGTCTTCTTGCTACCAGGAATTCTATTTTATAATCCTGCCATATTTGGTTTGCAGTTGAAAGAAGCTTGTTCAATAAGGCATTCCTGGGAGCACACTTTTCTAACTTCCCGACTTGCGAATAATAATTCTGGGTTAGTTCATTTGTTCTTATAATGGCATCTGAAAATGTTTTGCAAGATTTTTCATTGCCGCCTCTTCGGAAACTAACCAACCCAGAAATTTGCAGTTGGCAGTATAATAAACCGGATTTGCGAATCTTCTAAGCAGAGGTTTGTTTTGATTTTGATCCGAATATTTCACTATCCATTCTTTTTCCATTTGATCTAGGTCAGCTATCTGCGGAGATAATTTGTCAACAGATGCCTGAACAGCTTCTCTAAAAGCGATCCATTGCTCGTGTAATGTTTCTGCTTCACCGATGTTGAGAGGAATTGCAGGAACCAAACCGAAAAATTTAGCGACACCGATAGGATCTATCGGTCGTGGATATTTTACATTGCTCTGGTTGCATACATTTTGAGCACCCAATTTTTCAAGCCGGGATTTTTTTTCATCACTATAAGATCCCTGAAGAGATCTTTTGAGTGATTCAGTAGCTTGTTGCGTTTGTCCTTCTGATTGCTGAATGAGACATAAAGTTTCATTAGCTCTTGAATGAATGCTGTAAATTCTTACCGCATCCTCAAGATTTTTTTTTGCTTTATTCATATCACCCAAACCAAACCATGCCTGACCAAGATTATTAAGAATTGTACTGTTAAATGGATATTTGCTATTCAAATTATCCAGTATTGGAATTGAGTATTGCTCTCCGCCAGCCATTGTCAGGTAAGCAGCATAATTATTCAGATTATCTGCATTGTTCATATCTGCAAGGCAAGCTTTCCCATATATATACAAACCCATTTCCGGAAATCCGCCTGCCATGCAAGCGAATGCATATTGCCCCATTGCCTGAGCTGAATATTTTCTTGCTTTAAGCGTATCGAAAAGTTGCATTCCAAGTTTCTTCCCTTCAATCGCCAACTTATTTTCAACTTCCTGTGTCGTTTGTTTCATGAAAACAAAAAGCTCTCCGTCATTTAAGATCTTCTTAGGAAGCGAATTAATTCTATTTACATCTCTTTTAGGAATTTCTGAAGTTTCACTATTGAATGCCTGCTGAATAACCTTGTTTGACATGTTCGAAACATTCTTATTCAATCCTTGCATCATCTTCAATTGTTTCTTCAGCATTCCGATCTGTTCTTTCAGGTTTTTTATTGTCTCTTCATCTGTTTCTGTTTTTAATTGTTCCTCCAGATCAGCAATCTCTTTTGCTATTCCACTGGTCGCTTCATTCATTTGCGATTGGATCTTATTTTTGGTTGGTACTGCACGATTATCAGCACCCACTTTTTTCTTTGGAGTTTGTGAAAATGCGCCAACGCCAACAGCTATAAAAAAAAGAAATAGTATGATGATACGCATAACTTTTGATTAGATTTTTATAAACTCAACTCTCCGGTTATTTGCTTTTCCGGCAGGAGTGTCATTCTTATCTATAGGTTCGCTTTCACCTTTACCATCTGTTTCCATCCGGCTTTCATCAATACCAAATTCTTTTGCAAGCATTTCCTTTACTGCGGCGGCTCTTCTTTTTGATAAATCAAGATTGGCGTCGTCTTTTCCATCAGCATCAGTATGTCCAACGATCTTTACTTTCAGATCAGGATTTTCTTTTAATACTGTAGCCATTTCTTTTAAAGTACCATAAGATTCGGGTTTAATGTTAGCACTGTTCACATCAAACAAAATTCCATGCGTAACCCATTTATTCTGCTTTAGTATTTTATTTCTTGTATCCGGTGCACCAACAGCTAACTTCAGGTTAGCGATTAAGAAATGCCAGTCACGATCAGTTAATAATATCCAGAATAAAAAAGAGTTAAGTTTCGCTTCCGGCACAATTGCTTTGGGAACATCCCACACTTTATCTTCATTTATATAAACCCGGAGTCTTTCCTTTTGCCTCCAGAATGCAACATGAACTGGTTTGGTGATATCTTTAAAATAAGTGATTTGTGTACTGGTTGCTGCTTCTCCTTCACCCATTTTTTTTCTTTCATAACTGACTGAACCAATTCCTTCACCACCAGGAATTATATTTAAATCAAAAGAGTTGCTTGCTGTTTGCCAGTCTTCAGGCTTATTTCGGTTTTTCAATTCGGCCAGCACAGATGATATTCCCCAGGAGTGGACGGGTTGATCAATCATCATATCATATTCCAAAGTAAAATTTTCCGGAAGTGTATCGACGCCATCTGGCATGTAAAATCCTTTTTTTGTAAGCATAAACCAACGACCCTGTTTACCATCTACGTTTACGGTTTCGCCGGCTCCATTGGTGTTCCATTTATCCGGAAGATCGCCAATAGCATCTGGTGCAAAATCCTCATACCATATAATTCTCTCTCCGGGAACAAAATCATATTTACTGTAAACTTTAATCGTATTCGCTGACGATGTATTTTTGTCAGCCTGTTCGTTTTTAGCAGTGCTGCTGTCAGCAGAATTGTTACCGTTTTTCGATTCGATTTTTTCTTTTGCCTTGTTTTTTACTTTGTTTAGTAAACCGCCTAATTGAGAATGGGCATAAGATGAGAGCACAAGAAAGGATAGTAGTAACCAGTAATTTTTTTTCATACCCCGGAATTTTTAAGTGAAGAATTATTTCCGGGCAGGGATTATTGAAGGTGCTTTTTCGTGGTGCAAAGCGTAATAAGAATAAAAAGATACTTAATATTTGAGGAGAAAAAAAATGATTTTTAAGAGCTGGGATAAAGAGAGTGAGTATGGGTTACTTAGTTGCAAAGGATAATGGTACTATAATCTTGAACTTATTTTACCAATCTTATCAATACTTATTTTTTCTTCAGCCACCAGGTGATTAAGTACTTTCCAAACCTTTTCTTTATGAATTCCTTTTAGCTGCATTAATAAATCCTTTACTTCAGTTTCACTATTCTTAAGCGATGAAAATATTTTACCGGAGATAGTTTCTATTTCTTCAGCAGATAGATTGATTCTCTTCTGATGTAAACAATTATCGCAGATGCCGCAGTTTTTGCTGTTGCTGTCAGTAAAGTATTCAGCAATCATTTTACTGCGGCAAAGAGAAGTTTCTTTTACATAGTTGACGATAGCTTTCACTCTGGCGGCATATACTTCTTTTCTTTTTTGATATTGTTGCTGATTGATGGTAAGGTCTTCTGCTTTTATTCTTGGCTGAAGGAATTGCAGTTGTGGTTTGTCTTTTTGCGGCTGATAGTGTATGACTCCCAGCTGATGTAACTGCCCCAGCTCTTTTATAACAAGATCATCAGTTTGGTTGGTAAAGTGGGCCAGTTGTTTTTCTGAAACAATAGCGGCCACATCAAATATGCCTTCGTAAGAACGCAATAAACCTTTGATGGTAATTGTTAATTCAGGATGTGATGATTCAACTTCCCGCAGGTAATCTTTGTTGCAGACAAACTGTACTCTTGCCGGTAAAAATATTTGTTCGCTAAAACTTACAAAAGCTTCCTGTTCCAGAGCTTTGAGAGAGTAAACAACTGTATGAATATTTAATTTGAATTTTTTCAGGAAGTCGTTCAAATCAAAATCAAAAAATACTTCTTCTCCGCTATTGGTTGCCACTTGTAAATAATTGGCCAGTGACTGGTAAACTGTTCTTATATCTTCTATGCCGGGAAAACGAATCGCAACCTGCTCTTCCAGTTCTTTTAAATCATTGTCTTCATACAGCAACACGGCATAGGCTTTTTGTTCATCTCTTCCTGCACGGCCTGCTTCCTGGTAATAATTTTCTAAGCAATCCGGCACATCGTAATGAATAACAGAACGAACATCCGGTTTATCAATACCCATTCCAAAAGCATTGGTACAAACCATCACTCTTGTTTTGTTGCTAATCCACGCCTGTTGTTTTTCGCTTCTTACATCATTACTTAATCCAGCATGATAATAATCTGTGTTGATAGAATACGAACGCAGCGCTTCAGCCACTTCCTGTGTACGCTTGCGGCTTTTGCAATAAACAATACCAGTACCCGGAACATTTTGCAATACTTCCACCACTTTATTTATCCTTGATGGAACATGAAAAACACTGTATGAAAGATTCGGTCGCTCAAATGATTTTTGAAAACGCCTCCACCCCCTCCTTGCCTCCCCCGTGGGAGGATAGGGAGGAGTGAGCTTTTCGCAAATATCTTCCTGTACTTCTTTAGTAGCTGAAGCCGTTAACGCTAACACAGGTACATTGGGTAACTCTTCTCTCAGTAAAGCAATGCGCAAATAAGGTGGGCGAAAATCATATCCCCATTGAGAAATACAATGTGCTTCATCCACCGCTATTAAATTGATATGTAGCGAAGGAAGATATTCTTTGAATAGATTTGTTTCTAACCGTTCAGGAGAAACATATAAGAATTTGCAATTGCTGTTGCCGGCAATCTTTAATGTGTTGATTACTTCTTTTCTGCTCATACCGGAGTAAACAGCAAAAGCAGTAATGCTTTTCTTGCGCAGGTTTTCCACCTGGTCTTTCATCAATGCAATAAGCGGACTGATGACCAGGCACAATCCATCCATTGCCAATGCAGGAACCTGGAAGCAAACTGACTTGCCACCACCGGTTGGCAATAACGCAAGCGTATCATTTCCATCCAGTACAGATTGAATAATTTCTTTCTGCATCGGGCGGAAGGAATTGTAGCCCCAGTATTGTTTGAGTATATTGACGGGAGTAGTTGTCATCAGCAAATTAAATACTCAGGAGAATTAAATCAAGCTCTTTAATTTTTTTTAAAGCTTTATCAGCAGAAATTAAAGGTGTACGATACTTTATACTGGTTGCAGCGATTATCGCATCTGGAAGTTTTATGGTATAATTTTGTTTAATCTTTACAGCAATATCTTTTATTTCTTCATCAAAAGGAAAAATAACAGTATCGTCCAGTAACGATTTTCTTGCCTTGAAAACTTTTGAAGAAATGTTTTTTACTCCCAGTAATTCCATTTCAGTAATCACAGAAACAACAATAAATTTATCAAGATAGGTCAGGGTTTCTTTTCGCCCTTCAAGCAGGTATATGATAAAGTTGGTGTCAGCTAATATGGTATTAATCCCATTCACTGCGTAATTTTTTTTGATAAGAAAGACCGTCTATTCCAAGTTTTAGTTTACCAAAATGCTTTTTTAGGTTACCTCCGGCCTTTTTTTTGGGAGCTGATACTTTAGTAATAGTTGTTTTCTTTTGTTTTGTATGCGCCATTATTTTTTTTGAAAGTTACATCAAATTACCTTTTTCACAAATAACCTTACAGAATTAATGGCCAGCACAACATCACTAAAGCCCATCGCCAATGCAGCTAAACCCGGGGATAGCAATCCGAGAGCAGCAATTGGAATGGCAATGACATTATAGATAAAAGCCCAGAATAAATTTTGTTTGATGGTAGTGAAAGTATGTTTCCCCAAACCTAATGATAATGGCAAATGCTGAATGCCTTTATTCATCAGTACTACCTGTGCTGTTTGCATGGCGAGTTGTGTGGCATCACTCATGGATATGCCGATAGTAGCTTTGGCTAATGCCGGTGCATCATTAATACCATCGCCCACCATGGCAGTAGGAGCTTTTTTGGTGAGGGTTTCGATAAACACTAATTTCTGTTCAGGACTTTGTTCAGCAATCACTGCGTCTATTCCCAATACATCCGCCACTTTTTTAGAACGTTCATTGCTGTCACCACTCAATAAATAAGTTTTGATTCCTTTTGTATGCAGGTAATCAACAACAGCTTTTGCTTCTGTTCTTATCTCATCACTTACGTCAATCCATCCCACCAACACTTCATTCTTTAATAAGTAAGCGGTGTGTGATGCATCATTAGTTTGGTTGGTGATTAATTTAAATGAACCAAGTTGATAGCTATTTCCTTCTTTATCTTCTGCATGGATACCAAGACCTTTTATCTCTTCGATCTTTTTCCAAAAAATACCATCTTTGGTTTTCCATTCGTTAACGATACATTTAGCAACCGGGTGATTGGAAAATTTTTCTAACGAAAAAACAATTCGTTTAAATCCCTCTTCATTAATGCCGTCAGTTGCCAACTTCCAACTGTCAATTGTCAACTCACCTTTCGTCAGCGTACCTGTTTTATCAAACACTACATTGCGTATTTCTTTAAATAACTCTAAACTCTTAGCATCTCTGAACAATATTCCATTCTTTGCTGCTCTGCCTAATCCAACGGCAATAGCAGCAGGAGTTGCCAATCCCATGGCACAGGGACAGGATATAACCAACACCGCAATACTCCGCATCAATGAATGAGTAAAGTTTACATCAAAAGCAAAATAGTTGAGTAAAAAAGTAATGACAGATAAACTGATAACAACCGGAACAAATACCGCACTTATTTTATCGGCCAGTTGTTGAATAGGTGGTTTTTCTCCCTGTGCCTGTTTGACGAGGTTTACTATGTTGGATAAAATGGTATCATTGCCAACTGCTGTAACCTGTGCTTTAACTGTTCCATCCACAATCAAACTTCCACCAATCAATTTATCTTTTGCCTTTTTAAGTAACGGCTTACTTTCTCCTGTAAGTAATGCTTCATTAACCCGTACTTCACCCCACAAAATTTTACAATCCATTGGTACCTGTTCACCGCTTCTTATTAAAATCAAATCACCGGTATGCAGTTTAGTATTTTCTATTGGAAAAATCTGTTCTTTATGTTCATCGTCAAAGGCAATCATATTGGCCATCACCTTCTGACTGCGGTTTAAATCTTTTAATGCTTTTTGCGTGGTTTGTACCGTTTTATCTTCTAACCACTCACCAAGAAAAACTAAGGTAATGATGGTGGCAGTAGTTTCAAAAAATAAATACTCCATGCCAAGGTTAAGCATGGCGCCAATTAAACTATAAACAAAAGCAGCAGTAGCACCCAATGCAATTAATACATGCATGTTGGGCATACCGTTGCGTAAACTTTTAATAGCTCTTGTTCCAAAAAAACTCATGCCTAAAATGTACACCGGCAAACAAATGACCAATTGAATCCATGGGTTCATAAGCCAATGGATATGCCACCATTTGTCAAGCATGTGTTGCAGTAACAGAGCAGTAAATGGCAAACAGAATAAAAATCGTTGCAAATGATTTTGAAAAAACTTTTTGGGAGATTTTACTATTACAGCTTCGTGAGTAACCACATGATATCCGAGTCCTTCAATTCCTTTTATAATTTTTGAAGCAGCAAATTCACCATTAGTATCAAACGAAACATCACCACCAATAAAATTTACTTTCACATTTTTCATCCCTTCATTCTGTAAATATTTATTGACGGAGAGGGCACAATTACTGCAGGTCATTCCTTCGACGGTCCAGTTCACTTTTTCCATGCTATTCTTTTTTCTCCCTCTCTGTTTAGGAGAGGGTAGGGGCGAGGTACAAATTTACAAAACCTAAAAATGACGATTTTACTAATTAGGGAACAATATCTTTGCAGCCTTAACATGCAACTAACATATACTTTACAAACGATTAATGAAGCGGCAAAGCAATTCTGGCAGACAGCCGGAGAGGCTAAAGTGTTTGCCCTGCATGGAAACATGGGCACTGGCAAAACTACTTTGGTGCATGCTTTATGTGAGGTAAGAGGTGTAAAAGATGTGGTGGGAAGTCCAACCTTTTCTTTGATTAATGAATACCGTGATGCGGAAGGTAAAACGATTTATCACCTGGATTTATACCGATTGGAAAACGAAGAGGAAGCGATAAGAGCAGGAGTAGAAGATTGTTTGTACAGCGGTGAAATTTGTTTGGTGGAATGGCCGGAGAAAGCTGCGCATTTATTTCCTGATGATACGCTGCATGTAAAGATTGAACTGGTAGATGATAAAACAAGGAGTTTAATGATTAATGGATAGTGGAAAGTTGATAGTGGATAATTAACAATTAGCTAATGTAACAATGGCTCAATAACGCAATGGCGCAATCTGCGGCTTTTTAATTGCAATAGGCAACTGGAAACTAGAAAACCACAAACCTAAAACTCAGAACTTAAAACTTGTAACTGTTTCCAGGTCATTTTGTCCGTTTTTTTTCCCCGCATGGTATTTGAAGAAGCAAATCACTTAAATTGCCTTTCGGAACTTATTAATTACGAATATGAATCAAGCAAAAGAATTTGAAAAATATGCCGTAAAGCATCGTGGTATTTCCAGTGCCGTGCTGCACCAGTATGCCAATATGATGCCCACAGCTTTAACGCCCAACATTATTGAAGAACGTCCGATGAATGTTGCGGTGATGGATGTATATAGCCGGTTGATGATGGACAGAATTATTTTTCTTGGCTATCCTGTTACAGAAGAAGTAGCGAACATTATTGTTGCTCAGTTATTGTTTTTAGAAAGTGCCGACCGCACCCGTGATATACAGATGTACATCAACAGTCCGGGTGGTAGTGTATATGCGGGATTAGGTGTGTACGATACCATGCAATATATTTCTGCCGATGTATCCACCATTTGTATTGGAGTGGCAGCTTCTATGGCTTCTGTGCTACTGACGGCAGGTACAAAAGGAAAACGCACAGCACTTAAGCATAGCCGCATTATGATGCACCAACCCAGTGCCGGTGCAGGTGGACAGGCCAGTGATATTTTAATCACCGTAAATGAAGTAAAGAAGCTGAAGAAAGAATTATATGATGTTATTGCTTTTCACAGCGGACAGGAAGTAGATAAAATCACCAAAGATTTTGACCGTGATTTCTGGATGACAGCGATGGAAGCAAAAGACTATGGATTAGTAGATGAGGTGCTGGTAATGAATCCAAGAAAACTGAAAGAAGAGAAATAAAAACAGTTTTAAGTTTTAGGTTGAAAGTTTTAAGTTAACTCCGCAAAAAATTTGATTATGAATTTTGATTATAGAAAACCATTTCGTTTTGATGATGAAGAACCGGAAGCACCATCGCCTGTAGAGATACCGATGGAGAAGATGATGAGTGGCTGGCAGTTTGATAAAAAATTTATTGAACAGCGTAAGATATTTCTTTGGGGTGTGGTAGATGATAAAAGTGCAAAAGATATTACTTCAAGATTACTTTACCTGGATGCTGTTGATCCGGGAAAAGAAATTACTTTTTATATTAACAGTCCTGGTGGTATTGTAACCAGTGGTATGGTGATGTATGATACTATGCAGATGATTAAGTCACCAGTATCTACTGTTTGTATGGGTATGGCTGCGTCAATGGGTTCTATTTTGCTGAGTGGTGGTAAAAAAGGCAGACGTTTTATTTTCCCGAATGGCGAGGTAATGATTCACCAGCCAAGTGGTGGTGGCCGGGGTACCAGTGCTGATTTAGAAATTATGGCAGAGCAAGTGAAAAAAACCAAAGAGCTGGGAGCTAAGATATTGGCAGACAATTGTGGTAAAACGGTTGATCAGATAATGAAAGACTTTGACCGTGATTACTGGATGGACGCTAAAGAATCGGTAGCTTATGGCATAGTAGATAAGATTCTGGATAAATTATAACTAAAGCTTATATAAGTATAAATAAAACCCTTGCATTTCGGGGGTTTTTTTATTTTTACAGCATCAATCAACCATCGGATGGCTAAATCAAGTACGTTGCATTGCTCATTTTGTGGCAGAAGCCGTGATGAAGTTAAAATTCTCATCGCCGGCCAGGAAGGTCACATTTGTGAGAACTGCGTTGAGCATGCACAGGAAATTATAGAACAGGAATTACTTATCCGCAACGAAAATCATCCATCGCAATTTAAACTGACGGTTAAAAAACCGATGGAGGTGAAGAAGTTTTTGGATGAATATGTAATTGGACAGGATGATGCCAAGAAGGTACTGGCTGTAGCAGTTTACAATCACTACAAACGTTTAAATCAGAAATCAGATAACGAAGTTGAGATAGAAAAAAGCAATATTGTAATGGTAGGTGAAACCGGTACCGGTAAAACTTTATTAGCCAAAACGATTGCTAAACTCCTCAATGTTCCATTTGCTATTGTTGATGCTACCGTATTTACAGAAGCCGGTTATGTGGGTGAAGATGTGGAAAGCATATTAACCCGTTTGTTACAGGTTTGTAATTATGATGTGGCTGCTGCTGAAAAAGGAATCGTTTATATTGATGAGATTGATAAGATTGCCCGTAAAGGTGATAATCCATCTATCACCCGTGATGTAAGTGGCGAAGGTGTGCAGCAGGGATTACTGAAGTTGCTTGAAGGAACTGAAGTGCTGGTTCCACCACAGGGCGGAAGAAAACATCCTGAACAAAAACTGATAAAGATCAACACACAAAATATCTTATTCGTTTGCGGCGGTGCATTTGATGGAATTGACCGGGTGATAGGCCGTCGTATCAATACACAGGCAATTGGTTTCAACGTTAATAAAGAATTACAGGAGTTCCAGAAGAAGAATTTGCTGCAGTATGTAAATGCACAGGATCTTAAATCTTTTGGTTTGATTCCTGAATTGCTGGGTCGTTTGCCGGTAGTTACGCATTTGAATCCTTTGGATAAAGAAACCTTACGTTCTATCTTAACCGAACCAAAAAATTCCCTCATCAAACAATACAAAAAATTATTTGACCTGGAAGGTATAGAACTCCATATTGAAGATGAAGTGCTCAATTTTATGGTGGATAAAGCGATGGAATATAAATTAGGAGCAAGAGGATTGCGCAGTATTTGTGAAGGCATATTAACCGATGCCATGTTTGAACTGCCCTCTACCAAAACAAAAGAATTTACTTTGACGCTTGATTATGCACAGCGTAAATTTGATAAGAGCAAGATGAGTCTGCTGAAAGTAGCATAATGATATGTCTGATGTATGAAGTAGGATGTATGATGTAAAGAAATAATTACCGTTCTGTTTTACAGAGCGGTTTTTTATTCCCTAACTTTAAACTATTAAAAGAATAAACCAATAAACAAATCAACCCATAAACCATGAACGATTTAGTAGAACGTTTAAAAACGAATGCCGGTCTTACAGATGAACAGGCGAAGAAAGTTTTAGAAACCATTAAAGATTTTGTTACCGAAAAATTTCCGATGCTGGCAGGGGCGGTTGATAATTTATTGGGTGGTGCTAAGAGTGAAGCGGACCCTTTGGGTTAAATATTTTTAATCTTTTCTGATTTCCTTTTGAGTTTTTGTTGTTCATGCTTGACAAACCCTTCAGCAATATTTTTTCCTAACAAGGTTTCTTTTTCAATTTGTGTTTTGGCCCAAACGCCAAGCTTTAAAATCATTTGTATTTCCTCAGGCAAGTAATGCCATTTATAATTATTGCAGGTAAAGCAACTGGGAAGGTAATTGTCTATAGCATGATTTCCGCCAGAGATGTACGACTTTACATGGTCTGCCTGGAAATCATTTACAGTTACTGATGTACCGCATATATGACAACGGTAATTTGTTTTTTCTAAAACAGCTACTCTTTCTTTATGAGTAAGTGACTTTCTTTTTTCCTTTCTTGCTTTCCCATCCTTTCGTTCAAGATGAAGTTTCTTAATATGACTTACCAGCTCTTGCGAAGAAACAATCATTATAATTGATTTTGATACTTCAAATTACTACTTTCAGTCAAATAAAAAATCCCGCCATTACAGCGGGACCATTTGCAAGCAATCGCCAGAGGCGACTATCGTTATTGTCTTAATACTTCTCTTGAAATCACTAATTTCTGAATTTCACTGGTTCCTTCCCCAATAGTACACAATTTGGCATCACGGTAATGTTTTTCTACCGGAAATTCTTTGGTGTATCCATAACCACCAAATATCTGTACAGCATCATTGGCTACTTTTACCGCTACTTCACTGGCATAATATTTTGCCATTGCCGCTTCTTTGGTCATGGGCAGTTTATGATTCTTTTTGTCAGCTGCCTGCAGCGTTAATAATTCTGCCGCCATAATTTCTGTTGCCATATCGGCCAGTTTAAAAGATATTCCCTGGAAATTACTGATAGGCTGATCAAACTGGTAACGTTCTTTGGAATATTTCAGAGCAGCTTCATACGCACCTTTGGCAATTCCTAATGATAAAGCTGCAATAGAGATTCTTCCGCCATCCAACACTTTTAATGACTGACGAAAGCCATCACCCACTTCACCCATTCTGTTGGTATCGGGTATGCGGCAGTTGTCAAAGATCATTTCTGCTGTTTCACTGGCCCGCATTCCTAATTTATTTTCTTTCTTTCCACCACTAAAACCAGGAGTTCCTTTTTCTACAATAAAGGCAGTGGCGTTGCTGCTTGTTCTTGGTTCTCCTGTTCTGCAAACAACTACAGCCACATCACCACTTCTGCCATGAGTGATCCAGTTCTTTGTTCCGTTAATGATCCAGTGATCACTATCCTTAACAGCAGTTGTTTTCATATTACCGGCATCACTTCCTGTATTTGCTTCGGTTAAACCCCAAGCTCCAATGAATTCAGCGGTTGCCAGTTTGGGTAAATACTTTTGTTTTTGTTCTTCATTAGCAAAAGCAAGAATATGACCGGTGCAAAGTGAATTATGAGCTGCCAAACTTAATCCAACAGATCCGCAAACTTTTGCTATCTCAGTTATTATCGCCACATATTCCTGATAGCCTAAACCTGCACCACCATATTCATGCGGCACCAGTACACCCATCAATCCAAGTTTCCCCATTTCTTTAAAAACATCCACAGGGAAATGCTGACTTTCGTCCCATTCCATCACATGTGGCTTTATATATTGATTGGCGAAATCTCTGGCTGTGGTAGCTACCTGCTGTGTTAACTCGTCTGTTTGAAAATGCATAGGTTTTTGAATTGGGGTGCAAGATATATAAAACTAACAAATGTTAGGGTTATATTTTGTCGCTATTTTTCCGTGGTAAGATAAGGGGAAATTTTCCGAAAGAGCTCCTCATTCATCATAGAAATTTTGTTGAGGTCATTCAGTGAATTGTAATTGCCATGTACAGTTCTGTATTGAATAATGACATTGGCTAATGCATAGCGGATATAAGGATGAGCTTTCAGCACATCAACATCAGTAGTATTGATGTTGATCTTTTTGATAGTAGAATTATTACAGGTGAGATTAGGTTTGATTTTTTGAAAAGTTGAATCGGGTAAGCCAAATGTTTCTCCAACCTGATCAATTGAATTAAAGCCTCCTAATTTATCTCTGAAGCTGATGATGCGTTGAGAAAGTTTACTGCCAATTCCAGGTAAAGCAATGAGTGCAGAAGTATCAGCCGAATTAATTTCGATGGTTCCGGTAAATGATTTTGATTTTTTGTTTTCGAAAGTTGGAGAAGGTTCTTTAATGAATGAGGGATTTGTTTCTTCTTGTTGGATGGATACATAAGGAATCATCCGTGCAACATTTTCTTGTTTCAAACCGTAAACTTTATACAAATCTTCCGGTTGCCGAAACTTACCACCTTTGCTTAGATAGTTTTGAATGGTTTGAATAGTTCTTTCTTTAACACCTAATCGTTTCCATTCTTCAGTAGTCGCTGTATTTGGATCGAAAACAAATAACTCACCTTTAATATTTTCCTCTGCTTCATACTTCCTTTTGATTGGCTGATAATAATCTCTTTCATCATCATCATAGTCTCTTTTTGTATAACCACGATTGTTTTGTGATGAATCGATTTGCAGTTGTTTTAATTTGGCAACTTCTTTTTCAAAATCCGTTTTGTTGGTAGCCTGTTTCTTTTTTAAGTAAGGAAATAAATAAGGGATGAAAACCAACATGAGAATAATAGCGATCAATGCCAATACTCCAATTCTTTCTTTTTTGGTGAAGGTAAAATAGTCTTTAATCCATTCTTTTTTCATGATAAAGGTATTGTGATTAGGAAATAAGTATCAGAAAGGTAAGTAAGAAAACGACAAAAGTCAATTACCGGTTTGTGGTATTTTTTAAGGAAGTTCTACTGTAAGCCCATCATAAGCCAGTTCAATTCCAAAAGGCAACTCTTCGTTGATATCATCATGCTTACCCAACTGGTGAGAGATATGCGTAAAATAAGCAGTGGGTACTTTTAATTCCTGCGCCAGCTCAACAGCTTCGCTCAGCGAAAAATGAGAGATATGAATTTTTTTACGCAGGGCATTTAAAACAAGATAACGGCTGCCAATGATCTTTTCTTTTTCTTCAGGTTCAATACGATTGGCATCGGTGATATAGGTAAAATCGCCAAAACGAAAACCCAGTACAGGCATTTTGAGATGCCATACCTGTATCGGTATCACAGGAATATCACCCACCATAAATGGGCTGAGATCAATTTCATTCAGCTTCATCTCCGGTACGCCTGGATATTTAAAATCAGCAAAAGCATAATAAAAATCCCTCCTCAAGGCTTCTTCAGTTAATGAATCGGCATATATCTCCATTGGCTTTTTACTGAAGAAATTAAAAGCCCGTATATCATCCAGTCCGGCAATATGATCTTTATGCGGATGTGTGAACACCACGGCATCTAAATGCTTTAAACCAATCCGTAACATCTGGTAACGAAAATCAGGGCCGGTATCAACTACCAAAGTTGTTGCAGGTGATTGCACCAATATACTTGAACGAAGCCGTTTATCTTTTTTATTGGGAGATGTACATACTTCACAATCACAACCAATCATAGGTACACCGCTGCTGGTACCGGTGCCGAGAAAAGTAATTTTTAATGGAGGAGCTGACACAGGTCAAATTTAGGAAGAAAGCTGCGAGTTGTGAGTGGCGGGTGAAGTTTGATAATCTTTAACTGGCAGTCGGCATCACCCATAGTTTAACCACAAACCATAAACTACAAACCACAAACTACTTCTCCGCATTCAGTGTCATCACTTCCTCATAAACTTTTTGAGATTCATGTGTGAGTGTGTCAATATTAACTTTCAATTGAGGCATAAGATCAATAACGGTATTAATGCGGCCTTCGGTTTGCAGAAATTTATTGAGCACCACTACTTTCTTTTGCTGCAGTATGCAATAGCCACTCTGGAAGGTGCCTCTTTCGTAACGGATAACGTATCCGGCTTCTTCTACCACTTTCTCAATTTTATCCAAGGTACTTTGTACGTATTTCATGAAACCCCCATCCCCTAAAGGGGGGTTATGGAGTAATACAAAATTATCAAAGTAGGGTTAAGTATAATGAGTGATTGTTTAATTTATTTTCCACAACATCTTAGTAAGTTATTGTTCCCCCTTCAGAGGATTAGGGTTACTTATTCGTCATTCGTATAACAGGAATGATCATTTCTTCCAAACTCACTCCTCCATGCTGAAAAGTATTGCGGTAATAGTTTACATAATAATTGTAGTTATTCGGATAGCAAAGAAAAACATCTTCTTTAGCAAATATGTATGATGAGTTTATATTAGGAACAGGCAAACCAGCTTCTCTCGGATCACGGAAAGCCAGTACGTCTTTGGGTTCATAGTTTAAATTTCTTCCATGCTTGTAGCGGAGATTGGTAGTGGTTTGCTTATCACCAATAACTTTAGCTGGTGTTTTTACTCTTACACTGCCATGATCGGTTCCTAACACAAGAGTGATTTTTTTATCAGCTATTTTCTTTAATGCCTGGTGTAATGGTGAATGTTCAAACCAACTGGCGGTGATAGATCGGTAACTCATTTCATCGTTAGCCAATTCTTTCAGTACTTCCATTTCAGTTCGGGCATGACTCAGCATATCTACAAAATTGTACACGATTATGTTGAGGTCATTCTGCATCAGGTTATGAATATTATCCACCAATCGCTGACCATCCTGGTGATTAAGAATTTTTGTATAGCTGAATTTGAGATTATCTTTTTTCAGTCTTCTCAGTTGTGATTTGAAAAACTCTTCTTCAAATAAATTCTTGCCGCCTTCTTCATCATCGTTTTTCCATTGAACAGGATTTTGTTTTTCTATATCAACCGGCATCAGGCCGGCAAATATGGCATTGCGGCAATACTGAGTAGCGGTGGGTAAAATGGAATAGAATGTTTCTTCCTCTACCATGCGGAAACTTTCTGCAAAAATTGGCTGAATTGCTTTCCACTGATCAAAACGGAGATTATCAACTAAAATAAAAAACAACGGTGTTCCTTTTTCCAGGTGTGGCAAAACTTTATACTGCATTAATGTGTGACTCATGATTGGAGCCTCTCCGCTTTTAGGACCAACCCATTTAGAATAATTCCTGGAAATGAATTTGAAGAATTCTGTATTGGCCTCACTTTTTTGTGTTTGAAAAATTTCCCGCATTTCAGGACTATCACTCTTTTCCATTTCCAGTTCCCAATAAATAAGTTTTTTATAAATCTCCATCCACTCATTATAATTAGGATTGCTGTTGAGAGCAACAAATAAATTGCGAAACTGTTGCTGGTAAGCCATCGTTGTTTTCTCAGAAACCAACCGTTTGTTATCAATGATCTTTTTTAAACTCAGCAATACCTGGTTAGGATTAACCGGCTTAATCAAATAATCACTTATCTGTGACCCAATCGCTTCATCCATCAAATTCTCTGTTTCATTTTTGGTGATGAGCACAATCGGTATCTGTTGATTTACTTCTTTTATTTTGGCTAAAGTTTCCAAACCTGTTAGGCCGGGCATCGTTTCATCCATCAGTACCACATCTACCGGATTATCTTTTACATAGTCAATAGCATCAAACCCATTGGTGAGGGTGTGTACTTCGTAGCCCTTATTTTCTAAAAATAATTTTTGCGATTGTAAACTTTCTATTTCATCATCTACCCAAAGTATTTTAGCTAAAGACATGTTTATGGTTTGTAGTTTATTGTTTTTGGTTGATTGTTGGATGGCTGGATTGTTAGATTGTTGAGCTGCAAAGTAACCATCAAACAATTAAACCATCATATATCATACATCATACGTCAGACTTCGTTCCCATCAACCCCCAAACTAATAAAATTATTTTATCCGTTTGCTGCTTTGTACATTTGTTCCCCTTTAAAAATTATTTTTTAACACTTTGAATGCAGCGCATGGGTTTCCGCAAAATTATAAACGACCCGGTTTATGGATTCATTACGATTGATACTGATTTAATCTTCCGGGTTATCAGTCATCCCTGGTATCAGCGGTTACGCCGTATTCATCAATTAGCTATGGCAAGTTTGGTCTATCCCGGTGCAGTGCATACCCGTTATCATCATGCATTGGGAGCTTATCATTTAATGAGCAATGCATTAAATGAGTTAAAAAGTAAAGGAGTTGAAATTACTGCTGATGAAGAGACAGGAGCTAAAATCGCCATCTTATTACACGATATTGGTCATGGTCCTTTTAGTCATGCATTAGAAAAAGTGGTAATAGAAGATGTGCATCATGAAGAAATCAGTTTGCTGATCATGAAGAAGCTGAATGAAGAATTTAAAGGACAATTGCAAACGGCTATCGACATCTTCACTGGTAATCATCCTAAAAAATTTTTACATCAGCTTATATCCGGTCAGTTGGATGTTGACCGTATGGATTATTTAACCCGTGACAGTTTCTTCACCGGAGTTACAGAAGGAGTAATTGGTTACGATCGTATTTTAAAAATGCTCGTTGTTCATAATGGCGAACTGATGATTGAGGAGAAAGGCGTTTATTCCATTGAAAAATTTTTGGTTGCCCGTCGCCTCATGTACTGGCAGGCCTATTTGCATAAAACAGTATTGAGTTCGGAAGAAATGCTGGTACGAATTTTATCAAGAGCAAAATCGCTGTCGAAAACTGGCGTAAGAAATCTTTCCAATTCAACCAATCTCAATTTCTTTTTAGAATCAGATGGTAGACATGTTATTGAAAGTAATCTGGATAAATTCTGCCTGCTGGATGATTATGATGTACTGAGTGCTATTAAAAACTGGATTAACTATCCTGATAAAATATTATCAACCCTTTGCCGTTGGTTAGTGGAGCGAAAATTACTGAAGCTTAAATTTTTGGAAAATCCGGTGAGCAATGCAGTTAAACTATCTAAACTGCAGGAAATAGCTGAACGATTAAGCATCAGTATTGAAGATGCCAACTATTTTGTTTTTGATGGAATAGCCGAAAACCGCACCTATAATGTGGGTCATGAAAACATTCATATCCTGTACAAGGATGGAACGGTAAGAGATATCTCTAATGTGGACAATGCCCTCATTCAGCAGGATATTACCGGCCCGGTTAAAAAACACTATTTTTGCTACCCAGAGTAAAAATCTTTAACTCATAAGTGCTGGAAATCAGCTTTTTTGTATTTTCATACATTAGAGGCTGCAGGACATCACGGATGATAACGATAATAATGCGATTATAGATGCAATTTACTGCCACGCAAATAGCCTTGCTGGTCAATGGTAAAATCGAGGGAAACCCCGAAGCCGCTGTCAGTTCGTTTGGAAAAATTGAAGAAGCCACTGCAGGCCAGCTGGCATTTTTGGCCAATCCCAAATACGAAGAATATTTATATACTACCCAGGCTTCCGTTTTATTAATAAACGAGAGCCAGGAATTACGTCAAGCCATCACTCCCACGGTTATTAAAGTTCCCGATGCTTATTCAGCTTTTGCTACGCTGTTAAGCAAATACCAGGAACTGATGACCCAGCAATTAAGCGGCAAACAGGAACCAAGCTATGTGGCCAAAACCGCTAATCTTGGACAAAATGTTTTTGTAGGTGCCTTCTCTTACATTAACGAGAAAGCAGTGATTGGTAACAATGTAAAAATATTCCCGCATGTGTATGTTGGTGAAAACGTACGCATTGCTGATAATACCATCTTACATCCAGGTGTAAAAATTTACCACGACTGTGTGATTGGCAAAAACGTAATCATTCATGCCGGCAGTATTATTGGTGGTGATGGATTTGGTTTTGCTCCGCAGGCTGATGGCAGCTATAAAAAAGTTCCGCAGATTGGAAATGTAGTGATAGAAGATAATGTGGAAGTTGGTGCCAATGCCACTATTGACCGTGCTACAATGGGTTCTACTGTTATTAAAGCCGGTGCTAAATTAGATAACCTGATCCAGGTTGCTCATAATGTGGAAGTGGGTAACAATACCGTGATTGCTGCACAGGCAGGCATTAGCGGCAGTACTAAAGTAGGTAATAATGTAATGATTGGTGGACAAGCCGGAGTTGTAGGACATATTCAAATTGCTGATGGCACTAAAATAAATGCACAAAGCGGCGTAAGTAAATCGGTTAAAAATCCCAATACAGCAGTAACCGGAAGCCCTGCTTACGATTATACTTCTATGCTGCGCAGCCAGGCCATCTTCCGCAACTTACCAGAGCTGGAAAAGAGGATTATGGAATTGGAGAATTTAGTGAAGCAGTTACTTGCTGAGAAAGCCAGTGTATAATTTTTTCTTTTTTAATTATTGGACGAACTGAAGATACAATGAGCAACGACGGTTGTGTCACTCACTTCATCGTTCGTAACATTATTGAACATCTTTTCATAGAAATAAATTTATCTTTCTGTACCCGCCAGACTCCCTCCTTCGTCGGTATTCAGACGGGGCTTTTACATTAATAATCCATTAACCAAACACTCCTTAGTTTTAAACGATAATCCCTGATATTTCCTATTTTCGTGGCTATGGAGAATATGAACGGAAGCACACAGCACTTTCAGCATACCATAAAAGAGTCTATAACAATTTCCGGTGTAGGAATTCATACCGGTCAATCGGTTAATATGACGATTAAACCTGCTGAACCCAACACCGGTTTTGTTTTCCAGCGGGTTGATCTTCCGGGTCAGCCTAAAGTAAAGGCAGATGTGGATAATGTAACAGAAACCATGCGTAGCACAACACTGGAAGCAAACGGCGCCAAGGTGAGTACTATTGAACATTTGCTGGCTTCCTTAGTAGGTACAGGTATCGATAATGCTTTGATTGAACTGGATGGCGATGAAGTGCCGATCCTCGATGGCAGTGCTGCTCCTTTTGTGGAAGTACTCACCAAAACAGGTACCCAGCAGCAGGATGCAAAGAAGATCTATTATACCATTGATCATAACATCACATTTGTTGATGAAAAGAAAAAGGTGGAGATGGTGGCCCTTCCATATCATACTTACCGGGTTAATACGCTGATCGATTTTAATTCTCCGGTATTGGGTACACAACATGCTACCCTATACGACATCAGCGAATTCAATACACAAATAGCTCCCTGCCGTACTTTCAGTTTCTTTCATGAGCTGGAATATTTGGTGGAGCATAACCTGATTAAGGGTGGTGATATCAACAATGCTATTGTAGTAGTTGATAAGCCTGTAACGGAAGACCAGATCAAACGCCTGAGCAAACTCTTTAACCGTAAGGATGTAAAGGTGAGTGATGAAGGCAT
This sequence comes from Sphingobacteriales bacterium, assembly GCA_016200915.1. Lineage (GTDB taxonomy): Bacteria > Bacteroidota > Bacteroidia > Chitinophagales > Chitinophagaceae > AWTP1-9. Next base: position 84,768 of record JACQDV010000023.1, read on the forward strand.
TCTTAATAATCTTGAGCTTCGTTTTCCCAATGAACCTGCACGCCATAAATTGCTTGATATGATTGGTGACCTGGCATTGGTGGGTTATCCATTCAAAGCACATGTTATAGCCAATCGTCCGGGGCATGCCAGCAATGTGGCATTTGCCAAAAAGATTAAAGAGCATATTAAAAAGAATAAGCACAAATTAGATATACCAGCTTATAATCCGTCCAAAACACCTGTATATGATGTGCAGGCAGTAGAAAATATTCTGCCGCATCGTTATCCTTTCCTCATGATCGATAAAGTGATTGAGTTGGATGAAAAACATGTAATAGCCATCAAGAATGTAACCTATAACGAACCATACTTCGCCGGTCATTTCCCGGGTAACTGTGTAATGCCGGGTGTGTTACAAGTAGAAGCATTGGCACAGGCAGGAGGCATTTTGGCCATTCCAAAAGATGATCCTGAAAATAAATATGATACTTATTTTTTAAAGATCGATAATTGCAAATTCAAACAAAAAGTTGTTCCGGGTGATACGTTGATATTGAAGATGGAATTAGTGAGTCCAATCCGCCGCGGCATCTGTGAAATGAAGGGAACAATCTATGTTGGCGACAAATTGGTAACTGAAGCCAATTTGACTGCACAAATTGTAAAACGCCCCAAGAAAAACGAATGATAAGCACATTGGCTCATATTGACCCGAAAGCTCAGATAGGTAATAATGTAACTATTGAACCATTTGCCGTTATTCATGACGATACTGTTATTGGCGATGGTACTCATGTAATGAGTCATTCAGTTATTATGCCTGGCGCCAGAATCGGGAAAAACTGTAAAATACATCCTGGTGCTGTTATTGGTGGCATTCCACAGGATTTAAAATATCGTGGAGAAAATACTACTGCAGAAATTGGCGATAATACCGTGATTCGGGAATGTGTTACGGTAAACTTAGGTACTACTGATAAATGGAAAACTGTTGTTGGCAATAATTGCCTGCTGATGGCTTATGCCCACGTAGCACATGATTGCATTATTGGTAACAATGTTATACTGGCCAACAGTGTAAACCTTGCCGGTCATATTGATATAGGCGATTACGCTATTATTGGCGGAATGACAGGCGCACACCAGTTTACTAAAATTGGAGCACACACTTATATTGCCGGGCAAAGTGCCATCCGTAAAGATGTACCACCTTTTGTGAGAGCAGCCCGTGAACCATTAAGTTATATAGGTATCAACGTAGTGGGCTTACAGCGCCGGAACTTCACAAAAGAAACAATTGATCAGATATCTAAAATCTATCACATATTGTTTGTACATGGCCATACTACATCTGCTGCTTTAAATATTATTGAAAACGAAGTAGAACCCGGACCGGTTAAAGATGAAATACTTTCTTTTGTAAAAACTTCACGGGCAGGCATCATCCGCCGTTTCACCAAAGATGGATTGAATGAAGATATTGCTTTCTGATGTTGGCAAACGTTTCAACCGGGAGTGGATATTCCGGCATGTAAACTACAGCTTTGAAAGCGGTGTTCATTATGCTATTACAGGACCTAACGGATCAGGTAAATCCACTTTACTGCAGGTAATAGCCGGAGCCATTGATCATAGTGAAGGAAACGTTGAGTTGACAGTTGACAGTCCACAGTTGACAGAAAAAAATCAACCGTCATCTGTCAACCGTCATCTGTCAGCTAATTTCTACCAGCATCTTTCCTTCTGCGCTCCTTATTTCGATCTGATTGAAGAAATGACGCTAACAGAGTTTCTGCAATTTCATTTTCAATTTAAAAGTTTATTGCCCGGTTTTACAGTTAAGAAAATTATTGAAGTGCTGGGGTTGGAAAAAGCTTCACACAAACAAATTCGCTATTTCAGCAGTGGTATGAAGCAAAGGGTAAAACTGGCGCAAGCTATTTTTGCAGATGTTCCTGTTGTTTTTTTAGATGAGCCTTGTACCAACCTGGATGAAAGCGGTATTGCACAATACCAGCAATTAATTGCAGATTATTGCAACAATCGGTTGGTGATTGTAAGCAGTAATGATAAACAGGAGTACGGGTTTTGTAAGGAAGTGTTGGTAATTGGGGATTATAAATAAATCAGGTAATAATTGCTTTGTTGTTTTCAATTATACGATCCAGAATTTTTAATACGATTTTTGAGTGCCTTGTTCTGCTTCCACCATAAATTATTGTCACAAAACAATACCGTGAATTATCATTAAAATGTAATGTTATAAGCCTCCCGTAACTTTTAGTATAATATTTTAAATTATGAAAATCCTTTCTGGTGATTTTTTCGTTCAGGTTTTTTAATTCAAAATAATTCTTTTCATAATTGACAAACACATCAACAGCCGAAAAACTTTTGGGAAGCCAGAGAATTACAAAAAGAGACATTGGTACTAAAAAGATTAATCCAATGAATCCAGACAAATAAGCCATAACACCAGCAAAGGCCAGCCAAACAAATGGAAAAACTTTTACCATTAGCAAGTTATCATAAGAGAGTTGATTCTTATTTCGTAAGTTTATATAATCCATGAAATGGTTTATTTACGATGATTTATGTGTCTACCGCTTACCCACAATCAGCAAATTTAAATTATCTCCAACACCCCAATCTTATTATCATTTATATCAGCAAGAAATGAAGCAATTAAGTCAAAATTAGAAATCAATATACCTGCAATTTCCTGGTTACTCAAATTTCCCTTCCGAATCCATATAACAGCAGGGGGTGGCCCAAACAATTCATTGTACTTATTAAAATCATCATCCTGGGTAACAATTGCGAAGTCATTATCTTTAGCATAATTCCTGATAAAAATATCAGTAGCATTTTGGAGCCCTGCTTCTTTTACCTGTAATGAACCGGGGTATTTATCTAAAATAAATTTTGTAACCCGAAAAGAAATATTCTGGTCAAGTAATAATTTCATCATGCAGCAGATGAAATGAGGATTTTGTGGTTTTCTTTATCTGCAGCAAATGCCAGGCAGGCCAGTATATCATCATTGTTCAGTTCAGGAAAATCAGTAATAATTTCTGTGTGTGTTTTTCCATTTGCCAGCCAACCTAAAACATCACCTACTGTGATACGCATATTACGAATACAAGGTTTGCCACCCCGTTTATCGGGTTCAATAGTTATTATTTTGCGGTAATCAATCATCAATTAAAATTACTCATTTTATTTAGTAATGGTAAAACTTAGCAGTTTCTTCTTTTACCCTTTTAGGTACAGGGGTTTACCGCTTACTGGCAATCAGCAAATTTAAATCAGTATACTTCAAATCAAAACGCTGACTAAGATGGAAATTTGTTAATGCTCCTTTGAACAAATAAATTCCATTGCGGATATTGATCTTATGCCATAGCAAGTTTTCTAATCCACCTTCCTGTGCTATCTCCAGCAACAAAGGCATTAATACATTACTGATAGCTTGTGATGCGGTTCTGGCAAATCCTGAAGGAATATTCGGTACACAATAATGCACCACTCCGTATTTCAAAAAGATAGGGTGCTCATGTGAAGTGATCTCTGAAGTTTCAAAACAACCACCACGGTCAATACTTACATCTACTATCACAGTTCCGGGCCGCATGGCAGCTACCATTTCATCGGTAACTACAATGGGTGTTCTTCCTCCTGTTGAGGACAAAGCACCAACTGCCACATCACAGGTTTTTAATTGCTTGGCTAATATCTTGGGTTCAATCACACTGGTCCACATTCTTACACCAATATTATTTTGTACTCTTTTTAAACGATAGATATTATTGTCAAACATTTTTACACTGGCACCCATTGCCAATGCGGTACGGGCTGCATATTCACCTACTATACCGGCGCCGATAATAATAACTTTTGTTGGAGGAATACCAGAGATACCACCCAGCAAAACTCCTTTACCATTATTGGCATTACTCAAATACTGACCGGCGATCAACATCACCGCACTACCGGCAATCTCACTCATGCTTCTTACAATAGGATTGTGCCCGGAATCATCTTTTAAATTTTCAAATGATAAAGCAGTAATCTTTTTCTCCATCATCTTCTGCAATATCTCTGCTTTCATTACCGCTAAGTGGATGGGAGAGATGATGATTTGATTGGGTTTAAGGAATTCTAATTCAACTTCACTTACAGGAGCCGATTTAATGATCATGTCACACTCAAATACTTCTTTCTTTGTGTAGGCAATCTTTGCACCGGCATCACTATACTCTTTATCCTGGTAATTGGCGCCATCACCTGCTTTATATTCCACCACCACTCTGTGACCATTGCTTACTAATACACCCACAGCCTCCGGTGTAAGCGTTACCCGGTTTTCATTAAATGATGTTTCCTTGGGAATGCCAATATGCAGTTGGGCGCCTTTTGGCTTAATGTCTAATGTTTCCTCTAAAGTTTCGTAAGTGAAACCGGCTGAAATAATCGGTTTTGATGTGGCCATAGCAATCTTGAATGGTCCCTTTCAAAAGAAAAGGAGAATTACAGATTTATATTAGCTGTTAAATTACAACTTAAACAGCAGATTTTCATAAAAAGCAATCAACAAATGTGCAGGAATGAAAATGTTTGAACACTTATCAGCGAATTGATAGTTGACAATTGATAATGGATAATAAAAAAGCCGAAGGTTAATTCTTCAGCTTTTAAAATATTCTTGCTACTATTACTCGCAACTCAAAGCTCACGGCTCGCAGCTTATTTAATGATGGTGATGCTCATGTTCCTGTTGCAGCTTGCCAAAATTTTCTGCACTGATGGCTTTTTCTACCGGAGTAATTTGAGTTTCTGCCCAGTTAAATAATTTTTCGGTGATGAGACGGCGGTAGGTACTATCAACCTGTTGCTCATCTTTCATCATACGGTCAACATAGCTGTCTAACCATTCCACATTTTCACCCAAGTTCATTTGGCCGAAATAACCCATTACCTGCTGCTTCATATAGTTGCGCAGTTCCTCAGAGTTAACTTCCAGGTTATTTTCTTTAATCAGTTTATCGCTGATGAGTGTCCATTTTAACTGGTTACTGAAAACAGGGTATTCTGCTTCTGCTTCATCGGCTGTTTTAGGTTTATCACCACCAGTCTGTAACCATTTTTTCAGGAACATTTCTGGGAACTCCATTTTAGTATCATCTACCAGCACATGATACAATTCATGATGCAGGTGATTACGGCTTTGAGCAGCCCAATGATTTTCTATCTCTTCTTTTAAAGCAACTTTAAACTCATCAGCTGTTTTAATTTCTTTTAAAGGATATACTTCTTTAAAGAATTCTTCATTCAATTCTCTTTTCTCCACCAGGCCTACTTTAGTAATGGTCATGTTGAAGAATTTTGCATCAGCACCTTCTACTTCTTTAATCTTTAAATCGCTCAGTACCCAATCCAGTTCTTTCTCTTCAAATGCTTTTTTCAATTCCAGATTTACTACGTCATCTTTTTTCTTGCCCTGCAAATCTTTTTGATATTTCTTAGTGAAGTATTTTACTAATAAAGAATTTTCACCGGTAGCACCACCTTCAATTAGATTACCGTCTTTATCTGTTTCTTCAAACTTTACATTCAAAACATTGTCTTCAGATGAAACAGTTTCCGTTTCACTCATTTTACCATGGCGCATTACCAGGCGGTCCAGTTCATTTTGAACCATTTCATCCGTAACAGTTACTTTATAATTGGTGAGTTTTGATTTTTTTAATGCATCAATTTCAAAGTTTGGTTTCAATCCAATTTCAAAGTTGAACGTGTACTCATCAGGAGTATCCATATTCATTTTAGAAGCATCGCTGTCAACCGGTAAAGGCTGGGCAAAAATATCTAACTGTTCCTTCACCATAAAATCACTCAATCCTTTCTCCACACTTTTAATTACCTCATCAGCAAAAATAGCCGGGCCATGCATTTTCTTTACCACACCGGTTGGCACCATTCCTTTACGAAATCCCGGAATGTTAGCCACTTTTGCATATTGTTTTAATGCTTTTTCAAAAGAAGGAAAATAATCTTCCTTGTTCACTTTTACACTCAGCTTATCCGTTAATAAGCTTACGTTTTCTCTGGTTACTGTTGCCATTTGTAATGCTTTAAAAAGTTTAAAGTGTTTTTTCATATTTCAAGGTCAACTTGAAACAGTGAACCTTAAACATTCAACTTTGAATGTGCGGATGATAGGAATCGAACCTACATGGATTGCTCCGCCAGATCCTAAGTCTGGTGCGTCTGCCAGTTTCGCCACATCCGCAAGTAAGTTTAAAGGTTTAAGGGTTGAAAGTTTAAAGTTAATTTCCGGGGAGGAGTTAATTTTTAAACCATTAAACTATTAAACCAGTCAACTTTTTTTTCGAGGCGCAAAGGTAGGGTAATTCACTCTAATACAGAAAAGCAAGATGATTTGTGTAAATTCGTAAACTTGATATGGCCGAACCTGTTGAAATAGCGAAATACAACCTCACCGGAGATCAGGAAAAAAAGGAAATCCTGCGTCAGTACCGTTCCCTTTTACGGGCTTTAAAATCCAAACTTAAGCCCGGCGATAAGGAACTCATACGTACTGCCTTTGAAATGGCGGCAGATGCCCATAAAACCATGCGTCGTAAAAGCGGGGAACCTTATATCACCCATCCTTTGGCGGTGGCCATGATTTGTGTGGAGGAGATTGGTTTAGGTATTCGCTCCACCATTTGTGCTCTTTTGCATGACACGGTTGAAGACACTGATGTTACCCTGGAAGATGTTGAAAGAGAGTTTGGGTCCGAGATTGCCCGTATTATCGATGGGCTTACTAAAATCTCCAATGTTGTTGATGCCAATACTACCCAACAAGCAGAGAATTTTAAAAAAATATTACTGACGCTGACAGATGACCCAAGAGTTATTTTAATTAAACTGGCTGATCGTCTTCATAACATGCGTACGCTGGACAGCATGAAAGTGGAGAAGCAGTTGAAAATTTCTTCTGAAACTGTTTATGTGTATGCTCCATTGGCTCATCGCATGGGTTTGTATAATATTAAGACAGAGATGGAAGACCTTGCCATGAAATACCTGGAGCCGGAGGCGTATCGTGAGATTGCACAAAAACTGGCAGAAACAAGAAGGGAAAGAACAAGGTTCATCAACGAATTTATCCGGCCTATCAAAGAAAAACTGGAGCAGGGTAATTTCAACTTTGAAATTTATGGCCGTCCAAAAAGCATTCACTCCATCTGGAATAAAATAAAAAAGAAAGCTGTTTCTTTTGAAGAAGTGTACGATTTGTTTGCCATTCGTATCATACTCAATTCTCCGCCGGAAAAAGAAAAAGAAGATTGCTGGAAAGTTTATTCCATGATCACAGATGAATACAATCCTTCGCCTGAACGCTTACGTGACTGGTTAAGTAATCCCAAAGCCAATGGTTATGAAGCATTGCATACAACGGTGATGGGTCCGCAGGGTAAATGGGTGGAAGTGCAGATACGTACCAAGCGTATGAATGAAATTGCTGAAAAAGGTTTGGCAGCTCACTGGAAATATAAAGAAGGTTCCGGTGAAGAGGGAAGATTTGAACAATGGTTCCAGCAAATAAGGGAAGCATTAAACAACCACGAATCTAATTCACTTGATTTTTTACAGGACTTTAAAACATCTTTTCTTACAGAAGAGATTTATGTATATACTCCAAGAGGTGATGTAAAGATGTTACCAACCGGGGCTACTGCATTGGACTTTGCTTTCTCCGTTCACAGTATGGTGGGAAGTAAATGTATAGGTGCAAAGGTGAATCATAAGCTGGTACCCATTGGTCATAAGCTGAGGAGTGGTGACCAGATCGAAATCATTACTTCTGCCAAACAAAAACCAACAGAAGATTGGTTGAACCTGGTTGTTACAGCCAAAGCCAAAACAAAAATTAAAGACGCACTTAAAGAGGAGAAAAGAAAGATTGCAGATGAAGGAAAATATCTGCTCCAGCGTAAACTGGAACAATTAGGTGTAGCTTTTAACCAGCATAACATTGATGAACTGGTAACTCATTATAAATTACCATCCCCGCTGGAGTTTTATTATAAGATCGCTATTAAAACGATTGATCTTAAAGACCTGAAAGATTTCCAGGTAATGGGTGATAAAATTGTTCCTCCAAAGCCAGTTAAGCTTGAACCAAAAGAAGAAGAAACATTAAAGTCGGGCAATAAGAAAGATGCTGAACTGATCATCTTTGGAGAAAGCAGTGATAAGATTGTATATAATCTTGCTGCTTGTTGCAAGCCCATTCCCGGTGATGATGTGTTTGGTTTTGTTACAACGGGCAAAGGCTTGACAATTCACAGAACTAACTGTCCTAATGCAGCAAAACTTTTAGCAAACTATGGACACCGTGTGGTAAAAACAAAATGGGTTAAAAACAAAGAGATTTCCTTCCTTACCGTTATTAAAATAAAAGGATTAGATGATGTGGGGGTGGTTAGCAAAATCACCAATCTCATTTCTGCAGAGCTTCGTATTAATATTAGTGCCATTACAATCGAAGCAAAAGAAGGTGTGTTTGAAGGAAATATTAAACTTTTTGTTCATGACAAGGATGAACTGGAAAATCTCGTAAATCGTCTCAAGTCATTACCGGGTATTGAATCTGTTGACCGGTATGATACTGAAAATGCATAATACCCCATTCTGTGTCAGCGTTGTGTAAAATTATCCAGAGTGAGTTTGTTCAAATTGCCAACTTAGCCTAAATTTATCAGCCCGCATTATAGAATGCGGTAAACAATCAACAGCTTTCTTGACTAAAAACTGACAACATTATGAGATTATTGAAAAAGCATTTTTTAATGCTGCTATTATTTATAGCACCATTAGCAGCAATGGCACAATTATCTGTTTCCGGAACGGTAACAGATGCCAGCAACAACCCATTATCAGGAGTTTCTGTAAAAATCAGGAACAGTAACGCTGGAACTTCTACCGATGCAGAAGGTAAATTTTCGATCAACATTCCAGGTAACAGGGCAGTATTAGAATTCTCCTATGTAGGATTTACTACCCAATCAGTAACCATTGCTAACTCAACCAGTAGTTTGGCAATAAAATTAGTTGCTGTTAACAGTAACCTGGATGAAATCATTGTTACTGGTAGCCGTGCATTACCCCGTTCATCCGCAACCACTCCTTTGCCGGTTGATAACCTTGATGTAAGTGTTTTAAAAACAACCGGGCAAACTACTTTTGACAAAGCACTCCAATACCGGGTGCCGTCTTTTAACACAGTTAATACCCCTGTTAACGATGCCACTACATTATTAGATCCATACGAGATCAGAAATCTTGGTCCAAGCCGCACATTGATTCTTATCAATGGCAAAAGAAAAAACCTGAGTTCATTATTGTATGTGCAGTTTTCACCTGGCCGTGGTGAAACTGGCGCAGACCTCTCTGCTATCCCCACAGATGCAATTAAAAGAGTAGAGATCCTTCGTGATGGTGCTTCTGCGCAATACGGTTCTGATGCTATTGCAGGTGTTATGAACGTAATTTTAAAAGACAGGTTCCAGTATGGTTCGCTCACTTTAAAAGGTGGTGTAACCGGCAAGGGTGATGGTGGAACTTACGGTATTGCCTATAATGGCGGTGCTAATATTTCAAGCAGAGGATTTATTAATTATACCGTTGATTTTAGTCAGCAGAATAATGCAGTTCGTTCTGGTATTATACACAGGCCAACTGAAAAATATATTTTTGGAGGTGACCCGTCTACTGATGCAGCAATTGATGCTTATCTGACTAAATATCCAAATGCCAATAACACCAATGGTACTGGTGAAATAACTGCTGCTAAATTCAATTATAATTTAGGTATTCCTATTGGTGAAAACGGAATGTTTTACAGTAATGCCGGTCTCGTTGCAAAAAAAGCCATCAGTAATGCCAATTTCCGAACACCTTACTGGAGAACAGATGCGGGTTTACTGCACAACAGAATTCCAGGTGCTCCCAATTATACCGGTGGCAATGATCCTTTGTATGAGGGATATATTGGATACCGCCCAAGTTTTGAAGGAGATCTTTTGGATTACAACGCAACTTTTGGTGTTAAATCTGAAAAAAATGGATGGAAACATGATGTAAGTTTCACCATGGGAGGCAACCAGCAGTTATATACTGTTGAAAATACCGTGAACCGTTCATTGGGAACAGCCAGCCCTACCGCATTTAAACCAGGCGGTTTCCGTTTTACCAATTTAATTGGTAACTACGATGTATCCAAATCACTTACCGATAATTTCAGTTTAGCATTTGGTACAGAGATAAGGAATGAAACATATAAGATTATTTCCGGTGACACAGCTTCTTATTCTAAAGAAGGAGCTAACTCATTCCCTGGTATCCGTGCTGAAAATGCCTCTACCAACAGCCGTTTTAACTTTGGTGCTTATGTAGATGCAAGCTGGGATATAACAAAAGATTTCTTATTAAACGGAGCATTCAGAACTGAAAAGTACAGTGACTTTGGTAATGCTTCTGTTTGGAAAGTATCTACCCGTTATAAAACACCCGATAATAAGTTTGTAATTCGTGGTTCTGCTTCAACGGGTTTCCGTGCACCAACCCTGCATCAAATTTATGCTCAATCAACACAAGCATCTTTTGTACAGGGAACAATTCAACTCTCCGGTTTATTTAATAACAGGAGTAAGCAGGCTTTCTTATTAGGTGTTCCAAGATTGAAGCCTGAAAAATCTGATAACTATACTGTTGGTATTGGATTTAACCCCAATAAGAATATAAGTTTAACGGTAGATTATTATAATATTACTATTAAAGACAGAATAGTTTATAGCTCTTCAATTTCAACAGACGATCCAAGTACCCAGTTATATCAAATTCTTCAGGCAGCCGGTGTAGTACAGGCTAACTTCTTTATTAATGGTATTAAAACAAGAACCAGTGGTATTGATTACGTTGCCAGCTACCGCAATATTCCTTTGGGTAAAGCAAAACTGGGTATTAATGTTGCCGGTAATGTAACTATATCTAATGAAATTTTGGGTAGTCCTAATAACCCTAAAGCCATTAGCGATGCCGGTGGAGATATTCTTAGTGCACAAATCAGGTCTTTATTAACTGAAAGTCGCCCAAAATATAAAACAGTACTTGGGTTAGACTTAAATGTTGAGAAATGGAGTTTTAATATTACCAATACACTATTTGGTACAACTAAATTCCAGGATCTCGATAATGGGGATAAATATAGAAACCTATCATCATTAGCTAATGATGCAAGTTTGCTTTTGAACCCTGACCCAGGTAATTCAGCAAATAGCCGTAACGTTATGAATGATATCCGTCAGAAATTTAAGACAGCTGTTGTTACTGACTTGAATATTGGCTATGATATTACGAGTAAGGTATCAGCATCTGTGACGATTAATAACATTTTTAATGTTCTTCCTAAGTGGAACTTAGAATCTTTAAATAGCAATGGGCAAAAAATTCTGGGTAACGCTACAGCCAAGGATTATTTGGAAGGATTATTAAGTTTCAGCGGCCGCTACCGCATTTTAGGATATAATGGTTCACAGTTTAGTCAATTGGGCACTATCTTTAATGCTTCAGTAACTTTCAAATTTTAAAACACTTTTATATCAAAATAAAAAGGGTGCAAAATTTTGCACCCTTTTTATTTTGTAAACGATTTGTCATTTGCCCTTTAAATTTTTTTTGAATGCAGGAGGATGCCCTATATTTATTTTTTATTTGGTGCACCATCCATGAGAAACTAACCAACGTATGCTTCCAGTTGAAGAATAACATTCTTTCAATTCTTTCTATTACCAAAGTTTAATTTATGAGACAATTAAAGCAATTGACTGTTTTTTTTATGGCATTGCTGTGCTCCACAACATTATTGGCACAGAAACAAACTGTAACCGGAAAAGTAACCGATGCAAAAGGTGATCCGCTCGCCGGTGTTTCGGTTAATATTAAAGGTTCCAATGCAGGTACATCCACCGATAATAATGGCATGTTCAGCATACAGGCAGACGGTAAAGATGTACTTGAGTTTAGTATTGTAGGTTATCAATCTCAAAAAATAAATATTAATGGCAAGTCAACCATTAACGTTTCACTTCAGCCGGTACAAACCGAATTAAGTGAAGTAGTATTTGTAGGCACCCGTGGCGGCGGCAGGGCAAAATTAGAAACAGCCGTTCCGGTAGATATAATCAGGATTAATCAAATAGGATTACTTACAGCTAAAACAGATTTAACTTCTGTATTAAATATTGCCGCTCCTTCTTTCAACTATAACAAACAAACCGGGGCCGATGGTGCAGATCATATTGATGTGGGTACATTACGTGGTCTTACACCTGATCTACATTGGTATTGATTAACGGGAAACGCCGTCATCCAACAGCTTTTGTTGGTTTGTTTGGTACACGTGGCCGTGGTAGTTCCGGTGTGGATATGAATGGATTTCCGCAGGCGTCTGTTGACCGCCTGGAAATATTAAGAGATGGTGCTTCTGCTCAATACGGTTCTGATGCGATAGCCGGTGTAATCAATATCATCCTTAAAAAAGATGTGAATCACCTTTCTGTAAATGCAGGATGGAGTGGTTACTGGGATACAAAATTTAATGCCCGAAAATTCAATGCAGGCAATCAGTATTACGCTGCAGGCCCCATTGATGGTAATACTTTTACTTTTTCTTTAAATAATGGAAACAAACTGGGTAATAATGGTGGTTTTATCAATTATTCATTCAATTTTTTAAACCAGGGTAAAACATATCGCCAGGCTGATACAACCAATTGGGCTACCAATAAAAATTCTTTGCAATACATTAATAGCAGCCGCAGGGCATTTGGTGATGCGTCTTTAACTACTGCAGGTGGAATTTATAATTTAGAAGTTCCATTTAATGAAAGCAAGAATACAAGCTTCTATTCTTTTGGCGGGTATAACTATAAATCATCAGATGCCTTTGCTTATACACGTAACTGGAGTGCCAAACCTGAACGTTTTCCGGTGAATGCACAAGGCAATTTGATAATGGTTCCATCTATTATGCGTACAGCTAATGATGGAGAAATTTATTATAACCCGCATATTCAAACCCATATTACCGATGCGGCTTTTGCTGCAGGTGTAAAAGGTAAAATGACACATGACTGGACCTGGGATTTGAGTAATAATCTTGGTTATAACGATTTTCATTATTATGGTGATAAAACTTTTAATGCTTCTATCATTGGTCAGTCTTCTCCTAACCATTTTGATGATGGTGGATTTAATCTTTTGCAAAACACATTGAACCTTGATTTTAATAAATCCATCAAAACAGTTGGTGAGGGATTGAACCTGGCCTTAGGTTCTGAGTTCAGGTATGAGCGATATACCATTTATTCAGGTGAGGATAAATCCTATAAAGGATATTCACCCAACGAGGTGTATTATCCTAATGTAGATGAAAACAGGCAACCAGCTTCCGGTTCACAGGGTTTCCCCGGTTTTAGTAATACAGATGCGGTAAAAGCTAATCGTAGCGTAATAGCAGGTTATGCAGATGCTGCTCTTGATGTAACCAAAACCTGGTTAGTAGATGGAGCCGTACGGGTGGAAAACTATTCTGATTTTGGATTTGTAAGTACTTTCAAACTGGCCTCCCGTGTTAAAGCAACCGATAACTTTAATATCCGTGGTTCAGTAAGCACCGGTTTCCGTGCACCATCACTGGCGCAGATTCATTTCAGTAATACACTCACCTCATTTAGCAATGGACAGTTGGTACAGTCGCTGATTGCACCTAATACCAGTGGCATTGCAAAAGCTGCCGGTATTCCTCCTTTAAAAGAAGAAACTTCTTTCAACGCCAGTATCGGGTTTACATATAAACCAATTAAAGAGCTAACATTCACTATCGATGGTTATATGGTAAAAGTAAAAGACAGGGTAGTATTATCAGGATTATTTTCAAAAGATGATGGTACGTTGAATCCAGCGTTTCTTTCCCAATTTCCTGCTGATGTATCCACTGCACAATTTTTTGCCAATGCAGTTAACACAACAAATTATGGTGTAGATATCGTGGCAGATTACAATACTAAATGGGAGAACAAATCTTTCCGGTTGTTATTAGCCGGTAATATTCAAAGCATCACTATTGATGCTATTCATGTTCCTTCTGCTTTAAATGATACCAAACTTCATCAAAAAACATTTTACAGCGACAGGGAAGAATATTTCCTGAAAGCATCTGCTCCAAAAAGTAAATTTTCATTGGGGATAGATTATACAACTGGTAGTGTTGGATTTGGTGCACACTTTACTTCTTATGGAAAAATAGTGCTTACAGGTTTTGGAGATGGCTCGTCACCTGCCGGAGATAATCCAAACTATTCTGGTATTAATCCACAGGTTCCAAGCGATGCTGACCCAAGTGTATATGTGCCTGAAATTTTCAATTATAATCACAAGATCACAACCGATGTGTATGCTTCTTTCAAATTCAGTAAGAAAGTAACATTGTTTATTGGAGCTGATAACTTATTTAATGTTCATCCAAATTTGGGCATTGTTCAATCTGCAAAAGGATATGGCTTAGATAATGAATCAGGTGGTCCATGGGATTCTGTGCAAATGGGCTTTAATGGTCGCCGTTTGTTTACCAAACTGTCACTTAACTTTTAATGATTAATTAAATATTCAACAATTAATAAAAATCCGGAACTCGTTTTCGGATTTTTATTTTTGTACAAATAAAGTTTTTATGAATAAACTTTTTAGTAAGGCATTAGTTGCTATCGTATTCATTTTTGTTTTTAATGCCGCAGATTCGCAGAATAAGATTGTAGTATTTCAATCTGATTTTGGATTGAAAGATGGAGCAGTATCTGCCATGAAAGGTGTAGCAATGGGTGTATCACCCGATTTAAAATTATATGACCTTACACATGAAATACCGGCATTCAATATTTGGGAAGCAGCATATCGCCTGGAACAAACTGTTCCCTACTGGCCGGAAGGAACGGTGTTTGTTTCTGTAGTTGACCCTGGTGTGGGAACGGATAGAAAATCTGTAGTGCTAAAAACTAAAACAGGAAAATTTATTGTCACTCCCGATAATGGAACATTAACGCTAATAGCTCAATCGCAGGGAATAGCGGAGATAAGAGAGATTGATGAAGCTCTTAACCGCCGTAAAGGTTCACAGGGCTCTTATACATTTCATGGAAGAGATGTGTATGCTTATACAGCGGCAAGATTAGCAGCAGGTGCCATTACATTTGAACAGGTGGGAAAACAATTGCCGGATTCAGTAGTATCCATTCCTTATCAAAAAGCAACGATAGAGGGAAATAAATTAAAAGGCAATATTTCTATCCTCGATGTACAATATGGAAATGTATGGACCAATATTCCGGCGGATTTATTTAAACAGTTGAATCCGACGTTTGGGGATACGTTACTAATAACTATTTTTCATTCAGGTAAAAAAGTTTATAATAGTAAAGCTCCCTACGCTGAAACTTTTGCGGCAGTACCAACCGGCAAACCACTTTGCTACTTAAACAGCCTGATGCAATTATCATTAGCATTAAACATGGGAAATTTTGCAGCGAAATATAAGATTGCCAGTGGCAGTGAATGGAGTTTGGAGGCGGTGTTAATTAAAAAGAAGTAAAAATTTTTTCTCGCAAAGGCGCTAAAACGCAACGTTTTTTTTCTTTGCGCCGTTGCTTCGTGGCGTGAAATAATATGCTCAATAAAGAACTAAACGTACAAGTGTGCGACGCAACCAAAGTTCAACTTACAATCGTAAGCTGATTACCCCAGCTACGCTAAAGCTTCGTTGGATAAAACAAAAAAAATCTATCCACACTCTATTCTTTTTTATTTTAAGGAACGTATTGCTTGTCCTATTTTTGCCACCTCTTACAACTTAATTAATACAAATGGTAGATGTTCTCCTGGGCCTCCAATGGGGCGACGAAGGAAAAGGGAAAATTGTTGATTATTTTGCTCCTGCTTATGATATGATTGCCCGTTTCCAGGGCGGACCTAATGCTGGTCATACTTTATATGTTGGTGGAAAGAAAGTAGTATTGCATCAAATACCTTCCGGCATATTTCATGAAGGCATTATTAACCTTGTTGGTAATGGGGTAGTGCTGGATGCGGTTACTTTAAAAAGAGAATGCGATACGGTAAAATCTTTTGGAGTGGATGTTCGCAAAAATTTATTTATTTCTGAACGTACTAATTTAATTCTTCCCACACACCGTGCATTGGATAAAGCGGCTGAACTGGCTAAAGGAAATGAAAAGATTGGTTCAACCTTAAAAGGTATTGGCCCGGCTTATATGGATAAAACCGGTCGTAATGCTTTACGTGTAGGAGATTTGCTCGATAAAAATTTCACTACACAATACATTAAACTTCGCCTGAAGCATCAGAAATTATTAGACAGTTTGAATTTTCATGAAGATATCAATGCATGGGAAGAAGAGTTTTTTGAATGCATCGAATTCCTGCGTTCACTCAACATTGTGAACGGAGAGTATTTCATCAATGAAAAAATATCTGCTGGTAAAAAAGTAATGGCAGAAGGTGCACAGGGAAGTATGCTCGATGTTGATTTTGGAACTTTCCCGTTTGTAACATCTTCCAATACTATTTCAGCAGGAGTATGTACAGGTTTGGGTGTGGCTCCGCAAAAGATTAAAGAAGTAATTGGTGTTACCAAAGCATACTGCACCCGTGTGGGTAGCGGTCCTTTCCCTACTGAGTTAGGTGATGAAACTGGTGAATTACTGCGTAAGATTGGCAATGAATTTGGGGCTACTACCGGTCGCCCACGCCGCTGCGGCTGGATTGACCTGGTGGCATTGCGTTTTGCCTGCATGATAAATGGCGTTACTCAATTAGTAATGACAAAGACTGATGTACTGGATTCATTCAGCGAATTAGAAGCTTGTACTGAATACTTAGTAAATGGAAAAGCGCAGAACAGCATTCCATTCCAGATGACAAGAGTGAATATTGAACCGGTTTATAAAAAAATCAGCGGTTGGGAATCAGATATTACCACAACCAAGAGTTATGATGCCTTGCCAGAGAAGCTGAAGAGCTATATTGGCTTTATTAATAATGAAGTTGGGGTGCCTGTTAAGTATATTTCAAACGGGCCAGACAGGGAACAAATAATTGAAGCGAAATAATTAATTTTACTTGCGGGAAAAATCTTGAAAAAAATTTGGCTAATTAAAAAACAGTTCGAAATTTTACCGTACAAAATCCCTGATAAAAATGGCAGCAAAATCCGATAAAGGAAAAAAATCTGCATCTGAAAAAACCACAGATGAAACATCTTCACCTAAGGCATCTTCCAAACCAAAGAAACAAATGGAAGAGGATGATGATGACGAAGATTTGGAAGAGGAGGAACCCGTGACAAAGAAAGGTAAAGCATCAAAGTCAAAAGCTGATAATGGTGATGATGACGATGATGATGACGCCGGGGAAGATGATGTGGATGATTGGGATAAACCCGAAGAGGAAGATGACTGGGACCCCGACTTTGATGAGTTTGATGTTCCCAAATCAAAAGGTAAGAAAGCTGCAGGTGGTGGTGCTAAAAAATCAAAAGGTGGTGATGATGATTTTAAAGTAGATGATGAATTCAAAGACATGGGTGGTTTCTTTGATGAAGAAGGTGCTTATGAAGATGAGGATGATGATTTCTAATAAATGCAAGTGAAAAGAAATTTTCTTTCTTTCCCGATAGATAGTATTGAAATTTTTAAATCGCAAATGCTGAGCTGGATTAACCGGTTCAGCATTTGTTGTTTATTGGATAATCACCAGTATCAGTCTGACTATAATAGTTATGAATGTTTGGTTGGTGCCGGAGTATTAACTGTATATAAAGCTGATGCTGGCAATGCTATTGATGGGTTACACAATTTTCAGCAACAGCATAAAGATTGGTTATTTGGTCATTTAAGTTACGACCTGAAGAATGAAACAGAAGGACTGACATCAAATCATGCTGATGGAATAGGCTTTGATGATTTATTATTTTTTGTTCCGCAGTATGTGATTTGCTTATCAGGAGATAAAGTGGAGATTGGAACCTGTAATGATGACCATCAAAAAGTTTTTGAAGAGATAAATGGTATAACAATAGATGAAAAAAATAAACATCAGATTAAGCAGGTTAAAAATCGTATTTCCAAACAGGAATATACTCAATCAATAAATGCTTTAAAGGCTCATATACTCAGGGGAGATTGTTATGAGATTAATTACTGCCAGGAATTTTATGCAGAAGAGTGTGTGATACAACCGGAGTCAGTTTATCAATCGCTGAATAAAGTTTCACCTAATCCTTTTTCCTGCTATTATAAAGTAGATGATAAATATTTGATGTGCGCCAGTCCGGAACGGTATATTAAAAAGACCTGGAATAAAATTTTATCTCAGCCTATTAAAGGAACCTCTTCAAGAAACACTGCTGATAAAAAACTGGACGAGCAGAATAAGATTCAGTTGAAGCAGAGCGAAAAAGATAAATCGGAGAATGTGATGGTGGTGGATTTGGTACGGAATGATTTATCCAAAGTATGTAAAGAAGGAACAGTGAATGTGGATGAATTGTTTGGTGTATATACGTACCCGCAGGTGCACCAGATGATTTCAACAGTGAGTGGTGAGTTGAAAGAAAATATTTCATTTGCAGAAATTATTCGTTCTACTTTTCCAATGGGTTCCATGACGGGTGCGCCTAAGAGAAAAGTACTGCAGTTGATTGAGCAATATGAAAAAACAAAAAGAGGCTTATTTTCCGGTGCTGTTGGTTATGTAAGCCCTGATGGAAATTTTGATTTTAATGTAGTGATAAGAAGTATTCTTTATAATGCTTCTTCAAAATATCTTTCCTATCAAACGGGTTCGGGCATTACTTTTTATTGTGATGCAGAAAAAGAATATGAAGAATGTTTGTTGAAAGCAAAAGCGATTGAGCAGGTGCTGGGTGTATGAGAAAGAGGTGACACCTTTTTCGAAAGGTGCCACCTCTTGAAGCTAATTTTTCTTTGCAGGTTTTTTGGATTGTTCTAACCTTTCTAATTTCGGATAAATTGTTTTCATTCCTTCTTCACCATAAAAATTTACCAGTAGTTGAACAGATTCGTTGAGGATGGCGTTTTTATTAGCAATAAAAACTTTCATTTTTTCTTTAGGCAATCGTAAATCATAACTGTTGGAAGCACTGGCAATACCTGCATCAAAACCTGGATTCAGTTCATTGAACTTATTCATATCCATCAGCAGGTTCTTGGCAATTACAACGGAACTATAGCGGCCAGTGACGGTTAATTTATCTAGGGTGGGGTCTTCTTTAACGGCCGTACTCAAGGTATCAATTTTAGCTTTTCCATCATTCACTGTTGTTGTTATTCCCCCCTTGCCTTCCATTATATAATGTGTGGCAATAAATTTTTTTACATGCTCTCTTGATTCAGCTGGTAGATAATATTGGAGTTTCCAGAAATCTCTGCTGCCAGCTTTTTTAATAGCTGAATAAACATTAGCGGGTCCACCATTGTAAGCTGCTACCACCAGTAACCAATCATTTAAATCTTTATACAGGTTATTGAGATATTTAGCTGCAGCATGAGTACTTTTATAATAATCCACCCGTTCATCCACCCAGCGATTTACATTTAGCCCATATTCCCTTGCTGTGTATGGCATAAACTGCCAGGGACCTCTGGCGCCTACCCATGATTCAGCGTAGTTCTTCAAATTACTTTCTATAACCGCCAGGTATTTTAATTCTTTGGGTAATCGGTATTGTGTCAGTACATTTTCAATCATCAGGAAATAGGGAAGCCCCCATCCTTTCATTTTCTCCAGGCCCTTCTGATGAACTTTTATATAGTCTTGTACGAAATCCCATGCCAATGGATGCAGTTGAGTTTTGTAATCTGAACCTTGATTAAACGTTTCTGATTTGAATAAAGAAGAGAAACCATATTTGGCGACATTCGCACTAAGTGGCGTGGTATCCTGTGCAGGTTGGGCTGAAACATTAGATGTAACAGCAAGTGAAGTGATAAAGCATCCTAACAATAAAAGTTGTTTCATCTGCATCAGAAATTTAATAAGCCACAAGCTGTTTAGTTCACTTTATATTGTTGCATCAGCTGATGCGAAAGTTGCAGCAAAGATAACTCATCAAACCTTTTGGTCATAACCTGCAGACCAAAAGGCATGTTATTGGAATGTTTAAATAATGGAATAGAAATACCCGGAATGCCTACAAGATTAGCGAATACCGTATAAATATCAGCAATATACATGGCAATCGGGTCATCCATCTTTTCTCCAATCTTGAAAGCGGTGGTTGGCACTGTTGGCATTATGATAGCATCATAATTTTTAAACACTTCATTTGTTTTTTGTACCAGTAATTGTCTTACTTGTTGTGCCTTGGTAAAGTAAGCATCATAATAACCGGCACTCAATACAAAAGTACCAAGCATAATGCGGCGTTTTACCTCTTTACCAAAGCCATGTGAACGGGTTTGTTTATAAAACTCAACTAAGTCAACTTTTTTATCAGCTGTACGATAGCCATATTTAACACCATCAAATCTCGATAAGTTAGAAGATGCTTCAGCAGTAGTGAGTACATAATAAGCAGGAACGATATAATCAATATATTCAAATCCTACCGGTTTAACTATATGTCCATCCGTTTGTAGTTGCTCAACAAAACCTTTAATTTGATGGCTGATTTCTTTATCCAACCCCGGATGGTCTAATGCTTCATTGAAATAAGCAATTTTATATTTCTTATTATCAGTAATTAATTGGTTAGAATAATTTTCAACTGGCAAGGACGAAACAGTGCTGTCAAAATCATCTGCGCCAGAAATCACTTCTAAAACTTTGGCAACATCGGGGATGTTATTTCCAAACACACCTATCTGGTCAAAAGAAGAAGCATATGCTATTAATCCATACCTGGATATTCTTCCATAAGTTGGTTTTAATCCAACAATACCACAAAAATCCGCCGGCTGACGGACAGAGCCACCGGTATCACTGCCCAAACTCACCATACATAAGCCGGCTTGTACTGCAACTGCTGAACCGCCAGAAGAACCGCCCGGTACTCTTGTTTCATCCAATGCGTTCAACACATTTCCATAAGATGAGTTTTCGTTAGTGGAACCCATGGCAAATTCATCACAGTTAAGGTTGCCGATAATGATGGCCTCTTCCTCCAGTAATTTTTGAATAGCGGTAGCTGAGTAAATAGATTGAAACCCTTTTAAAATATTAGAGGAAGCAGAAACTTCATGCCCTTTGTAACAGATAACATCTTTAATTCCTATAACTACACCATGTAATTTGCCACTGGCTTCTCCTTTTTTTCTTTTATCATCCAAAGCCTTTGCTTTTTGCAAAGCTTCTTCTGCAAACACTTTAATAAATGCATTCAGGTTTTTTCTTTTATTAATTTCTCCCAGATAGAAATTAACAGCATCTGTACAGGTTATTGCTCCTGTATTCAATTGCTGATGATATACTTCTACTGAACTAAAAGAAAACATTAAGAGGGTTGTCTATTTAAAAATTCGGCCAAAGAACAATCATGTTTATGACTGCGCTTCAGCCGAAAATAAGTTATAAAAATCGTTTTACCGAAACCGGTTATTGAGCAGCGTTCTTTTCTTCCAACTGTTGTTTTAAACGTTTAATTTCTTCGTCTTTATCTTTTTCAGTCATACCGGTTTCAATTTCTTTTTTTACATTTTCCTTTGCATCATTAAACTCACGGATACCTTTACCGATACCACGCATAAACTCAGGGATTTTTTTGCCGCCAAACAATACAAGAACTGCTACTACGATGATAATCCATTCCCAACCGGTGGGGGCGCCAATTAACAGCAAACTATCAGATGAAAACATGTTGTATAATAATTTAAGTGAGGAGCAAAGGTAAAGCTTAATTCATTTACTTTTTATAAAAAGAAAATGAATTACACTCTCTTTAACCTGCTAATAACTAAATGAAAAAATGAAATTTATCTGAGGTGCCATCCACATCTTCCCTTACCATTAGCAGCCTGCTGAATGGTAACACTGCGATTACAGGATGTTGCTACAAAAGCCAAAATAATTAATGCTGCAAGAACCTTTTTCATTTGAGTAATTTTTAAAGTTCGCAAGGGGTAAGGGTTCTTTCAACGGACGGAAAATATTGAAATGGCTTTCGTAGGGAGGGATGCAAATATAAGCTTCAAATTCGGATTATAAAAGACAAAAATTGAACCAAAAAGAAAGGGAACCCGCCGGATTCCCTTTAAAATATCTTAAAACTTGAAAATTAAGCTTCAACAGCCATACGTTTTTCCTTAATTCTTGCACTTTTACCACTACGGTTACGCAGGTAAAAGAGTTTAGAACGGCGAACACGACCTGATTTATTCAATTCAATTGAGTCAATGTTAGGAGAGTAAAAAGGGAAGGTTCTTTCCACACCTACGCTATCACTCATTTTACGTACAGTAAAAGTAGCGGTAGCTCCCTGTCCCTGGCGTTTAATCACATCACCACGGAAACCCTGGATACGTTCTTTACCACCTTCAATGATTTTATAATGTACAGTGATATTATCACCCGCTTTAAACTTGGGGAATTCTTTTTTTGCTGTCAATTGCTCGTGTACAAAAGCTACGGCTGCGTTCATGACTTTAAAATTTAAGGAGTGCAAAGGTAATGGCGTAAAGCCTATTTGCCAAATTATAGAGATAAATATTTGCCTCTTCTTTAAAATTATAAGGGCAAGTTCAGTTGTACCAACCTGCCCTTATGAAATATTAAGTTTAATTGTTACCTCGCTACGTTTACTGCTCTCTTTTCACGGATAACCGTTACTTTTATCTGACCTGGATAAACCATATCGGTTTGTATTTTTTGGGCGATGTCGAAAGAAAGCTTGTCACTGTCCATATCGGTTACTTTATCAGCTTCCACAATTACCCTCAACTCACGACCTGCCTGAATAGCATAGGCTTTTTCAACTCCCTGGTAAGCCAACGCTAAATTTTCCAGGTCTTTGATACGTTGCAGGTATTGCTGCATAATTTCTCTACGGGCACCGGGTCTTGCACCACTGATGGCATCACAAGCCTGAACTATAGGAGAGATTACATACTGCATTTCCATCTCATCATGGTGAGCTCCAATTGCATTAACTACGGCTGGATTTTCACCATATTTTTCAGCCAGTTTGGCTCCTAATAAGGCATGGCTTAATTCAGTTTCCTCATCGGGAACTTTTCCAATATCATGTAATAGACCAGCACGTTTTGCCAGTTTGGGGTTCATGCCTAATTCACTCGCCATGATGCCACAAAGATTGGCTACTTCACGGCTGTGCATGAGCAGGTTTTGCCCGTATGAAGAGCGGAAACGCATTTTACCTACAATACGAACTAACTCTTTATGTAAACCATGAATGCCGAGTTCAATTACTGTTCTTTCACCAATTTCTATTACCTGGTCTTCTAATTGCTTGCGGGTTTTTTCCACCACTTCCTCAATACGGGCAGGGTGAATACGGCCATCTGCAACGAGGCGCTGTAAACTTAAACGGGCAATTTCACGTCGAAGTGGGTCAAAGGAAGAAAGAACGATTGCTTCCGGAGTATCATCTACTACTAAATCAACGCCGGTAGCGGCTTCAATAGCACGAATATTACGACCCTCACGACCGATAATCTGTCCTTTTATTTCATCGCTTTCGAGGTTGAAAACAGTTACGGTGTTTTCAATTGTTTGCTCTGCGGCAGTACGCTGTATAGTTTGGATAACAATTTTACGGGCGTCTTTAGCGGCCTTTTGTTTAGCATCTTCAATAATTTCCTGTTGTAATGCCAGTGCCTGTGTGTGAGCTTCCTGTTTGAGGCTTTCTATCAATTGAGCTTTTGCTTCTTCAGCAGAAAGACCGGCAATTTTTTCAAGGCGGCGGATGTGTTCTTCCTGGTGTTTTTCCAGTTCGGTCCGCTTTAAGTTAACCACTTCAATCTGGCGATTGAGGTTTTCTTTGATCGCTTCATTTTCTTTCACCTGTTTATCCAGGCTCTCCATCTTTTGATTGATGGATTGCTCTTTTTGCTTAATGCGGTTTTCAGATTCGCCCAGTTTACGGTTGCGATCCAATACATCCTTATCATGTTCAGCTTTTAATTGAACAAATTTTTCCTTGGCTTCAAGGAGTTTTTCCTTTTTAAGGGTTTCGGCCTGTGTTTGGGCGTCTCCAATAATTCTCCGGGATTGTTCTTCTGCTTCTGCTACCTGCTTTTTGGTATTCTTGGCGAAAATGAATTTACCCGCCACTATCCCGACGATGAGGGCAATTCCA
The DNA here is from genome assembly GCA_016200915.1 of Sphingobacteriales bacterium. Lineage (GTDB taxonomy): Bacteria > Bacteroidota > Bacteroidia > Chitinophagales > Chitinophagaceae > AWTP1-9. The sequence continues at coordinate 109,231 of JACQDV010000023.1, forward strand.
CCAATTATATAAGCTAATAAGTTGGGTTCCATTGTTTCTAAACAGTTTATTTTTTCCTGATATAATGTGCAATCTCTCTATATGGCTCTTTTCCATGAGTGAGACGTTAGTTGGCGAAAATACGAAATTAGTCTGCTAAATCCTTGTTTGGATGGGAATTATGACCAAAAATTTCAATACAATAAGTTAATTAAACCAGTTTGTCTAATTGTGCTTCGAGCTTATTAAGCGAATCTATGATGGATGCATCGTCAATATCTGTCCCATTTTTATTTTCCGCCGCCTGTGTAGCATACCAGATAAGTACCATTGAGATATAGTCCTGCATGTCCTTTCCTGCAAAGTTTGTTTTGAACTCAACGATCTTAGCGTTGATGATCTTAATGGTCTTTCTCACTAACTCTTCATCGTTGGGACTAACTTTAACCCGGTAAGTCCGGTCACCAATTACAATATTTATAGGTATTAGCTCTTGCATATATCAAAATCGTTTTCTACCTTACGCATCCCATTAAAAATAACCTTTTCGCACTAACCCAAATTAAGTAAGTTTTTTAATAATCCGCCTGTTTAAATCAAAACCTTTCGGAGATCACCGCAAAACTAACTGCTTAAATTGAAACCATGCTTGCAAAGGTTAAGTCTTCAGTATTTATTGATTCACTCACACTCGAGTTTGAAAATGCATTAACATCACCCGTTAAAGCGGTGCTGATTGATGATAAAGGAAAAATTTGCTGTTCTGTTGAAGCAGAGCCGCCGATTACTAAATGTTCTTATAGCTGGCGTGGCCTCAACGACTTGCCATATGGTGTTTACACCCTTGAGCTGTCTCAGGGTTCTGATGAACAAAAAATGAGATTAGTGAAAAGGGTGTAATTCACTTACTGACTTAAAAGAGCAATACAACGGTCTAACTCTTTTACAAAGAAGTTTATCTTTCTCTCAAATTCTTTTTTCTCTTCTCCTTCTAATTGTCCGGCAGAAGTTTTTAAAATATTTACCTGCAATTCCAGTACTTCGAGTTGCTGACGTAAACCCTGGTTATCGTTTTTAAATTTAGAAACTGCCTCTTTAAGCATAGCATTCTCCTTTTGCACAGTGTCCTGCTTTTTAGCTACCTGCTGCAACTTTTGCTGAATGCGTTTTATTTGCTCGTCGTATGACATGCTATTAATTAACTACTTTCTTATTTCTGCATTAAACTCTTTTTCGAAAGCCTGCATAATCTTGCTCATCATTCCGTCAATCTCCTTATCGGTTAATGTTTTTTCATCGTCACGGAAAGTGAAACTTACTGCTAATGACTTTTTACCGGCGCCTAATTTATCACTCTCAAATATGTCGAATAAATTTACTTGTTTTAAACGATTGATTTTGGTTCCCATTGCTGCTTTCTCCACTTGCTCATATTTCACTGCTTTATCAACAATCATTGATATGTCTCTTTGCACAGCAGGAAGTTTAGGAATTTCTGTATAACTCAGTTTTGATTTGGCTGATGCAGCCAGTAAAGCCTGCCAGTCAAAATCAGCATAATAAACTGCCTGCTTTACATCGAACTGTTGTAATATTTTATTGTTTACCGAACCTGTTTCAAACAATACTTCACCATTGAATTTTCCCTGCAAACATGAATCCAATTCGCCGTGCTCCACCGCATTCAATTCAGATAACTGGATGCCCAGCACTTTTAAAATACTTACAGCCACACCTTTTAAATAATAGAAATCGGTTTTGCTGTTTTCTTTTTTCCAATTGTCCTCACTCTTCATACCGGTGATGTACAAACAAAGGTGATCTTTCTCATCATATTTACCCGGAACAGATGTGGAATACGTTTTTCCAAATTCAAAAAACCTGAGGTCGTTATTCTTACGGTTGAGATTATGACCAATGCTTTCCAATCCGGTTTGTAACATAGAAGGACGCATTACATTCAGTTCAGCGCTGAGGTTGTTCAGCATTTTCACTGTGCTGTTCAGCACTTCTTCATTGTAATAAGCACTGTTGGTAATAGAGTTGGTAAAGATTTCATAGAAACCGGCACCCACTAAAAAGTTTGCAGTCTTTTCTTTATACGCAACAGCATGCTGCATATTTTCTGTTGATGGAGAGATGGTGATGGAAGTTGGTATCTCCACATTATCATACCCATCAATACGCATAATTTCTTCTACAATATCAGCAGGTAAACTAATATCAGGTTTGCTATATGGAACACTTACTCTCAACTCATCAATACCTTCTTTCACGATTTCAAAACCTAAGCCGGTTAAAATTTTCTTTACGGTATCCGGATGATAGTTTTTGCCACTCAGTTTTTTCAGGTAGTGATTTTTGATGGCTACCTCTGTTCTTGGTTTGGGATTTGGATAAACATCAACTACCTCACCGGCAATTTCACCACCGGCAATTTCTTTCATCAGTAAAATAGCCCTCTTCACTACGTTTACTGCATTACTGATGTCAACACCTTTTTCAAATCGGGTAGCAGCATCTGTACGTAAACCATGACGGAAACTTGTTTTACGAATGGTTACAGGGTTGAACCAGGCACTTTCTAAAAAGATAGTTTTGGTAGCTTCTGTAACACCACTGTGCAATCCTCCAAACACACCGCCGATACACATCGGTTCGCCTTCACCATTACATATCATCAAATCTTCGGCACTAAGTTTTCTTTCTTTTTCATCCAGCGTAACAAAAGGTGTTCCTTCGGGTAAATTTTTTACAATAACTTTTTTGCCTTTTACTTCTGTAGCATCAAATGCATGTAATGGCTGACCGGTTTCATGAAGAATATAGTTGGTAATGTCAACAATATTATTAATCGGCCGAACACCAATAGCTTTTAATTTCTCCTGCATCCATTTAGGACTTGATTTAATAGTAACACCTGTAATGGTAGCCGCCGCATAACGCTGACAGGCTTCTTTATTTTCAATCACCACTTCAAAGTTGAGTGATGGTGTATCAGCTTTGTAAGTAGCAGAGAAAGGAGTTTTTACTTTCGCTTCTTTTCTTTCATGATGCGTTAACCAGGCACATACATCACGGGCAACACCCATATGACTCATGGCATCCATGCGGTTGGGCGTTAAACCAATTTCATAAATCCAATCTGTATAAGGCTTAAAGTAATCAGCTGCATCCATTCCCACAATGGCATTTTCATCCAGTATCATTATGCCGGTATGACTATCGCCCAAACCAATTTCATCTTCGGCGCAAATCATTCCATTACTTTCCACGCCACGAATCTTTGCTTTCTTCATCGTGAGTGGTTCGCCTTTGGTTGGATAAATAGTAGTACCAATAGTGGCCACCACTACTTTTTGTCCGGCTGCAACATTAGGAGCACCGCAAACAATTTGTAATAGTTCGCCGTTACCAATATTTACTTTAGTTAGTTTTAATTTATCAGCGTCAGGATGTTTTGCTGCTTCTAATACTTCGCCAATCATTAATCCTTTCATTCCACCTTTTACTTCTTCATATTTTTCCAGGCTTTCTACTTCCAATCCAATAGAAGTAAGGATGCGGCTTAATTTTTCCGGTTCAATTGTTACGGGTAAACCTGCCTCGCCGGCAGGCAGGTATTCACTTAGCCATTTATAACTAATCGTCATTCTTCTTGTTTTTGCAATGCGGCAAAGATAACAGTTTGAAGGCAAGCCTGAACAGGGTTTTCGTATCAAAAATCATCTCTTGCTATGTCGCAGGTCATGATTAAAATTTATAGTGGGCACTACCTTGGGCACGATAAATAAATTAATAACCGGTTAAATTATTTTTATGAAAAAGATATTCCTGGTTATTACCACCCTCGCCGTTAATATTGGTTTTGGTCAGTCCTGGACCAAGAAATACGACCATGTTAACGAATTCTCCTGCGGCTTAGCACTGGTAGAAAAAGATGGTAAGCACGGCTTTGTTGATGAAAGCGGCAAATTGATTGTTCAATTAAAATATGAAGATGCTCTTCAATTTTCCTGCGGCGTTACAGCAGTAATGCTGGATGGTAAATGGGGTTATATAGATAGCACCGGTAAAGAAATTGTACCAATGAAGTACAGTGATGCTTACTCTTGTTCCGATGGACTTTGCCTTGTTGCAAGAGATGGTAAATATGGTTTCATTGATAAAAAAGGAGAACAGGTAATACCACTCATTTTTGAAGGTGCAGATAGTTTTACAGAAGGACTGGCAGCAGTTAAGAAAAAAGATTTGTGGGGATTTATTGATAAGAAAGGAAGAGAAGTAATTCCATTCAAGTTCAATTATGCCCGTGCTTTTGATAATGGATTAGCAAAGGTGATGAACAAAAGTGGCGACTGGATTAATATTGATAAAGATGGCAAAGAAGTAAAAGACGACCAGGCCAAACAATAAACTTTTTAGTGTTTCATTTTGCAGAAATGGCCGTCCCGCTGCGCTGAGAGTGGCGGGACATTTTTTTACAGGTTAGCTGTAAACAATCCCAATTGTTTGGAACTGATTAAACTGATGCGGTATTTTACTTCATAACCTCGATTGCTGTCAGGCGCTTTTTGTACCTGCGTACCATTAGGTGCAATATTGTTGAAATAGATAGTTTCCGTTTTATATATTTTTTTATTGGCAGTGTAATACTCTACCTCAGCAGCTACCATATCAATAGTATAATTGGAATTATTGGTAACAGTAAACTCCAAATTACTGATGCCACCAAATGTTGCTTTTTTATAATTGCTGGCGGTGATGTTGAGGTCTTTGGCGAGATTAGGTTTGTTTATGGTTTGTGGTTTGTTGTTTGTGATTACTGGTTGCTGGTTATTAGTTGCTGGTTGTTCTCTCTTTGTAGTTTTCCTGTTTTCTGATATTGGTTTGATATTTACTACAACATCTTCTTCTGATGGTTTTTCTTGTTTAGTTATCGGTTCAACTTTTTTTGCAGGAACTGAAACTTGTTTTACTGTTTGAGCATGATTTGATTCAATAGCAATATTATTGATAGGTGATGTTTTTACCTTTGGTGTTTCAATGATAGGTTGTTGTTCAGTAGCAGCTGAGTTGATTACTTTTTGTTCTGGAACATTATTAGCAGCAACTACTTTTTCTGTTGATGGTTTATTCCTGTTAATAAGTAAACCCACTGCTGTGCCGGACAATAATAAAAACAATGCAGCAGCCGCAATTTTTAATTTCTCGGGAATAACAAATGTGTTTCGCTTATTCTTATTTTGCTTCAGCAATGAATCAACATACATCTTTTTAATATCATCCAGCGGCTGAGAAAATTTTTCTTCTAATTGTGGTTCTTTGTTAATGATAACTCTTGGTTTTTCTTCAACCACCATTTTCTTTTCTTCGACTACGGGTTTTTGAACAGTAGTTTTTATTACCGGTTTTGATTGACTGGCAGGAAAGGTTACAAATATTTTGTTTGTGGTTTGTTGTTTGTGGTTTGTTGTTGATTGTGTGTAATTATTTGTTGCCTGTTGCTGGTTGTTGATTTCTTGTTGCTGGATATTAGTTATGGGTTCTTCGTTGTATATTATTTCTTGCCTTTTGTGAATTACCAATTGCTCATTGCTTGTTGCCTGTTGTTTTGTAACAACTGGTTCATTTGTTTCTATAACTGATGTTACTGCTGAAAGAGTTTGTGTTTGCTCTGATGATTTTTTATAAAACCGGTCATAAGGCTGTTCTTCTACAACAGGAGCGTAGGCTTTTAATTCTTCTATTTCGCTGGGATAACGCCAGCCGGCACTGCGACCTTCAATCCAAACAAGGTCGTATGCTTTTAGTCCTTTACTGATTAAATCATTTAATGAGTAAGGACCTTCCTCTTTGTTATTGCGCAGGAGAATATAAGTTGCCATAAAATAAATATTGGTAGTGTAGCAATGGATTCAGATCATTTTATAACGCTAAATCAGTGCCGGTTAGTGGTGGGATTTGTTAGAAATCTGCCAAATTTTTATGTGGAAAAATCTTTGCACAGCCGGTGTGCATTAACAGTAGGCCGGGGCGGAAAAATATTTTAAATTGTGGATATACTGGCTGATGGATGTGGATTACATATTTTTCACGGTGGATAACCATTATATTGCTGTGAATGCTAATTTGAATAAGAAATGCCAGTTGGAATGGTTTTTCAAATTACCTTCACCGCCTTGTGGATGAAAAGATGGCAGTGGGCAGTTTGCAGTCGGCAACTCTGATTTTAAATTTGATTAATATTTGAGAAGGCGCAACAATGAGATGCCAACTGAAGACTGGTAACTGCACACTAAAAAAGATGCCATGAAAACTGAACGATGAACGGATTGCGACGCAACAGACGATGCTCCCGCATTCTGTTGCTGGTATCCAAAGCGGGACAGGCTATGAAACACCAGAGCTGGTACAATTATTACAACCTAACCCTTAAGATTTTTAAGAAGAATGGATTTAACGAATCTCAATAAAGACCGCAGTAAAACACGAAGAAAAAGTGCCCTTGATTTAAGTACGATGGTATATGGCAAAGTGCCACCGCAGGCAAAAGAATTAGAAGAAGCGGTGCTGGGTGCCATTATGCTGGAGAAAAGTGCTTTTGATACCGTAATTGAAATCCTGAAACCAGAATGTTTTTATGTGGAAGCGCATCAGCGCATCTTCCGCAGTATGCAAAGCCTGGCGCAGAAGAGTATGCCCATTGATTTGCTTACGGTGGTGGAAGAGTTACGCATAAAAGAAGAACTGGAAATGGTGGGTGGTCCTTATGCCGTTACTAAACTCACCAATGCGGTTGTGTCTTCTGCCAATATTGAAACACATAGCCGTATCGTTTTACAGAAATTTATTCAACGGGAACTGATACGCATCAGCGGTGAAATTATTGGTGATGCGTATGAAGATTCAACGGACGTGTTTGATCTGTTAGACGATGCAGAAAGTAAATTATTTGAAATAACCAACAATCACCTTCGTAAGAATTTTGACAGTATTGATACAGTGCTGGTAAAAACCATTCAGCGTATTGAAGACATGCGTAACCGGCAGGAAGATATTACCGGTGTGCCTACCGGTTTTCCTTCTCTTGACAGACTTACTTACGGATGGCAAAGTACAGATCTCATTATCCTGGCGGCAAGACCGGCCGTTGGTAAAACCGCCTTTGCATTAAATCTTGCCCGTAATGCGGCATTGAATGCAAGCAAGCCTACACCAGTTGCTTTCTTTAGTCTGGAGATGAGTGCTGGTCAGCTGGTACAACGTATTCTTGCTGCCGAGAGTGAAATATGGCTGGAAAAAATTGCCCGTGGTAAAATGGAAGAGCATGAGATGAAGCAGCTCTACAAAAGAGGTATTGAGAAATTAGCCAATGCTCCCATCTTTATTGATGATACAGCAGCATTGAACATATTTGAATTAAGAGCAAAATGCCGTCGTTTAAAGAATAAACATAATGTTGGTTTGATATTGATTGACTATCTACAACTGATGAGTGGTACCGGTGAGAACAGGAACACTAACCGTGAACAGGAGATCAGCCGTATATCAAGAGACTTAAAAGGACTGGCGAAAGAATTACAGGTGCCTATCATTGCACTTTCACAGTTGAGTCGTGCAGTAGAAAGCCGTAAAGAAGGAAACAAGATGCCACAATTGAGTGACCTTCGTGAATCGGGTGCTATTGAACAGGATGCGGATATGGTAATGTTTATTTATCGTCCGGAATATTATGATATTACTTCCAATGAAATGGGAGAGAGCAATAAAGGAGAAACACATATTCGTATAGCCAAGCACCGTAATGGTAGCCTGGATACAATAAAACTTCGTGCTTTACTGCACATTCAAAAGTTTGTGGAAGATGATGGTGAGTTTGGTGGTGGGTTTAATCCTGGTGGTAATTTCCGTCCGCTGCCTCCGGGCACAACCGGTGGAGGTGATGAAGGTCCTAAACTGTTTATACAAAAAGGCAGTAAGATGAATGATTTGGAATTTGATGAAGGATTTGAAGAGGAGACGCCGTTTTAGTTGACAGATGACAGTTGACGGATGACAGAAGTAAGAAGTTGGAAGTATGATTAAATAAGTAATATAGTCCTGTTGTTGCAGGACTTTTTTTATTACTCTGATATCTCGTCTGCCCAATAAATAGTAATTTTAAAAAAAAGAATTATATGTCAGTAACAGCTATTAAGCAACAGTTGCAGCAGGTGATAAATGATATTGATGATGAAGAAATTTTGAAAGCAGTACTGATTATTCTTGAAACAAAAGGGCCAGCTAAAAAAATATACGCCATTACCGAAGAACAAGCACAGGTTCTTGAAGACAGGGCAGAAGCTTACTTTAAGGGAGCAATGAAAACAACTACCATAGAAGAAATGGAAACCAAACTCCGCAATAAGTATGGTGTATAGGGTAGTAATAACTATTGCTGCGGAGCTTAATGTTTTTGAAGCTACTGATTACTACGAAACACAATTGGAAGGATTAGGTGTTAAGTTCTATCAAAAAGTAATTCAGAGTTTGAAGAAACTGGAAGTAAGTCCTGAACATTATTCGTTTCTTTTTAAAGATTTTCGTTCTCTAACAACAGAGGTCTTCCCTTTTTTAATAGTTTTTAAAATTTTACCTGGCAATCAGGTTGTAGTGTTTGGCGTAATTCACATAAGCCGTAATCCGGAAATTGTTCAAAGCAGAATTGAAAAATAAATGACACTTCCATTTTTTTATATTGAAGAATATACTCCCGGCCAGAAGTTGATTACATTGACAGAAGATGAATCCAAACATATCATTACTGTATTGCGGATGAAGATGGGTGAACAAATGCATTTAACCGATGGCAAAGGTCATTTACTGACTGTTGAAATTGCAGATGATCATAAGAAAAAATGTTCGGTTAAAATACTGTCAACCGTCAACCGTCAACCGTCAACTAAAAAAGTTACAATTGCTATTTCATTGCTGAAGAATATTAGTAGGCTGGAATGGTTTTTAGAAAAAGCTACAGAGATAGGTGTGGCTGAAATTATTCCCTTGCTCTGCACAAGAACTGAACGACAAAATTTTCGTCACGACCGGATGAAAAATATTTTGGTGAGTGCTATGCTGCAAAGTCAGCAGTGCTGGTTACCGGTATTGCAGGAACCAATTAAATTTCAGGATTTCTGTGTTTCAAAATTTGAAGATTGCAACAGGCTCATTGCTCATTGTGAAGAACAATCAAAACAATCTTTATCAAATCTTCAAATCTTCAAATCTTCAAATTTTGTAATTGCCATCGGTCCCGAAGGTGATTTTACCAGTGAAGAAATTCAGCTGGCATCAAATAACCAGTTTATTCCTGTTACATTAGGAGAAACAAGATTGAGGACGGAGACGGCTGGTGTGGTGGCGGCTACATTGCTTTGTGTTCAATAGTTTTTGATTCACTAATTTTGCCCCTATGTTAAAAGAAAAGATTCAATCCTTAGCAAAACAATACGCCCCTGAGTTTATTGAGGTACGTCATCACCTGCATGCACATCCTGAGCTGAGTTACCAGGAATTTGAAACATCCAAATATGTGCAGGGTAAATTAGCGGAGTGGAATATTCCTTTTGAAATAAAAGCAACAACCGGTGTGGTAGGAATTATTAAAGGAAAGAATCCTGATAAAAAAGTTATTGCGTTAAGAGCTGACCTGGATGCATTGCCCATCAAAGAAGAAAATAATATTTCCTATAAATCAACCAAAGAAGGTTTGATGCATGCCTGCGGGCATGATGTACACACTACTTGTTTATTAGGTGCAGCCAAAATATTAAGCGAAACAAAAGATGAGTGGGAAGGAACAGTGAAGCTGATCTTTCAACCCGGTGAAGAAAAAAATCCTGGTGGCGCCAGTTTAATGATTAAAGACGGTGTATTAGAAAACCCCAAACCACAAGCCATCTTTGGTATGCATGTGCATCCTGGGTTAGCTATCGGTAAATTATCTTTTCGGGGTGGTATGGTGATGGCAAGTGCAGATGAAATTTATATTACTATCAAAGCAAAAGGTGGTCATGCAGCTTCACCTCATTTAACTGCTGATACAATTTTAATTGGGTCACAATTAGTGATGGCTTTGCAGCAGATAGTAAGTCGTAATAATAATCCCTTTAATCCAACCGTATTATCGATTACATCTTTGCAGGGAGGATATACTACTAATGTTATTCCCAGCGAGGTAAAGCTGATGGGTACTTTGCGTTGTATGAATGAAGAATGGCGATATAAAGCACACCAACTAATCAAACAAACGGCAGAAAATATTGTAAATGGAACAGGGGCAACATTGGCTTTGCATATTGATATTGGTTATCCCAGTGTGCATAATAATGAATCATTAAATGCCCAGGCAAAACTGTTAGCCTCCGAATTAATTGGAAGTAACAATGTGGAAGAAACAGAAATGCGGATGGGAGCGGAGGACTTTGGTTATTATGCACAGCTAATTCCAGCCTGTTTTTATCGTGTTGGTGTAATGAATGAAGCCAAAGGAATTACTTCAGGTGTACACACACCAACATTTAATATTGACGAGGATGCTATTGAAACTGGAATGGCATTGATGGCATGGTTGGGAGCAAAAGCAGCTATTTAATGGTTTAATTGAATTTTCAATTTAAAAGCATCCTGCAAATTTAAAATTTTCGAAGTAGGCATTTAGCTACTCCATTTTTAGTTGATTAACAGTTACTGGCTGATGATACATCATCCTTCCAGTTATGTTGTGAAAAATTCTTTCTACTGCATTGCACCGGTTAAACCTGTAACAAAACTCATCCAGATA
>JACQDV010000022.1 GCA_016200915.1 Sphingobacteriales bacterium
GCTTTTGAAACAATAGATTTTTAACCTGTAGCCTTTAACTGCAAAGAGTTGCAGCATTTTTAAACCCGAGTTTAGTCGGACAACAATGATAAAATATAAATAATTATTAGCAGCATTATACGCTCCTACAGACTGATCATTTGGTTGATGAACTCCCGGATGAAGCATTTTAATGGAGGAAGGAAATCCATTACTGTCCAAAATATACTCCGCCCAGCCAAAATCTTTGTAACCGTTTAGCTGAAGTGTTTTACTACTGTCGTTATACCAGATGCCACGAACATCACAACCTGCTTCCAATGAAGAAGGACTTAATAATTTTCCACTTGCATCGTAAACACCAATAAAATTTGTTTTATCACCGGCAATAGCTGCATAATATCTCTTAGCAACAGGATTCCAGGCAACGCTGGCCCCATTCATGCCACCTTCACGGGGAATTTTTAGTTCCAGTACTTTTTTAAGCTTTCTTTCTTTTTGAGAAAAAGCTGTTGTTTGAAAAAGTAACAGCAACAGAAATAGGATAAAATATTTTTTCATAAGTAAATAATAGTAAAGATAAAAAAGAGGATGATATGCACATAGCTTAACAGATAAAGAAAAGCCAGGTATGCCTTCCAACAAAATTATGATAGTTAAAACACGGTTTTCGCAGGCCTGCATTTTGGCAATATTTACGTTGTAGGTTTGCCTCCCTTCCTGATACGTTGAACATTAGTAATACTCTTTTATATACTCATACGCCTTATTAAAAAGTTCTTCGTCTTTGATGGTGTATTTTATCCAAAGAATTTTCCTCAACTCCCGTTTGATTTCTTTTTCTCCTGTAGTAGAATTCTGCCAGCCATCAAAGCGGACGATGCGAACGATTTCATCAATATCCGTAACTATTCTTTCAACAATGGCAGGTGTTTTATCTGTTTTCATTTCAAGAAATAATTCTGTGAGTGCTGCCTTGGCGCTTTTCTGTTCTTCTTTTGTTTCGGTGTCTTTCTCTGCCTGCAAAGTTTCTTTCGCAATCTCACACAACTCTTTGATGAACTCAATAGAGTTGATTAAACCTTTCTCTGCTTTGTCCCGAACTTCTTCCAATCGTTCACTCAGTTCTTTGAACTTCAAAATGCCTTTGTGCTTTGTAAATCGGCTGATTAAAATCTTTACAAGTTTCTGTGCCTGCTTCGGATCTTTCTTGTTCATCAAATCATCAATCACCTCTGCATTCAGAATCATTTCTTCCATGTCGGTTGTGATTCCTGAAACTACAATGTGGTCGTGAATGAGTTTTGTTGTTTGTGCTCCCAACGCATGCCACAACAATCTTCCGTTGTCTGATGATGTTGGTTTCACCGAAGTATAAACCTGCGAAAGCCATTTGTAATCTTTCTGATGCTGGTTCAACACTTCATCAGGGGAAAGTGCTTCCCACAATTTTGAAAGCGAACTAAAATCTTTCGCAAATGCATCTCGTTTTTCATTTGTGTTGATACAATCCTGTGCTGCCTGCAACCCTTCAAACCCTGTTATGCTTCTGTCAATGTTGAAGAAATGAGCCAAACATTTCTGAATTACTTTGGGAAGTTTGTCACGTAACTCCTGCAAGTTTGTAATCACCATCTTGATTGTATCCTCGTCAAACACAAGTGCTTTCGCTGTGTCGTCAAACACTCCGAAGTAGTCAACAATTCTTCCGAAAGTTTTATTCGGGAACAAGCGGTTGGTTCTGCAAATCGCTTGCAATAGTGTGTGGTCTTTCAATGATTTGTCCAGATACATTGTCTGCAAAATCGCTGAATCAAATCCGGTGAGAAGTTTTGCAGTAACGATTAAAAATTTCAGAGGCGAATCAGTATCATTGAATTTCTCTACAACTTTTTCCTGTTTGTCTTTATCCATTCCCCAACGCTGCTTGAATTCAAAACTGTCGTTTGCAGAAGTGCTGATTACAACTTCACTTGCTTCTGCAGGAAATATTTTATCCAACTCCTCTTTGTATTGTATGCAGGCAAAACGGTCGGGCGTTACAATCATTGCTTTCAATCCTTCCGGTTCAACATGCTTCGTGAAATGTTCTGCAATGTCACGCACAATTGCACGAACTCTCTCCGGCGATTTCAAAAACACATTTATGTTTGTTGCCTTTTGGCTCAATGTGTTTCTATCTTCTTCACTTAAATCATTGGTAAGTTCTTTGAAAGCAACATCCAAATCTTCTTTACGAATGTGATAGTTTGGTAGTCGTGGTTCAAAGTGCAAAGGCAATGTTGCATTGTCTCTGATACTTTCCTGAAAAGTGTAACGGCTCATGTAGCCCGCTGCATCCTGCTCCGCACCGAAAGCCCAGAAAGTATTTTTGTCTGCTTTGTTGATTGGTGTTCCTGTCAAGCCAAACAAAAAAGCATTTGGCAATGCTGCTCTCATCTTTCTTCCCAAATCTCCTTCCTGTGTTCTGTGTGCTTCATCCACCATCACAATAATGTTGTCCCGCTTGTTCATGTCGGGATAAGCATCTTTGAATTTGTGAATCATGGTGATGATTATTTTCCGTGAATCTTTTTCAAGTAAGTCATGAAGTTCTTTGATGTTGTCAGTGGTTTCCATGTTCGGAACTTCTGCTGTGTTGAATGTGGCTGTGATTTGTGTGTCCAAATCAATCCTGTCAACCACAATTATCACTGTGGGATTTCCCAACTCTTGCAGCTTGCGAAGCTTCTGTGCAGCAAACAACATGAGTAAAGATTTTCCTGAACCCTGGAAATGCCAAATCAATCCTTTCTTTATTTCTCCCTCTGAAACCCGCTGCACAATCATGTTTGCACCTTCGTATTGCTGATAACGGCAAACAATTTTTATTTTCTTTTTCTGATTGCTTGTTGCATACACAGTGTAGTGTTGCAAAATGTCAAGCAGGGTGGATGGTTTGATTAAGTGAGTGAGTTGTTTACCTACATCATTCAGTCCGGCAAACTGTTGCAATTCGTCTTTCTCGTTTTCCAAACGCCACGGTGTCCAAAATTCCAGAGGCGTTCTTATTGCACCGATAAATAATTCTTTTCCTTCTGTTGCGAAAGAAAAAATATTCGGAACAAATAATTGCGGAATTGAATTTTCATACACTTCACGAATGTCATGTGCACCGTCAAGCCAACTTACAGCCGGTCGCACAGGAGTTTTCGCTTCTCCAACTACCAACGGAATTCCATTCACATAACAAACGATGTCAGGAATTTTTGTTTCTCTTGCACGAACCGACAACTGATTTGAAAGTATATAAGAATTATTTTTCAGGTTTTCAAAATCAATCAGGCGAATGGCTGTGTGTTGTTCGCCCCTGCCAAAGGGCAGGGTGAATTCTCCTCTCAGCCATTTTGAAAATTCTTCGTTGGCACGAACCAACCCAACATTGTTTACCGTGATAAGAATTGCACGGAGTTTATGAATCACTTCTTCGGCTCTGTCCGGCTGTGCTGCAATTTCAGGATTCAATCTGCAAAGTGCTTCGGTCAATTCTTTCTCTAACAAAATATCGTCAATGTTGCGTTGCAACAATTCACTCTGCACATAACGCCACTTCACCGTGTCGTATTCAACAGGGTCTTCTGCCACCATGCCTACCTGCACATTGTTAAGGTTCACACCTGTGAGGCGGTGAATAATAAAATTCTCTACGCTATTTTGTTCGTTAAATGACATTACTTCTTTTTCTTCTTTTTATCTGGTAACTGTAAAACAGTTTTTGCATTTAATGAGGTAACTACTTTCTTGCCTGTCTTTGCTTCTAATTCTTTTCTTGCAACACGGGCAACATTGCCCCCTTGCTTCGCTACCTTTTTGCTTTCCTCAAAATCTTTTGGATTGGTCGCCTCCGAAATGTCTTTTGTAGATGCTTCTGCAAGCATATTCAGGATAAGTTCCGTGTTCGTCATATTGTCCCGGAGATTTTCCTTCTTCAATCCTTTCAGGATTTTATACTCTTTAGTTGTCTTATCACTCCATGCTTTGGTGATAATGTCAGTAAGCGTTGCAAACTGAACGCCTTCTTTGTGTCCCCTTTTTTTCCATTCATCCGTAAGTTCCTTTCTTATCTCAATGCTTTTCAGCCGCTGGTAAATCCAGTTTTCGGAATAGCCAAGTTTGAGATATTGTTCCAGTGCTCTGTCAATGGAGAGTTCAGGGTCTTGCATTTCGTCCAATCTTTCTGAACCAACCTGTGCCAGCCAGAGTTTAAACGGTTCTGCTTTGGGTGATGGAATAGATTGAATGAGGCGGAAAAGTTGTTCGGTGTCGGCTACATCGGTCAGGTAAAATTTACCATCGGCTGATTGCATTTTCAGTTGACTACAATTTGTAGCCAACTGACTTCCTTCTGCCTTGAGCCGGGTTTTCAAAACACTCCAATACTTTCTCGGGTTTGGACTTTCAGTAAGTATGGCAATCACATCTACAATTGAGAAATACCATTTCTCCTGCTCCGCATCCCAGAGCGTTCTTACTTTTTTGTCCTCAAATATTTTTATTTCATTTTCTTTTTTCATTGTCTGTATTTTTCTAAAAACCATTTTCCCGACATCAAGAAAATGGTATTATCCCAAAATTTCATTAAGCAATTTCTGCTTTAAGTTTTTCAAAGTTTGTTTTTGAGATTGGAGTTGAGAGAGTGTTGATTCAATTTGCTGAAACACTTCTAAAATCTTTTCCTGTATTTTCAAATCGGCAATTGAAATTTCAAAAGAAGATAAATCTCTCCATTTTGTTCTTGGAGAAAGTGAACCTGCCGATGTGATGACTGCATGATTGATAAATGCCTCTGCTGAAACATAAAACGGAAGCAACTCTGCTAACATTTTTTTTTCTTTTGCTCTCAACACCAAAATATCTCCTGAACAAATTCCGTCAAAGTCAGCAACTGCAACTTTCTTTAAGTATGCTCTGCGTTTTCCAAACAACACATCGCCTTTTGAAAATTTCTTTGTGAATGTTGTTCCGGCTGCAATGTCACCCCAAGTTGTGATTTTCAAATTCTCCGGTTCAATATTCTCCAAACCGATGAACCGGCTTACATCTTTTTTCTGCTTGTCGTGTTGTTCAATGCAATCAGCAACGCCACCGAAATTTGTTGGGCTGCAATTATTCTTGTTCAATAAATTTCCAAACTTTGGTTCTGTGCTTGTTATTCCATTGCTCAAATTTTTTTTCAACCTCAATAAATTCTTTTCCTGCTGTTCGGCTTGTTCAATGGCAGTTTCTATGTTTTGAAAGAGTTCAGCTATCTGGGTTTGTTCGGGAAGCGAAGGGAGCGGAATTTCTTGATTGAAAACTATTTTATCTGTTACAGCGGGATAAGCAGTTCCGACTTGCAAACGAATCAACTTGTCTAAAAAGGTTGGGGCAATTGAATTATAGAAAAGATAATGGGGCTGAATTACATCTTTCTTCGCTCTCAATACTGTAAAACCAGTTGAAGCAATTCCATTTGGAATTTCTCTATCAACTAATGCAACTCTTTTGAGATTTACTCTGACAGTTGAAAATAATGTATCGTCTTTCTGAATTACTTGTCTTGCTCTTGATGAAGCATTCTTCCAATCAATTTCCTGAATTCCGTTTACTCTGCTTATTTCAGAATTAATTGAGCCAATGTCAACATAATTGAAAACACCTGACTGCTTGCGATAATCAATGCTTGTGACTTTTTCACAAACTTCTGCAAGCCGGGTTTGTTTCCAGTTGGATTTATTGAACTTCATTTATACTCCGATACTTTTCAGTTTGACTAATAAATTTTCAACAGAAATATTTAGCTTCTTGTTGTTTGTTTTGATTGCGGAAATCAAATTTTCAATTTCGTGTTCGTCTGTTTGATTTTCTTGTTTCACATAAAGCTGAACACTCAGGTTGCCATTAAAGTCATTTAGGACATCTTCTTTGCTCATCACCTTCGCAAAGCCATCCACATCTTTAAACTTCTGGTAAGCATCGTTTGTCTTTTTTATGTGCTGCGGTTCAAGCCATGCGCTGCTTCTTTCCAGTCGCACTTCATTCACTGCATTGATAAAAAGTATTTTTCCTTTTCTCTCTTTTGGTTTTTTCATCCGGCAAACAAGCAAACAACTTTCCATGCTGCTGTTATAAAAAAGATTTTTTCCTAGGCCAATTACAGCATCCACCATGTCGGCTTCAATCATTTTCTTTCGTATCTCACTTTCGCTGTCACGAAACAAAACTCCGTGAGGAAAAAGTACAACGCATCTGCCTGTGTCCTTTTTCAAACTCGCAACAATGTGTTGGAGAAAAGCGTAGTCGGCACAACCCTGTGGCGGTGTTCCCCAAAGGTTTCTGCCGTAAGGGTCGTTCATCCACTTCTGCTGGTTCCATCGCTTCACGCTGTATGGCGGATTCGCCATAATCACATCAAACTTTTTCAGTTCATCATCTTCCAAAAGATTCGGGCTGTCTAATGTGTCGCCTTGCACAATCTGAAACTCGGCTACATTGTGCATATACATATTCATTCGTGCAATGGCAGATGTGATGAGGTTTAATTCCTGTCCGTAAAGTTTCAGCGTTCTGTATTCCTTCTTCTGTTCTTTCAGGTGCAAGGCACTGTTCAACAAAATTCCTCCGCTTCCGCAAGTGGGGTCATACACACTCTCACCCGGCTGCGGGTCGGTAATCATGGTCATGAGTTTTACAACGGTTCGGTTGGTGTAAAACTCGGCAGCGGTGTGTCCGCTGTCGTCAGCAAATTTTTTTATCAGGTATTCATATCCCTCACCCATGATGTCGTGAGGAACACTTTTTAAACTCAAATCCATTTGCGAAAAATGCTCAATCAGGTTGAGCATCTTTTCATCACTCATTCGTTTTTTATTTGTCCATTGAGCATCGCCAAAAATGTCAAACAGTTCTTTGTTTGCGTTTTCAATTTTCCGCAATGCCTTTTGCAAAGCATCCCCAACATTAATTGATTTTTTTCTTATATCCTGCCAATGGCAACCATCCGGGAGGTCAAACCAATGATGTTCTCTGAATTCAGCATAAGTTTTATCACCACCTGATTCTATGAAAGCTTGTTCAAATTCTTCATCCCACACATCACTAATTCGTTTGAAAAAAAGTAGGGGAAAAATGTATTGCTTAAAATCAGCCGCATCAATCATCCCTCTCAGAATGTTGGCCGCTCCCCAGAGATAATCTTCTAATTGCTTTTGAGTCATTGCTTAATAAATGTCAGTATTTTTTCTTTTAGTGTTGAGCGGTGAAGATAATTAAAATGAATTAGCCGCAAGCTAAGTGAGTGTCAGCAGGGTGAGCTTGAAGCGTTGGCACATAGGTATTTATTCCCCCGACAGTTTCGGGACTTAAGAAATTGGCTTTTGTGTGCCCTGCTTCGTATAATACGGGATGCTAGAAATTACATTGCACTGGCTAGCATTATTATGTTTGTTTTAAATTTAGGTAGGATGCTGTTTAGGTTATATACAATGCAGCATTGAGCAGTATATATTCATGTATGAAAGAAACTATTCCCCAGCCAGCCGCCAAACTCCATAAGCCAGGCAATACCAAGATGAACAATTAGCCCACCCCAAACGGAACGGGTATTATAAGCAACAATACCCAGCAACAAACCGCCAAAATAACTGCTGATGGCTTCACCCAATGGTTTGCCAAAATGAATAGTACAATAAAAGGCAGCCATAGGTACGATGGCATCTTTACCACAAATTTTAATGAGCGACAGAATTAAAAAACCACGGAAGAAAAATTCAATGCTTACGAAATCAAAACCATAACTCAGTTCAAAAAATAAATAATAAGCATAATCCGATACGCTGTTAATTGGAACTTCACTAATGTTTTTTGCCTTGGGATACATCTGTAAAAAATCCGGCTGTGTAGAAGCAGCAATGATCAATGGTAACAGTATAGCGATCATTATAAAATAAGGAGTAAGACTTTGTGTTTTCTTTGCACCGTAAAATGGCTGGTTATTTTTGTCTTTGATCAACCAGATAATAATAACAGGTGATAATATAGCCAGTACTCTTACGATCCAGTTGATGCTGAAATGATATACATTGTAATAAGGAAAAGACCAATTGTTTTTTACCCACTCATTAAAGAAATTAAAATTTACTTTCCAGGCAAACAATAAAGGTCCGGCAAACAGGATGATCCAAAACCATTTTTGTTTATGCCAGTTTATATTACGGTTAAAAAACAGTTGAATAAAAAACCCAATTGCATAAGCAGAGAAGAACAATAAAAAATATTTGACGAAGCGTTCACCCCAATTTCCTGAATTAATGAATTGTTTTTCTAATCCATGCCAGTAATTTAACCAGATCAGCAAGGCTACCAAAGCTGAAATAGTGATATAATAAAACGGGTTAAGTGTTTTAAAGAAGCTTTTGAAATATGTAATGATCGTTTTCAATAATTCAGTAAAAATAGCGCCGCAAGATTACTAATTCTTTTGCGCCGAAACTTCTTTAACTACCTGGTTTATTTGAGAACGATTGAATAAACGGCCATTCATACCCGTAAGTGCTCTTTGTGAAATGACCCAGTTCATAGAAAAATGCTGCGGTTCTTCTGTTCCGTACAGGTTAATATCCCAATAGTTTTGAGGCTTTTTCTGGCTCTTCATATAATTTTTAAGCCGACTGTCATTTACAGAGGTTTGAATGCTGAAGGTTCCTACTAATGTTTTTAATGGAGCAGCCAGATCATTAATGAAAGGATTTACTTTTTTTGCCAGTATATCACCTTCCACACCATTGGTAATATGTAAAACAGAAAATTTAAGTTTGCTTTTTAACCGTTGAACAACAGAGTCAGTTGAATTATCTAAAATAGCATTTAGTTGAATGATCATTTCATGTACTACACCAGCGCCGGAATTATCAACGTATCCACCATCCACAAAATAATTTTCACGAACAGAATCTTTTTTTGCTGTTTTAGAATTTACAGACTGATCAATTCTTCCTGCCGGACTTACATAAGGAAAGCTGGCGCCTAACACAACAGCTGTGCTCAATTTCATGTCGTAGCCTTTTTGTAAAATATTCAGCACATCAATACGACGATTAAACTGTTCTAAATTTTTTGTAAGATTAATATTGGTGATAACAGCAGGTTTTCCATCCTGCATGCGGGTAGTGTTGACACAAATGATGGGGAAACTGTCATTCACATTTTTTTCGTCGATCATTAATTGAGAGAACGGAGTACTTAATGCATCTTTAAGAAACACAGAATCTGCCGGAGCATATTCCAATGCGGTGGTTAAGGCTCGTGCCCTGTCGTTATGCGAATTAAATGGAGAAAGCTGAATGAAAAAATCATAGCCCAGCATTCTGCTTAATGTGTAAGTAAGAAAATCTGACTGCAAATATCCCTGCGAACGTTTCAGGAATAAACTATCTGCAGGATTAACATCGGCTCCGTTCATCTTTCTTAATAACATATAAAAGGCTGCATTGCCAACACTACCACCGGATGCGCCGGATAAACAAAAAAGATGATTACTGAATTTGCCGGCTGATTCATCCTGCATCCGGCTTAGTACAGATGCCACCCAATAACCAGAACGGGAAGCACCACCATCGCTTAATACAAAATATACAGGATAACTGTTACTGGCTTCTATATCCTGTTTTCTCGTATTCACCCACTTGGTAAAGTATTGTTCTATCGAAGCTCTTTTGGAAAAATTCACTTCGTTCTTTACTAAATTCACGGAATGTCTTTCTGTCCAGAATCCAAAAAGAAAAACAAAAAATAGCAGTATCAAATGAATATTCAACCCTTTTTTTACCGAGTAATAACTAAGTAAAAAACCAACAGCAAGAAATACAGAAAAAGCAATTAACACGAAAGGAAATGCTGTTACCCATACCGCTGCCTTTACATAGATCATGCAGATGATATAAACAACCAATACAACTGCAATGAGTAAATAAAACACAATATTGATTACTTTTTCTGCCAGCGAATGTTCTTCTCTTGTTTCAATAACTTTTCTGCGGGTAATTACAATTACCAAGAAAGCCCATTGAGTCAGTAATAAAATTATAAATATCAACCAATGATTATGGCTGTTGAGATTGAAACATAAAACACCGGTAATAACAAAGAAGCCAATAACTGTTACAAAAAATATCCAGTTAAATACAATTCGCTTAAATCGTTTCTCCATAAAACTTGTCCAAAACCAGTAATAGAGAAACGAGACAATGAAAATGGCAGCGTACAATATTTGCTGTGCCATTGTTGGTTCAAAGCGACTATTAAAAAGGGGGGACTTTGCATAAGCAATAATCAATAAAGTAAAAAAACTAAACCCAATAAACCGGGGAATATGTTTAAATAAAAAAGGAGTAATGTAACCTGGCAGCTTTAATGATTTTATTTCAGATACTTTCCTGGCGCCGAACCAACCGGTTAAGGCTAAGAATAATAAAGCTATTAAGAACAAACCAAAATTGCCGCTTCGCTCAGATGATAATACGATGAGGTCTTGTCCCTGCGACAGGTTGCCAAAGCACATATACACTATCAGTAAAAATATAACCGAAGGAAAGTACAGCCATAAGCTGTGAAAAAGATTGACAAGAAAAAAAGTAATTTTTTCTGCAATAGATTTTTTTGACTGGTTCATAGCAACAGGTTTGTACTATGAATGTAAGCTATTTACCAACGCATACCAATCGTGAAAACACCTTTATTCATTCAGTGCTTTCCACAGCAGATCTTTTAATGGTGTGAGTCCCTGCTGTGCTACAGAAGAAATAAATATATGCGGAATATTTTTTGGCAACTCTTTTTCAATAGCCGCTTTTAATTCATCATCCAGCATATCGCTTTTGCTGATGGCGATGATGAATTTTTTATGCAGCAGTTCAGGATTGTATTGTTCCAGTTCATTCACCAGCACTTCAAATTCTTTTTTATGATCAGCACTGTCGGCAGGAATTAAGAACAATAAAACAGGATTGCGTTCAATATGACGGAGAAAACGATGACCTAAGCCTTTACCTTCAGCTGCTCCTTCAATGATACCCGGCAAATCAGCAATACAAAAACTTTTTCCTTCCCGGTATTCCACCATTCCCAACTGAGGTGTTAATGTAGTGAAAGCATAATCAGCAATTTTTGGTTTGGCTGCAGTAATCACACTCAGCAATGTTGATTTGCCTGCATTGGGAAAACCAACCAAACCAACATCGGCCAATACTTTTAATTCTAATACTTTCCATCCTTCCACACCGGGCTCACCGGGTTGTGCATGTTCAGGTGCCTGGTTAGTTGGTGTGGCAAAATGAGCATTACCCAATCCACCACGTCCGCCTTTAAGCCAAATAAACTCTTGTCCATGTTCTAATATCTCTGCTTCTTTTGCACCCGTTTCTTCATCTCTTGCAATAGTGCCCAATGGAACTTCAATGATGATATCTTTTCCAAAACGACCCGTACAATTATTACCGCTTCCACTCTCTCCATTTTCGGCTAATACATTTTTATAATAACGAAGATGCAGCAAGGTCCATAAATTGGAATTGCCTCTTAAAATGATATGAGCACCACGACCACCATCACCACCATCAGGCCCGGCCATGGCGTTAAACTTGGTACGCATAAAATGTTTGCAACCGGCGCCACCGTGTCCGCTTCTGCAAAAAATTCTTATCTGATCAACAAAATTTGATTTTTCCATTTGCGTGGCAAATGTAGTTATTATTGAGAGAGGTTAATGATGGTTATATTTCAAATTATTGCATCCCTGACCCACCCCTGTTAAACAGCTTTTTATTTTAAAATACTGTGGCCCCTCCGGGGAGGGGATAAAAAACTGCCAATCGAAATTAAAAGAACCTGGTTATGGAACAATTTGACATAACCCGTTATTAATTTGAACAACTGGTAATTATTCGCCCAGGTATTTATAATTCTTCCAAATCAAACTGATATCGTTGCTGAGTGAATAATCTTTGGCATACCAATAATCAATTTTTTCCAGGCTATTTTGTGGCAAATGATTGAGTGATTTGGGCAAACCGGTTGGTGTTAATATCCCCTCACTCAAAGGCGGTAATAGTTTTTGATGATAATTATAACTCACCCATGTTTTTTTACCGGTGAAAACAGCCAGTACATTTTTAAAAAATGAAAGCGGTTTTTTCTGAAAGATGAAATGAATGGGAAAACTTATTAAAAACAACAGGCAATAAATTTCATCCCACAGTTTTTTATTCCGCCTGCTGATGGGTTGTGCCAGTACAAATGTTTTTTCCATGGCCAGGTAATCTCCGGCTTCATCCTTTGAATCACTGCTGATAATGCTGCCGCTATTCTTTGCATGAAACTTATACCGCAGCTTTAGTTGCTGTACCAGCTCAATAATTTTTTTATTGCTTAATGCGCCTTCCCCAAAAATAATTTCTTTAATGCTCAATTCTTTTGCAATGGCTGGAAGACGGTTAATATTACCAATGGCATTGGCTTCGTTTTCTTCAATGCTGATACGGCCAAATACCTGTTGCTCTTTTCCGGCTGTTACTAATAGTTGATTAATTTCATTTACTTCTTCTGCACCACACACTATTAAAGTTTTTGTTTGCTGTAATCCATCGGCTGTTTCAATCAGTTCCCATGAAGCCATTAACTTTCTTATCAAACTCAATAATAAAAAAGCCAGTACTGAACCAAACAGGATAATACCTCTTGAAAACCGTAAACTTTCCGGGAGCAAAGAATAAATCGCTAATACAGTAAGCGTAGCAGTGAATGCAGAACGGTTTAAATTTCCCTGTTTAAAATATTTATTATATAAGCCAGTGTAATAAGCGATAAACAAATAAATGATGGTAAACATTGGGAACACAGCTATAATCAGTCTTTCCTGATATATTACTTCCGGCCTGATATATCCTTCCCAAATCATTTTCACTGTCCAGAAAGAAAATAAAATCACCAGTGCATCAATCACCGGTAACCCTACCCATTTAATAAAATGACCAATGCTGCTCACAAAAGCACGGAACCAAATAGCAGATTGAATAAAGAAATTAAACAGCCCCGCTTTTTGCGAGCCATAATGTTTTTTTACAAACACACTCATGGCCTGGTAGAACATTTTTACATAGTTAAGGCTTCCTTTGCGGGTGCTTTCTCCTTTAAAATGTATGATACTGCTTTCAGCAAAATAATAAATGTTATAGCCACCTTTTTGAATGCGGTAACTCAGGTCCACGTCTTCGCCATACATAAAAAATACTTCATCAAAACCGCCGATCTTATCCAGCACTTCTTTACTTACCAGCATATAAGCACCGGCTAACACATCAATCACATGATTCTTTTGTTCATTCAAATAACCTAAATGATACCTACCAAAAGTTTTTGATTTAGGGAATAACTTCGCCAGTCCTGTTAATTTATAAAAAGAAGTTTGGGGTGAAGGAAAAGCTCTTTTGGATTCTTTTAAAAAATTTCCGCTCCCATCTAACATACGAATACCCAAAGCACCAGCGTTTGGGTGTGATTCCATAAAAGCAATGGACTTGTCAAAACAATCTTCCGGCACCAATGTATCGGGATTAAGAAATAAAATGTGTTTGCCTTTTGCGATGGCTAATCCCTGGTTACAAGCCTTACCAAAACCAAGATTTTTATCGTTCCTGATAAAATTAACTGAAGGAAATTTTGGTGGCAGATATTGCATGCTTCCATCGCCGGAAGAATTATCAATCACGATAATCTCTCCTTTCACATTACTCAATGCTTTTTGTACAGAACAAAGACATTGCTCCAGGAAATACTTTACGTTGTAGTTTACTATGATGATGGATATATCCATGAAACCCCAAACCCCTAAAGGGGCTTTGTTAAGCAGCGAAAATAACCTTTATCACCTTATTTATTCATTACCATAAACAGTAAAATTATTTTAGCATTTATTGTTCCCCCTTTAGGGGGTTAGGGGGTATCTTTGCTCATGCTTGAACAAACATTGATAGAAGCCACCCAGGCTGGCGCAAAAGTGCTGCAGGAGTTCTTCCGTGGCGAATTTAAAATCAGTAATAAAGAAGGTATCAATAATTTGGTTACAGAGGCGGATCATGCTTCTGAAGCCGCCATCATCAGTACCATTAAAGAGCGTTTTCCCGATCATTTTATATTAAGTGAAGAAGCAGGTGAAATTAAGATGGACAGTGAATATAAATGGATCATTGACCCCATTGATGGCACCATCAATTTTGCCAACGGTATCCCTATTTGCTGTGTAAGTATTGGTTTAGAAAAAGCCGGGCAAATGATAATGGGTGCAGTGTTCAACCCCTTTATCAATGAATTTTATTTTGCTGAAAAAGGTATGGGAGCGTTACTGAATGATAAGAAGATTGCAGTAAGTTCTAAAACCGAAGTAATCAGTTCTTGCCTGGTTACTGGCTTTCCTTATTCTTATTTAGAAATGGAAAATGGTCCGTTACAGATTTTTGATAAGTTTATTAGAAGAGGAATTCCTGTAAGAAGATTAGGTTCAGCTGCTATGGATCTTTGCTGGGTTGCCGCAGGAAGATTTGATGGTTTTTATGAACATAGTTTGAGTGCATGGGACACAGCAGCCGGATTTTTACTGGTGGAAGAAGCTGGTGGAACGGTTACAGATTTTTATGGCAATCCATATTCTCCCTATCAAAGACAATTGCTGGCTACTAATGGAAAAATTCATGAGGAAATGCTGAATGAAATTGGATGGCGTAAATAAAGTTAATAATGGAACAAAGAACAGAAATATCTCAACTCGGTGAATTTGGTTTAATTGATCATCTTACCAAGAACATTGAAATACAAAACGCTTCCACCATCGTTGGTGTGGGTGATGATGCAGCAGTAGTTGATCATTATGGTAAACAAACAGTGATCACAACAGATTTGCTGATTGAAGGAATTCATTTTGATTTAATGTACACACCACTCAAACATTTGGGGTATAAAAGTGTGGTAGTGAACCTTAGCGATATCTATGCAATGAATGCTACTCCTACTCAAATAACAATGAGCCTGGGTATAAGCAATCGAATTTCAGTAGAAGCATTAGATGAGTTTTATGATGGCGTTTACACAGCTTGTAATTTATACGGAGTGGACTTGATTGGTGGTGATACTGCCTCATCTCAAAAAGGATTTATCATCAGTGTTACGGCGATTGGTGAAGTTACTCCGGGCAAATATGTAAAAAGAACCGGGGCAAAGAAAGGCGACCTGGTTTGTGTAAGTGGTGATTTAGGAGGTGCTTATCTTGGCCTAGCCTTGCTGGAAAGAGAAAAGAAAATTTATTTAGAAAATCCCAACATACAACCAGACCTGGAAAATGAAGATTATATCGTTGCCCGTTTATTAAAACCAGAAGCAAGAAAAGATATCATTGATTTTTTTGCAGCTAATGAGATCATACCAACCAGTATGATGGACATTAGCGATGGACTCAGCAGTGAGATACTTCATATCTGTAAACAAAGCGAATGCGGCGCTGTATTATATGAAGAAAAAATACCAATAAATGAACAAGCAAAGCAGTTTGCTTATAAACTGGAATTAGATCCTACCGCCTGTGCATTGAGTGGTGGTGAAGATTATGAATTGTTGTTCACCGTTCAGCAAAGTGATTATGAAAAATTAGTGTTAAACGAAAATATTAGTGTTATTGGCTATATTACAGAACCTTCAGAAGGTGTAACGATCAATACCAAAGGAGGAAATAAATTTAACATCACCGCCCAGGGATGGAATGCGTTTCAGTCATAATGAGAAAACAACAACTTAACATTCTTTACTGCCTGCTTATCATTTTGCTAACCTCCTGTGGTGTGGGCAGAAATGCTTCCTTCTCCCCGGAAAGAAAATTTGCTCCCGAAAAATTGCAGAAAGATTTTAATGTCCTTCGTAATATTTACGAAAAATCACATCCCGGAATTTACTGGTACACCCCTAAAGACAGCATGGATCATTATTTTAATGAAGGATATGCTGCCTTAAAAGATTCGATGACAGAACCGCAGTTCAAAACTATTCTTTCACAAACCATTCAGCATTTGGAATGCGGGCACAGCAGCACTAAGTTTTCTAAAAAATATGAAACCTATTTGTTTGATACCCGCCGTGCACAATTGCCCATGCAGCTGAAAGTGATGAATGATTCACTGATCCATTTGTTTGATCCCAACCCGGCGGATAGTTTTTTTTACCGTGGGGCGGTAATCAAAAGCATCAATGGAATCAGTGCAAAAAAATTGATCGATACACTTTCATCCACTATTTCAACCGATGGTATTTCTATGAATTTTAAATACCAGCAGCTCACTAACAGTTTTGCTTATTATCATCGTTCGCTGTTTGGTGTAAGTAAAGAATATATCATCACTTACATCAATAAATATGGCAGTGAAGCCACGTGTGTAATTAAGCCTTATGATCCTTTTAAAGATTCTAACAGAACGAGAGAAATTATTCCGTTGATTCAAAAAACAAAACGGGAAATAAGAAAAGAAAAACAACAACAAACATTTTCGTTTTTTATTGATTCCACCAATGGTTTAGGTGTGCTGAATGTAAACAACTTCAGCAGTCATTTAAGAAAGCGGTTTATAAAAAGGGCTTTTAAAAAAGTTGATCATCTTCACCTGAAAAATATTGTGTTAGACATGCGGCTGAATGGAGGAGGATTGATCAATAAGTCGATTTACCTGGCAAAATTTTTAAAGGATGCCTCATTTGGTTTTATGGATTCGGTAGTAACGCCTAAAAAGAAACTGACTACACCACGATATGTGAAGCAACGATTCCTCTACAATCTTGGATTATGGTGGTTTGCCAAAAAAGGCAAAGATGGTAACTATCATTTTCGTTACTATGAAAATAGAGTGTATCCATTAAAAAGCAAGTATCATTTTGGCGGTAACATTTATGTTGTAACGGGCGGCAATACTTTTTCTGCTGCCTCTTTATTTGTCTCTTCTTTAAAAGGGCAATCCAATGTTACAGTGGTGGGTGAAGAAACGGGTGGAGGTTATTATGGAAATAATGGTGTGTTTATTCCGGATATTGTTTTACCCAATACATTTATAAGGGTACGGCTTCCTTTGTTTCGTATTGTAAACAATACCTCGCATGTAAAAGACGGTCATGGTGTAAAACCGGATATTGAAGTGGCGCCAACAGTACAGTCCATCATGCGCAATATTGATCCTAAGATTGAGAAAGTAAGAGAGCTGGCTAAGCAGCATCAATAAGTTCTCCTGCACGGTATATTGCCTGCAAATTCAGCGCTTCATCCAGCACTAAAAAATCAGCATCATATTTTTTTTCAATTCTTCCTTTCTGCTGATCAATACCCAATACTATTGCGGGATACAGTGAAGCCATCTTTAATGCTTCTTCCAAACTAATATCAGCATACTGAATACAATTCTTTACCGCCTGCAACATAGTAAGTGATGAACCGGATAAAGTTCCATCGGGCATTATATATTTATCACCACTTAACTGGTGACGGTAATGCCCTTCTTTATTTTCTGTAACCGCATCGGTTATTAAGAACAATTTATCAGCTAATAATCTTTTGGCAATTCGTATAGCAGCATAATCCACATGATGACCATCGGCTACCAAACTCACCCGCACTTTTCCTGAATCAAATATTGCTCCCACCATGCCCGGCTCCCGGTGGTTGAGTGGCGACATAGCATTGTATAAATGTGTAGCTATATTAATACCCCCATCAAACGCTTTTATTGCTTCAGCATAAGTAGCATTCGAATGACCGGCAGAAATAATAATATTATTCTTGCGAAGCAATTTGATGATGTCTTTACTGCAAACTTCCGGCGCCAGTGTCATCATCTTAATAACATCCTTGCCTTTGCTGATCAATAATTTTACTTCATCTAATTCTGGCTTGCGTACATATTGTTTTAAATGTGCTCCTCTTTTTGCCTCACTTATATAAGGGCCTTCTAAATGTAAACCCAGCACTCCTTTACCTCCCTGTGCCCAATATTCTTTAACTGCTTCAATGCCCTGCAGCATAATTTCCAAACTATTGGTGGCAATAGTAGGAACAAAATGCAATGCTCCTCCTTTTGTGCAATATTGATACGTGGCTTCTAATGCTTTTACTGAAGGGAATTCGCCAAACAAATATTGATTGCCTCCATATATCTGTGCATCAATCAATGCCGGCACAATCAGTTTTTGTTTCATATCAAACACACCTAACCCGGAAAAATTTTGTGCAGTGGCAACAGCCATAAACTTTCCTTCATCAACAAGAAGTGATTTATTTTCAAGGAAAGTGTCTCCATTAAATATCCTGGCGTTTTTAAATATTTGCATCCGTTAATTAAGTTAGAATGTTAAACTCATCCGCATCTTTCCAGAAAGGAAATTTATTTCTCACTTTTTCCAGTCTGTCTTTGGATAAAGTAATTGTAAAAATATCTTCGTCGTGTTCCTTATGATAAAGTATTTCTCCCGGCGGATCAATAACCATTGAATCACCACTATGATAAATTTGATTACCATCATTACCCACACGATTCACTCCAATTACATAACACTGGTTTTCTATTGCTCTTGCCCTTAATAAAGATTTCCACGCAATATTTCTTCTCTCGGGCCAGTTGGCAACATAAATTAATATATCATACTCAGGATCTAATTTCCCCTCCTGGGAGGGGTTAGGGGTGGGTTGCTGCCTTGCCCACACAGGGAAACGAAGATCATAACAAACCTGTAAGTTGATCTTCCATCCTTTAACAGAAGCAATTAATCTTTTTAAACCGGGAGTATAAAACTGATCTTCCGCAGCATAAGCAAACAAATGCCGTTTATCATATGTACCAGTTTGTCCATTTGGTAAAACCCACAATAACCGATTGTAATGTTTCCCTTCCTCTTCAATAATTAAACTTCCTGTGAGAATAATTTTTTGCTGTGCTGAAATTTTTTTCATCCACTCAACCGTTGGCCCATCCATCTTTTCGGCAAACGATTCGGGCTTCATACTAAAGCCGGTGCTAAACATTTCGGGCAATACAACTATTTCTGTTTTCTCTTTTATGGATACAATCTTCTCTTCCCACATTTTTATATTGGCAGCTTTGTTTTCCCAATGCAGGTTTGATTGAATCAACGTAAACGTAAGCGATGACATGGTGTAAAGTTATTGGATTATCATTATTATAACTCATAGTATATTTGATGATGGATATTAAAGTAATTGCTTTTGATGCAGATGATACACTTTGGGTAAACGAACCTTATTTCAGAGAAACCGAAGATAAGTTTTGTACTTTACTCGAAGAGTATTTACCACAGCATTCTGTAGCACGGGAGTTATTACAAACAGAGATGCAGAATATTTCATTATACGGATATGGTGTAAAAGGCTTTATCTTATCCATGATAGAAACTTCATTAAGAGTTTCAGAAAAAACCGCCAGTTTAGAGGTGGTTGAAAAAGCTATTCAATATGGTAAAGATTTATTAGAAAAACCGATTGAATTATTAGAAGGAGTGGAAGAAACATTGCATCTGCTGAAACGCAAATATCGTTTGGTGGTTGCCACAAAAGGCGACCTGCTTGATCAGGAAAGAAAACTAAAAAAATCAGGGCTTGAACATTTTTTTCATCATATAGAAATAATGAGTGATAAGCAGGAGAAGGATTATCAAAAACTGATTCGTCACCTGGATATTAAGCCCGGGGAATTTTTAATGGTGGGTAATTCGCTTAAATCAGACGTGTTACCGGTATTGAATATTGGAGGATATAGCTATCATGTTCCGTATCATACAACATGGGCACTGGAAATTGTTGACGCCAAAATTGAGCATGAAAAATTTAAACATGTTCATCATATTAAAGATATTATACCTTTCCTCTTACCATGAAAAAGAAAATAAACGTAGAAACCTGGAACCGTAAAAGCCAATTCTATTTTTTTAAACAGTTTGAAGAACCATTTTTTGGCGTTACGGTAAATGTTGATTGCACTATTGCTTATGATATTGCCAAAGCCACCAATGCTTCTTTCTTTTTATACTATTTACACAAATCATTAGCAGCTGCTAACCAGTTAGAGCCTTTTGGTTACCGGATTGATAATAATGAAGTGATTGTGTATAATAAAATAAATGCTTCGCCTACCATTAACCGGCCGGATGGAACTTTTGGTTTTTCATATATGGATTACTATGAAGATTTTGAAGTGTTTGCTGCAGAAGCACAAAAAGAAATTGAAAGAGTACAGCAAACAACCGGGCTGGTACCGGCAGGTTCCAATGAAAATGTGATTCATTATTCTTCTATTCCGTGGATCAACTTTACTTCTTTATCACATGCACGGCAGTTTTCAAGAGGTGACAGCATTCCCAAAATATCATTTGGTAAGATGATGACAGAAAATGATAAGAGAACAATGCCGTTATCTATACATGTACATCATGCTTTAATGGATGGGTATGATGTAGCGAAGTATATTGATTTGTTTCAGCAGTTGATGAACGAATCTGTCTGACCGTCCCGGTCTGACAGGTGTTACTAGTTATTAATGCGATGGTCAGACTGAGACCGTCAGACCAGGCTTAACGAAACCGATATCCTAACCTCACCGTTCCATAATTCTCAATAGCTATCTGGTGTTTCGCTTCTCTTGTTCTGAATGTATAGCCAAACTGTATTGTCCAATGATTTTGTGCAAATAATAATCCCCAGTTATGCTGATAAACGATTGGTCTTGTGCTTGTGTAGAAAAATCCTTTTGCAGAATCCTCTTTAAATAGTCCGCCCTGCAATACTGCGTTGTAAACCTGATAAGTTAGTTGTGGTTCAAAGTAAATATATGCCTCGTGATTTTTACGGTAAGCAGGCAATTGTTTTGATTTTTGTATCCGTGAATTCCAGGCAACGCTTTGAAAAGCTTTTTCAAAAGATCCTATCTTAAGTTTAAGTCCAACGCTGGCATTGGTTAAATTGTTTCCTAAAGAAACTGCTGCAGAAGCATATGCATCCAACCAGGGATTATCTTTTTGCTTTTTAAACAAATGATAATTGTAAGATCCGGTAGCATTAATAAACGCCTCATCATTCAACTGTGTTTCCCAGCCGTGAAGGGACAGGATATTAAATGCATTATGCCACCAGGTTTGTACCTGCTGTCCAAAAGCAGAAGGTCCCATAATGCCGGTCTGTACACCCAGCTGCCATACATTTTCTTTGGCAGTAATGGCAGTAACAGACGGTTTTATATAGAGTACCCCGGCAAATGGCCGGTCGAGGTCAGTTAAAAAGTTTTTATCGTGACTATGGGGGTTAAACATCATTTGTCCCAGCTCTATCGTAAATATCTTTTTTAAGCTTTTGGGATTTTTTTCGTTTATGTCTTTTAAAGCAGAATGGAATTTTAAAAATAATCCGTTTGAATAGTAGCGATCAGTGTACCTGATCGTATAATCATCATTGTCGGTAGTACCTGTAATCTCATACCTGAAAGTAGTTGTATCCTGTGCATGAACAACTGCTGAAAGCAATAATAGTAAAATCAGGAATTTGTATTTAAATTTCACCTTTTAAAAATAATATACAAAAGCTGAATCGTCAATTTTCTTTCAATTGCTGAAGAGCCTGTTGTA
The DNA here is from genome assembly GCA_016200915.1 of Sphingobacteriales bacterium. Taxonomy (GTDB): domain Bacteria; phylum Bacteroidota; class Bacteroidia; order Chitinophagales; family Chitinophagaceae; genus AWTP1-9. The sequence continues at coordinate 21,703 of JACQDV010000022.1, forward strand.
TTAACAATATTTCAAAACCTTTTTGTTGCAAATAGTTTTTTGTTTTGCTCATCTTCACAAATAAATTCACGCCTTCACCCCGGATGGACTTCCATTTTTTAGCAGCGAGTTGATGAGTAGTTTTCTGGTATGCTTCTTCATCAATAGACTCAATCGCCTTTCTTATACAATATTCACTTACTCCTTTTTGTTTGAGTTCATACTTTATCTTCACTCTCCCCCATTGTTTCATCCTGAATTTACCACCAGCAAATTGCACGGCAAACCGTTCTTCATTTAAACAGCCTTCTTCAATCAGTTGCGAAATACTTTCTTCCACTTCCTGTTTACGCAAACCAAAGGAGTATAGTTTTTCTTTTACTTCACTATGGCATCTTTCCTGGTAAGCACAATAATGCCGGAGTTTTTGTAAAGCCTGTTCTTTGCTGAGTTGTTTGCGGTAAAGCATACACAAAAATAAAGAACCCCGCAATCTGCGGGGCCCCGTAAGTAGTAAAGTTGGAACAATACTACCTGACATTATTAATGGAATTTTTTACAGTGTCATGTTTTGTCTTCAGCACATTGCTGATGGCATTGCCCTGTGCATCGGTTGTAAAAGTGATTATAATATCGCTGTTGCCATCTATACCCATATTCATCTGCATTCGTAAAGGTACGCCGGGTGGTAATCCATTTAAGGATAATCTTCCGGCCCCATCTGTTTCTTTTTTATATATCTTTCCGTTACCGGCTGCAAACCAAACTGCGGCTTTTATTACTGGTTGGCCGGGCGGTAATCCATTTAATGATATTGCTGAAACATCAGGATAATCATTTCCATTTGCAGTTACAGCAACAACAACACCATCTGCGCAGCGAACCGCTTTAATACAAATATCCCCGCATTTCCATTTACCGTCAGCAACAGTTGTTTTAGAATTATTGTCCAAACTGAGCGTTCCGTTTTTTTCATCCACATGCGGATCGCCCCATACTTTATTAATTACCTCCGGCGCCATCCATTTAACAGGAGTTGCATCGGGGTTTGTACGCATCACCTGCGTTTGTAATGTTTGTTTAATGCTTTGTGATTTATATACACCGGGTTCTGTTATATTAATACCACCAGCAGCATTCTCACCTTCTGTTACATGCACACCCGGCTCTGTAAGATTAATAGTAGCTATCTCTCCGTTAATATTTAAATAAGATGATTCCATCTCACCATCACCATCTAAATCAGCTATAATAATGGCATTATCTGTCCGGTTACTTCTTACTGTGTTATTGTTCTGTGCTCTCATAGCAGGACTATTATCATCTGCATTAATTTTTTCACCAAATGTTGACCCCTGTGTTTGTTTGGGAACGGTTACATTCATAGAAATACGGTTGGGCATTCCGTTACTGTTAATACCATTAATTCCTGATTTTAATGCCTGGCTGTTTTGTGATGCGGTAACTTTTACATCGCCTTTTAAATTGGATTCGCTGGTAACAATATTATTTCCCTTAATTGTTCCATCCCAGCCTTTACGTAATGATTGACTGTTTTGTGAAGCAGTAATTTTAGGTTCGCCTTTTAAGTTGGATTCGCTTGTTACTATATTTTGACCTACTTCTACATAAGTTTCATCATTGATATAATAATTCAACTCAGCAGTAAAAGTATAATTACCGGGTTCAAGGTCTGTAAATTCAAATTCACCGTATTCGTTGGTTTGAGTTGTTCTTAAATTACCGCCGGGATTTTTTCCGCCTTTAATACTCAATCCGCCAATAGGACTGCCCGGGCTCAACAATGCTGATGAAATAACTGCTCCGCCTGGTAGAGCACCACCAAGTAATCTTTGTTCCTGGGTGGGTTTGTCACCTGTTTGAAAATATTCTTTTTTTACTCTTGACATACCTAAGTCGGTTATTTTGTTTCCCACTAATAATTCAGCAGTTCCATCACCATCCAAATCACCAACAGCAATATTCATTATTCTGTTTGAACGTGGACTCCAAATTAAATTACTGCCACTTGTTCTGTCATTAGACTGATTAGATTTAGTTTTTGTTTTGATAAGGGCTTGTGCTGTTTCTACCGTTCCGGTATCTGCAATTAGATTAATTGACCAGTAATCTTCTGCTGCTAATATTTCACCGGCAACATCCGTTCTTAAAGCATTATAATAATCATAACCCTTTTTAGCAACCACTGCACCTTTTACTTTGACAACGTAATTACCCGAAGGTATGTTGGCAAAAAAGAAAGTACCATCTTCCTCTGTTTTTGTAGTGGCAACGGTGGCATCATTATCTGTACTGATTAAATAAACATTTAAACCAGCATAACCATCACCATCCGTATCTGGCTTTGTCGGGCTTGTTTTTTCTGACTGATATAATGGATTGCTACCCTGGTTTCCCTTTTCAACATACAATGGATTTGATTGTACTGTACCCATATTACCTCTTGTTTTTCCTTCTTCTTCAAAAAATACAGGTTCATATTGTCTTTTCCCTGTAGCCATACCACTTCCTCTTTCTCTTCTTCCACTTGCCATGCCGCTACTGGCTTCTCTTGCATATATGTTTGAAATAATTCCTTTGATAGCTGCGCCGGCTGCCGCACCGGCTCCTGTAGCCACACCGTTTCTTGCATAAGAAGCTGCAGCAGCACCACCACCACCGCCACCACCACCTAAACTACTTACGGAAGAAACAGCGCTTTTATTGGTAACAATACCAGTAGCATCTGCCGAATTGCCACTCCATTGTACACGGCCTACTAAAATATTTCTTGCAGCTAAATCACGATGGATAATTCCTTCTCTCGAAGCACCATTAGCCAGTGCACTGCCTGCCGATTGTAATCCCTGGTTTACTTTTTCACCAAAAGTGGCTCCCTGTGTTTGCTTGGGAGTTGTTACATTCATTGATATGCGGCTTTGATAATCTATTGCATCAGCAGGACAGGCAAAAGTCATTTCACTGGTTGTACCATTTTCATTATTTGTTTTAATGATAACAGGTCCGCAACTTTCATTCATCATTCTTCCACTTGCCTGGCCAGTGGCAATATCCCTTGGCGCCACTATTTCTCTTTTATTTACTGTTGGCAATACTCTGCCGCTTGCTTGTCCTGTTGCAATATCTCTTGGTGATTTTACTTCATACAAATGCACACCACCTTCATCAATTGTGATTTCTCTTTTATTTACGGTAGGTAATACTCTTCTGCTATTAAAAGATTTGGTGATGCCTACTCCAACTGTAAATAATTTTACATCCCTGTTCTGCTCTGTAGCTACATCAATGCCTCTTTGCGGGTCAAATAAACGAATGGATGATTTTGTTTGAAGATAATCGGTATTGATGAAGAAATGCGTCGTTCTGTCAATGGGATAAGCAACATGAAGGTTACCTGAAAAGCCAGGAAATAAATTTTTAGTTCCATTATCAAAACGATATAAGGGGCGAACAGCACCTTGCTGACCAATTACCACTCCACCGGGATTATTATAAAACATACCACCATTTACTTCCGCTCCAAATTGTACCCGGCGACCAAAACGAACCGATGGACCAAACAATAAATAACTGTTGACCGGTTTAGCGTTCGTTACAATAGCATCTGTTGGAAATTTTCTGTCAATTAAAAATTGACTGATTGCACTGCTGCTGATGGTTCCGGGAATGATTCCACCAGCCAAACCTAATCCCCAATTACCAAAATAATAACGTCCAAACATTTTGGTAGCAATACTGTTGCCACGGAACAAAGTATTTTCATTACTGTTCACACCAAAAGAGCCGCCGGTATTCACACCAAAATTCCATGCATCGCTTAATCTTGTGTGATTGCTGCGGGCCTCGTTTTGATTGTAGGAACGATAATGATTACTTCGGGATGAGTTTTGATTATAAGCAGATTGCTGTGCCTGTAAAGAAGTGTGGATATAGCCAGTGAGGCAAAATATCATTAGCAGTTTTACTTTCATTAGAATTAGATTTGAGGACAAATTAAACAATTGTTCCTGCTTATGCAAGTAAATAAACAATAGTGTCTCAATTGTAAAACTAAAGGCTGCCCAAAAGAACAGCCTTTGAAAAGTATCGCTTATTAAAATTATTGCAGTGGTGAATAATCTTTAAATATTTTCACCTGTGTACTTTCTGCCAGTTTACGGAACTCTTTCCACTGACCATCAAAGAACGCATTCGCTTTTTTCATTGCTTCAGCAATGGCGTCGTTAGCATAACCCAATAATGTTTCTTCTTCTTTACCGGGAGCGGCTAATTTATTGAATACTGCAAATCGTACTGTATTATAGCGGTTCATTACTGTTTTTTCGTTGAACCGGCTTAATCCTTGTTTTTCAGATGGTGTACCGGAGATGAAGTTGCGGATGCTCTTGATAGAATCAGCTGCAGCTTTACTTGCTTTACGCAAACTGTCAGCATCTTTTCCATCCACATCTTTTAACTGGGCCTCTAATTTTTTGATTGTTTCTTCAGCTTCAGTTAAGCGATCCATTAATCCTAATAAACGCTGACCACTTTCTCCCACTTTATCATAAAATTTCTTTTTAGCATCATACACGTTTCTGTCGAATGGAATTCTTGGATCATATTTTACGGAGGCATTTGAACTATCACTTTCTTTGCCAAGACTAACTACTACTTTAAAATTGCCGGGAGCAGCAGTGAATCCACCGGGTTCAGGATCACCTGGTTTTGGTTTAGGTTGTCCCGGTTGACGAAGCCCTTTCACTATATAATTCCAGTAAGTGCGGTTGAAGCCTGTATCTGTTTTTTGTTTCAGCGTACGGATAAGATTGTTTTGTTCATCATAAACTTTTAAGGTAACAGAATCAATTTTATATTTTGCTGCACCGGTGTCTTTCGCATCTAATGGTTTTACAAAATAAGAGATGGAAGCGCCGTTTCCTCTCCTGTCTTCACCATCATACATTCCCCAGGTACTCCACTCATAACCGGGAGCGTTGCGGATGGATGCCTGGTAAGATTCGGGCACATCAAACAAGGTGATCTTTTTATCCAGCATCTTTCCTTTATTGGCTGCTATCTTTCTTAAGGGGCGAATATCATCCAGTATCCATAATGCTCTTCCAAAAGTGGCAATGGCTAAATCAGCTTCTCTTTCCTGTATCGCTAAATCATAAGTTGAAACAGAAGGGTAACCATTTTTAAATTGCTGCCAGGTACTACCATTATCAAAACTTATCCATAACCCTTGTTCAGTACCTGCAAAAATCAGGTTTGGTTCTGTTGGATCCTGCAGCACACACAATGCATAGCCAGTAGTATTTTTATTGAGCAATATGTTTTCCCATGTTTTACCAAAGTCTTTGGTGCGGAAGATATAGGGCTTAAAATCTCCCCTACGATAATCATTGGCAATAACAAATGCTTCGCCAGCATTATAACGGGATGCCTGTATTTGCGGCACCCATGCACCAACCGGCATTCCGGGAATTTTGCCACGGAAGTTGGTCCATGTTTTTCCTCCATCCTGTGTGAGTTGTACATTGCCATCATCTGTTCCTATCCACACCACACCCTGTTGTTTTGGTGATGGGGCAATAGCAATAATGGTATTATAATTTTCTGCACCGGTAATATCCAATGTTAATCCGCCATTCTCATCCTGCTTTTGCTGCTGCGGATTATTGGTAGTTAAATCCGGTGAGATGATTTCCCAGGATGTTCCTTTATTATTGCTTTTGTGCAGAAACTGGCTACCGTAGTAAACGCCTTTAGGATTGAACGGATCTAATGCAATAGCAGCATTCCAGTTAAACCGCAGTTTGGTATTAGCATCAGGGCCGGGGGGGCGGATTCCCTCTGATAACCCGGTTACTACATTATATCTCCCTACTGAACCACCCTGGCTCATAGCATACACCCATTTACTGTCTTCGGGATCGGGCACTACATCAAATCCATCACCACTCCACAAATTATCCCAGTAATAATTTTTAATACCACCATTAGTCCATAAATAAGCAGGGCCACGCCAGCTTCCGTTATCCTGCATACCACCCATTACATTATAAGGCATTTCATTGTCAACATTGATATGATAGAACTGACCAACCGGTAACTGCTCATCAAACTTCCATGTTTTACCACGGTCACGGCTTAACCCAATACCACCATCATTACCATCAATAATTAAATTAGCATCGTTTGGATGAATCCACCAGGCATGGTGATCAGGATGAATGCCATTGTAAGGAATGATAACCTTAAATGATTTACCACCATCTTCACTCATAGATACCATGGAGAAGATGTTATACAAACGATTTTCATTTTTAGTATCTACTCTTATATCCTGGAAATAAAAAGGACGGTTAGTAACTACATCAGGATCACTGTTTATCAGTTCCCATTTAAAACCACCATCATCGCTGCGGTATAAACCATTCTTGGTTGCTTCCACCATGGCATATACACGGGTAGGTTCGCTTTGTGCAATAGCAATACCAATTCTTCCATAATTACCATCGGGCAAACCATCCTCTTTACCTAACTTCTTCCAGTTCTTTCCACCATCTACCGTTACATAAAAACCTGAACCAGGTCCACCACTTTTAAAACTCCATGGTGTGCGGCGGTGCTGCCACATATTGGCAAATAGCTTATTGGGATTGTGCGGATCCATTACTAATTCAGCACAACCGCTGGTATCATTGGTATATAAAATTTTTTCCCAGGTAGCCCCACCATCCGTTGTTTTATAAACACCACGTTCAGGGTGTTCTGCATACGGATTGCCAATGGCTCCCACATAAATTGTATTTGGATTGGTTGGATCAATAATGATGCGGTGGATATTATGGGTTTTTTCAAGCCCCATGCGTTTCCATGTTTTCCCTCCATCGAGGCTTTTAAATATCCCTTCGCCAAGGCTGATGGAGTTTCTTGGATTGCCTTCTCCGGTTCCCACCCATACCACATCAGGATTGGATTGCTGAATAGCAATAGAACCAATGTTGATGATCGGTTGATCATCGAAGATAGATTTCCAGGTTGTACCGCTGTTCTCTGTTTTCCATACACCACCGGAAGCAGTACCGATATAGATCACATCCGGATTACTCCAGATGGCATCAATAGCAGTAACACGTCCGCTCATACCAGCAGGGCCGATGTTTCTTGGTTTAAGATTTTTTAATTGATTCAGATTGATTGTTTGTGAAGATGCTTGATGAATACAAAAGGCAGCAAGTGCCAATGCAATCAGTTTTCTCATGTTGCAATAAAATTTTAGGCTTTGAATTTCGGGAATAAGCAGCAGGCAGCAAAAAAGTTTATTTAAATGGTTATTTAGATAAACAAAAGTGAAGTCATATATAAAATTCAAACAATAAAAAAGGAGTCATCCGGCGACTCCTCTTATCAATTAGCTTTTTAAAGACGGGGCAATTCAAAAAGTACGGATCAAGCTCAGTTCTTTTTTTCGTTGTCTTTGTTAGTGTCGTTATATTTTTTTTCTGCTGCCTGTGCTTTTTCAAAATCAAGCACCACCCCATTAATACAATAGCGTAAACCAGTTGGTGGAGGACCATCTTCAAACACATGACCTAAATGGCTCTTACAACGGCCACATTCCACTTCTGTCCGCTGCATTCCATAAGTATTATCGGGTAAATAAATAATACTTCCTTTACTGATGGGTTCGTAAAAGCTGGGCCAGCCGCAACCACTTTCAAACTTAGTATCGCTTTTAAATAATGGATTGCCGCATACGGCACAATAATAAGTACCTATTTCTTTAAAGGATTCAAACTTACTTGTCCATGGACGCTCCGTTCCTTTTTGACGGGCTACATAATATACTTCTGGTGATAATTTTTTCTTCAGCTCTTCATCATTGAGCTGCACCTTACTGGTATCTGTTTTTGACCAGGCTGAAATCTTTTTGCTTGTATCCATTTTTATGTCTCCTGTTTTTGTTTGTTGTGACTGGGAGTAGCTGCATTGTATTAAAAGCACCGGTAATAATCCCACTAATAATGTTTTCAGACGCATAGTATTTGTTTGCATACCAAATTTACGAAGTGCAGAAGCCAGTCGGATGTCATATTTGTGACACCCGTTATTCTTTAACAAACAATTGATAGTATTGTTTTTGGTTTTTATTCAAAGCAAATGGTAAAATGTTAACGGAAATGTAAGCATCATCAATTATATTTGTCAATACACAAGGTTTAGTAAGTACTATGTTCAATTTAATTTTATTTGGCCCTCCCGGGAGTGGCAAGGGTACGCAAAGTGAAAAGCTTATTGAGAAATACGGGCTTATTCATCTTTCCACCGGAAATTTATTGAGAGAGGAAATTGCCAATAAAACGGCTTTGGGTTTAGAGGCCAAGAGTTTTATGGATAAGGGCCAGCTTGTACCTGATGAAGTAGTAATTGGTATGGTGGGCAGTTTTTTTGACAAGCATAAAGATGCCAAAGGTTTTTTGTTTGATGGTTTCCCCCGTACCAACGCACAGGCCGAAGCATTGGACAAACTGCTGACCTTTAAAAATACTTCAATCGCTGTAGTACTGGCTTTACAGGTAAGTGAAGAGGAATTAGTGAAGCGTTTATTAGGAAGAGGATTGACCTCTGGCCGGAGTGATGATACCAATGAAACTGTAATAAGAGCGAGGATTGTTGAATACAATGTCAAGACTGCTGCCGTAGCAGATTATTATAAGCAATTTGATAAAGTAGAAGATATAGCTGGTGAAGGCAGTGTGGATGATATACTGGCATCTCTTTGCCAGTCTATCGATGCCCGTATGAGCAAGGTGGCGTAATTTTATTATCCTGATATTTTTAAAGCGTTGCATTGTGCAGCGCTTTTGTTATTTTTAATGGTTTAACGATTGCATTATGAATGAACAGAAACTAAAGTTTTTGCAGGAAGATTTTATCCCTTTAATAAAACACCTGGCACCGGATGCGAAAGGCAAATGGGGAAAGATGGATGGACAGCAGATGGTGGAACATGTTACAGATTTTTTTAAGCTCTCTACAGAAAAACTGAAATTCCCTTTGGTAACACCAGCGGATATGCTGCCCAAGTTTAAAGCCTTTTTATTAAGCGAAAAAGAATTCAGGGAAAATACCAAAGCCCCTATTTTACCAGATGAACCTTTTCCGCACCGTAACAAGGTGATGCATACTGCCGTGGCCGAACTGGAAAATGAAGTGAATGATTTCTTTACCCTTTTCAATGACAATCCGGAAAAGATAGCCCAGCATCCTGTTTTTGGAGATTTGAATTTTGAAGAATGGGTGCAACTGCATCATAAGCATGTAGTGCATCATTTGAAACAGTTTGGGTTGTTGTAATAAAGTTTTAGTGCTATTACTTAGAGCAAACATCAGCATCAAAGAAAACAGTAGATTTATACTTCAACTTTTTGTTATGCCAAAACAAATCAACTGGTCAGAAGCCATACAGCCGCTGTTAAAAAAGTATAAGAACAAAAAGCATCCGCTGGAGTATAAAGATGTGTACCAGTTGGTGGTGATGGTGATATTATCCGCACAGGATTCGGACAAACATATCAACCAGGTAGCACCAAAGTTGTTTGATGCTTACCCTGATATGAAAGCATTATCTAAAGCCAGTGCTGAAGACTTGCATTCTTATATAGGTGATGTAAGAAATTTTGCCAGTAAAGCCAGTTGGTTAGCAGAAATAGCAAAGACGATCAAGGATAACAAAAACATTCCTATGACGCATGATGGATTAACAGCATTAAAAGGCATTGGAAGAAAATCAGCTAATGTAATATTAAGAGAAGCCGGTAAACCTGCTGAAGGAGTGATTGTTGATTTGCACGTGGTGAGAGTAGCACCAAGATTAGGCATTGCCAAAGGAACTGATGCGAATAAAATAGAAAAACAATTAATGGAAGTGTTGCCGCAAAAAGACTGGGATGCAGGAATGGCTATGTCTTTTTTGGGAAGAGAAATATGCCGTCCCACTAATCCTAAATGCGGGGAATGTGTGATGAATGGGGTTTGTGAGTTTTATAAAAATAATGGGTAGCTGTGCGGCGAGTGCTACAGCCCAACGCACAGGCTGGCAAGACAATCATCTGAGAAGAAGATGATATTTTGAAGTTATTTCTTGAGGAATTTAATTAACCCAAGTTTCCTGAAATAGAAGCATTTGAGATAGAATATTTTTGAGTTGCGAAAACAAAAACCTACTCAAATGCTTCACGACAAAGTTATTGGAATCTATTGTTTGGTTGACGATATTTTAAAAGGCGTTCACC
>JACQDV010000024.1 GCA_016200915.1 Sphingobacteriales bacterium
CCACCGGCAGGTAATGATGGTAAAAGGCTGGCTAAGGGGAATACACCACAGTGTTAAAAACCTGCAGCCATATCTGGATGAGTTTTGTTACAGGTTTAACCGGTGCAATGCAGTAGAAAGAATTTTTCACAATATAACTGGAAGGATGATGTATCATCAGCCAGTAACTGTTAATCAACTAAAAATGGAGTAGCTAAATGCCTACTTCGATTTACTAAATTTTGTTTTGTAAATAACTCGTTAACGGGCATTGCCTGATTAAACATCAGCCACAATAAAATGTCTTTTGTAGCATTAATCATTTAAATATTTATCGATGAAAAAAATTACATTATTAACACTTGCTGCTATCTTCAGCATCGGAGCTTTTGCTCAATCCGGCACTTCTGACAAAAAAGATGACATGAAAGATCTGCGAAAGGATAAAAGAGAGATTCGCAGAGACAGGAAAGAAAAACGCAGGGAATTAAAAGAAGGCAATAAAGCAGAAGCTAAAGATTTATCAAAAGACATTAAATCAGACAAGCGGGACATTCACCACGATGAAAAAGATCTGAAAAAAGATGGTGTAAAGCATCCGGGCAGAAGAGCCAATCGCCAAATCCGCAGGCATCATTAATGAGCATTCAATAGTATAACCCATTAATTTCAACTGGTCAGGATAATACCTGTCCAGTTTTATTTTGAGACAAATAAGGGTTCAAATTTCATAAAACTCAACTGGCAAATCATCCGGATCGGCAATAAAAGTGAAACGCCTGCCGGTGAATTCATCTGTACGGATTGGTTCAACTTGTATGTGATGGGAGGTAAGGTGCTCAACAACTTTATCCAGATTATCAACAGCAAAAGCTAAATGTCTTAATCCTGTTGCCTCTGGTCTTGATGGCCGGGCAGGCGGATCAGGGAAAGAGAATAGTTCGATGATGTATTGATTGTTTATTGCAAGGTCGAGTTTATACGATTGTCTTTGTTCCCGGTAAACTTCTCTTATCACCTTTAAACCCAGTACTTCTGTATAAAATTTTTTTGACAGTTGATAGTTTGAACAAATGATAGCGATGTGATGAATGTGTTTTAGCAAAAAAGTATTTTACTGCAATTTACTGGTTTGCCTGTTTTCTTTTTGGGCGATGGGTAAATAAAAAAAGTAAACCTATTACAATAAACGGAAGGCATAACATGGAAACAATTGCAAGGCACTGGCCTGGCGGAAAGTGATTGACATTTAAATTATGCAGGTAAATAAAAGGAGTAGATATTAGTCCGGTTAAAATAAAAAGGATACCACCAATAAACTGTTTATGCCAGGCAATAATTAAAAAGATGATCAGCAAAAATGAAGGAAGCATATGCATCAAAAACCCTCCCAACTGCTGCCATAAAGTTAGTCCCGGTGCAAAAGCATCTAATGCAAATGAGCTTATAAATGCAATTGCAAATATGGCCAGTAACCGGGGAAGCCAGTATAAAATAGTATTTGTCTTCACTCTACTTTTTAGCAAGATATTTATTAAAGTGCTTTTAAAAAAATGATATAAATCATCAACGGGAATAATTAATGTATTGAATCCGTTTGCACCTGCGTTACTTTTATTCTATAAAACAAAAAGGCATTTATGTTTACATTCATATTCCTCACTGATGCCTGTCATTTACACCCGCCTTGAGTTTACATTACATTACTTCTCTAAAAATGGAGGTCTTTATGAAAAAGATTATTACTTTTTTCCGCTCCTCCGTTACCCTTGCATTACTACTGCTGCCTTACCAACCACCTCCCGGCTCAAACTTATGTAAACATTCCCGGCTCTTTTAACAGTAAGTTAGGGTTTACGGGATCCCTTTTATTTTACAATAGCATTAAATTAATTTTTCTAAAACTTCTTTCCAGCTAAATACTCTTTCATGCTGTTTATCATCATGGCCATAGTTGTGTGGTTGTGTAAATAAAATTGTACGGCCCGGAAAATGATCTAAATTTTTATAATGATCATCAATCATAATATCACCCTGTATTACCGTTTTTGATCCGCAAAAAACGAATTGCTGCCAGGTAAGAAAAGGAAAATATTCTTTCAGCCATTCTAACTTCTCCGGTAGGCTGTGCGGAAACTCCATAGCAGCCGATACAATAAAAAGATCATATTTATCATTGAGCAGTTTAACTGATTCAATACTGTCTTCCATCACCGGTGCCTCTCTGAAAAATCCTTTGCGAAAAACATAAGCTCTTTCATTCTTAAAAGCTTCTCTTTCTATCTTGCCATTCACTTCTCCTAATGATTTACGTACGCCAAATTCTTCTTCATCCATTTTAAAAAACTGCTGATATACGTCGGCCAATACACCGTCCATATCAACTATTAATCTTTTTTTACTCATAATACTTTTAAGCAAGCTTATAAAAAAGACAGTAAATTATTTGTGAAAAAAAATTCTTTTGTTTGGACTGGAGTTTAAAATCAAAGTAGTACTGTTAAGCGTAACAATGGTATCTGCCAGTATTGAATTATAGCGGATATATTTTTTGCCATCTGCTGCGGCAACATATTCGTAATTGGCAGTGTCCTTCGAATTTTTAAACAAAATATAAACATAGCCATTTACTCGAAAATCATAATAATCTGTAGTGGAGCGGTAATCGGTGTTATAAACAGTTTGTCCGTTAAATGTGGTATAAAACTGAACAGAATCAAGATTCCATTTATTTACAAGATCTATGGGCGTTTGTATGGTACCGCCATCATTTGAGGAAGAAGACTTTTTACAGGCTGTAATAAACACAGCCAGTACAAGTGTTGCTGCAATCAGGTGTTTAAAGTTTTTCATACTCAAATATACAAATATAGCAACTAAAAAAATGCTGTTTAACTGCCGGGTGCATTAATTGCAGGGGCAGCTTTACTGGGTATCAGCATTCATGATAATGATTTTAAACAAAAGGGTTACAATATTAATTGCTGGCTATGGCTTAAGTATAAAAACAAAGACTTTGACTTTTTGCAAAACCTTGAAATACCCGATACCAAAACTTTTTCTAAACCCTATTCAACCATTGATACCAGCAATGGGCAGGTATATATATTAATGAAGCTGCAATGTACCATGAAGGATTCCTGGCATATTGAGAATTTTCCATTTAACAGGCAAAACCTCAGGCTTTCATTAGAGAACCCGCAGTTTGATTCCCAATCATTAATATTTGCTCCTGTTACTGCCGGTGACCATTACGATAAACGTTTTACATTAAGTGGATGGACAATTGACAGTTTTAAAATGCGGGTGGCAGTAAAAGAATATAAAACAGCATTTGGTGATCCCGGTATGTCAGCACCACACCGTGAATACAGCGCTTTTCGTGTACGCATAGGAATTAGCAGGAATGCGCCGGGATTGTTCTGGAAATTATTTTTGGGTAAGTATGTGGCCTTTCTTATTGCGTATAGCTGTTTTTATATTCATGCAGATAGTATTGATTCAGGGTTTGGTTTAAGTGTGGGTTCTCTGTTTGCCGTCATTGGTAATAAATATATTATTGATTCCGCATTGCCCGAATCTGCTTCTTTTACCATGGCAGATACATTGCACGGAGTTACACTGTTCTTTATAATCCTTGTAATAAGTTGCCCGGCTTATTCATTAAGGCTGATTAAAAAGGGGAAGGGTGAAAAAGCGCATCGGTTTGATATGATTGCAGCACAGGTACTGCTTGCTTTATATTTGCTGTTAAATATCTTCTTTATTTATAAATCCGTTAAAAGGGCATAAGCTATAAAACATTTACAGAAAATCCGCAGGAAGGGTTGATATTACTGAAAGAAAAACCAGTAAGTTGCGTTGCCTGCGGGGTTCCTTTGCCATAGAGTGTTACATTTTGCACACCTGCAGCTGTAAATACTCCTTTACCTGCAAAGCTAAATCCATTAACAGTGATGGTGGAAATATTATAAAGCCCCGGTGTGGTTACATTCACCTGCACTACTACTACATCTGCACCACCTAAAGGCTTTGTTGCTTTAAAGATACCAGTTACTGTGGCTGGATTACAATTACCCGGTGCACCACTTAAAGTAAAAACTGCCGGTGGGGGGGTGGGCAATATATTTAAATAAAAGTTACAGCTAACTGTACCTGTATTAGGAACAAAGGCAGAAGTTTCAGAATAAATTGGAATACCACTGGCTGTTAAAGTAATTGTTTGCGGACCTGTTTTAATAAAAGCTCCTGAGGCGGAAAAAGTAATTCCATTAGCTGCATTGGTAGCAACACTGTAAGTGCCAATTTTGGTAACATTTACACTCATTACTAAAGTATTGGTAACATCCATTCCTACATTAGCATAGTAGTTTCCGTTAAAAGCCATATTGACACAATTGTTGGGCGATCCGTCAAACGTAAATATCGCTTTACCTGCCTGGTCGGATATTACATTAATGCCGCATTTGCAGGAAGTAGTGGGGGCTGTAACAGTAACACTGGTGAGCTCCTCTTTTATAGGTTTACCTGTTCCTTTTAACACCACTGTTTGTTCACCGGTATGGGAAAAAATTCCTTCACCTGTAAACGTAAAATTATTTTTGGTGATGGCAGTTATATTATAAGTTCCTTCGCCGGTTACATTTACTTTTATCAGAAGTATGTTTGATGCGGTAAGGTTTGTATTGGTGAGATAGGTGCCATCTGCAAAAAAATCTTTACAGGAATCGGGCTGACCAATCAAAGTATATATAGCTGGTTCAAGCCCTTTTACATTATTGTCAAAATTGCAGGTGCTGTGCCCGTAATGAATGATAAAATGATCAACACCTTTTTTTATTGGTTGTCCCTGTGCATAAAGCCTTATGCTTTGGTTGCCCTTACTTACTTTTCCTGATTGATAGAAATAATAACCATTAATCGTATCACTATAAATATGAAAAGTGCCGGGATATTCAACCACAATTTGTACATCAATGTAATGGTCGCTGTTAATGGCAGTATCTACTTTAAAGATGCCTTGCGGAATAATGGGATCACAATTATTCTTAGCATCTTTTGAGAGTGTGCCAATTGATTCACCAAAGTCTAATTCCCGCTGGCAGGAAAATACAATTATCCAGGCGGCAAGCAGCAACAGCAGGTGTTTGACGAATCTCATCCCCGGTAAGAATTATCTTTAAAGGTAAGATTTTTCTTACAGGAGAAACGTTGTACCAGTATTTGGTTTATTAAAACACTCTTACATAATTAATAATACAGTTGGTATAAAAGCAAAGTCTCTTTGCGCAGATATTATGCGATGGCAAAGCAAAGTTACAGGAAAATAAACTGTATCTGTTTAATGCCGATATTACAATTATAAAGCAGCAGGCATTTAGGTTGATGTTATGTTCTTAGCTATCTGGAATTAAAAATTGAACCCTAATCTTAAACCAATATTAGAAAAATTACCACCACTTACTGCAGTTGCTTCATACTTAATTCCGGCTTCAAACGTATTGAAATTTACTCCTACTGTGGGTGCGTAAGTAAATCCACCAGCAGCATTAGAGGCCACACCGCCATTGTTATTATAATAAATTTTGAAGGAAGAATAACCAAGTTCACCCATCACAAAAAAAGGTTTGTGAAATATATATTTATATCCTGCCTTTACAGGTATTTGAAGGCTTGCTTTTGTTGACTTGCCTAAACCCGACTTTGGCAACCAGACCACGCCACCAGAAGTAAAGGTTAAAAAACCGGGACCTGTATGATAGGAAAAGCGGATGGTAAGCCCAAGTGTGGATTTATAAACAGAACTGGCACCTCCTGATGTTGCCCCGCTTTCAAGGCCAAAGCCTGCACTGAAATGCTTATTTTCTTTTTGTGCTTTAGCTGTATTAAAGCTTAATAACACTATTGACATAGCAGCAATTGCAACTAAATTAAATTTTTTCATATAAAATTTGTTTTGGTTTTGTAAAATCAAAAGTAAAAGCAAAGGGCTACCCTATAACCTGCATTACACGTGCCGTACATTTTACTTGACAAAGGGACGGTATTTCTACACCAATGAAAATGCTTTGCTTTTGTATTTGCTGTTTCTTTGTACTAAGAAAACCTGATACGATATGCCCGTTTTTTACAAAAAGAAAATTTTTATTTACCTGGCTTTTGTGCTTTTATGGTTGTTTGTAACTTTTTTTATGTCCATAATCTATTATAATCCAAATGCTCCTTTTCTGCCACAGTTATATATTGCCTCTTTAAGTACAACATTGTCAATTCCTGCCTGCTGGTATGCAGCCAATAAATTAGTGCCACGGTTTTTATACCAAAAAAAAATTGCTGGTTTTATCGGTCGTATCCTTTTATTAGTAATAATAAATGTGATCACCGTTTATTTGCTATGTACCACCATTTATCACTTTGCTACCGGTAAACCTATACTGCCAGGGGAATTTGTATTGTTTATGATAACCTTATTATTTCTTTTTGTTAACCTGATATTTATTTCCATTGCCTGCGGAGTTAAAATTATTGCAGACAGGTACGGGCTGGAAGAACGTTTACATGAAATTGAAAAAGAAAAAATAACTACTGAATTAAATTTTCTAAGGTCGCAGATCAATCCGCACTTTCTTTTCAATATCCTTAATACAATTTATTTTCAAATTGATAAATCTAATTTACAAGCTAGGGCATCCGTGGAAAAATTTTCGGAAATGCTGCGCTACCAGTTGTACGACTGTAACACCGATAAAATTGAAATAAAAAAAGAGATAGACTACATACAAAGCTATGTAGCCCTGCAAAGTCAGCGGTTAGAAACAGGTACCGATATACAATTGCATACAACAGGCAGTTTGGAAGGTTTTGCTATTGCCCCGTTTATGATTTTAACATTAGTTGAAAATGCATTCAAGCATGTTTCACATTTTAAAGATGCATCAGAAAATAAAATTCATATTGATATACAAAAAAAAGAACAGTTGCTGATGGTAAAAGCTGTTAATACCTATGATAAAAACGAAAAAGTAGAGCATCTGGTGCAATCTGGCAGGCTTGGAATTCAAAATTTAAAGCGAAGGCTGGAATTGCTTTACCCGGATAAAGCACAGTTATCGGTTTACAGTACAGATACCGTTTTTGAATCAGTATTAAATTTACAATTAGCATGATTAACTGTCTTATTGTTGATGATGAACCTATAGCCCGTAAGGGGTTATTAGAACACATAAATCAAATTGATTTTTTAAATGCTGTTGGGGAATGTAAAAGCCCGGTTGAAGCTGGTATATTGCTGCAACAAAAAAAGATTGATTTATTATACCTTGATATTCAAATGCCAAAAATGACGGGCATTGAATTTTTAAAAAACACTCCACATCTTCCTCCGGTTATTTTTACTACAGCATATTCAGAATATGCCATCGAAGGATATGAGCTTGATATACTGGACTATCTTTTAAAGCCTATTAGTTTTAGCAGGTTTTATAAATCTGCTGTAAAAGCAAAGGAGTATTTTGGTTTAAAATCATCAGGGCAAGTGATTGAAAAGGAAGATTATTTTTTTATAAAGTGTAACCAGAAAATTGAAAAAATAATAGTCAATGATATCATTTATGTAGAAGGGATGTCGAATTATATCATCATTCATACAACTCAAAAAAAATATATTGCTTATTTAACTTTTAAAGGTATTGAAGAGCAATTGCCCGCCCGTCTTTTCATCCGCATCCACCGTTCTTATTTAATTGCAGTTAGCGCTATAAAGTCAGTCAATTCAGAAGAGGTGGTCTTAAATAATATTACACTGCCCATCAGCAAAAATTTCAGGGCTGGTGTTATGAAATTGATAGAAAAAAAGTTGTTTAAAAGGTAGGATTATCAAATGCCGCCGGGGCTTTATTAATTTATTTTGCAAATATCTCCCGTCCTGCTAATGACAAATAGTTAAAAATCCGAATAGGCTGCCGGATAAAGAAAACTAATATCAATATGTGATACATTATTGTTGTACTCAGGCATGGAAATAAGTTTCTTCCACTCCGGTGCATCAACAAAGTTTTTCCAGTTAGCCTCTCTTGCTGCTTTATTTTCATGACAGGTCATGTACATCAGGTTAGGCATTTTACTGCCTGAAACTACTTCGCCATAAAACACGGCATTAAAATAAAGGCGCTTGAACAAACCAATTTCATCTCCTTCATTAAACATATGTACTTTATTGGCAAAGATTTTCTCCGTAGCACTTTCGTAACTACGCAATTCATATACTCTGTCCCTGCGGTCATTCTTCAAATCAGGTAATTCCATTTGCGGTGCTAAAGGGAAAGCCAGTAATAAAATATTTTCCATTCTTATATAAGGAGGATTATTGTAAACAGCATTAATATATTCAGCACCGGCGGATTGATATTCCTTATCAGCTTTTAATTTTTCAGCAACAGTGATGATGCTGTTGAGTGATTTATAATGTGTGTACACATACAATGTTTTATCCGTTGTGGTATCATTTGCATGATTTTTAAATACACCAATATTTTTTATTTGCTGACGGTGCAGGGCAGGTAACAAAGCATTTTGAAAATAGCTATCCAAAACTTTTTCCTGTTCTGCAGTATTATAGTGATATACCATAAGCTGATAAATACAGCGGGGAGGTTTTGTCCCCGGTTTCATGGAGGATAAACCAACAAGCAGAACGATAAAACATGCAATCGTCAAAATTAAATTTCTTTTCATATGCGGGAATTAAGTATCCAAAGATAAATAGGATTGGTATTTATTCCGGGTTATTTTCATCAGCGAAAATTTATATTCTTTTTTATATACCACAGTATATTGTATTAAAAGCAGCAGCACTAAAAGGCGGTGCCTGGTAAACTGCGTAAACTTTTGAAACCGGAGAATAAGAAATTGTATTGGTGAAAGTTTTTAATGCCAAACAATTTTTCTTATCTTTTGATAATTAAAGCATTAATAAAAAAGTGCAGTTTTGAAGCACAGAAGACTTTCGCATATTTTTGAGTTGTGTGCTATTGCAAATGGACATTCAAGAATGAAAATGTTTACCTACCTATTTCTGCTTTTTCCAATATCCATATTTGGACAAAAAACTAATGACATAATTAGTTTAAGAGTTGGTTATAGTTCAACAAATATTGTTTTCAAAGAAGCCTTCGAGCCATCAGTAAATATTTTTGGACGCACATTCAATGCTGGAAAAACTTTTGTTGGAGACGGTCCAGAATTCGGCATAAGCAAAAACCTCAACAAGAGAATGTTTATAGACATTTCTTTTTTATCGTTTTCAGGAAAAGACACAAAACTAAAAGTTAATAATAACGAAAACTACTATTCACTAAAAGGCTTTCAAATTCCACTCACAGTAAATTATTTATTACGTGACAATACAAAAAGATTAAGAATAAATATAGGTGCGGGAGTTGACTACTTAAAAGCTCACTTGCAGCAGTATGAATCGGTTAGCACAGCAAGCGGACAAGTTACAAACAAAATAAACGACATTCATATTTCGGAATTTCAATTTGCATTACGTCCAGGCGTTGAGTTTCGCATTATTCCAAACTTATTTGTCTCTTGGATTGTGAGAGTAAGCATTTCAACTAACGGAAGATATGTTGATAACCCTATTTTATCATTCAGATATACTTTTAAATCTAAAAAATGACCGCAACAAGCACACAACAAAAGGTTGTTCTATCTCCGAAGGGTGTCCTGCAGGAGTTGTGTATAGGCAGGCACTCTGAGGCATTGATGTACTGTAGTTGAAATATTGTACTATTGCTCCTTGTTGCCGCAGGGTCGGCCGGGCCTGACCCTGCGGGGATATTATATTTTAAATTCGCATTAATTACTTGAACACAGCAAATCCTTAATATTTATTTTTCTACTTTAAAATTCTCATCAATCCATTCATCCAGTTTGCCTTCTTCAGAAGCTTTGGCTAATTTCTCCAGTTTTTTGTCTTTGTTTTGTGCATGCCCTGCATTGTAAGCATTGATCATGGCTGTGAAACCTGCTTTATGTTTTGCCCGCATGTCTTTACTAAAATTATTTTCCAGCACATATTGTGCACAGGATGCCATAAACAGCACCAGCATGCCGCTGTTCTTTTTTTCAAAATCCAGCAATATGGATGTTACTTCCACATTAACCGTTGGGCTTCCGCTTATCCATGCTACAACAAAGGCGGAGACATCTTTTCTTTTATCTTTTTGCTCATTAAAAGGTGTTGCCTGCAGCCATTTGGCGGCAGCAATCATGTCTTTTTCATATTTAGTATAATCTTCTTTTTCTTTCAGCACATAATCTTTAGGCGGTTCATAATCCTGGCTCATTACTAAGAAGGGAATAATAAACAAAGCGGGGAGAAGCGATAAAGTCTTTTTCATGATGTAGTGGTTTTTGTAATTAAATATAGGAATTGTTTTTAAAGATTAATAACAGATGTTTAGCATGTCAAATTTTGCTGATCTTTTATTAACTTCAAAATCATTTTTCGGGTATTTGCTATGAGCAAGGAAGAAACAAAAGATTTATTAAAAGCATTAAAACCATTCAGCAAACAAACCATTGACCTGGTAATGTGGTTAAGAGAATTTGCATGGAAAACCTGCAAGGATGCCAATGAAATTATTTATGATAATTATAATGCAGTAGCCTTTGGCTGGTCGGTAACCGGTAAGCTCAGTCATAATATTTGTTCCATTGCTGTTTTCAGAACGAATGAAAATATTCACTTTGGATTTTTATATGGCAATACATTAAACGATCCGGATAAAATATTAATTGGGAAAGGTAAACAGTATCGCTATTTACTGGTGAAGGTGTAAATCGTCAGCAGAATCTGGACTGAAAGTTAGTTAACTTTAGAGACAGTTTCCATTGTTCACTTTTAAACAAATAGTATGGAAACAAATCACAAACAGTCCACAGAAAACTTCATTAAAGAGGTACGTCGTAAAACCCGTCGAACCTTTACCTCCGAGCAAAAGATACTTATTGTTATGGAAGCGATGCGGGGAGAACTGTCTACAGCGGCTATCTGCCGTAAGTATGGTATTGCCACACCCGGACGGTTTCGTTTAAAGAAATGAAAAAGTGATGGCGGATGATTACCAGTTTTGCTTTTTTTTCTTTGCCGCAGGGTCTGGCCCAGCCAACCCTGCGAAGATGGAATAATTCACCCGGCGTACGAGTTTGTCTTCACCGTTCTTTTTTGAATTAACATACAATCAAGAATCATTTTGGCATCTATTAAGTAAATTCGCCTTTTACTATCATACCAAACAACATCAATGGCTTTAGCAGAAAGGAGCAAACAACAAACATTTTTTCTCATTTTAATATTAGGGGCATTAAATGCCATTACACCTTTTTCAATTGATATGTATTTGCCTGCCTTTCCCCGTATTGCAGCAGATTTCAACAGTACCGTAGAAAAAGTGGCTTTGTCGGTATCCACTTATTTTTTAGGGTTTGCTTTGGGGCAAATTATATACGGCCCCTTGCTGGATCGCTTTGGCCGCAAACCACCTTTATATGCCGGGCTGCTGCTGTACATAGTGGCTACCGTTGGCTGTTTTACCAGTGGTGGTATAGAAGCATTGTGGCTAATGCGTTTTACGCAGGCATTGGGAGGTTGTGTGGCATCGGTAGCGGCTATGGCAATGGTAAGAGATTTTTTCCCGGTAGAAAAAAGTGCCGGCGTAATTTCATTACTGGTGCTTATACTCGGTGCTTCACCCTTGCTGGCGCCAACATTAGGCAGTTTTATTGTAGTGTGGTGGGGCTGGCGTTTTGTTTTTATCATGCTGTCGGTAATTACCTTCATCATCCTGGTAGTAGTATTTTTCTTTTTGCCCGAAGGACATTTGCCGGATAAAACGATTTCACTAAAACCATCACCCATTATTAAAGGTTTTAAAGAGGTGCTCACCAATCCAAAGTTTTATGTGTTTGCACTGGCAGGTTCTTTTTCCTTTTCGGGTTTGTTTGTTTATGTGGCGCACAGTCCGGCCATTTTTATGAATCATTTTCATTTAAGCGAAAAACTATATGGCGGTGTGTTTGCCCTACTATCTGTTGGCTTTATCGGTGGCAGTCAGTTAAATCATATTCTTACCAAAGAATTCAGCAACCGGCAAATTTTAAAAACAGCATTACTGGTACAGGCAGTTATTGCCGTATTGTTTTTAATAGGTGCTTATAATAACTGGTATGGAATATCATCTGTGATTATTTTATTGTTTGCACTGTTAAGCTGTTGCGGTATTACTTATCCCAATGCAGCAGCCCTTTGCATGGCGCCGTTTTCAAAAAATGCCGGCACTGCTTCTTCCTTACTGGGCTTTACACAAATTGGTTTGGGTGGTTTAATATCCGGCAGTGTGAGTATGTTGCCCTTTAATGCTGTTACAGCCATGGCATTGATAATGGCAGTAACTGTTGTTATTGCATTATTGATTTTAAGAATGGGTGGAAAATAAATACCCTGAGTATAATATTAGCTGTACTTTTTTGTAGCTTGTAACTTGCAACAGGTAACTATCAAAAACATTCAACAGATGAAAAAGACAGCATTCCTAATCCTAATTATTGCAGCATCATTTTGTTTTGGCTTTGTAACAAAGTCAATCATCGCCAATCAAAATAAAAAGGAAACAAAAAAAGGCAGGGCAACCGGTATTGGCGGTATCTTTTTCAAATGTAAAGACCCAAAGAAAGTAAGAGAATGGTACCAGGCCAATCTTGGGTTAAACACCAACCAATATGGAGCAGTATTTGAATGGTACCAGGGAGCAGACAGCACCAAAAAAGGATTTAGCCAATGGAGTCCTTTTAAAGAAACCACTAAATACTTTGAGCCATCTGACAAAGATTATATGATCAACTACCGTGTGGTAAACATGGAAGCACTGATAAATGATTTAAAGAGAAATGGCGTAACTGTTGTGGATACCATTCAAACAGTGGAGTATGGCAAGTTTGTTCACATTCTTGATATAGAAGGAAACAAGCTGGAACTCTGGGAACCGAATGATGCAGAATATGAAAAGTTAGGTATTCAAATTGGAGCTAAGACAACGAAATAAAAAACACCGTCATGTCAACCGTAGGGCGACATCTGCCGGGCAATAGCACCGTAATTCAACATCAATAGGAGTGTTCAACATAGTACTATCAGCAGCAGATTTCTCCTCCTCGTACCTCGTTGTCGAAATGACGTAAAAGTGGAGACACCTGCCGGGCATTGTTGTTACACAGTTTGTTGAAGTGTTTTTCAATACCCGTATATAAGCTCATCAAGGCTTCGACAAGCTCAGCCTGACAGCTCCACTTCTCCAACCAGAAACACACTACCGCACACTAAAATCAAATCTTCTTTCTTTGCTTTTGCCATGGCGGCTTTTAAAGCAATATTTACTTCTGTGTAAGTTTCTCCCTGTAACCCTGCTTCGGTTGCTTTAAGTAACAGGTCATCTTCCGGTAGTGCTCTTGGTATAAGTGCTTTTGTAAAATAATAGCTGGCATCTTTGGGCAGCAATTCCAGCACAGCACTCACTTCTTTGTCCTTTACCATTCCAATGACGATGTGTACATGCGGCGCATCGGTATCTTCTAACTGACGAACGATTTGTTTAATGCCATCTACATTATGTCCCACATCCAAAACCACTGTTGGATGCTGATGAATAATTTCCCAGCGGCCATGCAAGCCATTTATCTCTTTTGTTTGGGATAATGCTTTCTTCAAAACTGCTTCATCAATATTCCATCCTTTCAATCTTAATTGCGAAACAGCTTCCAGTACAGTGATTAAATTCTTTGTTTGATATTCACCAGCTAAGTCTAATTGATAATGCTGATGATCTTCTTTTCCTTTAGTAGCAACTTCCACATTCAAAAAATGATGTTCATGTTTCCAGTCGGCTGCCATTCTTTTCTGATCAGCGAAACTGATAGAAGCATTGCATTCATTTGCTTTTGTAATAAAAATATCTTTTGTCTCTTTGCTTGTTTCACCAATCACAACAGGAATGGTAGGTTTAATAATTCCTGCTTTTTCCCCGGCAATTTTTTCCAGTGTATCACCCAGCATATTCATATGATCCCAACCGATATTAGTAATTACAGAAAGTTCAGGAGTGATGATATTGGTGCTGTCTAACCTTCCACCCAAACCAACTTCAACTACTGCGACATCAACTTTCTGCTGAGCAAAATATTCAAAAGCCATCGCCACCGTAATTTCAAAGAAGGAAGGTTCAATACTTTCAATTAATGGTTTTATTCTTTCAGTAAAATCAATAACAAAAGATTCACTTACCATTTCTCCATTTACTTTTATTCTTTCTCTGAAATCTTTTAAATGCGGAGAAGTATATAAACCAGTTTTATAACCGGCCGATTGTAAAATAGCAGCCAGCATATGACTGGTGGAACCTTTGCCATTTGTTCCTGCTACATGTATTGATTTGAATTTGGTATGCGGATTACCCAATGCTTCGCAAAGCTGAATGGTGTTGGTTAAATCTTTTTTGAAAGCAGCAGCGCCTATGCGGCTGTACATGGGCAGGTGATGAAAAAGATAATCTATAGTTTGCTGGTAGTTCATTGCATCGCAAAGATGCGGGAAAAAAGAAAAAGACCTAACAGGTTTTCAAAACCTGTTAGGTCTAAATATTAAAATTAATTATCCTCTCAACTTAAAGTTAAAAGTAATCGTTCCGGTAGCTTCTTCACCGGCAGCAAATTTTATCTGGAATGCTTTTCTCCTCGCAATCTCAATCATAGAAGCATTAGAAGTGGTAGAACCTTTGGCAACATAGGATGCACTGGTTACTCTTCCATCGGCACTTACCATTACCTGCATCACTACTTTGGCATTCTCATTAAAATCATCTTCAAAAGAAGGATTGGTATGTCCACGGCCTTTTAAATTACCTCCTACACTTATACCACTCTTACCAGTTCCACCATTACCTGTATAACTATCACTGTTAGGATTACCATTGGGTTTACCCTGGTCGCCCTTACCACCAGCAATACCCTGGTTACGGCTTTTATTATAATCATCTGCATTATTACCACCAGTACCGGTGCCACCTTTATAAGTCGCCTTTGGTTTAGGCGGTGCAGGAATAGGATTCGTTACTGTTGTTGGTGCAGGATTTTTCTTTGGAGGCTCGTTATTTACAACGGGCTTGGGTTTAGTGGTTGGTTTGGTAACCACTGGTTTCTTCTTTACTTCTTCATCACCATTTTCATTATCGGGAGTTTCTTCTTTTACTGTTTCCGGTTGTGCGGTTGGGGGAGGAGAACTTACTTGTTCTTCTGCTGCAGGAGCAGGCTCACCTTTTACCAATGGCTGCTCATCACCAAAACCCTGGTCGCTATTACCTAAGTTTACTTCTACACCTTCACCGGGTGGCGGATATACTGGCGGAACAGGTTCTTTAAATGCTATAAGGAAAAACATCAGTAACAACAATCCATGAAATACCAGGGTTGTTACTAATGCTTTTGTGTTTTTATTTGCTTCGGATGCAGGGTTATTGTTCATAATTGCTGAACAAATTTAATTGTTCTTGCCTAAACGATGTAAAACTGTGCCGGATTGCATAAGGATGCTGTTAATTTCTTATGAAAGCTTTAACTACCATCGGTGTCAGACAACTCAAAGTTGTCAGACACCTGTTAGTTTATCGGTTTTATGCCTGGGTAAGACAAACCTTTTCTATTCATTAAATCTTTCACTTTTCTTTTCCAGCTTAACTTAGCCATCTGCCATGATTTGGCATTTAGCATTAGTTCAATCCTGTCATTACTATGTGATGGTCGTAAAGGGAGCGAAGAATAATCAATATTATCAAACTCTAAAAGTAAGGAAAGATTATTAACCGGTGATGGAGGCTCATCTAAATCAAATAAACATTTATTTTCTTCTTTATTAAAACGAGTCTCTTTTTCCCGAAGTAATTCAAGCAAATCTTCCAGGATTATTTCGTCAGTTATTAAGTCCAAATCATAAATGTCTTTATTGGCTTTTCTGCCGGTGCCACTCATTAACTTAAGAGTGCCTAAATCTTTTAACGAAAGAAGTTTTATGCCCTCAAATATTTCGACTGCTTTTAATAACGGAATGTTTTGTATCAATTCTACTTTAATATTTAATCCGCTATTATTGATTAATGCCCTTAAAAAGCAATACTGGTCGCCGGATTCTGTATTGATTATTTCGCAAAACAATAGGGAACTGGCAAAATATTTTTTAAGTTCTTTGCTGATATGCTCAAAACCATTTTTCCCAACCATATTACTGGTGAATAAATCAATATCAATTGATAAACGTTTATTATATCTTAAGGCCAAATTTGTTCCGCCGGCTAAAGCAAAAGGTTTCAATACTTCAATTGATTGTAATTGAAGAATCAAATCAATGATCAATGGGTTAACAGCTTTCAATTTTTATTTTTTGAAAACCTGTAAAAAATGGGGATTGAATAGCGTAAAGCAACCAGCTCTAATACTTCGTTGCTCAGGAGTTCTTTTGTTTTTTTCAATTGCTCTATTATCTCGGCACTGGTATAAATTTTCTCAAGCTTAGTAATATCTTTTTCAAAACTATTTTTATTGGTCATATATAAAGCTCTGGGAATTATTATATCCCTGTCATTTTGCAAATCAAGGGTTTCATAATCCATATCCCAAAAAAGATGCCTCGGGAAAATAGAAGATATTTTTATTGCTTTTTTCACGAATATAAAGTTAATAAATATCTGCTGGTATTTTATTTATTTGAGGTTGTATCGTAAAGCTTTAATCAAAGGTGTCTGACAACATTGAGTTGTCGGACACCAGGCAACAGCTTAACCGCCAGACTCCCGCTATGGCGGGATTCAGACGGTTGTCAATAATGTGCAAAGTCTAAATCGTAATTGCCTTTGATGCGTTCAATCGGCGGATTGAAGTACCCATATTTTAAATCAGGAAATTCTTCTCGTATTAAATCCTGTAATTGTTTTACTCCCATAAACTCACCGGTTTCTGTAACACCAATCTTACCTAAATACCAATCAGGGTCAATATTAAAATTGCGCCACTGAATCATTTTCAGCCCGGTTTCTTTAATCAGTTTTCTTAATGCTTCATATTCTGCTTCGGTATCTGTCATGCCCGGGAAAACAAAATAGTTAATGCTCGTCCAGCCACCATAACTGTTCATCACCTTTAAACTTTCAATGATGTCTTCAAACTCATAATTATTGGGACGATAGTAAGGAGTATAAATATTTTTTTGTGCAGAGTTGGTACTTACACGAATAGAATTTAATCCAACCTCACACAATGCTTTTACTGCTTTGGGCATCGAACCATTGGTGTTGATATTGATTGAACCTTTGGATGTGTGCTTTCTTATTTCAATAATTGCTTCACGAATGGTTTCCCACATCAGCAATGGTTCTCCTTCACAACCCTGGCCAAAACTTACGATAGGATAGGGAGCAGTTTCCAAATGTGGAACAGTAAACTCCACAATTTCTTCGGCTGTTGGTTTAAAGGTTAAACGGTCTTGTGTAGAAACAATACTTTCTTCCTGCGGCTGAAAAGAAATACATCCAATACAATTAGCATTACAGGCAGGTGAGGAAGGAACAGGGCATTCCCATCTTCCCAATGCAAAATTTCTTGCTGCGGGACAGGTATAGGTCTGGCAACAATTTTCCATCAAATGTTTTACTAAACGATTATGCGGATAAGCTTTTAATAAATTGTTGGTGCCAATATCAATCGTGTCCTGGTCGTAACCGGCGCATTCCTGACGAATATCTTTTTCAATGCGAACAGCCGTAACATAAAACTTATCATCAAACCATGCTGCTGCCGTATAACAAAACAATGGAAGTGTTGGTGCATCGGCTGATGTTTCGTATGCAGCCAAATAAAGTCCAGTATGTGCAGGCGGAATAAAAGCAGCTACAGCCCATCCTTTTTCACACAAACGCATGTCGCCGGTTTTTACATCAATACCAATTCCTTTGCGTCCGGGCAGTTCGTATAAGTTTCCTCCTTCAGGCAATTCAATCCAGTCAGCAGGTTCCACCGGAAATGCATCCCATCCGGCACGGCCTACTGCATAAAGAGAAGTGTCTTCAAAAATATTTCCGTTACCGTCGCTGTAGAGTAAGTAGGGGCTTTGGTTCATAATTTGAGTTGACAGTTGACAGATGACGGATGACAGTTTTCTGTCAACTGTTGACTGTCATCTGTCAACTTTTTAAATAGTGTCGGCAAAATTCGTGAATTTGTTCCAGTTCTTCTAAATGTAAATTTTTCTTTAGCCAGAAACGGATATTCTTTTGACCAGATACATTAATGGTGATGCTGTCATGCTCGGCAGTGATGCCATTTATATGATACCAGGACAGCAAATGATTGCTGGGTAAATCAGGTATCTCAACGCCAATATGATGGAAAGAGAGCTGTTCCTGTTTCAGGCTTTTCTTTTCGCAATAGAATAAATAAGCATAGCCGCAGGTGATGCCAAACATCACAATGGCCATGATGGTATGTATTTGCAAAATGTACATCCACGTAAAGCTGAAAAATAGAACCATTTCAATAAAACGGAAGAGGAGATTGTACCGGGGAGTATTAGTTAAAAAGGTTCGGCCAAATAGTGCCAGCAGAAAAATATCTGCGCCAATAATTACCTGTCCCCAGAAGTAAACCGGCCCGGTATCATGCACTTTGTACTCATGAATGGCATTGGCAAAAATGATAACGGCTGCAAACAGGTGCAGTAAAAGTGTATTCTTTTTTAAATTTTCAAAAGCGGGATGGGAGATGGGAAGTGATAATGAGTTCATAAAACAGCGGTTTGGTTGCTGTTGGGATGCAGAGGAGGTGAGATTCCATACGACTTAATAAAATTTTTTGTTCGATGTATGAAGTAAGGCCAACATATTCAAACTTACTTTCTCATCCCTTATTTCTCATTTCTTATTCCTCATTTCACCGGTGGAAACATAGCTTCAAACTTTTTAAAACGCTTATCCAAATCCTTTATCAGCCTTTCTTTTAAACCATCTTCTTCAATAAAGCTGTAGCGGATGCTGTTGTAAACAAAAGTTTTAATGTCACTATAAGAAATGTCTTTGTATCGTTTGGCTAATAAAACATATTGCTCAGCAAGGTTTGTTCTTAATACACCGGCATCATCCGTACTGATCACAATTGGTACACCGAATTTTTTATATAGCATGATGGGATGTTTATCTTCTTTTACATCCAGTATAAATTCATTACTACCAAGATTTATCTCCACAGCAATTTTATTGGCAGCCATGTAACGTAAAAGTTTGTAAACATCCTTTTCATACGGAAGATCAACACCATGACCAATTCTTTTTGCCCCTGCTGTAAACACGGCATCATTAATATGCCAGGTAAGGTCTTCCGGTAATACCAGTCCCATAGCTAATTCGCCTGCATGCATCGTATATTTTACATTGGGAAAACGCTGATGCAGGTATTTAAATAGCAACATATGAAGTTTATAATCTTTAATAGCTGTTTCACCATGTTCAGGTGCAACAATGTTTACACCCACAGCCAGCTTACTGTTATCGGCAGAAATGAATGAAGCTGTTAAGTCACGAAAGACATCAACCGGCTCCATAAAACGTAAAGAAAAATTCAGGTAACGCATGGTGAACTGTGAATCATCAATGGCTAAACTGTCGTGCAAATGCTCAATTACTTTTTTATTAAAGTCAAGCGCTGCCTGCTCAATTCCCTGTTTTGAATAATCAGCGTACAAACTATCTAACAACTGAAACAATGCTTTTTCATTTGCTGATGAAGCCAATTGCCGTAAACGATTATTGTAATTGCTGCTGGCACTGATGTTAAGTGGAATATAAAGAAACTGTGTTTCGATATAACTTACATTTTCTTTGATAGCTCTCTGCTTTAATTCCTGCATTTCCTGTGGTACGGTTTCAGCTGCCGCTGCCCAGAATTTATCGAAGCTTTCAAAAAAGAGTTTGTAGGAAGGGTAATCAACATGATTATAATTTTTAACTGACCATTTCTCCAATACTTTGTCTTTAAACTGTTCTAATTGACCCAGTGCTTTTATTTCTGAAAAACGTTTCCATTCGTTTCCATTGCTGATGGGTTTAGTAGTGGAAACCGCCATAGTTTCTGTATTGAGATAAAAATCATTTTCAATGGCATGCTGAAGCATTGGCTCAGCGTAAATAGCTCCGGAGAAATGATGATGAAGATCGCCGCCCTTGGGCATTTGAGAAAAGAAAGCAGTAAGTTCCGCTTCGTTGTTCCTGATCTTATTAAAATAATCAGCCACCGCATTCTGCGAAAAACTGCCGGATACAATAAATATAAAAGCGATGGATAAAAAATACTTCATCATAAGTAATACAATTGTAAATGGCCCGGTTGGTACGGGGAAATAAAAGGGATGCAATTTAATGTTTTTATTTAAAGAATCATACTGAAGTGTTGTTTAATAATGTATCAGTTTTAAAGTTTGCTTTATGTATTTTTTGATTTCACGCCAAGGCGCAAAGAAAATAAGCCGCAAAAAATTATTGCGACTTTGCTCCTTATATTTCTTTGCGTGAAAAATTAAAACTAATACTTTGCTACATTATTTACTGTTGGCAAGACGAAGTTGCTCCCGGCAAAACTTATTGAACTCATCTTCATCACAATCACTTTCCTCGTCAATGGTTTCTCTTTGATAAATGCGGTTGTTTTTAAAATCGAGGGTGAGAAGGTTGTCTTTTAAAATGATATTGTTGAAATCAGACCAGTTGTATTTCTTTTTAAAAAGATTATCAAACATGATGAATTGGGTGGAGAAACCGATCTCAAGATTAGATTTCGCTTTTTCTTCAATAGCAGAAAGAATGATAAGTCCCAGTGCAAACAATGCTTCAAAAAGGTGAATATTTTTATTGAATAAAATAATGATTCCGGTAACAAAAAGGAATGTGCCTGCAGTAATAATTTTTCTTCTACGTTTTATATATACAGCAAACAATAGTGCGATAAGAATAATTGAAATAATTGATCCGTAGAGAGTGAAACCGGATAAAAAATTAGTTGCGACAGAACGATAGATGAGATAAGCAAGGGCGATAATACCAAGCAGCCGATTCATTAAATCAATCGTTCGCCGGTTTGTATTTCTCAATATCACAACATAATCAAAAACCATATCCAATTATTAAAATGGAAAGTAGTATAAAAAATTAAACCGGTAGTTTTTACCGGTTTATCATATCATTATTGTGGATTGGAAGCCACCATCAGGTTACACAACTTAAACAATTCTCTTGCTCCCACATTGGCATCCCATTCACCGGCGCCTACACCTACTTCGCTTAAATCAAAACCAATGATCTTTCTTCCGCTTTGTATCACTTTACGGAAAAGATAGTTTACCTCATCCGTTTCCATACCACCCTGTACCGGAGTACCAGTGTAAGGACAGCATTTAGGATCTAATCCATCAATATCAAAACTGATGTAAATGTTCTGCGGTAATTTATCAATCATCTCCTCACAAATATGCTTCCATGTTTCGCCTTCAAAACGACGGTCTTTTATTTCACGGTCAAAATAAGCGATCACTCTGTACTGGCTATTACAAACATATTCCCATTCTTCCTGGCAATAATCCCTTATACCAACCTGAACCAGTTTTTTTATCTCAGGAATTTCATTCAGTGCATTGTACATGATGCTGGCATGAGAATAATTAAACCCTTCAAATTGCTGACGAAGATCGCAGTGTGCATCTATCTGCAAAATACCAAACTCACCATGTGCTTCGGCCAGGGCTTTTAAATAGCCTAAAGGAGTGCTGTGATCACCCCCCAACAAACCAACCAGCTTACCATTATCAAGCAACGCTTTTGTTTGCTCATATACATACTGGTTCAGCATCTGGGCACCGGCGTTCACTTCTTTCAGGGTTTTGCACATGAACTTATTATCATCCACCTCCTGGCCTTCGGAAATATATTTAATATAGAGTTCGGCTTCTTTACGTAAATAATCACTCTTCATTAATATCTTACGGTCCACTTCCCTCATAAAGAATCCCTGTTTCCAGCCATCGGGAACATCCGCATCAAACAAATCAATTTGCAAAGAAGCTTTATGGATGTGCTCACCAGCACGGGCTGTACCGGCATTATAGCTTACTGTTACTTCCCAGGGAACAGGAAGAATAATAATCCTCGCATCTTCTTCAGTAAAGGGTAAACCAAAAATCCCATTATTGGGATTACCAGCACTATTGGGGTCGAATGATGATAGATCTGCCATCGCTTGCTATATTAAAAAGCGGTGCAAGTTAGTGGAGTTTCTATTCAGCACAAAAAATATTACTTAGTGTAAAAACAGGCTTCCGCCTGTTAAAGTGGCAAACCATTTGCAAACATTTTTACAACGCAACCTGTTTTCAACTAACTTTGCTTTCCGTTTAATTATGAAAAAGACACATATCCTCATTCTTGTTTTAATTGCTGCCGCTGTGGGCTATATGATCATGAGCATGGGCAGCCTTTCCACTTATGAAAGTATTGCTTCGGCTAAACAAAAGCAGGGAAAGTTTGTAAACGTAATAGCCAAATTAGACAAATCTCAGCCTGTTGAATATGATGCCCTGAAGAACCCCAATTATTTAAGTTTTACAGCCGTTGATTCATTGGGTAATACGGCTAAAGTAATTTATCATAGTCCCAAACCACCGGAACTGGAACATACGGAAAGAGTGGTGCTGAAAGGAAAGATGCAGGGCGATGTATTTGAATGCCAGAACATCCTGCTAAAATGCCCGTCGAAGTATAAGGACGACCCCAAGAATGTGCAAAAAAGTTTGAACGAAAACACACAGCAGTAATTCATGCAATATATAGGAGAACGTTTATTACCCGGACAGTTAGGTCACCTCTTTGTGATATTATCGTTAGTGGCCTCGCTGGTGGCTGCTATAGCTTATTTTAAATCCACACAAAGTGATTTGCCGGAAGATAAAGAAAGCTGGAAACGATTGGCAAGAATTGCTTTTTCGTTAGACATAATTTCCGTATTTGCCATATTCTTTTTACTGATATTTCTTATTCAAAGTCATTATTTCGAATACTTCTATGTATATAAAAACTCCAGTACAGAGTTAGAGCCTAAATATATTTTGAGCTGTTTGTGGAGTGCCAGTGAAGGAAGTTTTTTATTGTGGACCTTATGGCATGCGGTATTAGGTGGTGTATTAATGTTTAAGGGAAAAGAATGGGAAGCACCGGTGATGACGGTGATATCATTCGCCCAGTTTTGTTTGGCAACTATGTTGCTGGGTATTTATTTCTTTGGAAAGAAAGTAGGAGCCAGCCCCTTTGCATTATTCCGCCAGCAAATGCCGGAGTTGCCATTGTTTGCTTCGGATGATTATGTTACTAAAATAAAAGATGGAAATGGATTGAATCCTTTGTTACAGAACTACTGGATGGTAATTCACCCGCCGGTACTGTTTTTAGGATTTGCTTCTACCATTGTTCCATTTGCTTATGGCATTGCCGGGCTTTGGACAAAGAAATTTGGTGAAGTAATGAAAGCTGCTTTGCCATGGGCTTTATTTAGTGCAGCAGTATTGGGATTAGGTATAATGATGGGTGCCGCCTGGGCTTATGAATCATTAACCTTTGGTGGTTACTGGGCATGGGATCCGGTAGAGAATGCTTCTTTAGTTCCATGGCTGGTACTGGTGTGTGGTATTCATACATTGCTGGCTTATCGTTCAACCGGGCATTCATTAAGAGCTACCCATTTGTTTTTTATTCTGCAGTTCATTTTAATTCTTTATTCAACCTTTCTAACCCGCAGCGGAATATTAGGTGATTCATCTGTGCATTCATTTGCTGATTTGGGAATGAATATACAGTTGCTGTTGTTTGTATTAGTTTTTTTGATTCCCGCATTAATATTATTTGCCGGAAGATATAAGCAGATACCCAATATTGTAAAAGAAGAATCCATCAGCTCAAGAGAGTTTTGGTTATTTGTTGGCTCATTGGTGTTATTCCTTTCAGCTGTTTATATCATTTCTTTTACATCATTACCGGTATTTAATAATGTGACTGATAAAAAAAGTGCTTTGGGTGAAGACCAGGAGTACACTTACAATCGGGTAATGGTATTGGTAACATCAATACTTGGATTGCTTACTGCCATCACTCAATATCTTAAATATAAAAATACTAATCGTGATTTTATATTGAAGAAGATTGGCGTACCGACTGTTATTTCATTGATCATCTCTGTACTCATCAGCATATTTGGTGGTATTCATTACGATAAATACGGTGCAGGATATTTAGCTGCTATTCATGTGGCATTGTTTGCTGCTGTTTACTCAGTGGTGGCTAACGCCATGTATATTTGGGTGGGCATGAAAGGCGATATTAAAAAAGCAGGTGCATCCGTTGCTCACTTTGGTTTTGGATTGGTGTTGGTTGGTATATTAATTTCTTCATCAAAGAAAGAAGTGATCAGCTTTAATACTTCTGGTATTGCGGTTCCTTTTGGTGAAGACAGTAAAGAAAACTCTAAAGAAAATCTTACGCTGGTTCGTGGTCAGGAATTGAGCATGCTCAATTATAAAGTGAATTACCGGAAAGACACTTTCTTTACCGGTGATCCCAAACGTTATTTTGAAATTAATTTCCAGGATAAAGAAAAAGGAGAGGAGTTTAATTTATATCCCAATGCTTTTATTAATTATAAAGGCAATACTGGTTTAATGGCTAATCCTGATTCAAAACATTACTGGAATAAAGACATCTTTACTTATATCACTTCTTTACCTGATCCTGAAAAAAATAAAGACACTGCTAATTTTCATGATAAGACGGTGAAGATTGGAGAAAAGATATTCTTCGCTTCCGGTTATATGACGGTTGATACTGTTACTTCAGCATACGAAAGAACAAGGATCAATACCAAGGCTGCCGATTCTGTAGTAGCATTGAAAATATCAGTGATCGGCAAAGACAGTTCCAATCATTTAGCACAACCGTTACTGGTTTACACAAAAGGAAATTCAGTAAGTATTCCTGATACTGTTCTTTCGCAGGATCTATCAGTAAGATTGAATGCAATCACTACTGATGGAATCAATATAGGGGTTAAAGAATCTGATTCTTTATTGCAGTATGTAACCCTAAAAGCCTATGTCTTTCCCATGATAAATATTTTGTGGATAGGAATAATTGTGATGGTGATTGGGTTTTTAATGTCGATGTGGAGAAGGTTTAAAAATGTCTGATGTCGGATGTATGATGTATGATGTCGGATTTTAGAATAAGGAATAAGTAATGTAACGATACGAAATAGCAAAATTTTGTCTTAAACGCTAATAAAATACATCCTAAATCATAAATCCTAAATCAGACATCAAACCTCTCCCCCAAGCATCTATTTTAACACCGCTTCTGTCTTTATTCTGGAATAGTTTTTCTATTTTTATACCGATGCTGCTACGCTTTAAGACATATCATTTAACCTTGTTGTTGATCCTTGCCCATTTTTGCGTCAATGCACAACAACAGGATTCCACAAGACCCAAACAGAAATATGGGCCAAATGATACCATCGTAACTCCCGTTTACAATTATAATGGCGAATGGCTTTCTTTTAGAGAAATGCCGGATGTGACGGTTTGCAATTGCAGTGAAGAAGCATTGAAAAAAGCGCAGGCTGAATGGACACGTCTTCGTAATGCTGTGTATGTTACTTATCCTTATGCTGTGGCTGCCGGAAAAGTATTCAACGATATTAATGCTCATATACAAAATATGGACAGTCGCCGTGACAGGAAAGATTATATCAAAACAAGAGAGAAGGAGTTGAAAAAAGAATTCAGCGATAAGTTGCAGGATCTTTC
The DNA here is from genome assembly GCA_016200915.1 of Sphingobacteriales bacterium. GTDB lineage: Bacteria > Bacteroidota > Bacteroidia > Chitinophagales > Chitinophagaceae > AWTP1-9. The sequence continues at coordinate 25,973 of JACQDV010000024.1, forward strand.
TGTTTACCAGGGAAAGGTGTTAATGAAATTGATTTATCGTGAAACCAATAACGATTGTTACGAAATCATTAAAGAAATGAAAGGTGGTTTTACTGCCAGGATCTGGCAAACGGTTGCATTCTTCTTTGGAGCCAACCTAAAGCAGGAATACCAACCACAGGATGACAAATTTGATTATCAGATTTCTCTCATATTAAAAGACCTTGAATCATCTTCCTGGGGTTATTATTATCGTAATTACAGTTACGGAAGCACTAAATAGTCATTCATTACCTTTGCACATATTTTTATCAAGATGAAATTAGATCTGTTAGCTATTGGCGTTCACCCCGACGATGTAGAGCTGGGTTGCTCCGGAACGATCATCAACGAAGTTAAAAGAGGAAAAAAAGTTGGAGTAGTTGATTTAACGCAGGGTGAGTTAGGGACAAGAGGAACGATTGATACAAGATACCAGGAAGCAGCAGCTGCCGGTATCATTATGGGAATTTCTGTGAGAGAAAATTTAAGAATGCGGGATGGATTTTTTGTGAATGATGAAGCCCATCAAATGCAGCTTATCAAAATTATTCGCAAGTATAAACCGGATGTGGTGATTGGTAATGCTGTTACTGATCGTCATCCGGATCATGGCCGTGCTTCTAAATTGATTGAAGATGCCTGTTTTTATTCCGGTCTTGCTAAAGTGGAAACTACCGGTGATAACGGACAACCGCAGGAGAAATGGAGACCGGCTTATGTACTGCATTATATCCAGGATCGTTATATAGAACCACATTTGATCATCGACATAACCGATGTATTTGAGCAACGCATGAAGGCTATTGAAGCATACGGTACACAATTCAAAGCAAATGATAAGGACGGCCCGCAAACCTATATTTCCTCACCTGATTTTTATGAAAGTGTAATAGCACGGGCAAGAATGTTAGGCAAACGAATAGGTGTTAAGTACGCCGAAGGCTTTACTTCTGATAAAAAAATCGGCATACGGAGCCTTGATGCGCTGATACAGGTTGAGACCTGATGACCCAAATCGGACATATACACAGGCGGTAATAATTTTTTACAGAGTTGTGGCGTTATAAACGTAGCTTTGCCGATCTTTTACTTTTTTAAAACTATTACATGTCAATTCCCAAGTTTTCCAATATCCCCAATTCCTTCCATGCCGAATTAAAGAAAAGAGTATATGATTATTTTGATGAAGTAGGTAAATCAACTACCGGCAATTACAATCTCTTTATTAAGGCAGTAATTTTAATGGTGATCTTTCTTTTCACCTATATCCATTTAGTGTTTTTTACACCTAATGTATTTTGGCAGGTTATGGAAAGCATCTTGCTGGGTGGTGTGGTAGCAGCCATAGGTTTTAATGTAATGCATGATGGGGCACATGGCAGTTTCAGCAAATATAAATGGGTAAATACATTGGCAGCATTTTCATTAAATATGCTTGGTGGAAACAGTTTTATGTGGAATATGAAACATAATGTGATTCACCATGCTTATACCAATGTGGATGGAGTGGATGATGATATTAATATTCAGCCCTGGATGCGTATGAGCTCTACACAGAAACGATATAAAATGCATAAATACCAGCACCTGTACTTCTGGATACTGTATTCCCTGCTTTATATTTTCTGGATATTTGTACTGGATTATCAAAAATATTTTAAGAGTAAGATAGGTACTATGCAATTGAAAAGCATGACGATAAAAGACCATGTGGTATTCTGGGCCTTTAAATTATTTCACCTGTTTATATTTGTTGGGTTACCAATTTATATGGTAGGGTTTGAATCATGGATCATCAGCTTTTTGATCTTTACATTAGTTGCCGGTTTTGTACTGAGTATTGTATTCCAGTTGGCACATACTGTTGAGCATACTTCTTTCCCAATGCCCAATGAGGTTACCGGTAAACTGGATGATGAATGGGCTGTGCACCAGTTAAAGACAACAGCTAATTTTGCAACTAAAAATAAACTGGTTAGCTGGTTAGTAGGTGGATTAAATTTTCAGATTGAACATCATTTGTTCCCTAAAATATCACATGTTCATTATCCTGCTATCAGCAAGATTATTAAACAAGCATGCCAGGAATATGGTATCGCTTATATTGAATACCCAAGAGTAAGATACGCAGTTGCTTCACATGTAGCTTTCTTACGACAAATGGGAAAAAAATAATTTAGTCAGGAAGGCTTTCAGTCTTCTGCATTATTATAAATACTTCTGAATCTTTTCTCGGAGCGATGGAATTATAACATGATTCCATCGTTTTTATTTTAAACTTGTCTGCAAACAACTGCACATATTCTTCTTTGGTTCCACCAAAAGGAGGACCACCTTCAAACTCTTTATTAAATAATACTCCTGCTATTTTACCACCGGGTTTAAGCAGGTCATACATTTTGTCAACATACGCTTTTCTTAATGCAGGATCTAATGCACAGAAGAAAGTTTGTTCTATAATGAGATCAAATTTTCCTTTGAGATCAAAGAAATTACCAGCGATAATGGTGAGTTGTTTGTGATTAAACGTGTTGAATTTATCTTCCAACTTTTTTGTTAGAACGGGAGAGATGTCAATTAAAGTAATATTGGTAAAGCTATTTTTTAATAAATATTCAGCTTCATAACTATTGCCACATCCTGGTATTAGAATAGCTAAAGATTTATTGGTTAACTGATCAATATATTCTTTTATAGGAGCAGATACATGACCAATATCCCAGCCAGTATTATCGTCTTTATACCGGCCACTCCAGTAATCAGCATTTAAATCTATCATCTTATCCATGTAACTTTTTCACTGATCGGTGATCTTTTACCGGCCGCTGAAGGCACAGCAATTTCACCAACATATAAAAAGCCCAATAGTTTATCGTTTCCTGTTAAACCAAAAAATGCTTTGGCATCATCATAATAAGTAACGCCACCGGTGGTCCAGTAACAACCTACACCATATGCTTCAGCAGTGAGATACATATTTTGTACCGCACAACTCACCGAAGCAATTTCTTCCATTTCCGGTACTTTATCACTTCTCTTCATCCCAATCGCAATGATATGCGAAGCCATCAATGGATTGCTCATCATCTTTTGATATTTATCTTCTTTAAAACTGGCTGCTTCTTTTTCTTTATACATGGCAGCCTGATATGTGGCAAATTGTTTCAAACCTTCACCGGTAAAAACAGTGAATTGCCATGGCTCTGTTTGTTTATGTGTAGGCGCCCAACTGGCATTCTCCAGCATTTGCTCAATAATGCTATCATCTATTTTTTTGTCGACTGCGTATTGTTTGGGGAAAGTGCTTCTTCTGTTTTTGATCAGTTCATTTACCTGGTCAGGACTAATATTCATCATTCAAAACTTTTAATGAAGGTAGGAGTTTTTAATATTTGTGATTCATCAGGTAGAGCATCAGCTTGAATTTTTCACGCAAAGAAATATAAGGAGCAAAGACGCAAGGTTTTTGCGACTTATTTTCTTTGCGCCTTTGCGTGACATTAAACAATACATCAGGCAAATTTTGAAACTGATGCGCTATTATTCATTGCAATAACTGTTCGATAAATCATAGCTATCAGTTACCTTTGCGGTTGCTGCAAACTAAGCTATCGTGGCGCCTATGGCGCCAAGGAAAGTCCGGACAGCACAGAGCAGCCCACCGGTGAAGAGCCGGGACTCGTCTTAGACGAGTACAGATAGTGCCACAGAAAATAACTACTCTACCTCTCCTTCAGGAGAGGGTTGGGGTGAGGGTGAAAATGTGAGGTAAGAGCTCACAACGATTAATGGCAACATTATTCGTGGGTAAACCTTGGGTGCTGAAATGCCACGTATAGTAACGACTGAGAATGGCTCGTTCGAGTTACAGGGTAGGCAGAAACAGGTGAGCAGTAATGTTCATCGCAGATAAATGATAGCTCACGACAGAATCCGGCTTACAGGTTTGCAGCTTTTTTTATTTACTATCAGCTTTAAACGTTCCGGCATCCACATCTTTTATAAACTGTATCACACCTGGGAAGAAATGTTTCTGATCATCCCACATGCTCATATGACTTCCATCAGGACAATATAAAAATCTTCCCTGCTGTACTTGTGCACTCATCCATTTCATATGCTCAGGATCCATAGTATCATAATGTGCACCAACAGTAAGTGTGGGTATTTTTATTTTTGGCAGATCAGCTTTCCGGTCCCAATGATATAATCGGCCACCTGTTTTAAATTCACTGGGCCCCTGCATCATCACATAAATCTCTTCATTAAAATGTTTGAATGCTCTTAACACAGGATCGGGCCATTCAGGTAAGCGGCAAAGATGTTTTGTGTAATATTCTTTAAATACCAAATCCTGGTAAACCGGGTTTTTAAAATCACCTTTCTTCTCATACATGTCCAATGTATCTAATAATCCTTTTCTCATTTGAGAACGAAGCACATTATTATACTTTTCATAATCGGGAATAGAAGCCATCATATTGCTGATGATTACTCCTTTCATATTATCCTGGTATTTTAACGCATACTCTAATGCTAACATACCACCCCAGGAATTTCCATAGAGATAGAAATTATCTTTATTTAATCCTAACGCTTTTCTTACCTGTTCTACTTCTTCCACAAAATGATCAATTGTCCATAAAGAACTGTCTTTTGGTTGATCACTGTAATAAGAACCTAACTGGTCATATTCATACATTTCAAATCCTTCACTGGGGAAAAAGCTTTCAAAACTTTCGAGGTATTCATGTGTGAAAGCAGGGCCGCCATGCAGTAACAATACTTTTATTGTTGGATTATTGCCAAACTTCTTGGTCCATACGTTAAATTTCCCAACCGGTGTTTCAACCGGAATCATTTTTACACCGCCTGTTTGCACTTCTTTATAGAGGTCGTCGTTAGAAGCGGTAGCTTCTTTTTTAATTTCTCTATTATCGTTGCAGGAAACCAGCAACGTATATGTTGCAAGCAGTAAGAATAATTTTCTCATATAGCTGATTTGTAAAGAAAGATACGATTTTATAATATCATAAATTCTTAACCAGGCAACCCTGCCCGTTTAAAAGCTCATTGGTGAAGCCAGTTGTTTTAAGAAATTTTTTGTGTTGGTTATTAGCCACAGAGGTGTAGTAAACTTTCTTAATTCCTTTACTGGTCAATACTTTTTTCTCCTTATCAAATATAAAAGGCCCGATCTTATAATCACGGAATTTAGGAACGGTATAATTGATTACAACTTTTGCGTTGCCATTTTCATCAGTCTTTGCGCTGAACATATTGGCAACTACCAAATCTCTCAGCACAACAAAATTCAAATTGCCTTCTAATTGTTCTCTTTTAAAATCGGGGAAATATCCGGCAATATCATCTTTGTAAAAAGAAAGAAAACGATCTATCATTATTCCGCCTTCATTGAACTCCAGTAATTCAAATAATTCATGACGGGTATAAATCTTATACAACCAAATGATATTAATGATGAGAAGAATTGTATTGGTTAAGATCACTGGAATGGCACCGATGATAACACCATAAATAATAAAAGCTAAACAGCCGGAGCCATTAAGCCAGCGGAATTTTAAATCGTTACTGACCAGTAAACCTAATGCTAATAATACAGAGGCCAAATAGCCAAACCAGGGAGCAAGCTGTTGTATCATGCTGCAATGTTACAAAGTTTATAGTTTGAATTTTATGAGTGCTTGCAAACAAAAATAAGGTTGATGCATGAGGAGCGTCAGCTTCTTTCATTATATACCGGTTTAATTTGTCCCGCTTTTTGAAACTGGTATGTTATACAAAAAATCTCACCACGGTTTATTTCGTCATCGCAGCACAGAGATTTTGCGAATTGAAGCGTTGAGCGATGCTGTGTTTGGCTTTTCTGTTTCGCTGCTGGTGGCATCATTAGAAGTACCACAAACATTTGATGAGTTAAAATTTATTATTAAAGGGGCATTACCTTTTTTTGCTACTGTTTCAATGTTGTTTTTGTTTTGGTATCAGCAATATGTTTTCTTTCGTCATTACGGAGTGGAGGATACCAAAACTGTAGTACTAAATCTTTGCTATCTCGCTATTATCCTGTTTTATGTTTATCCCCTCAAGTTTTTATTTTCTGTGTTGATTGATTCTTTAACGGGTATCAATCTTTTTCCAAAGGCAACTGAAAAAGGTTTGTTGGTGATAGGACAGGAGGATTTTCCGCAACTCATCATTTTATTCAGTGTTGGTTATGCAGCTATATGGTTATTGCTTTATTTTATGCATAAACGTGTATTGCATTTTTCTCAGAAGCTGGAGCTTAACCACTATGAATTGCTTTACACCCGAAGGGAAAAAAGAGGAGCATTAATGAATGTTGCTATAGGCATAACAGCTTTGTTATTCGCATTGATTGGTTTAGAGATGTTTTCAGGAATTACTTACCTGCTAATACCTGTTGCATTAATCATTAATCAGCAACTATTCAAACGTCAGCTAAAAAGGCAATAGCAACATTGCATTACTTCGGATAAACAAAATTGGTTTGTTCTTCTTTCATTTTAACCGGTCTTACTTCAATACTGGCAGTTGACACATAGGCAAACTCAGGATTTTCTTTTGCAATAGCAATAGCTTCATCCATATTGTCTGCAAGAATATGATAATAGCCTACCTGTATTTGTTTTGTTGCATCAACAGGATCAATATTCCATTCATTGCCTGCTTTGGTAACGGTGTAACCTTCCCGAACTATCGGTTGTGCAGCAATTAATTTATTGGCTGCTTTTAGTTTTCCAATATAAATTTCACATTGTTTTACAAAGCTCAAGTGATCATCTTTGGATAATGCTGCCTTGCCATCACCAATATTGCGGATGTAAAGCATAAATTCTTTTGCCATGACTTTTGTTTTTAAGTTAATAAAGCAGCTTACGGAGAATGCCGGGTTTTAGTTAACTGTATGTAGATTTGTTTAGTAAAATTAATACTATGGCAATGTTTAACCGCATTAACCCCACTTCCCGGCAAAATGATGATACCGGCTTTAGCAACAAAGGTATTGTTAATGGAGGAAGATTTATAAACCGTGATGGTACTTTTAACCTGAAAAAAGAAGGCTGGCCGGTTTGGGACCGGTACAGTGTTTTTCATACGATGATCACACTTCCGCTATGGAAGTTTATTACCGTGATTGTTTTATTCTTTATTGTGATCAACTTCCTCTATACATTCATTTACTTTTGGATGGGGGCAGAGCAGTTTACAGGTTTATTAGTTACCAAAGGATGGGGCTTGTTTAAAGAGTTATATTTTTTTAGCACTGAAAGTTTTACTACAGTAGGCTATGGCAGAGTAAACCCGGTAAGTGATGGTGCCAATATAATAGCAGCCCTGGAAGCATTGAGCGGTTTATTATCTTTTGCATTGGCTACCGGTTTAATTTACGGACGTTTTGCCCGGCCCAAAGCTTACCTGGCATTTAGTGATCATGCAGTGGTAGGTAAGTATAAAGACAAAACCGCACTGATGTTCCGCTTTGCCTGTTATAAAGAACAGCATGCATTAACAGATGTAACCGTACAGGTAAACCTTGCCATGTTGCTGCAGGAAAATGGAGAATACAATTACAAATATTATACACTGACATTGGAAAGAAATAAAGTTGAAAGTCTGCCGATGAACTGGACAGTAGTGCATCCGATTGATGAAGAAAGTCCACTATGGAATTTAACGGGAGAAGATTTTACAGCGGCAGATGTGGAAGTATATGTGCTGGTTCGTGGGTATAATGATGTATATGCCAATACCGTTCAGCAACGCACCTCTTATACTTATAACGAAATACAATTCAACCGTAAGTTTATTCCCATGTACCAGGAAACACCCAATGGAACAATACTGGAATTACATAAATTGAGTAAATCTGCCGGATAACAATTGTTAATGTTAAAGCATCTTCCATTCACAAGCGGCTAACAAAAATGGTTAAACCATGGCATTGATTTAGCATCAGACTAATAAATTTTAAGCCATGAAAAAGTTAATCACATTAGCAATAATTGTTTTAGCGATCAGTTTTACTGATCATGCTAAAGCACAGGTAAGGGTTGGAGTTAATATCAACATTGGTGCACAACCCGAATGGGGCCCCGCAGGATATGATTATGCAGAGTATTATTATTTCCCCGATATAGACGTTTACTATTCTATTGTTGACCGCCAGTATGTTTTCTTTGATGACGGAAGATGGATATTCTCTTACAGTTTACCATTCCGTTGCCGGGACTTTGATCTCTACCGTGGATATAAAGTAGTGATTAATGAACCACGTCCTTATTTAAGAGCTGATTTTTACCGTTCACAATATGGTGGCTACCGTGGCTGGTATGGAAGACAGGAAATCATCCGTGATCATCATAACGAATGGAGACCTGAACGTGGTTGGGGCGAAAGAAGAGAAGTATATGAACGCCGGGAAGAAAGACATGAAGATCATACGGAAGGATGGAATAACAGAGGCGGCGATTGGGATAGAGGGAGAGGCAGAGGCAGAGGTATTGAGCATGAAGGGCATGGTAATGGCAGAGGCTGGGGACACCGTAGAGACAGAGGCTAACCCATAAAAATTATATGGAAGAAGGGGCCGCATCATGCGGCTCTTTTTATTAAGTTAGTTTTTATTGCCTTAATTATGCAGAGATTAATATTCCCGTTCAATTGTTAATACTCCCTGTTCAGTAATACTCATTTCGTCGTACAGAAGAATGAAAATAACTTACAAAGGTTGTTTAACAGTCCTGATCTGTAAATAACAATTAATGGCAGTCTTCTTGCTTCATTAATTTTTCATCCTATTGTGTACTTAAAAAGTCTTGCTATGAAAAAGTGCTTTTATATTGCTATACTCCTTATAAGTGTATCAGCAGTAGTCTCCTGCAGTAAAAAAAATTCTTATAGTTCTGGTGGGGGCAACAATCCTCCACCAAGTGGTAATGCTGTTGCTATGAGTGGTATGGCATTTGGTCCGGCCAGTATATCAGTAACGGTTGGTACTACGGTTACCTGGACAAATAACGATGCTATGTCGCATACTGTTACTTCCAATGATGGTACGAGCTTTAACAGTGGAACTATTGCATCAGGTTCAACTTTTAGTTTTAAGTTTATGACTGCCGGAACCTATGCTTATCACTGTACCTTTCATGCGGGAATGACAGGAACAGTAGTGGTTACTCCTTAACGCTGATTAATTGAATCAGCACAAAATGATTTATTAGCAGGGAGAATCTTCCTTGTCACTATTGCTGCATTCCGTTTCAATAGTTACATGCTGAATGCCTTCGTGTTCCAGTTGATGCTTTAATTCATTTTTGATGGATTGTATTTGTTCCATGGAAGTTTTTTCATCCACAATAACGTGGGCAGTCATGGCAATCTTTGTGGTGCTCATAGCCCATACATGAATATGCTGGATGTTTTTTATACCGGGAATTTTTACAGCAGTTTGTTTTATCTTATCTAATTGTATTTGTTCCGGTACTGCGTCGAGAGAGAGTTTAAGGCTTTCAACCAGTAAACTCCAGGTGCCATATATAACCACCGCCATTATTAATAAACTGATTAACGGATCAATCCATTTTATGCCCGTGTACGTTATCAGTATTCCCGCAATTACTACACCTGATGAAACCAATGCATCTGTGGCAAGATGTAAATAAGCTCCTTTTACATTCAGGTCTTTTTCTTTGTTACGGAAAAACAACAAAGCAGAAGCAGCATTAATAACAATACCAATTGCTGCCACAATAGAAATTACAGTACCTTTTGTTTCTTCCGGATGTTGAAAACGTTGTATAGCTTCCCAACCAATACTTCCTACAGCGATTAGCAAGATAACCGCATTGGCTAAAGAAGCCAGTATGGTTCCTTTATGATAACCATAAGTAAACCTTTCGTTTGATTTTGCTTTGGCGAGTTTAAAGGCGAATAATGATAAACCTAAACCTGCCACATCACTCAGGTTATGACCGGCATCAGAAAGCAGAGCGAGTGAGTTGTAAATAAAACCGGCAATAAATTCTATCACTACAAAAGCAGTATTTAAAATAATACCAATCCAGAAAGCCCGGTTAATATTGGCGGACTCAACAGAATGATGGTGATGATGATGATGTGAATCGTGGTTATGCTGGTGACTCATGGCTTGAAGTAAGAAAATTTTTGTAAAGATAATGAAGCGGATGCGGTGGATTACACGAATTACTTCGAATTACACCAATTATCCAGACAGGATAAACAGAGATTGATTTAACATGTCCGCAGCAGATTATCTGTTTAACTTAGCACCACATAATGTAACCTTATGCAATTTTTTGTAAAAGAAAATTCTGTGGTAAGAAGAATATGGGGCAAGAGCGACACCATACTTTTTATTTTTGGCGGCGCTGCTGCTGAATTTGCATTGAATAAAGCAGTGGACTGGCTTTATTATACCGGTAAGTTACCGGCTGATCCGATAGGCCGTTTGTTCTCCACCGTTCGTTATGCCCGGATGATTGTTTTTGCACCGGAAGAAGTAGCTAATAAAGCCATTGACACAATGAGCCACATACATGCAGCCATAGAAAAAAGCCGTGGCTATTCCATACCGGACTGGGCTTACCGGGATGTGCTGTTTATGCTGATATATTATTCCATTGCTTCGTATGAATTACTGGAGAAGAAATTAAGTGAGGATCAAAAAGAAGAAGTGTACAATGTGTTTTATCGGGTTGGCAAAAGAATGGGATTAAAAGAATTGCCGCTTACTTATACTGAATGGCTGCCGGTAAGAGAAGCACATTTGAATAACGACCTGCAAAAAAGTGATTATACTGCTGATCTTTTTAAACAGTATAAAAAACATCTCGGTGCCATGCGTTTTAAAGTGCTGATTGAAGGGCAGAAATTAGTTGTGCCTGAAAGAGTGAAAGAGTTATTGCAGTTCAGCGATTTCTCTTTGCTCACTCCTGTAGTACCTGTATATAAAATCAGTCGCTTGATGAAACTGGACTGGATGCTGAAAAGCGTATTACTTCCTTCCGATTATAAGGAGCAGATAAATGAGTTGGATGTGAAGCAATGATGAATATAATTTGTACATAGTCGCTTACGGTTAAATATATTTCCGCATTCTGCTTAAATACACGAACTTTACCGGGTAATCATCAGGTTTTATTGTTAACAAATACGGGGGTCCATTTTATAAACAAAGTGCTGGTAGTCTTTCCTGATTTCTTTCTCTTCCGGTTGCTGCATGTTAACACAATTCACAGATGAACCACTTAATGTTCACTTTGCAAAATGTAATTATGAATAAAAATGATATTGTGCAGTTTGTTTGCTTTGATACAGATATGGAAACAGCTATTTTTTTCTCATTAATGAATAATTACCTGCGTCAGAACAAGGTACCCAACACCTCAATACACGAGACTCAAAACGGAAGATTCAAATACATCTCCCGTCACATTGCACTCAAAAATGATTTTCATTTTGTTTTTTCAAAAGCGAAATACAACGATTCATCTGCAAAGCCCAATTTAAAGATAACACAGGCAGGAGGATATGGTATTCTTCAGCAGAATCACCAGCCTGATTCGGATACCGAACTGGCTACTGTATTGGTATTTCTTCAGCAAGGTACAATTGATATTACTGCTTTCCATGGTTTGGAAAATTATAAGTACCTCAATATTTACGAAGCTTATTATGAAAATTGCCTGTATCCTTTTATACTGGAGTTCTTTACCCAGGAATACCATGCGGATGAATTAATGAAAGAATTAAAACGTCAACCAGAATTTGCGTATGCCGGTATTTATAAGGAATGCCTGGCCCAGGAAGCCTGAACTATTCTTAACCACATAAAAATCAGTAAAAGTGTTTGTACAAGTTTGGAAAAAGTATTTGCCTGTAATTACAATATTGCTTAAAAAATCGGCTAACTCGCCACAAGTTTTGCAAATGAGTGCTTTCGATTTTACCAAAGCAGCAGGCGGAAGAAAGTTAAATTATAATTTTGATATTTTACTGGTAAATGGCCGGTTAAACCCGGAAGAAAAACAATCTACCATTGCCAAGGACCTGGCAATTTTTTTACAGGAAGATCAGGGAGTAAAAGCTTTATTAAAAAAGCAACACATTCGCTTTGGCCTGAACAGTAAATTTGAACTCACCATTACCAATAATACTCCGCCTGAAACAGAGCAACCTGATGAAGAACCAACTAATGTGTAAGATTGATTAAATCAAAAAAGAAAAGCCCCTTGCGGGGCTATTATGCTAAGTAAGATTAGATTTACCATCTTTTGTTACCAGAAAAGCCAGAACGTTTTCCCCTGTCTTCTCTTTCTTTGGCAATAGTTACCGACATAGCCCGGCCTTCAATTTCTTTGCCATTCAGTTTTTCCATAGCTTCACGGCCTTCGGTTACCACATCCATTTCTACAAAACCAAACCCACGGCTGCGGCCTGTTTCCCTGTCGTTAATTATTTTAGCTGAGGTTACATTACCATACTGACTGAAAAGGTTTTTTAAATCATCATCTGTTGTTTGAAAACTTAAGTTGCTTACATACATGTTCATAAAAAAAATTTAAATAATAAATAAAATGTGAGCTAAAATGACTGCAGCAAAAAGTAAAGAGGAGTTAAATTGTTACTAAGAAAGAAGCGTAAGAATTGAGACCGATCCGAACTAAGTGTTGTATTGCTTTTATTTCACCCGGTGAAGGTAGGCTAATAAATGACAAGGGGAGGATTTATTTACAACCAGCACCATATTTAACAGTAAAGGCAATGAATGCACCATTAAATAGAAGCTAATATGGTGGTTTACTAATAAGGCATATTTCATTACAATGTTTTGATTTCCCGCAGGTAATCGTATTGCAGATCTTCATGCATAGTGGAGATTGCTTTATTTATTCGCTTTAATTGGGCTTGATAAATATTGCTGAGTACCTGGTTGCTGCTTGTGGCAATGTCCATATCCTTCATCTGGTGGCAGAAATAAATCAGTAATTCAGCTTCAACAGCAGCAAGGCTGCTGTAACGGGTGTACTTATTGATCATGCGGATAATTTTCCGCAAAGTTTTTTTTATAAAGTAAGCGTTGCTTTTATTAATGCCGGCAAACTGTTCATCCATTTCCTTTTTTACGCTTTGAATATAAGTAACTGTGTCGTGTGTTTCAAAAAGCAAATAAGTAAGCAGTTCTTTATTTTCTTTTTTAAACCTTGCCAGTCTTAAGCAAAGCTCTGTTATTTGAGTAGGAGTGCAATTGGTTAATTCCTGTTTTAATTCGCTTATGGTGGCTGCTTTCATATTAGTGTTTATGAATGATAAAACTAATTAAACAGCTTTATATTTTTGGTATGGTGGTTTAAAGTGATGAACAGGCATTATTAAAAACACTATTAGCTCGTGAGTGATACGCATTGTTTTGTTATCACCAACCAAGGCTACGGATAAATGAGCTGATGAAGCTGGACTGGTTGCTGAAAAATGCATTGCTTCTTTCTGATTATAAGGTGCAGATATATGAGTTGGATGTAGGATGAAAATGCAGTTAGTTCGTGGGACACAAATTAGAACTAAATTAATCGAGGCTGAGATAAGTTGGTTATCTTTTTTCAGATAAAAACTGTTTTATTAAGGGGCTTTGAGTAGTGAGATAATTTAAAACTGTTGATTCACGTTGAGAATCCATGACTATGTAGACTTCGTTGGTTGAATCATATTGATATAATTCACTTATATAAAATGTGGTTTTAGAGTTTGCGTTTGTATATGTACCAAAAAAATAGAAATAAATTTTATTATCAAACAAATCAAATGGAGGGTTGATTTCTGTATAAGTATTTAGTATGCCATCTTTTGGAGTCGTGGTGTTTCTTATAAGGTAAATAGTTTTAAAAAAAGATTTGGCTCCCCTTGTTATTACATACGCCATGTTAAGGTTGACATTAAAACAAGTGTTGTCTCTGCAAGAAAATTTTAAATATAATGAATCTTTTAATGGGGAAACCTTTGCTATATGAATGCTGTTAAATTTCTCTGACTCAACCGGAATTTTGAGACCAAAAAATGGAATTATTTCTTGAATGTTATTAACTGTTTTACCGGTAGAATCTTTTATAAGCTTTTCAATTCTTTTTTGTGCAGAATCATATTTTAAACCATATTTAGCAAGTGCTTCTACCGTTTCATTTTTACTATCTCTTAGTCTTGTATATGAAATTGAATCACGTCTATCTTGTTCTTTACTAAAAGAAGTATCTCTTTTGCCTTGTTCAACTTTATTTAGGCTGTCTTTTATTTGCAATTTTCTTTCAGCTTCCTTTTCTGCATTTTTTTGTGATCGATATTGTAGAACGACAAAGACTGCTGTCATTAAAAACGTTCCTATAAAAAACCAACCTCGTATAGAAAGTCTTCTAGAAATTGTTCGTTTAAAGATTTCCTTTCTCGTTTTCGATAAATTACCATCCTCTACAAAAATTTCAGAAGGAGAAGTTATCCATGTAACAATTAATGGTAAAAGGCTGATAAGAATAATTAGAATTAGATTCCACATACATTTACAATATATGGTCTTTTTCTTAGTTGCCAAATAGATGTTCCAAGCATGAATGGAGCGTCGCCAATGTCGCCCAATGTAGTTCTAAACTCTGCCAAACAATCCTTTCCACCTCGCCGCTTTTCATTACTTTTGCCCCTCAAAATCAGGAACTGAGTATAGCATGAAGAATATCCGCAATTTTTGCATCATTGCCCATATTGACCACGGTAAATCCACCCTGGCTGACCGACTTTTGCAAAGCACTGGCACCATCAGCGACCGTGATATGATGGACCAGGTACTCGATGATATGGACCTGGAAAGGGAAAAGGGCATCACCATTAAAAGTCACGCCATACAGATCAATTACAAGCACAAGGATGGACAGGAATATATTCTCAATTTGATTGACACTCCCGGTCACGTTGACTTCAGCTATGAAGTGAGCCGTGCCCTGGCTGCCTGCGAAGGTTGCCTGCTGTTGGTAGATGCATCACAGGGCATACAGGCACAAACTATCAGCAACCTTTACCTCGCTATTGAAAATAATTTGGAGATAATACCCATCATCAACAAAATTGATATGGACGGGGCAATGGTGGAAGAAGTAAAAGACCAGATAGTAGATTTGATTGGATGCAAACCTGAAGAAATTTTATTAGCCAGTGCCCGTACCGGCTTAGGTGTAGATGGGATATTAGAAGCAATTGTAGAAAGAATACCAGCCCCGGTTGGTGACCCGGAAGCTCCTTTGCAGGCACTGGTGTTTGACAGTGTATTCAATTCATTCAGAGGAATTATTGTCTATTACCGCATATTAAACGGCAGTATTAAAAAAGGTGATAAAGTAAAGTTTGTTTCTACCGATCAGGAATATGATGCAGACGAAGTGGGCATCTTAAAATTGAAGATGACAGAGAAAAAAGAAGTGAATTGTGGTGATGTTGGTTATATCATTACTGGTATTAAAAACGCCAAAGAAGTAAGGGTGGGTGATACGTTAACGCTGGCCAATAATCCCAATCCTGAAATGATAAAAGGGTTTGTGGAAGTAAAGCCGATGGTGTTTGCCGGTATCTTCCCGGTGGAAACGGATGAGTTTGAAGAGTTGAGGGAATGTATGGATAAACTGCAGTTGAATGATGCATCTCTTACTTATGAACTGGAAACTTCTCAGGCATTAGGTTTTGGTTTCCGCTGCGGCTTTTTAGGATTGCTGCACATGGAAATTATACAGGAGCGTTTGGAAAGAGAGTTCAACCAAATGGTGATTACTACTGTTCCCAACGTTAGCTTTATTGCTTACACCACTAAAGGGGAAAAGATAATTGTAAACAACCCAACTGAAATGCCGGATGTAGTGAAGACAGACAGGATTGAAGAACCCTTCATTAAAGCACAGATCATTACTAAACCTGAGTACATCGGTAATATCATGACCCTGTGTTTGGGTAAACGTGGTATTCTTATCAATCAAAGTTATCTGACACAAACCCGTGTGGAATTGATTTTTGAAATGCCTTTAACAGAGATTGTATTTGATTTCTACGATAAATTAAAATCACAAACAAGAGGCTATGCTTCGTTTGATTATCATCCTATCGGCTATCGTGATGCGGATATTGTGAAGATGGATATTTTATTAAATGCAGAGAAGGTAGATGCTTTGAGTGCATTGATACACCGCAGCCGGGCACAGGACTTTGGAAGAAAGTTATGTGAAAAGCTGAAAGAATTATTACCACGTCAGCAATTCCAGATTGCGATACAGGCAGCTATTGGCGCAAAAGTAATATCAAGAGAAACCATCAGTGCCATGCGTAAAGACGTTACCGCTAAATGTTATGGTGGTGATATCAGTCGTAAACGTAAGTTGTTAGAGAAACAAAAGGAAGGTAAAAAGCGTATGCGCCAGATTGGAACAGTAGAGGTACCACAGGAAGCTTTCTTAGCAGTATTGAAACTGGATGATTAGGTGGTGAATGGTCAATGGTGAATAGTCAATAAAAAATAAAAAGGGCTGGTGATGAACCGGCCCTTTGCATTCAGTTTAGTTTCAGAAGCTTTACTTGTTGAATTTCTTATAAGGCTTCACATGACTTTCGCAGTGGGTAACAACAGTGTTACCGAATATGCTCTTACGAAACTTGTAGGCTGAATTACTACAGCCAACCAATGTGCTTCCCATTAAAGAAATTACGCTTAAAAAAAGAATAAACTTTTTCATTTTAAAATGCATTTAAAGTCAACAGATGATTGTAATCATTGGGATGCGGAAAAATTCCTGTATAATTATTAAGGAAATTGGACTGCGTTAAATATTATATTCAATCAGGTTGTTGAGGTGCGGTAAGTGTAGCAATTTGCTATTCGGAACCAAAGTGGGATAATAAAGTTAAATATATTTTCCTTAAAGTAAAATAGTTTCCCGAAAAATAAAGGATAGAGAAATTTTATGATTCAGCCACCCATTTATCCCTGTCATCCGGAGCAAATTTCCAGGGAGCAAAATTGTTCTCTACATTACTGAACATAGCATTCCATTCCTGCGGGGCATTACTTTCTTCCATAATCAATGAACGGCGAAGTTCCAGAATGATAGAAAGAGGAGAGATGGAAACCGGGCATTCTTCCACACAGGCATTGCAGGTAGTGCAGGCACGGAGTTCTTCCACACCGATATAATTATGAAGCAAAGATTTTCCGTCATCTTTAAATTCACCATTTTGATTAATGATATGTCCCACTTCTTCCAAACGATCACGGGTTGCCATCATAATTTTTCTTGGACTTAGTAGTTTACCTGTTTGATTAGCCGGACAAGCTGCACTGCATCTTCCGCACTCTGTACAACTGTAAGCATCTAATAAACTTTTCCAGCTAAGATCCATTACATCTTTTGCACCAAACTTAGCAGGTGGGGTAGCATCTGTTGGTGCCAGTTCCGGTTGCATAGCATACAACACTTCATTTTGTATCTCCGGCATGTTCTTCATTTTTCCAAATGGTTCCAGCCTTGCATAATATGCATTTGGGAATGCTAACAGGATATGAAGATGTTTGCTGTATGGGAGATAGTTTAAGAAAGCAAGGATACCGGCAATATGCAACCACCACGATGCTCTTTCAATACCAGCCAAAGAATTATTATTGATACTTTGAAGATATGGTGCTACCCAGCCGGAGATAATAAAGTTGCCGGTATCGTGATAATGTTGCTGTCCATTTAACTGTAAAGCTCTGTCGCTGGCATTGAGTAAAAGAAATAAACTCATTAATACAATCTCAGTAATTAAAATTCCATTAGCATCTGTACGTGGCCATCCATCCAGGTCGTGACTGATAAAACGTTTTAATTTGATGATATTTCTTCTTACTAAAAATACAATACACACTGCCAGCACACCAACGGCTAATATCTCAAAGAAGTTTAAAACAAAAGTATAGAAGCCGCCCAGTGGATCAGCAAAGAGGCGATGTTTTCCTAAAATACCATCCAGCAGAATTTCAAGTACTTCAATATTGATAATAATAAAACCTGCATAGATTACAAAATGCATTAATGCTACCAGCGGATTTTTAAACATCTTTTTTTGTCCAAAGGCCAGCAATAAAAGATTTTTCCAGCGGAGATTTTTATTATCAGTAAGGTTTTCCTCTTTTCCTAATAAAATATTGCGACGGATTTCCCCCACTTTTTTACTGAATAACCAAACGGCAACAGCTAAGAAACCAATAAATAAAATTTGCTGAGCAATTTGCATATGCATTAGAATTGTGCCACAAGATAGGGAATGTTGCTTGTTGCTGGTTGTTTGTGATTGGTTACTACAAAAAAATCAACAGGTTGTTGAAAATTTAGCAGCTGTTCAAGCTTATTCTTTTTTAAATTGTGGTATGGCTCAAAAGAACTACATCATGGATGGCGAAACAGCCGTTAAAAAATTACATCGCTTAGCTTATGAGATACTGGAAAATAACAGTGACGAACAACAAGTGATATTAGCGGGCATAAGAGAAAGCGGAACGGTAATCGCTAAATACATTCAAAAATATCTGCAGGAAATATCAAACCTGTATGCTGATCTGGTAACGATCTATCTTGACAAAAGAGTTCCGCAAAAAGTTACACTTGACCGGGAAATGGGTTTTGATAATAAAGTGATCATTATTATTGATGATGTAACCAATAGCGGCAAAACAATGTTGCATGCAATGAAACCATTTTTAGATCACGATCCAAAAAAAATTCAAACATTAGTTTTGGTTGAGCGTACGCATAAAACATTTCCTATTCACCCGGATTATGTAGGACTGTCGGTAGCCACTACTTTACAGGAGCATATATTTGTTGAAGTGAAAGGGGAGCAAGTAACGGGAGCATGGATGGAATAAAAAAATCCCCGGCAACTTCTGTTTTGCCGGGGATTTTTAAGAAATAGTTTATTTAGTTTGTATTACCTTATATCAATTTCAGTATGATAAATCATTCCCCAGTCCCATCTTCTTTCATAACTTCTTAATGCTGTTAATAAGGAGGGTTTCAATGTGTACGTTTTAGATACCCCATCCAGTATAACGGTTACCGGTTTACTAAAGTCAACCATTTTTGGATGAAGCCATAATGACATTTTAGTTACATTGGTTGAGGTAATAGTGATTTGGTTGGGTCCCGTAATATTTGCTTCGGCTTTACCACCTGGCAAACTCATTACATCACCATACATTGCCCAGTTATTAAACGCAGCTAACGAAGAACATCCGCCATCTCCCTCTGTACGGGCATAATCATATTGAATAGTTCCTGTTCCAAATTGTTTAATTGTTATCCACATCGTATTAGGGCTTGGATTTTCTGTCCAGTTTACACCATAGTTGCTGCCCACATCATAAGATCGCCATGGGTTTATCGCTGTTACATTACTTCTGTAAGGATTTCTTACATTTCCTGTTACCCAGCCTGTTTGGCCGCTAATAAATGTTTTCCAGTACAGATATCCGGACGCATCCCATGGGTGTTGTCCCGGGTATTCATTGAGTGCATGAATCTGAGCTGATTTCCACAATAAGCTATGTGCTAACCTTGCATATTCAATAGGCGTATAGTGAGGCCGACATCCTGTAGCATCATAGTGAGCATCGTTTACACCAGATATAATATACATCGGCATATTCTTCAATCCATCCCATGAAGCAATCTTCCAGCTTCCTGCGGAAGCCATTACTGATGCTAACCTGTCATTAAGCCTTAATGCCATGTGATATGCTCCGATTCCACCCATGGAGTAACCTGCCAATACTATTCTGTTATAATCAATATTATACCTTGTTGACAATTCATTAATCACATCCATAATATATTGATCTGCATTGGGCACATTCCATCTGCTGGCATGTAATGGAGTTGGTATTACCGGTCCAAAAGGAGCAATAGGAGCAATTAGGATATAGTTAGAATTATCTGTTTCTATTCTTGGATAAGATCTGCCGGTTACCTGCTCGTTGTCCATATCGTAAATAGCAAGGTGATCTATTTCTGTAGAGTCCCAACTACCGCCGCCATGCAACCATACCATTACACCAATAGGTTTAGATGGAGTATAACTGGTTGGGATATACATGTGAAACTGGTGGTTAGGATATCTTTTCTGGAACAATGGATTTGTAAAGCTTTGATAAAATACCTGGCCTGTTTTTGTTGTGGTTGGCTGAGGTTTTACCAGTGTTATAACACTATCAATATTACCTGTCCATGAATCCAGAACTGGCCCGGTAGTGGTACGGCTGCTGGAATCAGACAGCCATTGTTTAGCAACTGCTACAATATCAACGGCAGGTGGTGTATTACCACAAAGACCGAATATATCTTTATTTACATCAATAATCTTATCGCCTGTATATCCGCCCTGCGTCATCGCATCAATGATACGTTGATTCATTGGCCATGGCCATAAGTCCTGTGTTGTTAAAACTCCATCAATATATTTTTTTGTTACAACTGTTCCGGTATTTGTACCATTACAAGTGGTAGATGATACAACGTTTTTAGGAGTCCAGTCGGTTGATATATGCCCAAGCTCACCGCCAATTTGTGTAAGACCATTTAATTTGTTTGTTGTTGTATTACCAACAGAAGAAAGGTTTACATTCCAGATATTTGTGTAGCTGCCTGGTTCAATGTATGACAGGGCATTTTGGATATCAATACCTTTAATTTCAAATGCAAACGGCGCTGCCCATAACTTAGTTGAGTTATGATAACGCTGACTTGCTTTAAGGTATGCTATACATCCATATAATCTTGCATTGGCAATATCGGGTACGCTGTCAAATCCATCGTGTGAAAAAATACCATCTGGTTGTTGTACAGTATAATTAGTGAAGAACTGACCATCGCCAACATTATTATAGTCATGCAACTCATAGTTCTGCTGCATTCTTAAACCATCCCAGGTACCAATACAGTTTTCAAGCAATGCATTATAACTGTTATAACTTACACCATATGTTTTCTTTGGTCCTTCTGCATGGCTTCCTTCCCATCTTCCAAAACAACGACGGAAGGTAGTATAGTTTCCCATCTGTGAATTACTGAAAACTTTTCTTGCCATACCCCATCCGGCACAATCTTCAAATACATTATATACACCATAATGGCAACCAAAAATGTTGGTATTACCGTCAGCAGCTTCCCATGCACATATCCGTCTTAATATATTGTACGAAGAATAACTTACTGTTACTACACTCACATTAATAGAAGTTGGGCTTCCTGCATTATGCGCATTAAATCCTTCCAACGTAAAATAATTATTAAAGCTGAGTGTAACAGGGGCATTTTGTCCTTGTCCATCAATATCAGCTTTACCATCATTTACAGCTCTTATCACAATTCTTGCAGCAGCTGTGCCCGCTAAATTTTGAGGAGGATTAATCATTGAAGAAGCTCCTGTATAATGTCCATCCAGCAGGTTTAATGTATCACCGGCTTTGGCAATTTTCCAGAAATCTGCAATTTTAAATGGAGAACTGTAAGTTCCGTTACCAGTACCGGTTGGCGATGCAAAATAGCCTCCAAGTTTAGTTGGATCAGATGTTGTTGTTGCCGCATTAACCGTAACCACAACCGTATCGGAACCACTTAATCCACCATTGTCAGTTACTTTTAACTGGAAGCTATATATACCCTGTACCAGGTTTGTAATTGAAGTAGATGCAACTGTTGCTGTGCCAATAGTAAATTGAGTTGGACCCGCAATTTTTGTCCATTGATAAGAAGCAATGGATCCATCGGCATCTGTACCACTACCGGTTAATGTTACGGAGTTTGCAGGAAGTGTAATTGTTATATCAGTACCTGCTTTAGCCTTTGGAGCCTGGTTAGGGGCTGGATTTACTGTTACTAAAACGGTATCAAAGCCCGTGAGTCCACCATTGTCAGTTACTTTTAATTGAAAACTATATTGACCTTGCACCAAATTAGTAATGGCAGTTGAAGCAGTAGTTGCTGTACCAATAGTAAATTGTGTCGGTCCTGCAATCTTTGTCCACAAATAAGAAGCAATAGTTCCGTCCGGATCAGTACCCGATCCTGTAAGCGTAACGGAATTGGCAGGTAATGTTATTGTCTTATCAGTTCCTGCATTAGCAGTAGGCGCTTTGTTTACACTAAGAAAACCATTAACTGTAACTATTACGGTATCCAACCCAGATAACCCTCCATTATCTGTTACTTTTAATTGAAAACTATATTGTCCTTGTGCCAGGTTGGTAATAGTAGTTACTCCCGTACCGGGGCTACCAATAGTAAATTGGCTTGGTCCGGCAATTTTCGTCCATTGATACGAAGTTACTGTTCCATCCGGATCAGTACCGCTACCATTAAGCGAAACAGAGTTGGTTGGGAGTGAAATTGTTTGGTCTGCTCCGGCATTAGCAAAAGGAGCTTTATTAACCGCTGCATTAACAGTTACTAATACGGTATCTAAATCAGACAATCCTCCATTATCGTTTACTTTTAATTGAAAGCTATATTGTCCCTGTACCAGATTAGTTATAGAGGTTGAAGCAGAATTTGCCGAACCAATGGTGAATTGTGATGGCCCTGCGATCTTTGTCCATTGATAGGATGAAATCGTTCCATCAGCGTCAGTACCACTTCCACTTAATGTTATTAAATTTGTTGGAAGGGTAATAATTTTATCTGCACCAGCATTAGCAACAGGTGCGATATTAACCGTACTTACGGTAACTGCATTAACAGTCACATTTACCGTATCCACTCCGGTTAACTTTAAACTATCCGTTACTTTTAACTGAAAACTATATTTCCCCTGCACAAGGTTAGAAATAGAAGTAGTTGCACTGTTAGGACTTCCAATAGTAAATTGAGTTGGTCCTGCAATTTTTGTCCATTGGTATGAGGAGATATTGCCATCCGGATCAGTTCCGCTACCAGTTAATGTAACAGAATTTGTGGGCAGTGTAATTGTTTTATCAGTACCGGCATTAGCAGTGGGAGGCCTGTTAGTTTGTACAGGAATACTAACTACTGTAAATGAAATTTTATAACCAGTGCCTGTTGTATTGGTAGCTGCAAGATTTGGTACAGCTTTTAATCCATATTTACCAACTACCGGCGTCCATACATTATATACACCATTTACATCACCAAACAATGCATATGGATTTGTATTATCAGTAGATGTATAAATTTGTGCACCCGATAAAACGAAGGCTACATTTTTTACATTGGCAGAAGACGTATTGGCACGGATATTTAATTTTGTGCCATCAACAGCCAGGTTAATGGTACTGCCATTTACCAGTTTCCTTAACGGTAAACCGGTTTCGGCATTAATCAGCGTAAATGAAGAAACCTTTACGCTGTTTTTCTGGGCGAGGCATACCTGCGAGAAAAGCAGTAGTAGCGTAAATATTTTTTTCATTTAGTCAACTTTAATCATGTAAAGAAGTTGTCCATTTGTATTATAGACAACGTACCGTCCTTTAGCAACTGTGTTTCTTGGAACAGAATAGATAAGTCTTCCAGACTGATCAACAGTACCAATAACCTTTAGTGATTCGTCGGTTATATTTGTTTGTGGAGTTTTAAGTGTAATGGAACCAAGATATTTGGTAACGCCATTTTCGCTTTTGTATTTAGCGATCCAGATACTGTCTTTGTTTTCCGTTTTCGGAAGGGCCAGTCTGTCAGACTGGGAGAAAGCCATTGCACTTATTAGCAGGCCAATTGCCAGTAGAATTGGTTTTTTCATAGAATATGTTTTTAACGTTTCATAGAAATAAATAAAGCATAATACCAAGGCTCTATTTAATTTTTTGCTGGTAAAATGGGTTGGTACTGCGGGTTAAAATAAATCCAATTTTCGTGCCGAATGATAAAGAGAAGCTATGATGTGGAATTAATGTTAATTAATTCAATTCATATTTAGTTTATTGAACCGATGTGATATGTTATTCAGTTGTTTGATTTTCATTGAGAAACCAAGTACATTAATTTTAACAGACACACTAATGCTCATAAAAGTTTTTTTCATAAAGGCGGATTTTAAAATAAAACTATGCTAATACAGATTTCAATACAATGAAATTGTACGAACTACTTCTACTTTTTTTACCAGATAGTGAATTCCTCATACACCATCGTAGTTTATCTATTTAGAAAAATCGACTTCAATTAATCGTGATACGATTCGTTAACAAAAAATATTGCCACTTATCCTAATTAACATCAGGGTAGTTCCAAAAACTCAATGAAAGTACAATAAGCACTGCATGATTTTTGAATAGAAAGGGAAAAAAATCATGGCAAAAAAGCAATCAGGAATTTTTGATGAGCAATTTAAACTTGAACGCATCAGCGAACTGGGCGACCCACTGGAAAAATTGAATGCAGCAGTAAACTGGGAACTGTTTCGTTACACATTGAATAAGCATTTGGATAAACAAGCCAAAGGCCCTGGCGGACGCCCCGGCTACGATTATATACTCATGTTTAAGATATTGATACTACAGGAACATTTTGGTCTGAGCGATCAACGCATGGAGTTCCAGATAACCGACCGATTTAGCTTCATGCGGTTTTTAGGTTTACGCAGTTGTGATAAAATTCCCGACAGCAACACAATCTGGACATTCCGGGAACAGCTCAAAGAAGGTGATGTTGTAAAAGAACTGTTTGAACGCTTTGATAAAGAACTGAACCGGCAAGGGCTGATTGTAAATAAGGGCAAGATCATAGATGCCTCGATAACCGAAGTGCCGGTGCAACGCAACAGCCGTGATGAGAATAAAGAAATAAAAGAAGGCAGCATACCAGAACAGTGGAGTGAAAAAAAGCAATCACACAAAGACACCGATGCCCGTTGGACAAAGAAAAACAACGATGATTATTTTGGTTATAAAAACCATATCAAGGTAAACAGCAAAAGCAAGCTTATTGATGATTATTGTATAACAACAGCCAATGTGCATGATAGTGTCGGTGCTGTGGACTTGCCGGATAAAAAAGATCAGGGCCAGCCGCTGCATGCTGACAGTGCCTATACAGGTGAACCATTTGAAAAAGCTGTAAACAAAGTGAAGATGATAAATAAGGTACACGAAAAGGGCTATCGCAACAAACCATTGACAAAGCGGCAAATTAAAAGCAATAAACGCAAGAGCAAAATCAGGGTACGTGTGGAGCATGTGTTTGGTTTTTTACATCAAAGCACCGGCGGCATACTGATAAGAACAATAGGCAATGCAAGAGCAGCAGTGAAAATAGGATTGATGAACTTGGGTTATAATTTATTCCGGTACACGTTGCTCCTGCAGTTTTCAGGGGCTTAGTATGCCCTGCAATGCCGAAAGGCATTAAAAATGCTGCAAGAGCAGCAATAAAAGCAGCAATGCAAAACTGAACAAGAACAAAAATTAACAACGAGGCTCCAGAATAAGGGGCAAAAAGAGAATTATAGAATATTTTTTTTGAAAACTTAGTTTTTGGAACTACCCTTAAAAAACAGTTTGGGTTTTCCCCTTCTCATTTTTCTTTTGCCAGCCATCAGGAATAAATCGCTTTTCTACTTTGAGCAGCAAATGACAAGAATTACAATACCGCATTTTGTAACTTCCGCATAAATTAACAGTAATGAAAAAGTTATTGGTTCTTTTGTTAATGGCTACGATTATCACAACTATTTTCTCTTTCAGTAAACATGTAATAAAACCGGTGGCATCGCAGGATAAGGATAGTATTGCCCGGGAAAGAGAAAAGTATTTTAAAGAAGTAATGGCAGTTATAAAAGACAGAAAAGACCTGGGATGCGATTCTGTTTTTAGTAATATCAAAACATTTACCGGTACACAAAAAGTAAAAGCGGAACATATGCTATGGATTATGAGTTATTGGGGTGAAGCTTTAGGAGTAAGCTGTACACATTGCCATAATCCTGCTAACTGGGCATCAGATGAAAAACAAACCAAACAAATTGCGAGGGATATGTACCAGCTGAGGGTTACAGTCAATGAAGATATTTTAAAAAATATTAAAGGATTGCAATCAAAAACACCCCGTATTAATTGTGGCACTTGTCACCAGGGACATATTTTGCCAAAGGAATAAACCAAAAAATATATGCACAAATCAATAGTGTTTCTTTTAATCATTATAAGCACCAGACTATTCTCTCAATCAGTTATGTTTCGGGGTAATGCCAAACATGAAAGTGCAGTAACCACATCAACCAAACTCGTATATGATACAAAAGACTGGAGTTATGCTGCAGGTTCACCCATCCGTTCTACGCCATTGGCAACTGGTAATGCACTTTATTTTGGTACCACAAAGGGCGAATTTATTTGCATTGACAAAAAATCTGGTAAGCAATTATGGAAGTATGTAACCGGTGAAGCAATCAATTCATCTGCCGCAATACAAAATGGAAAAGTTTTCTTTTCTGATAATCATCAAACAGTTTATGCATTAAATAATACAAATGGAAAGTTGATTTGGAAATTCACGATGGGTAATAAGTTAGCTTATCCCTGGCGGTTTGATTATTATTATTCATCACCTACTTTGTATAATGATAAATTAGTGATTGGTGGAGATGATGGAAATATGTATATGCTCAACCAGTCTGATGGAAAACTGGTGTGGAAACACAGTGTGGGTAATGTGATAAGAAGCAGTGCAGCTATCAATAATGGCGAAGTACTGTTTGGTGATGTAAATGGATTTTTCTATTCATTGGATGTAAATAACGGAAAGCAAAAATGGGCATATAAAACTGCTGCAGATACTTTAAAGAATGAGGACTGGAGCTTTGACCGGAAAGCCATTCTTTCCAGCGCAGTAATAACGGGTAATAAAATAATTTTTGGTTCAAGAGAAGGATTTATTTATTGTCTCAGCGATAAAGGAAATTTGCTTTGGAAAAATAATCACCGGATTTCATGGGTTATTTCAACTTTGGCTGTTAAAGATAGTTTTGTAGTTACAGGAACTTCTGATGGTCATTTTGTGCAGGCAGTAAATTTAAATACCGGTAAAGACATCTGGAAGTTTCGACCGAATTCATTATTCTGGTCTTCTCCAACTATTGTGGATGATAAAGTTTATATAGGGAGTTTTGATGGAGTATTGTATTGTCTCGATTTAAAAACAGGTAAGCGTATTTCTCAATTTACTACGGATGGTATGATCATGTCATCTGCGGTTTGGAGTGACAATCGTTTATATATGGGTTGTGATGATGGTAACCTATATTCGCTCAAAGGTCATTTGCCAGGCAGTGTTGCTGCAAGTAAGCAATATGTTTATTATGATAAAGATGTTAAGGGATATTATCATAATGGAGCTGATTTAAGAGTAAAAAACTACCTGAGTAACTGGGGCTATCTTCCGGTTAGCACCAATGATATTGATTCTGTATTAATGGACAAGAATAATACTGGTGCCGTGATTGTTTTAGCAACCAATTATCTTCCATATACAATTTTGAAAGATGGTAAATCATCTTTATTACGAAAGTTTTTAGATGCTGGAGGTCGTTTGGTGATGACGGGGATGAATCCCATAATTTATCAATGGGATGAAAAGGGGAAACAGCCATATGCTTTTAATATTCCATTAGCTGATTCTGTTTTGGATCTTAAATATGGTCCCAACGATACCCGTGGTATGAAAGGTCAATACACTTGTTTTGCAACGGAGAAGGGCAGGCAATTAAATTTACCTGATTACTGGACTGGCAATTTATCTATTGATGCTTCACAGGTAAACATCATACTTGGTAAAACTGAAAATGGAGATGTTTCTGCCTTTATAAAAAATTATAAAAATAACGGGAAGCTTGTGCAGTTATGGATCAACCCTGATTTGCCGCAAAATTTAGATGCTGTGGTAAAAGCAGCGGAGTGGGAGTTGCGTTAAAAATAAATAGCATGTGCTTTTAATTTGCCGTTCGACAATTCCAGTGCCGGTGCAGGAAACTTAAAAGCATTTAAGAAATGAAAAGCAGTTCGCAACCATTTTTTGTTAGTCTTTATTTTAGTGAAGTCAATATCCGGTGCCAAATACCATTGACGGTAGCGTTTTATATCTCTTCTGTTGAAAGTAACGTTGTTGTTATCATTGTAAGCAACATTTTCAAATCCACCAAACATTCCATCAGCACCATACCCAACAGAGAGGTTTAACCAGGCAGGTAAATTTGATTGGGGAAAGAATGATTTTAAATTAGCACTAAACCAATATGCCTGGCCATTATAATCTTTCAGCATGCGTTCGTACCAACTGTTGCCAAATAATTTATCGGCTCTTTGATTGAGCATCGGTTCACCATAACTTCTGCGGTGAAAAGAAAATTTATATAGAATGCGTTGTTCTCCCCATGCTAATTCCTGGCTGAGGAATAAACCGGAGCCGAAAACATTAGCAGCCATGTCACCGGGACTAAAGCCCCATTCTTTAGAAAAGCCATCCAATATTTCAATCACGGTTAAATAAGCGGCGCCACTTAATCCGCCAATGATAGCAGCTTTCTTTTTGTTCATGCCCGTCCATTTCCACATTTCAGCAGAAGCTTTGCCGGTATTGTAAGCTGTCCAGACATGTCCCACTTTATCCATCTGCAGCCATTCTTTATTATCATTAAAGAAGTGAAACGAACTTCTTGGATATTGTGAATACCATGCCTGGTTTAATAAGATTAATGAACCGCCATAGCCGGCTATGTTTACTGCAGTGATGAACTTAACTCTTTTGCTATTGAGAACGGGAAAGTTTTCATTAAAAGATGCTTTGAGTATATTACTTGTATCATTCTTGATGTTAAGAGTGATTAAAGCCGGATTTGGCTTTATGATGGTATCCTGTGCATTTGTTTTAATCAATAAAACAAAAAATAAAAAGTTAAGCAGGAGTTTTTTTAAAAATGTTTTCACAGGTCACTTTTTTATTCGCTTTAAAATTGTTTCGGGGCTGCGGCGGGTATGAAAAACAGCATGGATGATGATTTTTTCTTTTTCCTCTCTGAATAAAACTAAATAAGGGAATTTTTTTAACACTGTTTTTCTGACATTCCTGTGATACCGTTGAAAAGCTGAGGGATTGGATGCAATAGAAGTAAATGCTAAATGCAGGTGTTCAACAAACACATTACCCAAATTACTTTGTTGTTCATCATACCACTTTACAATTCCGGTAATATCGTTAATGGCTTCTGCGGTTAGCTCTAACGGCAAAGTCATTTCTTCCTTTTTAAAAGATTTGCTTTTACTTCTTCCCACGAATATGTTTTTGTTTTGCCGGCTTTATAACTGGCAAGCCTCCTGTCTAATTCTTTTTGCTGGGCTGCAGAAAGTTCATATAATTCTTCTTCCTGGCGGGAGGTAATGATGGTATGCAGTGCTTCTAAAAACTGCTCATCTTCAATTTTACTGATAGCTTCTGTGAGTTTCTTTTTAAGAAGGGTTGTTGTCATAAAGTAAATTTCAAATTAAAATTACAAAGAAAATGGGGTTTGTTGATTTAAATATTAATCAGCGTTAGCAAAAAGATGAATAGAGTTGTTGCTGCCGAAGTGTGCGACGCAAGGAACGATGATTTTGCACGGGTGCTGGTTTCATAAAAACAAAAATACGATACTACGGTTATTTGATTTTGAAATGGAAAATTCTATAACTTCAAAGTTTAAAACAAGAAACTAATCATTAAAAACAATTTAATAACAATATGGACGCTGCTATTTTAAGTAAAGTAACTGCATGGCTCGACGGGCAATTTGATGATGAAACCAAAGCTGCTATTCGTAAGCTGCAAACTGAAAATCCGGATGAACTGGCGGATGCCTTTTATAGAAACCTTGAATTTGGCACCGGTGGTTTGCGTGGCATTATGGGCATTGGCACCAACCGTATGAATAAATATACTGTTGGTATGGCCACACAAGGCTATGCCAATTATTTAAAGAAAAGTTTTCCCGGTGAAGAAGTAAAAG
Organism: Sphingobacteriales bacterium; assembly: GCA_016200915.1. Taxonomy (GTDB): domain Bacteria; phylum Bacteroidota; class Bacteroidia; order Chitinophagales; family Chitinophagaceae; genus AWTP1-9. The sequence continues at coordinate 56,099 of JACQDV010000024.1, forward strand.
TGGTGGTGGGACATGATAGTCGCAATAACAGTCGCCTGTTTGCGGAGATCGTTGCCAATGTTATGGGTGCAAATGGTATTAAAGTGTTTTTGTTTGAAGCGCTTCGTCCAACACCGGAAATATCTTATGCTATCCGTTTTAATAAATGCAAAGGTGGAGTAGTATGTACAGCTTCGCATAATCCTAAAGAGTATAATGGTTATAAAGCTTATTGGGATGATGGTGCACAGTTGGTGCCACCGCATGATAAAAACGTAATTACGGAAGTGGATAAGATTACTTCGGTGAATGATGTAAAGTGGAGTGGGGGAGAAAGCAATATCACCATTATTGGTAAGGATATGGATGATGAATATATTAAGATGGTAAAAGGATTGAGTGTATATCCTGAAGTGATAGCCAAACAACATGATTTAAAAATTGTATATACACCCATACATGGCACCGGTATTATGCTGATGCCACAGGTATTAAAAACATTTGGTTTTACCAATGTGCATGTGGTGGAAGAACAAAGCAAGCCAGATGGCAATTTCCCTACCGTTGTATATCCAAATCCTGAAGAGAAAGAAGCAATGAGCATTGGTTTGAAAAATGCACAGGAAATGAATGCCGATATTTTATTAGGAACTGACCCTGACAGTGATCGTGTGGGTATTGGCATTAAAGACAATCATGGTAACTGGGTGCTGATGAATGGCAACCAAACTGCGGTGCTTGCTTTCAACTATATGATTGAAGCAAGAAAAGCAAAAGGCATTGCCAAACCGAATGATATGGTGATTAAAACAATTGTAACAACAGAACTGATAGATACTATTGCCAAAGCAAATGGGGTTGCCTGTTACAATGTGCTCACCGGATTTAAATGGATATCGAGCATGATATTGGCTAAAGAGGGAAAAGAAAATTATGTAATTGGCGGTGAAGAAAGTTTTGGATTGATGATTGGTGATAAGATTCGTGATAAAGATGCGATAAGTGCTGTGGCTTTATTATGTGAAATGGCGGCTTATGAAAAAGATAAAGGCCGTACATTGTTTAGTAAGCTGATTGATTTGTATGTTAAGTATGGATTTTATCTCGAAGACCTCATCTCCATTACCAAAAAGGGAATGAATGGTCAGAAAGAAATTGCGGAGATGATGGAAGGTTACCGAAGCAACCCGCCGAAAACAATCAATGGAAGTGCAGTGATTCAGTTGCTGGATTATGAATTAAAAGTTGGTAAGAATTTACAAACCGGTGAAAGCTGGGCTATTGATTTACCAAAATCAAATGTGTTGCAATTCATCCTGGCTGATGGAAGTAAGATTTCAGCAAGACCAAGTGGTACCGAGCCAAAAATTAAATTCTATTTCAGTGTGAATGCACCATTAGCTGCTGCTGCTGATTTTGATAAAGTGATGGGAGCGTTGAGAGGTAAGATTAATGGTATTATCAGTGATATGAAGTTGAAATAAGAATGCCGTTATTAATTTGTAAATTTATACCCTGATGCCTACGCTGCTGTTGCTTTATGGGTTTCGGTTTTTCTTTTACAGTAACGAGAATAAAGAACCCATTTATGTTCATGTAACGAAAGGAGATGCTTATGGTAAAATATGGCTGGAGCCAGAGATTGAAATAGTTTATTTAAAAGGGTTTAGCAGTGCGGAAGAAAAACAAATTGTTTCAATAATTAATGATTATTCAGCAGAATTTAAAATCAAATGGAATGAATACTTCAAAAAATAATTCGTTTGATGCTATTGAAAAAATAATTGAGGAAGAAGGGCTCCGCATTGAAACTGTGGATATACATCCAGAATTGGATGTAATGCTGATTGTACTGAACACAAAAGTTGTTTTGAGACAAATGTTATCTTCTTTCCCCCGTTTAAAAAATGCAGATAAAAATAAGTTACTGCAATATGAATTAATTGCATCAGGTACGGGTGTGCATTGGAAAATGCTTGATGAAGACCTTAGCCTGAAAGGGTTCCTTCAGGAAGAATTAAGAAAAACAATAAAAGGAAATGAATTGGCTGCCTGATTAATTAATTGACTGTTTAAAATGAATAAAGTTTTTTTAATTTGTTTTCTTGTTCTCTTAAATTTTTCCTGTTCCACCCAGCCACCCAATGAACAGGAAATAAAAACCAAAGTGTACGAATACTATCAGCAGCAGGCCAGCCTGCCTAATGGCAATCAATACAATGTTCAGGAAGTATCCATACTCTCAGTTTCTAAAGATTCAACCGGTAAAAATGTATTTGATGTAACCGCATTAACTAAAGGAACATTCAGTAATTTATCAATTCCAAAACCTATACAGGACAAGCCGTTTATTGATACATTAAAAATGGCAATGGAGTGGAACGGAGCCAGGTGGACAACAGTGCCCAGATAGTTGTAAAAATATTCCCTTCGTTAAGGCTATGCACTTATCTTTGTTCCCTTTTCAAATTTTAAAATTAACTGCAACCGATCTTTTTCTTAGGTCGTCTTAAGTACCAAATCGGAGTAAACCGGTAAAAAAATTAGAATTTATGAGAAAACTGTTATTAACCGTACTGTGTTGTTGCTTTTTGCGGCAACCCCCCATGCACAACGCATTGAAAAACCCGCTTCACTGGGATTTAGTTTTGGATTAATAGATTTTAAAACTCCTGCTGAAATTAAAGCTACTTCTTTCAGTAAAACATTAAAAAATGGGCAGTGGAGTAATATTGCCCAGCGCATGGATCCTTCCTGGCAAATTAATTTCTCGAAAGCATTAGTACCTAAATTGGATTATTCTTTCAATTATACCGGTGCCTTTTTAAACTATCCCGGTCTTCCAACTTCTCATACATTATATTCTGGTATAAATGCATTGTTACATGCAAAAGCCTTTCAGGAAAAAAGAGTGCTTAATCCCTACTTAACTGCAGGTATGGAAGGGTTTAACTATAATGGGAATTTTGGAGCTAATATTCCTGTTGGTGTTGGACTTCAGGTGAATTTATCTAACGAAGTTTATATGCAACTGCAGGCTCAGTATAAATTAGCCAATACCGATAATGCACAGGATCATTTGTATTATTCCTTTGGAATATTACAGGCTTTAAAGAAAGTGAAGGAGATTGCTCCACCAGTAGTAATACCTCCACCGGCACCAAAAGATACCGATAAGGATGGTGTGATTGATTCATTGGATGCCTGTCCAACTGTGCCAGGTCCTGCATCTTTAAATGGTTGTCCTGATACAGATGGCGATGGAATTTTAGATAAAGATGATGCTTGTCCTGATAAAAAAGGTACCATCAAGTATAAAGGATGTCCTGTTCCTGATACAGATGGTGATGGTATAAATGATGATGAAGATAAATGTCCTTCTGTGTCCGGATTAGCCCGTTATGGTGGATGTCCTATTCCTGATACGGATGGAGATGGTATTAATGATGAAGAAGACAAATGTCCAACTGTACCGGGTGTGGCTGAAAACTTTGGTTGTCCTAAAATTGATGAAGTTGTTGTTCAGAAAGTAGAGTATGCAGCTAAGAATATTTACTTCGCTACTGGTAAATATCCATTGCTGTCAAAATCATTTAACCCATTAAATGAAGTAGTTAAAATCATGGCTGAACATCCTGAATTGAAATTAGACATCAGTGGTCATACAGATAACACTGGTGATGCTGTTAAGAATCAAGCGTTGAGTGAGAACCGTGCAAAAGCTGTTTTAGATTACCTGGTTAAAAAAGGTGTTGCGGCTAATCGTATCACATCTGCTGGTTACGGACAGCATCAACCGGTTGCTGAAAATAAAACTGCTGCTGGTAAGGCTAAGAACCGTCGTGTAGAAATAAAAGTTCGCAATTATTAATCTGAACTTTCAATAATATGATAAAGCCTGTTCTTTTTTGAACAGGCTTTATTATTTGGTATATAAATGAGGCTTTTAAATTTTTTTTATACTCATAAATTTTATTGGCTTTAGCAGTTATCTTGCATTTGCTTATGAGACGTTTTGAAGATACATACCGCCACAAGGGTCTGCGCATGCAATTAGTAAAAGTGTTGAAAGAAAAAGGAATTACAGATGAGAAAGTATTGCAGGCCATCACCAATGTTCCCCGGCATTATTTCATGGATTCAGCATTTGATAAAATTGCTTACGAAGACAGGGCTTTTCCAATTGGTGAAGGACAAACTATTTCCCAGCCTTACACGGTAGCGTATCAATCACAATTGCTCGAAATAAAACCATATGAAAAAATATTAGAAATAGGAACCGGCAGTGCTTACCAGGCTGTTGTGTTGGCTGAGATGGGAGCACAGGTTTTTACCATTGAACGTCAGAAAAAATTATTCGACAGCAATAAAGCTTTTCATCTCTTAAAAAATTATCCCAACATCAAGTTGTTTTATGGAGATGGGTTTGAAGGATTGCCAACTTACGCTCCGTTTGATAAAGTAATTATTACAGCAGCAGCTCCATTTGTTCCGCCTAAATTAGTTGATCAGTTAAAAGCAGGAGGGAAGATGGTGATTCCTGTTGATGAAGGAAGTCATCAGCGAATGAAACGCATAACTAAAAATACAGATGGTTCAATAACTGAAGAATTGTTTGATTATTTTTCTTTTGTGCCGATGTTAGGTGGCAAACAAAATGGCAACTAAAAAATAAGAGTCCCGAATTCACAAGACTTACAAGGAATCCGGAACTCTTTCCCAAAACCAAAACTCAAATGACATGCTTATGTACAGATAGCTTGTCCTATTGTTGCACTCCGCTCATACCTTCCTGCATCGCTCCGGCCTCACCTTTCATATTCTTACGTTTGAATAATGAAATGTCGAATTTTCCAAAACGATAAGCAACGTTTATACGGAAGAATTGCGGGTCTCTTCTTCTCCAGCTTTCCTGGATGATGTAGGGTGATTCTGTATGCGTTACATTTTTACGGGTACGGAAGATATCACTCCAGTTAGCTGAAATGGTCAGTGTATTTTTCCTGATCGGAATTTCTTTTCGTACACCTAAATCGGCAAAATAATTGGCATCAATATAACCTTGTGTAGTTGATTGCTGGCCACCACCAAAAGGGCCGCCACCAAAACCTCTTCCGCCGCCACCGCTGTTACTGGTGCTAACAGGCAGAATGGACCTGGCGTTGTAATCGCCACTCAATTGAATACTCCAGCCTTTGGCTACTTTAAAGGTGTTATTGATTTTAGCAAACCAACTGGTGCGTTCATTTTCTAAACCGGCTACCACATCACTGCCATTGATCTTTGAGTAATAGACATTCACGTTATAGTTGATCTCCCACCATTTGAATATAGGACTGCGTAATACTAATTCTAATCCCGCAGCATAAGCAGTAGTGGCATTTATCCAGGTACTGATGAATGCTGTATCAGAGCTTTGCCCTAATTTATCACGGCGCTGATAACGGGAGATAAGATCAGTGGTGTATTTGCCAAACAATGTTGCTAAGAAAGTACTGTTCTTTTTACCAAATGTTTTTTGATAAGATGATTCCATTGAATAAGTAAACTCCGGTTTCAGATTTGGATTACCGGTTTGATAGTTGAATGGATCACTATAATCTGTATTCGGCATTAACTGGAAGAAATTAGGCCGGTTAATACGACGGGTAAAATTGAATTGCAGATCGGATTTATTCTTGAATGATTTTGTCATGAATATACTTGGGAACAAGCTTAATGGAAATGAATTGCTGTATTGTTGTTTGGTAAACAGCTGCTCGCCGTTATATTTTGAGCTCTCTGCTCTTAATCCTAATTGCAGGCTGAGATTTTTCTTTGTCTGTTTGGAGAAGGTTACATATGCGGCTGATACATAGTCTGTGTATTTATACTTGTTGCTGATATTTGCTATGTATATTTCAGTTGATCCCGGGAAAGTATAATAGTTTAATTGTTCGCTTTCAAATGTTCTTATTTGTGAACGGGCACCCATTTCCCATTTCATTTTATCAGTTATGGGATTGGTAAAATCAAGTTGTGATGTGAGAAATGTATTTCTGCCACCGCCATCTATGCGTTGCAAAAATTCTCCTGTCTTTGCATCCGTTTGCTCTGCGTCGTAGAAAGATTGAGAATAAATTTTTGAATCATTATTACTGCGGCTGCGGTTGTAATTTAAATCAGCAGTCAGCTCTTTACCCTGTTTGGTGAAAAGATGTTTGTAGCTTAATTGTGTTCCATAATTTCTAAACCTGTTTTTGCCATCTGTATTTCGGAATTGAGATTCAAATACAGGAGTAGATTGTAAAGAATCGATGAGATAAATATTCCTGTCTTTAAAATCAAAACTACCGTTAACAATGTTTTGCGCAATGGTAATAGTATTACGGTTGTCAATAAAATAATCTAAACCCATTCTTCCAAAGGCGAATGAACCATTAACGGTGTTATTATTTTTTTGGAAAGATTCATTTGGAGTGTTGGTGCCAAACTCATTTCTGGTTGTTTCGCCTTTGCCAATTGATTTACGCTGGTTGTAATTAGCATTAGCAAACACATTTATTTTTCCCTGGCGTACATTAATATCACCACCGCCATTTATTCTGCCCCGCATATCGATACCGGCTCTTACGCTGCCATTATAACCTGTCTTCCTGTTTTTCTTTAATATAAAATTAATGATACCTGACTGGCCGCCGCTGGCATCATATTTAGCAGAAGGGTTGGTAATTAATTCCACACTTTGAATGGCATCTGCAGGTATCTGATCAATGGTTAATGTGGTTGGTCTTCCATCCACAAATATTTGCGGTGCTGTGTTACGTAAGGTAACGTTACCATCCACATCCACACTCACAGTGGGTACGTTACGTAATACATCAGTTGCAGTACCACCAGCTGATACAATGTTTTTTTCAACATTAAATACTTTCCTGTCAATAGCTAACCTCAATGCAGGACCAGAACCCTGTACAACCACATCTTCTAAAACTTTTGAATCGGTTTGTATTTTGATATTGCCTAAGTCTTTATCAAATCCGCTCGTCATAGAACTAAAATCGCCACTGTTTTGACCACCAGAAGGCATTTTAAATTCAAAAGCTACTTTTTGTTCTATTGCAGTATAACCAATGGCGGTAACTTTTAATTTGAAGTTGCCAAAGAGTGGGAGGTTCTCTAAACTGAAGTCTCCATTATTCTTTGTCAACTGACCAGAGATAATGGTATCTTTTCTTTTGCGGCTTACACTATCAAATTTACTTTGTATTAAAGTGACTGATGCAGCCTCAACACCTTTGTTTGTTTTTGAATCTACAATTTTACCGTAAAAGTGACCGATGTTGGCATTGCCGCCACCCATTCGTCCTTGTCCGCCACCAGTTGGGAATTGAGCATAGGTAGAAAGGGAAATGAAAAGGCACAGTGCTATGTTCAGCAGTAGTTTTCTCATGAATTGCGTTTTGAATTGGCAAAGTTCCATACGATTCACAAAACTTAATTTATTTATCTGATAAGCGGTGTGTAATACAGTTAGAAGGGAAAATTGTATTTAGCTTTCGGGCTGATGAGGATTTTTTTACAGGCGGTTGGAAAATAGGATAGTTGCACTCATTGGGTTAGTATGGTAATTACTACTTGTATTATACCTATCAGTAATCCAAATAAACCACCAATAATTTCTAAAAATTTAAATTCTTTTCGGGTTATCTGGTCAAGAATATCTTCTAATTTTTCTGTAGAGAAATTGGCTACCTTTTCAATTACAATTCTTTCTAAGTTAAGATCATGCTGCAGTTTGTTCATATAACTTTTCATCAGTACAGGGAAGAGGCTTTGCAGTTCTTTTAAAAATGCTTCTTTGAGTTGTGCAATAGTTTTTTCACCAATAAACATGGAGAGCATTGGAAAAACCTCTTTGAGTTTATTACGAAGAAAATCATCAATATGTTTTTCAATCTCCGGTTTTAATTTCTCCAGGTTTTCTGCACTGATTATTTTTTCTTCAATTTCTTCAAACGATAATAACTCACGGCTTACTACCTGGCCAAGTTTAATAGCAATTTCCTGTTGATTCTTTGGAAAGATGCCTTGTATCGTAAATCCAAAAATCTTAATTGGTTTTCTTGGATGGAAAAGCATTTTAATAGCTATCCATGTGGTTACCCAACCGGTAAAAGCTGAAATAAGCGGAGTAATAAAAAGCCAGTAATTCATTGATGATATTAAAGCCTATTTTAAGGACGGCAAAGAAAAACAAAATGCTATCTTTTTCAAAATATGATTTTGTGTGAGTTATGTTTTTATCTATTTTTGCCATCCCCAAAACGGTGGCTATAGCTCAGTTGGTTAGAGCATCAGATTGTGGTTCTGAGGGTCGCCGGTTCGAACCCGGTTAGCCACCCAAAAGGTTTCTCTTTGAGAAGCCTTTTTTATTACTGGCTAATGATTGCTAAGTTGGCAGTTGCCAGTTAGCATCTCTTCCCATAATTTTCTTTATCGAAGTAGGCATTTAAATACTCCAAAAAGAAAGCTAATAATATTAGCAAAATCAATAGCTTAGCTTTTTAAACCAGTTAAGTTATGTTCAAGGGTACTAACATTTTGGAGTTTGCCAAACAGTTTGATACAAAGG
>JACQDV010000008.1 GCA_016200915.1 Sphingobacteriales bacterium
AAATTCTACAGATTTTGAGCATCTCCATTTTTGAAAAAATGCCCATAAATCAACTGTTTCAGCAAACTCAATTACAATATTTCAAAGAACAAAATCATAACCAATTGAATATGTTTGACTAATAACGCAACGCTAATGAATTGTAGTAATATTTAAGAACTGTTAGTTATATTAATTCATGTGAAAATCAATCCAATAGCCTGTGCCTTTCGAATTTAACAAATTACTGGACGCTGAATTTTTAAATGCTTTATACCTCGATGATTTTTTATATGCTGAAGAGGTATTTGGTAATTTTTTAAAGCAAAATGAAACAGAGATAAGAGTATTAGACACTCTGGTTTTGAAAGGGGATACCACCAAATTCAGATCCCAACTTCATAAAATTAAGCCTACTTTTAGTCTCGTTGGATTAGGCATCCTTACAGCAGAATCAGAAAAGTTGATTGAACTTTGCGATAAAACCCCTGAATTAGAAATTATTGTACAACAATATAAAACCTGGCAGTTGCTGGTAAACGAGTGGATGCCGTATGTACAAAAAGAATATCAACGATTACAAAGCTATAATCAAGAACAATGAAACTATCCTGTATTATTGTTGAAGACGAGCCATTGGCCCGTGATTTTCTCAGAAAGTATTGTGAAAACTCAGGAATGCTGGAAGTGAAGGGTACTTTTCCCAATGCAGAAGAGGCATTGGAGTTTTTAAGAACGAATGAAATTGAACTTGTATTTCTTGATGTAGAAATGCCAGGAGCAAATGGATTTGAATTGTTAGATCAATTGCTTTATATGCCTAAAGTAATACTCACAACGTCCAAAACTGAATATGCTTATACGGCCTTTCAATATAAAGTATCTGACTATATTAAAAAGCCTATTACTTATAACCGTTTCTTAGAGGCTGTAAACAAGGTAAAATCTGAATTAAAGGAAACTACTGTGGAGGCTTCTAAAGAAGACGTTTTTATTAAAGCAGATGGTAAGTTTATAAGATTGGGTTATGATGATATTCTTTTTATTGAAAGTATGGGTGATTATGTGAAATATATAACTTCTACTAAAACATATTTAACACACAGCACACTTAAGGCAGTAGAGGAAAAGATGAACAAGAATTCCTTTATGAAAGTTCATCGCTCCTATATTGTTAATCTTAAAAAAATAAAAGATATACAGGATTATTCTCTTGTAATAGATAGTAAAGTAATCCCCATCAGTAAATCACTTAAAGCAGAAGTAATGGAACGATTGAACATCATGTAGGCTACCGGAGTATTGTTTTTTGTCTTTTTTACCTTCAAAATCGGCCAGAAAAGGCAGTTCATCGAAATATCAGGCAAACTCATCGAAACAACCTGAAGTACCTAAGTCGGCGTATTATTTTTACATCATCAAAGAAACAATATCCACGAAAAACACCAACGCAAAATTTCAGTATAAAGAGAAGATCCAGTTATCGGAAAAAACCGCAAAACTATAATCCATCCTAAACGAAAGACTTAATTAATTCAATATATTTTGATCAACCAGTTAAAATTAACAGCAGCCTATTAGAGTTAACAACAACAGTAGAGATCCAACCCTAAGAAAATCAGGAAAACTTATTAGAACCACGATCTCAACTTACTTAAGCCCCTGAACGAGGGGCTGTTTTGTTTGTGATATGATTAAAAAGGCTCATTTAATTCAAAGTTTTGGCTGATTAGTAAAGAGGATCGGTTCGTCGAGGAAAGGGGTTGTTTAATCGAAACGATCAGGAAAGACCATATCAGCGTATTATTTTTACATTATCAAACAAAAACGATATTACTGACTAAAAATATTGATCGATCAGGTACTCAACAACAGCCAATCAATGACAAACAGGAGATTTTAAGACTAAAAAATCAGGAAAAATTTAGTACTAAAGCTAATCTCAACTTACTGGCAGTCCCGAAACCGGGGCTGTTTTGTTTTTGATCATACAAAATATCTTTCCATAACTTCTGTATAAAGCAGCTTCGATTTATTTATTTATAGGAGTGGAAGTGCTTATGATAGTCCGGAATAAAAAATTTTAATGCACTACAGATGGGTTTTGCTTCTCTAAATAGAAAAGAGATAAAAGGAGTAATCGGAATTCTTAAGCCGCTACTTTAACACCACAGTTTTGCTAACAAAACTTAATTTGTTTTTCAGGAAAACAAATTATCTTCGTTTTCAAATTAGTTGCATAGCTAACTAAATGCCCCTTCCCCTAAAGGGGTATATAAACAACCCGAATTTTTACTCCCCCTTAGGGGTTGGGGGCAAACAATTATTATGAGCAAACGTATCATCAAAAAAGTGGCTGTTCTCGGAAGTGGTGTAATGGGCAGCCGTATTGCTTGTCATTTTGCCGGTGTGGGATTACAGGTGTTGTTATTGGATATTGTTCCAAAGGAAGCGGTGGAAAGTAAGAAGCCTGCAGAAAGAAATAAGATTGTGAACGATGCTTTATCGGCTGCTATCAAAAGCAATCCCTCGCCGGTGTTTACTAAAGATGTGGTGAAGCGCATCACTACCGGCAACTTTGATGATAACATGAAAGATATTTCCGGTTATGATTGGGTGATTGAAGTGGTGGTGGAAAGACTGGACATTAAGCAACAGGTTTTAGAAAAAGTTGATAAGCTTCGTAAGCCCGGTACGTTGATTACTTCCAATACTTCCGGTATTCCCATTCATCTGATGGCCGAAGGAAGAAGTGATGATTTCAAAAAATATTTTTGTGGTACACACTTCTTTAATCCTCCCCGTTATTTGCGTTTGTTAGAAATTATTCCAACTCCATACACAGATGCTGCGGTGGTTGATTTCTTAATGCATTATGGTGATTTGTATTTAGGAAAAACTACGGTGTTGTGTAAAGACACGCCAGCTTTTATTGCCAATAGAATTGGTGTGTATGGTATCATGGCTTTGTTTGGATTAGTAGATAAGATGGGATTGACGATTGATGAAGTGGATGCATTAACGGGACCAATCATTGGTCGTCCAAAATCCGCTACGTTCAGAACAGCAGATGTAGTGGGTATTGATACATTGGTGAAAGTAGCGAAGGGAGTTTATGATAATTGTCCCAATGATGAAGCAAGAAATACCTTTGTGATTCCTGGATGGTTAAATAAAATGGTTACTAATAACTGGCTGGGTGATAAAACAGGACAAGGGTTCTTCAAAAAAATAAAAAGTAATGACTTGCCTTCGGCTTCAGCCGGGGGAGGAAAAGAAATATTGACATTGAACCTGCAAACAATGGAATATGGCACCAGGCAAAAACCAAAGTTTGCAACCGTAGAAGCTGCCAAACCCATTGATGATTTAAGAACAAGATTGAAGATGTTGTGCGGTGGTGCTGATAAAGCTGGTGAATTTTATCGTCATTTTCATTATGGTTTGTTCTCTTATATATCACATCGTATTCCTGAAATTAGTGATGAAATATATCGTGTAGATGATGCAATGATGGCTGGCTTTGGCTGGGAAATTGGCGCATTTGAAAGTTGGGATGTGCTGAATGTGGCAAAGACAACCGAAGCAATGAAAGCTGCCGGTTATTCAGTAGCAGCATGGGTGGAAGAAATGATTGCCAGTGGTGCCACCAGTTTTTATAAAGTAGAGAATGGAAAACGCCTGTGTTATGATGTAGCCAGCAAATCATACAAAACATTACCGGGTGGTGAAGCCTTTATTGTGATGAAAAACTTTGAAGGAAAAACACTCTGGAAAAATGCCGCTTGCAGAACGTATGATTTAGGTGATGACGTAATTGGATTAGAATGGTACACCAAGATGGGAAGCATTGGTGGTGAAGTGCTGGAAGGAATTAATAAATCTATTTCGCTGGCTGAAGAAAAATATAAAGGACTGGTGATTGCAAATGAAGGTGCCAACTTTAGTGCCGGTGCCAATGTGGGAATGATATTTATGCTGGCGATTGAACAGGAATATGATGAGTTGGATTTGGCAATCAGAATGTTCCAGAATACGATGATGAGAGCAAGATATTCTTCTGTTCCTGTTGTAGTTGCTCCGCATGGATTAGCATTAGGTGGTGCCTGTGAGTTAAGCTTGCATAGTGATAAAGTGTGTGCGGCCGCAGAAACTTATACTGGTTTAGTGGAGTTGGGTGTTGGTTTAATTCCCGGTGGTGGCGGAACCAAAGAGTTTGTATTAAGAGCCGCTGATGAAATGCATGAAGACGAGCCGGAAACCATCACATTGAAGAATCGTTTCTTAACTATTGCTACCGCTAAAGTGGCAACCTCTGCTCACGAAGCATATGATTTAGGCATTTACAGGAAAGGGAGAGATGAAATAAGTATGAACATCGGCAGAAGAATTGCAGATGCCAAAAAATCAGTGATTGAATTATATGAAGATGGGTATGTAACTCCGGTACAGCGTAAAGATGTGAAAGTATTAGGTCGTTCAGCGTTAGGCGCATTATATGCTGGCATCAACGGAATGTGGAGAGCAGGTTATGCAACCGACCATGATTCAACAGTGGCAAAAAAATTAGCTTATGTAATGTGTGGTGGCGATTTAAGTGAACCTACTTTGGTAAGCGAACAATATTTGCTTGATTTGGAAAGAGAAGCATTTTTAAGTTTGACAGGTGAAAAGAAAACATTAGAAAGAATACAGAGTGTGCTGAAAGGTGGTAAGCCTGTGCGGAATTAGTTTGAACCATGATTTTTTGGATTTAAAAGATTATATGGAAAGCGTTGAGATTTTTTCAACGCTTTTTTATTTAACGAAAATTCAATTCTTTATTTCCTTTTAATCCATAATTTCCCATAAATCCAGGTTCAGACAAATGGGCATCGCCGAATTCATATCAAATCAACTCTTCATCCGCTCCGCTTTTTTCTTTTATGGAGAGGCAGCAACAGAATCTTTATCTAAACAAATTGCAGAAGATATCGCCAGTCACTGGAACGAACCGGGTGCAACGGTAATTGTGAACAAAAGAGTGATGCCGGTGATATTTGATATCAAAGGACTCTACTCACCACAACTTTCGCCAGATGATATTTATTATAATTACAATCCACAAAACAATTATTTCCGCATCGAAGAGTTTTCCAATGTGCATATTTCATTTGTTGATGACATTCCTTGCAACACCGGTTATTTCAAGCTGGATAATTTATTAAACAATTCCACTACAGCAGCACATGAATATGGGCATACACTTGGTTTAAAACATCCCGAATTATTAGATATAAGAGGAGAGGGACAGCCCGGCATCATGTACCCAAGAGGAACTATTTGCGACCCGCATTATCAATACGATGCCGCCGCACAACCATTAGCTCCCGGCGGAACAATGAATCCATACAAAAGAAAAGTTTTACAAAAAGATATTGATGCATTGAAATTGCACCGGTTACAATTTGATAAAAATGGGATAGCAGTATTAGGCGATTTTTCCAGTCTTTGGCATGATAAACATTTACCTTCTGCATAAATCATCCAGCGCCGCATCAATAGAAGGATATAAAAATGTGAACCCGGCATCCTGAATTTTTTTACAGCTTACGGTAGCGCTTTTCAGCACCTGAGTTCCGCACTGGGACACCCGGCTTAAACAGCAAACCAATATAAGAGTTTTTGTTGTTCCTCATTGGGCAGGTGTAACCTGGATTCTTTTGTTTTTGAGAAGGGTCGGGTAATGGTTATCCGGTAAATTGTATTGTTATTCTCTTGCCCAATTCCACGGTAAGTGTTTTGTTCTTGACCGGCTTTGGAGCAACTGCATTGTACACGCCTTCCATCTTTTCGTGTAACATCGCATATTCTATCATCCGGCATAAATCTGTAAGATGAATCCAGCTTATCATTTGTTTGCCACTGCCTAAAATAGCGGCAATTCCAAACTGTAATGGTTTTTTAAACTCCTTTAATGCACCGCCTTCATTACTCAATACAATACCAATTCTCAATTTGATTAACGGAATGTTTAATTCTTTTATTCCCTCCACACTTTCTTCCCACAGCTTACAGGTTTCACCTAAAAATTGTGTGTCGGTTTTATCGATTTCAACAAATGGCTTATCATTGGGGATGGTTGGGTCAGCTCCATAATATCCAATAGCTGAAGCATTAATAATTGCTTTAACTTTATTAGAAATCTCTTTTAAACTTTTTGTAATTAATTGTCCGCTACTGACACGGCTTAGCTGAATTTCTTTTTTTCTTGCCTTGGTCCAGCGTTTATCAGCCACACCGGCACCGGCCAGGTTGACTATGTAATCAGCCTCCGCCAAAGCAGCAGCATCCATGGTTTGTGTATCTGTATTCCATTGAGCATAACGAAGGTTGGGATGCTGACCGGGCTTTGCAGCCGACCTGGTTAGGATAGTGACGAAATAATTTTTCTGAAGTAAGTATTCCGTTAAAGCAGTTCCAACCAATCCGGTTCCCCCGGCAATTAATACAGTGGGCATAATTTTGGTAAGTTAATCAAAGTGCAAATGTGTAAAAATTTAAATTTTAACATCTCATTGTTTAGTCGTTCCATTTATAAAAAATGGAGTTGGTAATTTTGTGGTTCAGCTTACATTTACAATAGAAACAAATTATATGAATAACGGTTTAAAACGATTGTTGCTTTCACTACCGGTACTTACGCTGATAACAGTTTTGTCCTACGGTCAAAAAGTTGCCTATGCAGAACCGGACAGGGAAGATTTTCGCCAGATGCAGTTTGAGATACTGGGAAAGATGAAAGGCAATTTCCTGGTATATAAAAATTACCGCACCCGTCATTATGTTACCGTGTACGATAATGAAATGAAAGAAGTGAGTAAGGAACAACTGGACTTTATGCCAGACAGAACAATCAATGAAGATTTTGTAAGCTATCCGGATTATAGTTTGCTGATTTATCAATATCAAAAGAGAGGAATCGTTTATTGCATGGGTGTTAAAATTGGCCCTGATGGAAAGAAAATGGCTGATCCGGCACAGTTAGATACCACACAAATAGGAGTATTTGGCGATAATAAAATTTACAGTACTGTTGTAAGTGAAGACAAACAAAAAATATTAGTATTTAAAATAAAAGGGAAGAACAAAGAAAACCTTACCATCACTACTTCATTTTTTGATCCGCAATTTCAGTTATTAAACAGAAGCAGGTGGACTTATACTGTTGATGACCGAGAAGACCTGATTAATGATTTTGCTGTATCTAACAATGGCGATTTTGCTTTTACTCAAAGTCATAGAAGCCAGTCAAGAGATAATATTGCCAAGAGCTGGCTGGTGATTAAAAAAATGAATGATGATCCGCCAAAAGTAACTGAACTTCCCATGAAAGATATTTTTTTGGATGAGGTGAGATTAAAAGTGGATAATTATAACAAAAGATTTCTTGTTACATCTTTCTATACCAAAGGCAAACGTGGAAATATTGAAGGTTTGTACAGTGCTATTGCCGATTGGGATTTAGCTTCACCGGTTGCAGGCAACACCATTGAATTTAGTGATGATTTAAGAAAGCAGGCAAAAGGTGATGCGAATTACCGCATGGCCTTTAACGACTACTTCATCAAGCATATTATTATTAAAGGTGATGGAGGATTCCTGTTAACCAGTGAAAGCAATTACACCACTACCCGTGGCTCAACCTGGAACCGCTGGGATTATATGTATGGCAGTCCATTTATTTCTCCTTATGATTATTATGCCTGGAGCCCATGGAACAACTGGGGCTGGGGATGGAACCGGTTTAGCGGTATGCAATCTGTACGCTATTATGCTGATAACATTATGGTGATCTCCGTAGATAATAAAGGAAATATGCAGTGGACCAATGTGATTAATAAAAGCCAGTTTGATGATGATACGGATAATCTTCTTTCGTATCAGATCATGAATCTTGGCGGGGAAATCAACTTCCTTTTTAACGAGTGGCAACGAAGAACGCCGATATTAATGGCGCAATCTGTAAGTCCTGATGGCAAAGTAAATCGTATGCCGCCATTAAAAAGTATGGACAGAGGATATGATCTGCTGATTCGTTTAGGTAAGCAGGTAAGTGCCAAACAACTGATCACTCCCTGTATCTATCGTAACTATATCACTTTCGCCAAAATAGATTTTTCATAATCTTTTTTGCAAATTCTTTTGGCTGGATGCTTTTCTTTAATTTGGTTTGCACCAAATTAATTTCGTTTGGTAAATATTTACCGGGATAATAACAGTGCTAATGCTTTTTTGCTGCTCATATATGGGCTGCTGTTAAAGTTGCCTTACCTGCTGCACCCGCATATTCCGGTGATAGAACCATCAGATGGTTTTTTATTTGCTGAGCTGATTGATTTTTTGCAAAAACCGGCTGCTGCTTTCCACGTCATTTATCCAATACTGGCCTTCTTATTATTGTTCTCTCAGTCACTTACCTTAAACAGGTTAATGAATGATCAAAAACTGATGTACACTTCGCATTACCTGGTAGCTATGGCATATTTGCTGGTTACATCATTAATACCGGAATGGAATTATTTATCATCGGCACTTATTATTAATACCGTAATGGTTTGGGCCTGGCCAAGAATGGTTTCTTTATATAACAACCCCAATGCAAAAACATTATTGTTTAATATTGGTTTGGGCTTTGGTATTTGCTCATTCTTTTATTTGCCCTCTTTGTTTTTATTAGTGCTGTTAATTGTAGCTATACTGGTGTTTCGTCCATTTAGTTTGGCTGAATGGGTGGTGGCTTTATTGGGAATATTAACTCCTTATTATTTTCTTTTTGCTTATCTGTTTTTTACAGATCAGTTCAACTTTGCTTCTTTAATTCCAAAATTTGCCTGGAAATTTCCCAGGCTTCATCTTAATTATTTATTCTGGATAAGAACGGTATTGATAACATTGCCACTTTTCATCGGTATGTATTTTATACAGGCAAATACCGGACGCATGCTGATACAGGTTAGAAAGAGTTGGGCATTAATGAGTTTTTATCTTCTTATCGCATTATTTATTCCCTTCTTTAGCACAACATCCTCTTATACATACTGGATAATGGTGGCAGTGCCGGTATCTGCTTTTCATGCAGCAGCTTACCTGTATCCAAAAAAATCTGCTTTCCCCAATTACCTGCATTGGTTAATGATTTTATTTATTGTTACCGCATTTTTCCTGTAAAAAACTGGGTGGGTATTTTCTTAAGGTTGTTTGGGGCTGTTTTTTTAATTTTGTGGTTCAATTCCTCAATATGAAATTTGGTGTAGTAGTCTTCCCCGGTTCCAATTGCGACAGAGATATGTATGATGCCTTAAAATACGACCTTAAACAAGAGGTGGTGATGCTCTGGCATAAGGATAAAGAACTTACTGGTTTTACAACAGATGATTGTATTGTATTGCCCGGAGGATTTTCTTATGGTGATTATTTGCGTTGCGGCGCTATTGCCCGTTTTAGCCCATTAATGCAGGCGGTGATTGATTTTGCCAATAAAGGAGGTAAAGTGTTGGGAGTATGTAACGGTTTCCAGGTTTTATGTGAGGCAGGATTATTGCCAGGTGCACTATTGAGAAATGCCAATCAGCAGTTTGTTTGTAAAAATGTTTTTATAAAAGGCGAAGAAGGTGAACCGTTGATGATACCGGTTGCACATGGTGAGGGAAGATATTATGCAGATGCTGCTACTTTAAAACAATTAGAAGCAAACAACCAGGTCATCTATCATTATTGTGATGAAGATGGGAATATTACAGATGCAGCTAATCCAAATGGTACAACAGATAATATAGCCGGTATCTGCAATGCCAACAGAAATGTTTTTGGTATGATGCCTCATCCAGAAAGAGCCTGCAGCGAAGCTTTAGGAAATGTGGATGGTAAAAAAGTTTTTAAGACTTTGTTAATTAAAAATCTTCAACTGGAACCTCAGGCAGAATTAGTTTAACATTGTGGCAGCGGTAAATCCAAATGTCGTATCTCTTACCAAAGAATTACTGATTTGGTTTTAAAATTGCAATAAATAAAGAAAGGATTTTCATGAAACAAATGATAGTAACATTAGCAGCTGTATTGGTGAGTGTAGTGGTAATGGCTCAAAGTAAAACAAAAGTTAACTGGACATATACAGCTAAAAAAATTACTGATAAAAAATATGAACTACACTTGTCAGCTTCTATCCAGGGCGGCTGGCATTTATATAGTCAAAATTTAGACAAAGATGCGATTGCATTGCCCACCACGGTAAAGTTTAATAAAAATCCATTGGTAGCACTGAGTGGAAAAGTTAAAGAAGACGGTAAGCTGATAGCCGAGTTTGATAAAGCCACACAAAGCAATTCAAAATATTTTAAGGATAAAGTAGATTTTGTGCAGGAAGTTACATTAAAAGCAAAAGCCAAAACATCTGTTAGCGGCGAAGTGGAGTTTATGGTTTGTGATGATAAATCCTGTCTGCCACCATCTAAAATTCCTTTTACAATCGCTATTCAGTAAGTAATAACTAACTTGAATCCCCTCAACTTGTTGGGGGGATTTTTTAATATCTTCATTGTTTCATGCGTTATCTCATTTCTCTTTTATTATTTTTTGCCGGTGTATCTGTTACTGCTCAAAACAGCGGACAGGTTAGTTGGGAATTTGCATCCAAAAAACTTGGAGATAAAATATATCAATTAACAGCAAAAGGAAAATTAAAAGAGGGCTGGCATTTATATGGAGCCAATAACAAGATCGAAGGATTAGAACCTTTGCATTTTGTTTTTACTGACAGTTCAATCATTAATGATGGAAGTGTAATTGTAAATGGAGCAGCTAAAAAAATTAAGGATGCATTACTGGATGCAGCGGCAGAAGTATTTGAAGGCAGTATAGAAATAAATCAAAAAATAAGATTTACCGGTGATGTGCCTGCCAGGCTCAAAGCAGTGTTGATGTATAATATTGCAAAGGGTGATGAGTTTATTCCGGTGGCAGATGAAAAAGTGGAGGTTGCGATGGAAGGAGGTGTTGCATCTGATACACGAATTAAAATTCAAAGTATTGATATTACTCATCCAGTAAGTCCATGTGGTGATGATGATACAGCCGGTAAAAGTTTAATGAGTATTTTTTTGCTGGGACTGGTTGGTGGGTTGATTGCTTTACTTACACCTTGTGTATTTCCTTTAATTCCTTTAACTGTTTCATTCTTTACTAAAAAAGCACAGCAAAGGAAAAGGGGAATTGCCAACGCACTTTTATATGGCTTCTTTATTTTCCTGATTTATGTATTGCTGAGTTTACCATTTCACCTGGTGCAGGGCGCAAATCCGGAAATACTGAATAATCTTTCTACTAATATTTGGTTGAATCTTTTTTTCTTTATCGTATTTATAGTTTTTGCTATTTCCTTCTTTGGTTATTTTGAAATCAATCTTCCTTCTTCACTTGCCAATAAAGTAGATGCAAGATCAGGCGTGGGCAATTGGGGCGGAATATTTTTTATGGCATTAACGCTGGCTATCGTTTCTTTTTCCTGCACAGGTCCTATACTGGGTGCTTTACTGGCTGGAGCATCAGCAAATAACAGCAATGCAACATCTTTGAGTTTTGGTATGGGAGGGTTTGGTTTAGGATTGGCCCTGCCTTTCGCTCTTTTTGCATTGTTTCCTCAATGGTTGCACTCATTGCCAAAGAGTGGTGGCTGGTTAACAACAGTAAAAGTAGTATTGGGATTTTTAGAGCTGGCAATGGCAATAAAATTTTTATCTAATGCTGACTTAGTGGCGCAATGGGGTATAATCAAAAGAGAAATATTCATCGGTAGCTGGATCATTATTGGTATTGCTATTGTACTTTATCTGCTGGGTGTAATTCGTTTTTCACATGATTCGCCAATAAAAAAAATAAAAGGAACCAGGCTGGTATTTATTATAGTGTTTGCCGTTGCTACTTTGTATCTGATACCGGGAATCACCAACACAAAATGGGCTAATCTCCGTTTGATCAGTGGCTTTCCGCCACCACTTTGTTATAGTCTATACAAGCATCCGGTTAATTGTGAAAGAGGAATTGAGCCTTTAAGAGATTATGATGAAGCATTACGAATTGCAAAAGCTGAAAACAAACCGTTATTAATTGATTTCACCGGCTGGGCTTGTGTTAACTGCCGCAGAATGGAAGAGAAGGTGTGGGTTGATCCGGATGTTGCTTCAAAAATGAAGAATGATTTTGTAGTAGTATCACTTTATGTAGATGAGCGACAAACATTACCTGCTGCCAAACAATTAGAATACAAAACCAAAACAGGCGCTGAAAAATCAATCATTACGGTTGGTGATAAATGGGCTACTTTTCAATCGGAAAATTTCAATGCTGTGTCACAGCCTCAATACGCCATCATCAGCACTGATGAAAAAGCATTGACCAAAACAAAAGGATACACTCCTGATCCTGCTGAATTTAATAAATGGTTGCAGTGTGGATTGGATGCATTTAAGAAAAGTAGAAAGTAAAACAATTTAAAAAAGTTAAGGGAACATAATTTTATGTTCCCTTAAAAATATAATCGATTAATTTTTTATGAATAGCTTAGAAGCCCAGTTTGCCCCAATTAATACCGATATACCATAAGTATCAGCAGGTAAGTCTGAAATATCTATAGTGGCAGAACTGGTATTATCCGGATAAGTAAATTGTTTTACCGGGTTGCCCATTTTATCAAATATCCTTATTGTTCCGAAAGTATAATTATTAGCTGTTTGTACATTTAATAATCCCGTCGTTGGATTAGGGGATATAGTGAACAAATTAGAGGATGCGTCTAATGGTGTTCCTCCGCCAGCACCACCGCTTGCTACAGATTTACAGTAGATATAACCATAATCAATACCACAGGAATTTGTTTCAGTGCCGTAAAACGTAGCAGTATAGCCATTACCAGAAAAAATAAACCCTAAAGTATTATTAGTTCCTGTAAAACCCCATTGCAGATTAGGGTCGTCTGTTGTAACACTCCAGGTTTGAGACGAACCTGGTTTAGGGTTAGTTTGGATAACATACTGTGTTATTGAATTATAATTGGTGTATTGAATGGGTACACCTGTTACTCTTGGGTTTTGCCTTGGAAATTTTTGAGATATGTCTGGTAGTCCTGTTCCAATTTGTTTTGTAACCGATTGCCCGTTACATCCACTGCCACTGCCAACATTTGCAGTCAGGGTAACTCTTCCGTCAATAATTCGGGTTAATGTAACTGAATTTCCTGATGGACTCAAACTCACAATACCATTTGGATATGCACTCCATGAAACTGCAGAACCTGGTGCATTCACTGTATAAGTAGCAGAGGAGGTACCACAAATTGCGTTATTAGGACCAGTAATTGAAAAACTTAAAGTAGCTATTGCATTACATATAGCAGTATTTGCATTAACCCGCCCATAACCGGCATCATTACTCCAAGTACCGTTTGGCTGACCCGAAACATTTGATTGGTAAACATACCCGCCTACTTTATCGCAGGTAGATTCTAAAATTTGCCTTGCTTGCTGCCCTGTTAAATTAGGGTTTACAGAAAGTATTAATGCTAAAACTGCTGCTGCATTCGGGCAGGCCGCAGATGTACCATTATATATAGAAGTATAGGCATTTGAATAATCATTCCCGTTTGGTAGTGTGGTAGTAGTTATTCTTACACCAGGGGCCATTAAATCTAAACCTGTACCAAAATTACCTCCCCACACCGGTTCACCATCGCAGCTTACCGGTGTCTTACGTGTATCGCAAGGGCTGCTGGCACCAACTGCTATAACATTGGGATTTGTTGCAGGATAAAGAACGGCACTGTTATCATTGCCAGTTGAAAATAATACTAATGAGCCTTTACTACCCCTGCCATTTGTAATTGCGTTTGTAATTGCTGCATCAATTTGGGCTGATGAAGAACCGCCCCAGCTCCATGAATTTGATATAATATCGGCTCCATTATTTACAGCAAAATTGAGACAGTTAACTGCTTGCGCATCTGTTGCAGTAAATGAAATATCCCCATGATTGTTTAAATATCCAATTCCTAGTCTTATTGGTATTATTTTAGCATTATAAGAGACGCCTATACCACCAATATTATTTTGAACTTCAGCAATTATACCTGCGCAATTTGTACCATGAGAATTAAATGCATCATACTGTACTCCACCCCCACTATTATTTCCTGTGGCATCATATCCTGGTAAAAGGTTTCCTTGCAAATCGGGGTGATTTAAATCTACACCCAAATCAATTACTGCTACTTTAATTCCGCTTCCCGTATAACCTTTCGCCCAAACATTTGCAACCTTCATATCAGCACCAGCAGTACCATTATATTGCCCGGTGTTAGTGATATTCCATTCGTTAGGAAACAATGGATCACTATGTAATTTAAGTTGTCGGATAAACACAGGTTCTATTACTGATACTAATCCTTCATTATACAAACTATCACATAAAGAAAAAACTTTGTCTCCATTATCATAAATTTCTGTATTAAGATATAAATAGTAACCTTTTGAAAAATTATGTTTTACCATCCTCCCAATTTTTGAGAAATTATTCACCACAGTGATTTTACTATTAAGTTGAAAGTAAACCGTACTGGTTGGCGCCTGCAAAGTTCCATCTGGATAAGCATAAAATGTTGTAAAAAAATGTCTGTTATAGCTTTTTAATGCTTTTTCTTTTTTTTGAAATTCAGAAATACTTCTTGCAGTGAAGCCAAATGAGCTATCAAATTGCATTAATTGATTATCAAATAAAGAATCGAAGGAGGCGGGTTTAGTTGATGGTTTTTGCCCCTTATATTCACAAAAAAACAAAGTATCTATTTTCTTAAAATTATTAACATGCCCATTTGATTTGAAACTAATATTTTGTGCCAAGCTAAAATAAACTATGGCATTTAGAAGTGAAATAATAAGGATCTTTTTCATGATTTAGTTTTTTATAAGTGAATCAACTGTTATATACGAACGAATTCCTTCGGGAAAAAATCCTCCGGTACATCCAAAACAAGGGCTTTCATTAAGACATAATTTTTTTAATTTACCAGAAAAAACAACTTTTATCCCCCTTACAGGTATTCCGTTTTGTCTTGTAATCGTATCTGTAATTGCTTTTATGCCTGGTAAATTAGGATTACAAATCTTTAAAGTTAACGTATAAATCGAATTAGGAAATGTTACTCCGATAAACCAAGAATTTCTTTTAAAAGAAGTATCATAATATAAAATTGCATTATAGTCTGAGTAACCATTAAGATTATAATAATATGTTGTAAGCCAAACGGAATCTGTATTACACCCACAACCCATATCCATCTTCTCTTTATGGCAACGGGAACTAGTTACTGATAAAATTAATATGATAATTAATACAGAATAAAGTGTTCTTTTCATATCAGTTCGGTTTAACAGTTAATATTCATTTGCGTTTGTAAGTTAATCTTGTTTTTTAAATTAACAATACCCTAAAGTGGTAGTTTTTGATTTGGAAAGATTTTTCGTTCTCATGATTTAGTTTTTTTTAAGTGAATCAATTACTAAATGAGCAGTTATAGTCTCAGGGAGCTGTATTCCAAAGCTTTCGCCAGGGCATAATTTCTTTAATTTACCTGAAAATAAAATTGGCACACCCCGATATTTATCTGAGATGGTATCTATAATTGTCCGAACTGCGGGCAAATCTTTATTGCATACCTTTAATAGTGCTCCATTGCTTGTGCCTGGAATACCAACTGACACAAACCAATCATTTTGTTTTTGAAAAGTATCATAAAACAATCCTGCCTTATATGCATATCCTCCAAAATTATCGTAGGTAACATAATGCCATACGGAATCAGTTTTACAACCACAAGTAGAATCCATGCTCTGTTTATGACAACGAGAGCCAATTATTGATAAAACAATAGTGATAAAGAAAAAAAATCGAAGTGTTATTTTCATACAAATTTTTTTATTGAAATTAATTTACAGCGATGGCTATTTAAACCATTTTTATTGCTTCGCTAATTATTCTTAGGTTGACATTGGTGGGCTATGGTTGTTTGTAATTGATAAGATTAAAAACATATTTACTAGCTTAAATGAATCTAAAGCTAATTACTATTTTAAAGCAATCCAATACCCGCTTTGTAGTATTTTGAGATAAATATATTTTCGTAAATGGCTGTAGTGTGGACTATATGCATTTAAATCAGGTACTCAAACTAAAAATGCCCCATAATGGAGCATCTTCAGTCTTATTTAAAAACAGGATTGTAAACTTTATAACGCTATTTGTTTTTCCACCATCATCTTACGCAGGTTAATTAAACCATAACGCATACGGCCTAAGGCTGTATTAATGCTGCAACTGGTTAGGTCAGCAATTTCTTTAAAACTTAAATCAGCATAATGACGCAGGATGATCACTTCCCTTTGTTCTTCAGGAAGCAGGTCAAGCATACGGCGTACACGATCGTAGCTTTGGCGCTTCATCATTTTTGTATCAGCACCTTCTTCGCTGAAGTTGATCACTTCAAATATATCGTGGTTATCGCTCGTCTTAATAGCAGGTGTTCTTTTCAGTTTTCTAAAATGGTCAACACATAAGTTATGCGCAATACGCATAGCCCAGGGTAAAAATTTTCCTTCTTCGGTATAACGGCCACCACGTACCGTATCAATTACCCGGATGAATACATCCTGGAAAATGTCTTCGGCAAGGTATTTGTCTTTCACCAGCAGAAAGATAGAAGTATATATCTTGTCTTTGTGGCGAAGAACTAAAGTTTCCAAAGCTTCAGAAGTTCCCTCCTGAAAAAGATGAATTAATTGTTGGTCGGAAAGTTTATTAAATGTGTGCATAGTGCTACATTTTAGCAGGGTTAGGCGATCAATAAAATTGTTGTGTTAATTAAATTAAATGCGTAGAAGTTGTGCGATAGGCAAAAATGTGTGTTTTGGTTTTTAGAAATATTGGATTCGGGATTAAAAATAGGTTTTTTTTATAATGCAACAAATTTTTTTAGCCTAAGTGGAAAATTAGGGTAGTTTCCTTGAACCCTTATCGTAAAATGCGAAGTCAACATTAGTAATTCCCGCTTAATTTTGCTCTCCTTTCATGAGTACACTAAAAAAATCAAATGCCGTTTTATTGCCAGCAAGGCAATCTGACTCTCTATATATACAGGGAGCCAGGGTACATAATCTTAAGAATGTATCTGTAAGTATTCCCCGTAACAAACTTATCGTGGTAACGGGTGTTTCCGGTTCAGGAAAGTCTTCCTTAACAATTGATACATTATATGCTGAGGGCCAGCGCCGCTATGCAGAAAGCCTGAGTGCCTATGCCCGCCAGTTCCTTAACCGCATGAACAAGCCGGATGTAGATTTTATTAAAGGTCTGAGTCCCGCCATAGCCATTGAACAAAAAGTGATTACCCGTACTCCCCGTTCAACGGTGGGTAGTATGACCGAAATATATGATTACCTGCGGTTGCTCTTTGCCCGTATTGGTAAAACCATTTCACCGGTAAGTGGCAAAGAGGTAAAAAAAGATGATGTAAATGATGTGGTGGAAACCATCAGTAAGTTGAACGAAGGTGATAAAGTGCTGATACTTGTTCCGTTTAAGACTCATCAGAAAAGGGAAGTAAAAGAGGAGTTAAATATTTTATTGCAGAAAGGTTTTTCCCGGATTTACCATAATAAAGAAACATTGAGGATTGAAGATTTGCTGGAGAACGGAAAATTAGACATCAGCAAAAAGAAAACAGAAACTTATGTATTGGTTGACAGGTTGGTCGTAAAAGAGTTTGATGAAGATGACCGCCACCGTATTGCTGATTCAGTAGGCACAGCTTTTTATGAAGGAGAAGGAGAAGTATATATTGAAGTGAATGGAGATAAGCTGATTCATTTCTCTAATAAGTTTGAAATGGATGGAATTGTGTTTGAAGAGCCAGTTCCTAATTTATTTTCGTTTAATAACCCTTTTGGTGCTTGTCCTGTTTGTGAAGGTTTTTCTCAGGTATTAGGAATTGATGAAGACCTGGTAATACCTGACAGAAGATTAAGTGTGTATGAAGGCGCCGTTGCTCCATGGAAAGGGGAAAAGCTTAGTTGGTTGAAGGATCAGTTTGTAAAAGCTTCCCGCAAGTTTGATTTCCCTGTTCATAAACCTATTGCAGAATTAACCAAAGCACAATACAAGATTTTATGGGAAGGTGCAACAGGTGCTTATGGCATTAACGATTTTTTTAAAGAGGTAGAACAAAATTTATATAAAGTACAGTACAGAGTGTTGTTGTCAAGATACCGTGGAAGAACTACCTGCTATGAATGTAAAGGATACAGGTTGCGTAAAGAGGCATTGTATGTAAAAGTTGGAGGTAGTCATATCGGAGAGTTGTGTGAGATGCAGGTAAAAGATTTAAAGCAATGGTTTGATGGATTGAAATTAAGTGAATATGATAATAAGGTAGCAAAACGAATATTGATTGAGATTAATCATCGTATTCAAACATTGCTGGATGTTGGCTTAGGTTATTTAACATTGAATCGTCTTGCTAATAGTTTAAGTGGTGGAGAAAGTCAGCGTATTCAGCTAACACGTAGTTTAGGAAGTAACCTCACCAACTCATTATATATATTGGACGAACCTTCTATTGGTTTGCACTCAAGAGATACAGAAAGATTGATTGGTGTACTAAAACAACTCCGTGATTTAGGTAATACAGTAATTGTAGTAGAGCATGATGAAATGATGATGAGGGAAGCTGATCATATAATTGATATGGGACCATTAGCGAGTCATTTGGGTGGTGAAGTAATTGCTGAAGGAAATTATGATGAGGTAATTGCAAACAAACTGAGTTTAACCGGTCGTTATTTAAAAGGTGAATTAAAAATAGAACTGCCACCAAGAACAAGAAAGTGGACAAGGTCTATAAAAGTAGAAGGGGCACAGCAAAATAATTTAAAAAATATTACTGTTGAGTTTCCATTAAATGTGTTGACTGTTGTGAGTGGTGTGAGTGGAAGTGGAAAAACAACGCTGGTAAAACAAATATTATATCCTGCTCTCAAAAAAATAAAAGGTGAGTATGTTGATAAAGTAGGAATGCACAAAACCATCAGCGGTGATATTGATTATGTGTCACAGATTGAGATGGTAGATCAAAATCCAATTGGTAAATCATCCCGCAGTAATCCCGTTACTTATATAAAAGCTTATGATGAGATACGAGATTTGTTTTCCAAACAGCCATTGAGTAAAATCAGGGGCTTTCAACCCAAGCATTTTTCTTTTAACGTAGATGGAGGAAGATGTGATGCCTGTAAAGGTGAGGGAGAACAAATTGTAGAAATGCAGTTCCTCGCAGATGTGCATCTGACCTGTGAAGTATGTGGGGGAAAGAGATTTAAAGAAGAAGTGCTGGAAGTAACCTATAAAGAAAAAAGCATTCACGATGTACTGGAGATGAGTGTAGATGAAGCCATAGAATTCTTCAGGGACGAAAAAGATGTGGTTAATAAAATTAAACCATTAAGTGATGTTGGATTAGGTTATATAAAGCTGGGTCAATCCTCTGATACATTGTCAGGTGGTGAAGCACAAAGAGTGAAGCTGGCTTCTTTTCTTGGAAAAGGGAAAGCACAGGGACATATCCTTTTCATTTTTGATGAACCAACAACAGGCCTTCATTTTCACGATATAAAAAAATTACTGGCTTCCTTTAATGCACTCATTGAACAGGGGCATTCTATTTTAGTTATTGAACATAACACCGATGTAATTAAGTCTGCAGATTGGTTAATTGACCTTGGTCCTGAGGCTGGAGACGGGGGGGGTGAAATGGTATATACGGGCATACCTTCAGCCATTGCAAAAGTACCTAAAAGTTTTACAGGCAAATTTTTGTAGTGACAATTAATCTCCGCAAACGATTGCAAAAAAAATATAATATTTTTTGAAAAATCTTTGTTATTAACAGTCTTATACTTAAATTTGTACGTAACAATACGTAATAAAATAAACTTATTGCTTTAAGCCTTGCAATAGTTGACTCCAATATCGATAAAAAAATGAAAACGATTAACAGGCTTAGTACTGAATTATTGGTCAGTATAAACAAAACACCTATTATAATAACCGTATTATTGCTTATAATTCCACTCTTTCAATTATCTGCTCAAACAAATTATTATTACAGAGGTACGGGTAATATTGATGCTGTAGCCAATTGGACTACTAACTCAACCGGAGGTGCCGGATCATCGCCTTCCAGTTTTACAACAGCTAATCAACTATTTAATTTGGGAAATAGTTCTACCGGATCATTTTCACTTTCGCCTTCCGCATCATGGACTATATCAGGTTCCGGCTCTCAATTAATTATCCCTAATAGCACAACTTTAACGGCCACCTCCACTATCAACATACCTACGCTTACTATCCAAAATGGTGGTATTGTTCAATCAAATTCTGCCATTACAGTAAGCGCCGTATTTAATATCAATAACGGCGGCACTTATATTCACAACAACACCAGCAATATTTCAAATACAATTTTTAACGGCACTGAAGCATTTGGTATAACCAGTACTTTTCGCATTTTATTATGGCAAAGCTCCGGTACAAGCGTTACTTCTAATTTAACTGCCGCTGCCAGTTCGGGTGGAAATAATTATTATTACGGTAACCTGGAAATAAACTGGCCTGGTAATGTAAACTGGAACCAGGGTTGGGGCTCTGCTAATATTTATTTAGCTGCAGGTAATTTCAGTATCAATGCTGCCTTCACCGGAACATTTCTTTTTACATCTTCCAATGCACAACCCTATGTATATGTAAATGGCAATTATATTATGAATGCTTCTGGAGGAACAATGAATTTTTGTTCGAATAATTCTTCTGATTTTCCGAGATTGTATGTAAACGGAGATGTAACACATAGTGCCGGCACTATTACTACAACCGGAAATAATGCATATGGGGCTATTTATACTTTTGGCTCATTGTCTTCAACCTGGACTTTTTCAGGAGGTACCCGTAATTATTTAAGTTATGTTATAACATCCGGCAAAAGAGTAACACTTGGCTCAGCTTTTAAACTTAATGACCAGCCTACCACTTTAAATGATTTAACCATTAACGGGGTAATTCATACTGGTAATTACATTATCAGCTATACAGGAACCACTTCTTATGCAACGGTAGTTGTTGCTTCAACCGGGACCATTACAACAACAAATGTAAATGGCCTCACGGGTTCGGCCACTACCACTATTAATCCGGCAAATACTGTAAATACTTACTTGCAATCCGGCTCCACTGTTGAATACAGGGCTAATGGTGGCACACAAACCATTACTACACCATCCAATGCAAATTACCTTTTCGATGCAACATCTTCCAACCTGCCTAACTATGAAAATTTAACCATCAGCAATACCGGCATTAAACAAATTACAGGCAATACAACAGTAAATGGTACACTTACTTTAAGTGGCGGTACTGCCGGTTCAACAAATTTGCTCAGTGTAAATAATAATACATTAACCATAGCAAGCTCAGGAAGTATTAATAGCGGGAATGCCTATAACTATATAATTACCAGAACAGGAGCAGGTCGTTTAAGAATAAATGCAGTAACATCAGCTAACTATAACACTACAAAATATTTTTATACAGGTACAGCAAGTTGTTACCTGCCTGCTGCCGCAAACCCCACTGCAACTTCTGATTTTACAGTGGGTGTATTTACCGGTACCACTACCAATGGTACAAGTGGTGGCACTGCTTTTACGGCTACGCAAAAGAAAGGCATGGTAGATGCTGTATGGAATATCGATCGCAATAGTGACCGTATTGCTATTTCGGGAACTGCCAACATTACATTAAACTGGGACAACTGTTATTCATCACTGGAGGGAACTGATTTTGCAGCTGCTTCCAATAGTAATATTGGTATATGGAAATGGGTAAGCGGAACAAACTGGTCCACGGCTTCTTCTAATTTTTCAGCATCAAATACCAATGGTGGCGGTGGTAATAGTGCCAGCACCACAGCTAATAATACTTTTAACGGACCATATATCGTAGCTGTTCTTACCGGCCCGCTTGCCAATAGCAATTTAAATGTGGGGGCAGCTTTAATTAACAATGATGTACTGGTTAACTGGTCGCTGCAAAACACCACAGATATAAAAGACTTTGATGTGGAAAGAAGCCACGATAAAATGAATTTTGTAAAAATCGGGAATGTAAAAGCTACTATTCAAAACAACTACCGTTATGTTGACAAAGACCCTCCCGGTAACTTGATTTATTACCGCCTCATATTAAATACAATGACAGGGGGGCATAGTTACAGTCCAATAGTTTCTGTTACAAAGAAGATGTTGGATAAACTAAGACTGAATAATAATCCTGTTGCTGATAAATTGATTTTTTATCATCAGCCTTCTTTAAATGCACAATACCGGATAATCAATGCGGATGGTAAAATTCTGATGAAGGGAAATATTGCAGCCAATGCCGTAATCAGCACTTTGAATATTCAATCGCTGAGTAATGGTATGTATCTGCTGCAGTTGATTTATGGCAATGAAGTAACCACTGAGCGATTTATTAAATATTAATAAAAAGTCCCGCCGGCAGCGGGACTTAATTTTTTTATCGCAGTTTGTCCATACTTTTAACCAGTTTCTCATCTTTCATTATTCCCCGCAAGGCCATTATCAATAAAACAGGAATGGCAAAATAAAATACAGACCACAGGCTGATTGTACCGGTTATAAAATCCTTTAGTTTCAGGAATAACAATGTAATAAAAATTGCTGCCGCAATCAATGTAAAACCCGCTATGCGTAGTTGCAGTTTCCGCTGTTTATATAAAAAGATGGTAATTAAAGAAGCAATGCCTGTGCCGGCTGCGAGTATAATGAATAAAAGATTGTATTGCGATGTTAGTTGCTTTGCAATATTATTTGCATCAGTACCGGCGTAAAACTCAAACTTCAATGTAAGAAAACTGCAAACAGCCGCAGCCAGTAACCAGAGAGATTGTATTCGCTGAAGCATAATCAAATTTTTAACTGTTAAATGGATATGTATGATTTAAACATTAACCAAGCTCAGGATACAATGCAAACTGCTTCATAAACTCATTCACTTCACCCCTTACTGTGGTTATTACAGCCTCATCATCCGCATTCATCAATACTTTATCAATACTGTTTACCACAAATTCCATATCCGCTTCTTTCATGCCACGGGTGGTGATGGCAGGTGTACCTACACGGATGCCCGAAGTAACAAACGCACTCTTATCATCAAAGGGCACCATGTTTTTATTGCTGGTGATATCAGCTTTTACCAAAGCCTGTTCAGCTTTTTTACCGCTGATGTTTTTATTGCGGAGATCAATCAGCATTAAATGATTATCTGTTCCCTCACTTATCAGGTGATAACCTTTATCAACAAAAACTTTTGCCATGGCCTGTGCATTGCTTACTACTTGTTTGGCATAAGCAGTAAATTCATCGCTCAGTATTTCACCAAAGGCAATAGCTTTTGCTGCAATCACATGTTCTAATGGTCCGCCCTGCTGACCGGGGAATACCGCCATATCAATGAGATTACTCATCATGCGGATATTGCCCTTCACATCTTTCAATCCAAACGGGTTTTCAAAATCTTTTTTCATCATAATGATACCGCCTCTTGGTCCACGCAAAGTTTTGTGTGTGGTTGATGTAACAAAATGACAATGATCAAATGGAGAATTCAATAGACCTTTTGCAATTAATCCTGCAGGATGTGCCATATCACACATTACAAAAGCACCAACCTCATCAGCTACTTTTCTTATTCTTGCATAATCCCAATCACGACTATAAGCAGATGCGCCGCAAATAATCAGCTTTGGTTTTTCTGATCTTGCCTTTGATTCCAATGTATCATAATCAACTCTTCCAGTTTCTTTCACCACACCATAAAAAAGTGTTTCATATAATTTGCCACTGAAGTTAACCGGCGAACCATGTGTTAAGTGACCACCCATGCTTAAATCCAATCCCAAAATTTTATCACCGGGATTAATGATAGCACTCATCATGGCAGCATTGGCCTGTGCACCACTGTGAGGTTGAACATTAGCATACTCACAATTAAAGATTTGTTTTAAACGATCAATAGCTAATTGTTCTGTCTGATCTACAATTTCGCAACCGGCATAATAGCGGCGGCCCGGATAACCTTCTGCATATTTATTCGTCATTACTCCACCCATTGCTTCCATTACCTGTAAGCTGGTAAAATTTTCTGAAGCGATGAGTTCAATACCGTGACGCTGACGTTCTAATTCTTTTCTTATTAAATCAAAAACTAAAGTATCTCTTTGCATGAAAATTGATTTGGGCCACAAAGATAACCCCGGCGTACTTAACCCTGAAGTTTTGTATTCACAGAATGGGAATAAGTTTAAGATTCAAACTATAAACTAACAACCATTTTTACTTTTTAATTTTGACTTTTGAATTAACCGCCTACCTGTCAAAAATTCCCTATTTTCACAGCTTGTTTTGCAGTTGATTTAACCACTAACGATGAAAGCGATAATTCCCGTAGCAGGCGCAGGCACCAAACTGCGTCCGCATACATATACACAACCCAAGGCACTCATTCCCTTAGCCGGTAAAACTATCCTCAGTATTATTGTTGACCAATTGATGGAAGCCGGTATTGATGAATTTGTTTTTGTGGTGGGCCACCTGGGCGATAAGATACAGGACTATGTAAAAGAAAAATATCCCAGCCTCACCACTCATTTTGTACCACAAAATGAAAGAGAAGGTTCGGGCCAGGCAATATATTTAACCAAAGAGGTGGTGAAGAATGATGAGATATTGATTGTGCTGGGCGATACCATTTGCGAATACGATATAAAGGCTGTACTGGAAGCACCACATTCCATGCTGGGAGTAAAGAAAGTAGATGACCCAAGAAATTTTGGTGTGGCAGAAATTGAAGATGATGGTTCCATCACTAAAGTAGTGGAGAAGCCGCATATTCCCAAGAGTAATATGGCTTTGGTAGGACTGTATAAAATAAAAGAGAGCAGTCAGCTGTATGATTGCTTAGAACAAAACATTAAGCAGGGGGTGAAGAGTTATGATGAGTTTAATTTAACCGATGCGCTGGAATGTATGATTGCGCAGGGAGTAAAAATTCATTCCTTTAAAGTACAGAACTGGTTTGATTGCGGACGAAAAGAAACATTGCTTGAATCTAACTCTACTCTTTTAAAAAAGTTTGGCACTACCATATCACCCGATCATAATTTTGAAAACACCATCATTGTTCCGCCGGTGAGTATTGCGGCGGGTTGTGATATACGCAATTCTATTATTGGTCCCAATGTTTCCATTGGTGAACAAACCAAGATACATTACTCCATTATTAAAGAATCCATCATTGGTTCATACACCAATTTGTTTGAAATTGTTTTAGATGACTCCCTCATTGGCAGCGATGCGGAGATAAAAGGGGAGAGCCGCAGCTTGAATATTGGCGATAATACGGAGATTGATTTAGGGTAAGAAGAAGCTACAAGCTATTAGCTGCTGGCTGCAAGCTGAATTCTTTACATAGAATGACCTAGGGTTTCTTTTATCAACTTTTTAATAAGAGCTATCTGTCCCACGTGATAATGTGCATGTTCAATGGTGCCGGCGAGGTTGCGGAACCAGGTACCGTATTTGGGTTCAATAAAATCAGTCCATATTTTTTCATCGGGCATTTGTTCTATTAAGGTGATGAAGGTATCTGCATCATCAAAAGTTTTTTGAACCAGTGCTTCCCAATCCGGCTGCGACTCAATGGGCGGACAATCATAACTGTATTTATCATGTGCATCTAACGGGCCGCCCTGTAATACGTTGCTTACGGCGATAACATAATAGTTGATATGATATACCAGCATGGCAATGGTATTGAAGGAATGTACTTTGGTAGTTGCTTCCTGCCAGTTGATGTTTGATAACAATTCTTTTAAATGAACACCGGTGTAGTTGCCGCCGTAGTAAGCATCTTTGAGTTGTTTGGAGATAAATAGTGAGTGTTTCATGATTTACCTTTTAAAAATCAATCCGAAAAACTATTCAACTATTGCTTTTTTGATAAAGTGAATTTCCAGTCATTATCTTCAAAAAATTCAAAGAGATTCATATGCCTCACTTTATAATGCCTGCACACAGCCGGGATTTTATTCGGGCTATTTTCACTTTCTGTACTAACAATAACATAATCTGATTTATCAGCAAAAAGACTTACTTCTTCCATCATTTCTATAACCATGGCAATTATCCATGGGTCGGCTTGGTCTTTTTTATTTCTTGCGTCAATCAAATGTGGGAAAAGAGATAAGATTTCAGGGACAATTTGTACTTGCCTTTTTGTTATAGACTTAAAACAATTTTTATATTTGGAAATTAGTTTTGCTAAATTGTCTTTTGTATCTGATTCGGGCACTATTTCATCGAAAACAATATCATGTGAAAGAATTCTTTTTTCTCTAAACAAATCTTCAAGTTGCTTCCATAAATCAGGTATTATTCTTACCGGATAGAATCGGTGCATGGTGACTGATGCACTTGTATCTAAACAGTAAAGATTTTCAGATTTAGGCTTCATTTAAGACTTTGCTGATTTTTAAGTCAAGCATTGTTGATGCCTGAGTATATGAAATTCTATTTTGGTTTAATGCATCAAGCACCATATTATAAAATGTATCACCCCTGCTGGCACGGCTTAATACTTCCTGTTTTATCCTAAAGCCGCCTTTTCTGTTAACAGGTTTGTATGTTGCCTGTATTTTTTTAAGTAATATGAAAAATTTTTCATGAGGAATTTGTTTCTCTTCTTTCAGTCTTCTTAAATAAACTTCTCTGCTTATTCTTAATTTGTTCGCATAAGTTTGAATTTCTTCTAAATCTTCTGTTGGGATTAGGCTGGCATTAGGAATCAAAAATTTTCCCGCAAAAGAATTGCAGCTATATTCTTCTTGTTGTTTTTCATTTACGTTATCAATCAAACATATACCACTATGATGCCTAACAAGGTGAGCTATTTCATGGAAAATTGTAAAAATCCTTCCGTGATAGCTATGTTTTGAATTGACTACAATTGAATAGGGAAGACTTTCGGTAAAACAAAATCCCTGCACTTCATTCAGCGGCATGGAAAATTGAAATACTAAAATGCCTAATTGATTTTCGACCGCACTGCGCCAGTGGCGATAGGCCTCGTTGTCAGATTTCCAGGATAGTTGTTCTTCAATGGATATATTTAATTTTTCCCGCAGCCATTTTGATAGTTCATTATTATCTGTTTTTATTTTGTCTATTTCATTAAGCCAGTTATAGCGGATTTTCCAGTATGTTTCACCTTGTAATTCCAATGCGGTTTGACGGAAATAACTAACATCTCTCATTACAATTAAAACATCTTTGCTTAATTTACTCTTAGTTGGTTCGAGATTTCTGTAGTCTTTTGGTTTTTTTATTTTTTCAGGTATATCAGGTAAGAAAAAAACAGCAAGTTGCCGTTTATACTGACTCGCAATCGTTTTTAATTTTCCAAGTGGTATATTCTTCCCTTTTTTCTCCCAGAGTTTATATACATCAACAGCAATATTTACTTTATCAGCAATTTCTGATAAATCAAAACCAGCTTCTTCTCTTGCCCATTTTAAAATCCCCGGGTTGATATTTACATCAATTCTTGACATCACTACAAATTAAATGATTTTATTTGTTATTTAATTTTTCTTTCAAAATAGAAATCATTAAAAACAAAACCACAAAACTGAGCTTAGCAACAGGTGATGCCTTAAAATACTATTGCCGGTCACATCCACCTTCGCTAAAGCTACGGCGGACAAGGAAGAAATATTCCATTCATCATTGCAACGTTTTACCAGTTGGCGTGTCATTAGGAAAAGCAGTTCTTTAAATTCAGGTATATTGCGGAATAATTGATTGTCATGCAGCCTTTCCACAATCGTGTTACCCAATTATTTGGTATTGATTATCCTATAATACAGGCAGGAATGATTTGGGCCAGTGGCTGGAGGCTCGCCAGTGCGGTAAGTAATGCTGGTGGTCTTGGTATCATCGGCAGTGGCAGTATGTACCCTGATGTTTTACGTGAACATATTCTTAAATGTAAAGCAGCCACCAATAAACCTTTTGCGGTAAACGTTCCCATGCTGTATCCTGATATTGATAAGCATATGCAGATCATTATGGAGGAAAAAGTTCCGATAATTTTTACCTCTGCCGGTAACCCTAAGACGTGGACAAACGTATTAAAGGAACAAGGTATTAAAGTAGTGCATGTGGTGAGCAGCAGTAAGTTTGCCCGTAAAGCAGAAGAAGCCGGATGTGATGCGGTGGTGGCCGAGGGTTTTGAAGCCGGTGGTCACAACGGGAGGGAAGAAACAACTTCGATGGTGCTGATTCCTGCGGTGGTGAATGCGGTAAAGATTCCGGTGATAGCTGCTGGTGGCATTTATGATGGAAGAAGTATGCTGGCAGCAATGGTATTAGGTGCAGAAGGAGTGCAGATGGGAACAAGATTCGTGGCGAGTGAAGAAGCATCCTCTCATGATAAGTTTAAAGAGGCAGTTATACATTCTAATGAAGGCGATACGATGCTGATGATAAAAAAACTTACACCGGTGCGACTTTTAAAGAATAAATTTTTTGAGGAAATACAAAATGCAGAACTTAGAGGGGCTGGTACGGATGAATTAAAAATCATATTGGGAAGAGCAAGAGCGAAGAAAGGAATGTTTGAAGGTGATTTAGATGAAGGAGAACTGGAGATTGGTCAGTGCAGCGCTTTATTAGATAATATTTTGCCTGCCGCAGCGATTGTACAACAAATATGGTCTGAATTTAATATGGCTTTGGAGAAACCATTAACAAGAAACTAAACTATTGAATCATGAGCCGACACAAACTGATTGCAGCTTTAGTAGTTACGCTGGGCTTTGCTTTTAAAGCTGATGCTACTGACAATTCAAAAAAAATGAGCAGCGGAGAAAGCTGCGTAAATGGAGTAGTGATTGACAGCAAAACTAAAAAACCACTTTCTGGTGTAGTAGTATCTGCAATGGCTGCCAAAATGCAAAGTGAAAAAGAAGTAAACTCCAATACACAAGGCGGATTTAAAATAGAATCTGTTCCGGTAACGGATCTGTATATCACTTTTGAAAAGAAAGGATATAAAACAGTAAAGAAAGAAGCTGCTAAGCTAAAAGAAGGTGAACTGATGAAATTAGTAATTGAATTAGTGCCGTTAGTGGATGATGGTGATGATGATGAAGGAATGGGAAGCCCGTTGCATCCTATTATAGGAAGCGGTTTTGGTGGCGGCGGAGATAAATAAGGATGATTTTAAAGTTTATAAAAAAACCTCAGCGATTTATTTCGTTGAGGTTTTTTGTTTTATAAGATAATATGATTGTGTTCCTTGTGATTTCTTTGTGCACTTTGTGGTTAAGCTTTTTTATTAACCACAAAGAACACTAAGTATTACACAAAAGGCACAAAGAGGTTATGATTTTTTAAAAGCCCATTTCAGCATTTCTTTCCAGTTTACTTTTTTTCCATAAAGTAAAATACCGGTACGGTAAATTTTTCCGGCCATCCAGGTGGTGAATAAGAAACCAGCTACCAGCAATATCATCGACAATCCTAATTGCCACCAGGGAACACCAAATGGTATCCTTCCCATCATAATGATGGGTGAAGTGAATGGAATCATACTTCCCCAAAACATTAATTTGCTGTTAGGATCATTAATTCCGGAAGATAAAATGATGAATGCAAAAATGATTGGCATCATAATCGGGAACATCAGTTGCTGTGATTCCTGTGCATCTTCCACCACACTGCCTACTGCTGCAAATAAGGACGAGTAGAATAAATAACCGCAAAGAAAATAAAAGAAAAAACAGCCCAGAATCAATCCCCAGTTAGCTGTACCCAATATGCCTTTGAATTCCAGAAACTTTAAAGCAGCAGTATTGTTTTGCATTCCACCAGGAACCTGGCTGTTTACCTGGTTAGCCTGTTCTAATAATTCATGCGGAATAAATGCACCGGCTATGCTTGACAATGTAAATATTAATATAATCCAAAGCAGGAATTGTGTTAAACCCACACCGGCAATACCCACAATCTTTCCAATCATTAATTGAAAAGGTTTTACACTTGAAATGATCACTTCTGCAATACGATTGGTTTTTTCTTCCATTACGCCACGCATAACCATTGCACCAAAAACGATCATAGTGATGTAAATTAAAATACCTGAGCCAAATGCTATTCCATACGCTAAACCTGCATTTGCTTCTTTTGCTTTACCGTTTTCATCCAGCACACGGTTGTTTAATTCAACTGCATCCTTTGTTTGTTTACTGATGGAGTCCAGCGTTTCTTTATGAATACCTTTTTGCTGCAATAAATTATTTTCAATGGCTTTGTTGAGTTTATCGGTGATTCTTGCTTCCGTTTCTAATCCTAATTGTTTTTGAGAATAGATAGCATAGTTGTTTGAAGTTCCATTAGGAATATAAAGCACGGCATCAAAACCTTTGCCAGCATAATTTAAACTATCAACCCCGGGAGTAAAGTCAAAACTGATGCTGGATGAATCGCTTTTAATACTGTTTTTAAAATAACCGGGATCATTGGCTACTGCTACTTTGGCTTTTGTTTTGGTTGATACGGCGATGAATACGGAACCAAAAATGAACAGTATCATTACTATTGGTAACAGGAAGGTAGATAGCAAAAAGCTTTTATTTCGAACTCTTGTGATGTATTCTCTTTTTATGATGAGCCAGATCTTGTTCATAGAAATAAGTTTTATTCGGTAATTTTTTCAAATTGACGGGAGAGAGGAGTACCTTCTACCAGTTTAATAAAAATGTCGTTAAGTGAAGGCAGCATTTCGTTAAAGGAAGTAATGTTGTTGTTCTGCTGAATAAAATGTTGCAGTACTTCATTAGCAGTATGACCTTCGTTGATCTTTACAACTAATGTATGATCTGCTTTTCCAATCGCTTTAAAAGCATTGCTGGAAATCACTTCAGGCATTTGCTGTAATCCGATGCTGAATAAATTTTCTTTGAACTGCTGTTTAACGCCATTTACTGTTCCGTCTAAAATCTTTTTGCCTTTATTCATTAAAATAATATGATCACATATTTCCTCTACCTGCTCCATACGGTGTGTACTAAAGATGATGCTGCAGCCTTTCTTGGCCAGTTTATAAATTTCATCTTTAATTAAATTACTGTTCACCGGATCCAATCCGCTGAAAGGTTCATCCAGAATAATAAGTTTTGGTTCGTGCAGAACAGTTGTTACAAATTGTAATTTTTGTCCCATCCCTTTACTTAAGTCCTGTACTTTTTTATTCCACCAGCTTTGCATTTCAAATTTTACAAACCAATCTTTTACCTGTGCCATCGCATCTTTTTGTGATAGACCTTTCAATTGTGCCAGGTACATAGCCTGTTCGCCGATCTTCATCTTTTTATACAGCCCACGTTCTTCGGGCATATAGCCGATGTGTACTACGTCGTTGATGGGATCAAACTTTTTACCATTGAATAATATTTCACCTTCATCAGGAAAGAAGATACCGGTAATCATCCTGATGAGTGTGGTTTTGCCGGCGCCATTGGGACCAAGCAAACCAAAGATGCTGCCCTGTTCAAGGCTAAAGCTTACCTCATCCACTGCTTTTTGCGTGGCGTAATACTTTTTTAGATTCTTTACTTCGAGAATGTGTGACATAAATAGGTGCTCATTTTTTTATTCGTATGAGCTGAATTTTGGTTAATAGTTTTGAGTTCACCAATGTTGGAAAAGAAGTGACCTCAACATTTAGTTGCCGCAAATTTAGTTTTGTTACAACAGTAAGAAAAAAATTATCATGAATGGGTCAAATCAGGGACGAATAAGGAGAGAAGTGATTTGAGTTGCCACCCTTTCCCCATCCATGGCCGCACTTACAATACCGCCAGCATAACCGGCGCCTTCACCGCAAGGATATAGGTTTTGTATTTGCGGATGCTGAAACGTTTCTTTATCTCTTGGAATACGAACAGGAGAAGAAGTACGGCTTTCGGTAGCCACTACCACTGCTTCATTGGTATAATAACCTTTCATTTTTTTGCCAAACTCTTTAAATGCTTCTTTCAATCCATTATATACAAAAGGTGGTAGCACTTCATTTAAAGGTGAGGAATGAATGCCCGGCAAATATGAACAATCAGGAAGTGAAGCAGAAGTATTCTTTTCAGTAAAATCAATCATTCGTTGAGCAGGAGCTACAAACTTTCCACCACCATATTGAAAAGCTTTTTGCTCCACCATTTGCTGGAAGTGCATCATCAATAAAGGATTGCCCTTATCAATATTCAAATTTTCAAATCTTGAAATCTTCAAATGCTTCAAAGCATCTTCAATTTCAACACTCACTACCATACCACTATTAGCAAAAGCATTGTTTCGTTTGGAGGGGCTCCATCCATTCACGACAAGTTCTCCTGGATTAGTGGCAGCCGGTGCAATAATTCCACCAGGGCACATACAGAATGAAAAAACTCCTTTGCCATCAATTTGCTGAACCAAGCTATAGGAAGCTGGTGGAAGATTAGCATCTCTTATACTGCAATGATATTGTGCAGAGTCAATTAATGATTGCGGATGTTCAATACGAACACCTAAAGCAAATGGTTTTGCTTCAATTAATATTTTCTTTTCATGTAATAAAGAAAAAATATCTCTTGCTGAGTGGCCAGTAGCTAATATCACCGCATTGGCTTCAAACGAATTACCATCCGCTGTTTTTACTCCTGTAATTCTATTATTATTAATGATAAAATCGACTACTTTCTTTTCAAATAAAAAATCACCGCCGCAATCTTCAATTTGCTTTCGCATAGCAGTGATGATGTGCGGCAATTTGTTAGTGCCTATATGCGGATGGGCTTCGTATAAAATTTTTTCTTCTGCTCCAAAATGAACAAACAGATTTAAGATGCGGTCAATATCACCTCTTTTGTTGCTGCGTGTATAAAGTTTACCATCGCTGTAAGTACCAGCACCGCCTTCACCAAAACAATAATTACTTTCAGGATTTACAATTCCTTCTTTATTTAATATTGCTAAGTCTCTTCTTCTGCTGCGTACATCTTTTCCTCTTTCAAGAATGATTGGCTTAATGCCAGCTTCAATTAATTTCAAAGCAGCAAATAAACCGGCTGGTCCTGCGCCAATAATGATTACTTTCTTATTAGCTTTCTTAACATCTTTAAAATAAAAAAGAAGAATTTCTCTTGGAACAAAAGGTTCGTTGATGAATGCTTTTACGGTGAGATTGATCCAAATAGTTTTACCTCTTGCATCAATCGAACTTTTTAAGATATGAAAGCCATTAACATTACTGTTGGCAACAGTTTGTGCAATGTATTGTTTGATGATACTTTCATCAGCCGCTTCGTTGGGTAAAAGCTTAAGTGTAAGTTGTTGCTGCATAAACGGAGGTTAGGTGGTTATCCTAAAAACTCTGTAGTTTAAAGTTATGAGTTTAAGGTTTAAAGTTGAATATTTGAAACGTTTCTCCGAACCTTAAACTTTAAACCTTCAACTTAAAATGGTAAATCATCTACAAAATCCGGCGCCTTATCTATTGGTCCGCTGGAAAATGATTCATTAGCAGGAGCTGACTGCGATACATTGTTATTGAGCAGTTCCACTCTCCATGCATCTAAATTGGTAATGTAGTTTACATTGCCATTCTTTTCCCAACGGGTTCCTTTAATATTGAAAGAAACTTTTAGTTCATCACCTATATTAAACCGGTCAATAATGCTGGTGCGGTCCTGCACACTCTGAAACTTTACATAGTTGGTGATCATTCTGCCACCAATATCTTCAGTTTTTTCTATTACAAATTCTCTTGTACGGAAGGTTTCAGTACGCTGTACAGTATCGTATTTCGCTGCTAATTTTCCGGTTATCTCAAAACTCATGAAGCTGTTTTTAATCCGGCAAATGTAGGAAAATCAACCCCGAAAAAAATATGTTTTTTAGATCAAAAAAGAATTACTTTCAGCGTTTAAATCCACAGGTAAATGTTGCTGCTAATCCGTCGATATTTTTTATTTTTTATTACTGCATTGGTACTGACTGGTTGCAAACCTGCCTGGCAGCTTACCAATAAAAATGTTACACAATACAGGGTAAATGCTGATAGTCCAAAAGATACAGCCTTTACAATTTTTTTAAAGCCTTATTATGATCAGATGGCTTCTGCAATGAACCAGGTGATTGCAATAAGTGATGTGGAATTGATAAAGAAACAACCATCCTGCAACATGGGCAATTTCTTTGCTGACATTGTAAAGGTTACCGCTGAAAAAGAATATAACATGCCGGTTGATATTGCCATCTTTAACCATGGTGGTATGCGTTTAACTTCTATGGCAGCAGGTGATGTTACATTGGGGAAAATTTATGAGCTTTCACCCTTTGATAATTATATAGTGATATTAAAACTGAATGGTAAAGTATTGCAGGATTTTTTAACCTTATCTGCTATTAAAGGTGGATGGCCTATAGCCGGCGGCTCATATATAATCAAAGATAAAAAAGCTACGGAAGTCACTATTGGCGGACAATCTATTGATGAAAACAAAATCTATAATGTAGCCACAATTGATTATATCGCTAATGGTGGTGATGATGCAAATATGCTGAGAACGATTCCGCAAGTGAATAAAAACATCATTATGCGGGATGCCATTGTCAATTATCTTAAAAAGTTAACTGCCGGCGGAAAACATATTGTTGACATTCCTGAAAAAAGAGTTCAGTATGCTGAATAGAAGAAAATTTTTACAGCAGTCTGCTTTCGGTGCAGGCAGTATGCTGGCCGCTACCATGCTGCCTCAAACTTTGTTAGCAGCAGATAGTAATAAAGCGAAATTAACTATTCTTCACACCAATGATGTGCATAGCAGGCTCGATCCGTTTCCTATGGATGGAAGCAGGAATGCCGGATTGGGTGGTGTGGCTGCAAGGGCCGAACTGATTAAAAAGATCCGCTCTGAAGAAGAACATGTTTTGTTGTTAGATGCGGGAGATATTTTCCAGGGCACACCTTATTTCAACTTATACAAAGGTGAACCGGAAATAAAAGCTATGACTATGATGGGTTATGATGCAGCCACAATGGGTAATCACGACTTTGATGCAGGGCTTGAAAATTTTGCAAATCAATTACAACATGCTCAGTTTCCAATTCTCATGAGTAATTATGATTTTACTCATACGGCAATGGAGTCAAAATATGTTCCTTACAAAATATTTAAAAAGGGCCCATTGAAAATTGGTGTTACCGGTGTGGGTATTGAAATGAAAGGATTGGTTCCCGACAATCTGTTTGGAGAAACAAAATATCTTGACCCGATTAAAAAAGCAAGTGCAACAGCTGAGTATTTAAAAAAGAATGAAAAGTGTGATTTAGTAATATGCTTATCACACCTGGGGTAT
Source organism: Sphingobacteriales bacterium (assembly GCA_016200915.1). GTDB lineage: Bacteria > Bacteroidota > Bacteroidia > Chitinophagales > Chitinophagaceae > AWTP1-9. Next base: position 35,655 of record JACQDV010000008.1, read on the forward strand.
AAATATTCAGACAATAAAGTAAGCGACCAGGTGTTAGCCAAAGAAAGCGAATTTGTTGATATTATCATTGGGGGGCATACTCACACGTTTATGGATAAACCTGAAACAATTACCAATAAAAAAGGTGCTGATGTTTTAATAAACCAGGTGGGTTGGGCCGGTATTGTTTTAGGAAGAATTGATATAGAATTTAGTAAAGGAAAAAAGAAAAATTTATCAGAATCCAATACTGTGGTTAATGGGAAAAAAACAAGTGAATAAAAAATTTTTTTTTCAACAAAATATCTTGATATTCGCTGTCCTGCCAAAAATTTTTTGCATTAAACCTTGCAATAAATAATTGGAAGAAAACCACCAAAAAATATTTCAAAAAAATTATTGGTCACTCAATATAAACTGCTTAAGGCAAATGACGAAAACGGCTGACAAAGTTTGGGATAATTGTTTAGCTATTATAAAGGATATTGTAGAATGGCAACATTTTAAAACATGGTTTGAACCAATCCGCCCGGTTGAGATTAAAGGAAAGGTTTTAACTATTCAGGTTCCCAGCCAATTCTTTTTTGAATATTTGGAAGAACATTATGTAAATTTATTAGCGAAGACATTAAAAAGAGAATTAGGAAAAGAAGCCCGGCTGGAATACAGGATAATGGTGGATAGCGGTAATAATAAAAACAAACCCATCACTACTGACATTCCTGGGCACGGGTATAAAATTTTCACCAACAACGAAATGGATTTTCCACTCGTCATAAATAATCCGGTTAAGAACCCGTTTGTAATACCGGGGTTGAAGAAGGTGCAAATTGACCCGCAGTTAAATGCTATATATACTTTTGAATCATTTATTGAAGGTGATTGTAACCGGGTAGCCCGTCGTGCAGGCAAAACTGTTGCCGATAAGCCTGGAGCTACTTCATTCAATCCTTTAGTTATATACGGTGGAGTTGGTTTGGGCAAAACTCACCTGGCACAAGCAGTAGGTAACGAGGTTAAAAGAAATAATCCTAACAAAGTAGTGTTGTATGTAAGTTCAGAAAAATTCATCAACCAGTTCCAGGATCACAGCCGAAACAATGCTATCAACGATTTTATTCATTTCTATCAATTAATAGATGTATTGATTATTGATGATGTGCAATTCTTCAGCCGGGCTGAAAAAAGTCAGGATGCATTGTTTGCCATCTTCAATCATTTACATCAAAGTGGTAAACAATTAATTCTTACCTCTGATAAATCACCAAAAGATTTGGAAGGTGTTCAGGAACGTTTATTAAGCCGTTTCCGCTGGGGCTTGAGTGCCGATCTTCAAATGCCGGACTATGATACCAAAATAGATATACTGGAAAAGAAGATGAAGAATGATGGATTGGAAATGCCCAAAGAAGTAGTGAAATATATAGCCTATAATATCAATAGTAATGTGAGGGAACTGGAGGGAGCTTTGATCTCCCTTTTGGCACAATCTTCGCTAAATAAGCGGGAAATAGATTTGGATTTGGCAAAGAAAGTGCTCCGCAATTTTGTGAAAACCAGTTCGAAGGAAATCACCATCGATACTATCCAAAAAATGGTATGCGATTTCTTTGATGTTCCTTACGAAAAACTGTTACAAAAGACCCGCAAAAGGGAAATTGTACAGGCAAGGCAGATTACGATGTACCTGGCAAAAGCTTTCACTAAAAATTCATTAAAAACTATAGGCGAACATTTTGGTGGCCGTGATCATACTACGGTTATTCACTCCTGTCAAACTGTAAAAGATTTGATGGATACAGACAGCAGTTTTAAAGAAAGTGTAATGGAACTGCAGCAGAAAGTACAGTTAGCAGCAATGTAATGCGATTGCTTACTACAATATAAAAACCCATAGTCCATATATTTGGATTTTGGGTTTTGTTTTTTTGGCACTTTAGTGATGGAAGACTATTTTTGCTGCCCTTAATTCAGCTTAAGCCGGTGAGGTGGATAGCTTGTCCCGATGATAATCGGGAAGTGGCTGAAATCAATCCCCAACTTGTTGGGGACTAAACTGAGAATGGGCTTAAACCCATTAGTAAAAAAAAGTAAGTTCTTTTATCAAAATAATTCAGTGCATTCAACAATGGTGAGGTGGATGAGTGGCTGAAATCAACGGTTTGCTAAACCGTCGTACGGGCTTAAACCCGTACCGAGGGTTCGAATCCCTCCCTCACCGCTTCTTAAAAGTCATCAATTTTATTGATGGCTTTTTTGTTTCTGTTTAAAATACCATCTGTTGGGTACATAATCATTCTGTTAATTGGTTTATCTTTCGATAAATTCTTTTTTTGATGAAAAGAGTATTGATTCTTTTCTTATTTATTATAAGTGTCCCTGCATTTTCGCAAACAAATAGTTTGCCTAAAAAGCTGGCTTTAATTGTAGCTGTTGGTCAATACCCTGAAGGTAGTGGCTGGCCTGCTATTGCTTCTATAAACGATATTAAGTATGTAAAAGGAGCTTTGATCAATAAAGGGTTTAAAGAAAAAGATATTGATACATTAAAAAACAGCAAGGCAACCAAAGCGGCTATTTTAAAAGCCATGGATAACCTTGCTAAAAAATCTGCCGCAAATGATATTGTGGTGATCCATTTTTCCTGTCATGGTCAGCAGATACAAGATCAGGCAACAGAAGCAGAAGGAAAAGATGAAGCAGATGGTTATGATGAAGCGGTTATTCCGGTAGATGCGGAGGCAATGTATAATCCAAGCGGGTATGATGGAAGTAAACATTTAAGAGATGATGATCTGGCTATCAAGTTTAAGGCAATTCGTAATAAAATAAAACCCAATGGTACATTGCTGGTGTTAATTGATGCCTGTCATTCCGGAACAGCATCCCGTGCCGTTGATGCATCCGTTTCAAGAGGCACTCCAATACCTTTCACATTTGGAAAGTACCAGCCAAACACCCAATTACAAATGAATTCCGGCGCTGGTGATGAAGAATCTTTTATTGGCGATGGTACAGATACATTGTCCAATATGGTTGTGATAAGCGCATCGGCTGCACACCAGCAAAATTTTCAGTTGTGGGATGATAAAGGCGCAGATGTGGGTTCTCTTTCATTTGCATTTGCAAAAGCCATGGCAGATGTAAAGCCCGGTGATGATTATGAGTTGTTGTTTGAAAAAATAAAAGCAAGGATACAGGCAGGTATTCCCACCCAAATACCAATGATTGAAGGCAATCTTACACAACAAATTTTTGAAGGCAAATTCAATAAACCTTCTGATGATATAGTATTAACCATAGCTAAAACAGATAAGCAGGCCAAAGAAGATTCAGTATTTGTGATCAATAAAGGAGCATTGGACAATATTTCAAAAGGAAGCACCTGTAAAATATTTGTTGCCGGTTCAAAAGAACCAATAGCAGAAGGCACCATTGTAACGGTAGGCTCATTTCAAAGTGCCGGTGTAACAAAAAAATTATTAAAGAAAGAAGTGGCATATCGTGCCGTCATGGATCAAATAAGTTTTGGTGATTTTTCCACTTCAGTTGCAGTAAATGAAAAGGGAACAAATAGCCATCAGCTGAAATCACAAGTGGCTTCTTTGTTTCAACCCTATCAATTTATTTCGCTTAAGAACAATGCCGACCTGATGCTGAATATCAATGAGCAAAATGCAAAAGTTCGAATGGAATTATTTGACCGTGGCGACAGCACCCGTTGGGTAAAAGAGCTTTCTGCCAGTGATACACTTTCTGCTGCCGATAAAGAAGAGCTTATTGCCAGCATTAAAAACTCAACAAGAGTAAAATACCTGCGTTCTTTACCTGATGGTGGAGACCTTAGTAAAAACTTAATTGCACAATTAATCCCTCAACATATAAGCAGTACAGTTAATCCAAATGGAGAAATGGAGTTTAAACCAGGTGATACATTTACAATGAATGTTACTAATGATAGTAAAGAAAACTTATTTTTTTCGATTGTAGATATAATGCCCAATAATGAAATGCAGGTACTGATCCCTACTCCTAAAAGAGAACCCGGCGACTACGAATTGGGACCCAAAGAAACAAGATCATTCACCATAGGAGTGGATGCCAATACTCCTTCGGGAAGAGAGGTTTATAAAGTTTTTATTACACGGGAAGCGATAGATTTACGAAAACTCTTTGATCGGAAAAATAAGGCTGCGCATAGAGCCATCAGTATGTCACTGGAAGATATGATTAACGATACCTTTAAAGACAGTGGTGATGCAGCTGCCACCCGTTCCGTAGTTAGCAATGTAAAATTGGATGAAGCAGGTATCCTTACCGTAGGGTTTATTGTAAAAAAGCAAAATCCTTAAAATACCCTCCGGTAGGTATAGGAAAGTTGATGCGTTGGATTAACTTAGTATTCATTTATATAAGCATAAAATCAATTACAATGAAACGTACACTCTTGACCCTGCTAAGTTTAACACTGATTTTTGCAGCAGCTAATGCACAAAAAATCAAAGGACTTTGCGCAACCAAACTTGGAAAATACTTTGATGACCGCCACAAAAAAGTTGACACCACAGCTGGTCGTGGCATGATTGATAATTATTACTTGTGGAAAGTAGGCGATATACTCACTGTTAAGTTCTTGCCTGGCGGAAGTAAGCAAATAAGAAACGAAGTAATGAGTTATGCAAAGGAGTGGGAAAAATATGCCAACATAAAAATAAAATTTGTACCGGATAATACGCCTAAAACAAATGTACGGATTAAGTTAACCGATACTGATGGTGCATGGTCATTACTTGGTACACAATGTAACTACGAAGATCAAACTATGCAGACGATGAATCTGGATACAGTTGGATTCCGTACTGCGGATGATTTTGCATACTGGAGAGCAACAGTCATTCATGAATTTGGCCATACACTTGGCTTTATGCATGAGCAAAGCTATCCTGGTGGTATTAAATGGGATACAGCAGCTGTTTATGGATATTATCTTAAGTACACTAATTGGGACAGACCCATGATAGATGCACAGGTATTAAAGGTATCCGATGAATTTTATTCTAATGGAACTGCTTACGATTCAAGATCAATTATGCAGTATTGGGTGGCTAAAGAGTTTACGTTGGATCATGTAGCGATTCCTGAAAACTATAATTTATCAATGGGAGATATTGCATTAGCTGCAGCCATGTACCCCAAAACCGGAAAAAGATTTAATGAAGTTCCTACTGTAAGCGTTTCCAGTTTGGCTAACGTTAAGGTAGAACCAAATAAAGCAAGAGGCGGGTTGATAGTTACTCCATCTTTTACTTTAAAATCAAACTCAAAATTGGGAATGTTGTATTTAGTAGCCAGGGTAGTAAAAGATGATGACTATTATGTGGAAGCCACTACCGATGACTACAGCTGGGGCGGATGGGTAGCCGCTTATAAAGATGTATTGGTTTTGCCCAATTCAAATATTACTTATAACAAAGCAGGTGCTAAAAAGAACCTGGAGTTGTTTATCCCTTACAGCCAGATACCATTAGAGAACAATGCTAATGTGCGGATAGAATTCTTTATCAAACTGGCAGATGGACTGAATAAGAAGTACAAAGAAATAGGATTTAAAACATATACGCAGTTGGTAGCTATCAATAAATAAGCTGATATTTTTTTGAAACAGGATTCGGATTTTCAACTCATAGCCCCTATCTTTGCCGTCCCTTAAAACGGACGGGAGGTAGTTCAGCCCGGTAGAATACCTGGTTTGGGACCAGGGGGTCGCAGGTTCGAATCCTGTCCTCCCGACTTCACAGGACAAGCTGGAATTATTTCCACTTGTCCTGTTTTTATTTTCGCTCAAACCCTTATCCATACTGTATATTAGCTGAATGGCTTCGTTCATTCTGGGAGTTCGAAGTAAGAATCCGTCAAAAGTCAATTTTTCGGGGTACATCGAACTTATTACCTTTCTCTGCTCTTCACTTGTTCCATTTTCATAAATTTTATCCAACATTAGAAGGTTTTCTAAGCCTTTATTTAGTAATGGTTCTATATTCTCAACATTGTTGGAAATGGAGCTTATTTTGGCTTCTAAACGGCTTATCTTCTCTTCGTAGTCTGACTTCATTTCCCGGTAATCTGAAGGCTCTATTTGGTCGGATAACACCAATTCCCTGGCTTTGGAAAGTCGCCCTTCAAATTCTTTGATTTGTGATAAGGCTTGTTTTTTTTCCTGGGTAACTATTTTTGTCTTTTCATTATAAGTATTCAGGATAAAAATGCGGAATAATTCTGCAACTTCTTGCCGGGGTATAAATTTTTTTAGCTCCTGCCCTAAGATGTTGTTTACCATATCTGCCCTAAACCTATGGGTACAACCACCAAAACAATGATAATAAGTGTAATATTTGGTTTTGCCTTTTGAAGCACTACCCGTTAATAATTTGCCGCATTTGGGGCAAGTCAGAAAACCTCTCAAAGGCAAAGATTCATTAGCTACCACCTTCAACCGGTATTTTCTTCCCCTGCCGTCCAATACATCCTGAACTTCATAATACAGCTCCTCTGTAATAATTGGCTCATGAAGCCCCCTCACAAACCTGCTTTCTTCATCCTTGTGTTTGGGTAAAAATATTTTTCCGCAGTACAAAGGGTTTCGAATGCAGGTCCAGAAAACTGCCTTGGAAATTTTTAAGCCTTTTAATTTTGCTTCTTTATAAACCTGTTCAGTATTGTAAATACCTTTTGAAATTTCCCTGAAAGCCCATTTTAAAATATCAGCTTCAACATCAAAAGGAGAAATATATTTCCTTCCGCTGTCATCTGTTTTATTGATATAGCCATAAGGAGCCAATCCCATATAACGACCTTCCTTCCTTGCCCTTCTCATACCAAAAAATACATTTAAGGCACGGCGGTCGTTCTCCACTTCTGGTGCTGCCAGATAAAAAGCCAACATCATCTTGTTTTCCGGGATTGATAAATCGAGTGGCTGTTCAATTGCTTGCGGTTCTACGCCCAATTTTCGCAGCATATTAATCATCTGGTAGGCGTCACCAGCATTCCTACTAAACCTATCCCATTTAGTAAATAAAATTATGTCAGGCGTTTGCTTTGCTTTTTTTAAATCGAGCAATAATTCCTTCCACCGGGGCCGATTGAATGTTTTTGCTGAATGATCTTCAAAGATTGCTTTTCGAATATCAATATTGTTGATGCTGCAGAATTTTCTTAGCATCTCATCCTGATTTCTTTGAGAATAACCTTTATCGGCCTGTTCATCGGTGCTAACCCTGATATATAAATCTGCGACTTGTTTCATCTGCGTAGGTATTGATTAACTATAATAACGGCCAAAAGCTGTAAGAATTCCATCATTGCTTTCGCCTCTTCCAAAGTTACCACTTTACCGTTTTTATTCAGTATTTCGATTGCTTTTTCGGGAGTTATTTTTCCACTTTCACACATTTCCATTTCACACCTCCTTTTCTTTACATTCTAATAAATAATTTAAAAAAGCCCTTACCGGGCTTTACTTTTTATCATGGGGTTCAATTTTTGTTAAACAAATCAGGCTTCTTTTATTGTGATTAAATGATGGGTCGTAATTGATATACCCAAATTCATGCAGTTCCCGAATGGTTTTATGATAAGTGCTGCTGGCAGAAATCTTACACAGCCCCATTACTTCCTTGCTGAATAACTCCAATGGATTCTCTGCATCCTTATTTATCCAAAATTGAAATAAGGATACATAGAGGCTAACATGCCTGCTATTAACCCGTGGGTCATCTTCAATGGCGTTAAAAAAATCCACCAGCAACACTTTATCATCCATCACAAACTTCATTACATTTTAAGAAACTGAAACGCCTCTTTTTTTCTTTGATTTCTGCCCGTTCTTAGGTGCCGCATCACTTTCATCATCACCAGCCTTTACTTCTTTCTTTGAATCCTGCTTTACAGACTGGCCTTGCGATTCCTTTTCTTTTTGTGCCTGGCTGTTTACTACCCGTTGCATATTGCCATCATACACCGTAATGTTTTTATACTGAGGATTAGCTTCAATAAAATGCCTTTGTTCCTTTCCTTCCTGTACAAACGTTACAGCCTGCCGGTTACCTTTTTCAAGTGATTGAATTAAAGCGGCTTTATCCGTGTCCGAAGCCAGTTCCTTTATTGGCAGTTTAGCCAGCGCCTGCTCAATATTATACCCGTAATTCTGATGAAACTGTTTCATCTTAAAATTACCATTGGTATCCGTTTCTTTAAAGTCCATTTGCACCCAGGCATTGTACTTTTGCCCTTCCTTTGTGGTGAGGTCTTTATTTACTGCCCTTCCGCTCATCAGGTTGTATCCTTCCTTTAAAGTGACGTTGCTTTCTTTGTTGATGTAGAAAGTTTGCTGTATTGTGTCTGCCTCCTTCTCAGGTTTTAAAGCAGCATCATACTTGTTGAAAAAATACATTTCGGATTCATTGGATTTTTTAAAATGAAGGGTAGCTGACACTTCATCTTTTCCAAACTTCTGCGAGTGGTTCAGTTGAAACTCCGGCGTTTGTTTTTCCATTTTTTCCTTCAGGTCATTTTGAAGACCCTCACCAAAGCCAGTATATTTTAACTGGTCTTTCAGGTAGTCATAATTTTTTTCGTTCATGATTGATACATTTTTATTTGAATAATTGATTAACTTGTTTTCCTCAAATCTTCCATAAGGTATTTGTAACAAAAAGTCTTGGACGGATGTAATATTGATAACTTGGTAGTCATCGTATTCGCTGATATTGTTTGCTGAAAACTCTTCTGCTTCATCTCTATTTTTAAAAAATTGAACATCTCCTCTATCAAGAAAATAGGGTACAGTATTATAAGCCACCCACTCCCTGCCAAAAGAAATTTCAAATTGTGCCTGTTCAAAAAGTGAATCAGATATTACATGTTCTTCAGACATTTCTTTTACTTTAGGTACATTAAATTTTTCGTACACCCTTTTATATGCCTCATCTGCCGATAGTATTTTTCCCTTATTCCATTCTATAGTTATTTCAGCCACATAATTTTCTTTAAGGCTGGCCAGGTTAGGGATGTATTGTTTGTACTTATCTTCCGGCCAGAATTTAAACATCAGCAGCCTGGCTATTTCTTTTGCGGCTCCTCCGGTATCAAAAAGCTGATGAATATCCCTGTTCGTTGATTCTAATATTTCAGTTTCTTCTTTACTTACCGGTTTATCCTTTGAATAATAATCATTATAGAATTTATCGGCTTTTACGAGGCGCTTTTCAAGTTTAACCGTATCAATACCTTTTATAACAGCCTTTGGAATTTTGATTGATTGAAGTGCGACTTCATACTTTTTTAATTTTGTTGAATCATCTGAATTATCAAACTCCAGCAAATACATTAATGAGTCGCCGTTTATTACTTTGTTCTGAGGAATAATAAAATTAAAACTGCCTGCCTTGCTGTACATCTTTGCTTCCTTAATAATGTTTTTGAAGCCAAGTTGCCTTAACTGTTCATCTAGCGGTATGTTTTCATTAATAGACATCTCTTATTTATTTGAGGTCTGGCAGCGGTATAGCTCTTAGAATATCTTTATTGTTCAGCTTCATACTTAAATGCCTGCCGCCATTTTTTTCCATTATTTGTATGCCCATAAATTTCTTATCAGGAATGGTGAATTTTTCTAACGCAACTACTGCAACTGTATGGCTGAATGCTTTTGCCTGTTTAGTATTTCCTGAAATTTGCAAGGGTTTCAATTCATTTTCCTGCACAGCAGTCCGTTTGCTTTTCTTTTTATCGCGGATGAAAAAACGCAATACTTCAATATCATAATCAATGGGACTATTATTAATAATCCTAAGTTGATAATAGACCACATCATCTTTGATGTAAGAGCCGATAACCGCCGCATCAATATTCCAGCTATTATCCCTTACACCCCAAAGTGTCCTGCGGTTGTCAAGTATGCCATTGGCATAAGTAGCCATCGTAGCTTTCTTGTTGGTCGGCAAGTAATATATCCACGTAGTAAGAATTGGCTGATAACAAACCTGAAATGTATATACGCCTCCGTCGGAAGTAAACACACTCAAATTTGTTTCTGGAAATTCTTTGAGCCCTGCTTTCACCAATAAAATGTTATCTGCTTCTTGTACCGGCTGCACCAAAATGTCCTTAGTGCCACGGTCAACATGCAGAATGGAGAAAGGGAAAACCAAGCTGGTGGTTTTGTCCGTTGAAATACATAAAGAAGTTTGTGCCATTGCCGAAACGAATAACCAGCAACTGCAAATCAAACACACTAATCGTTTCATAAAATTTGTTTTAAATGTTTAATAATTATTGTTGAATACTTTTATCTCTTAGCAACACTTTATAACCTGCCTTCACTAATACTTTTACCTGTTTAACTTTTTTGCTAAGCAAAGATTTGGCAGCATTAATACCAGTAGCAGCAGCTTGTGCCTTGAATGACGGGTCCATTGAAGTAAGTTCCATTAACTGTAAACTGTTATCGGCAGATTGTTTGGCGACATCTCTTGAAATAGCACCAGGAATGTATATGCCCGGAAGACCATCCATATCAAAAACTTCCAGCTTTACCGGAAACAATGAGTTGTTATTTATAACGGAGTTGATGTTTATTTCCAGGCGTTCATCGTTTAATTGGGCCGTGCCAAAAACAAAATTGCCTCTTGGCACTAATGATCCGTTTAGATAAATATCATTGAGCAGGCGCATTTTTACTACAGCACCATTTACTAAAGTTTGTGTTTGATGAACTACGGCCTCAACAGTATTTTGTTCTTCAGTATCTGAATCCTTTTCTATACCATAGAATTTATTTTCAGTTAGCTTTTTACTTTTACTGGTATCGAGTAAGCTGACATTATTTTTTACCGGTTGTTTACTAATTATAAAAACCTGTTCCTTATTCTTCAATGATTTTTCTTTTAGCTTATCTTTTACCCTATCTGGATGTTGTATATCTAATATTTTTTCCAGCGTACCATTTAGCTGCTCCATTTCGGGGTCTGATTGTGGATTGTCATTCATCTGCATCATCATTTCCTGTAGCTTGTCAACTTCATTGGAGAACTGTTCATTTCCTTCGGGTATTTGCATAGAAGTGTTTGAACTAATAGTTGCAGTTTCTGGCTGGTTTATCTGCTTATTTATTTCATTTATCCTTTGATAAATCCGTTGCTCATTGGCATCTGTACTTTGTTTGTAGGGTGAATAATTTAAGCCATTGTATGCAGGCATGGTGCTTAATAACTTTCCTGTATCAGGTATTATTAAATTCTGCATGGCTGAAAGCGAATCTTTGTAATAAGGGTCGTTGCGTAAATGTTCTTCCCTTTTTAAAGAGTCTGCATCTGCTTCATTATAAAAAGCAAGCTTGTCTGCATTTTTATCATCTTGCAAATTGGCATCAGGCAACTGCAGGTTTAAGCCTTGTTTATTTTGAGCAAGATTAGTACCTGCATTTCCCTGCCCACCACCTAATGCCCAAAATGCCATTGTAACAAATGGAATAACCAGTAAAGGAAGTACCAGCTTCATTTTTCTTTGCCGCAAATATTTCGGCGAATGGCTTTGTTTCATGTTATTTACTTTTTTGTGAATAATAAGATTGCTCAATTAGTGTAAGGCTGTCAAACAGGCCAGGCCTTTCTTTGATTAAATTGGGATATTGCTGTTTGTATTTTTGTACTTGTCTAAACTCTTCCTCAGTTATCAAATAAGGGCTTACATTATTTGGAATTGGTTTAGGAATGCTGATTGCTTTTGGAACAACTACTTTTGAGTTAGTTGACTGTTGAAATGAGTTAACGATGGCAGTAATACTTAAACCTCCGAATATGAGGCAAACACCCATTAGAAAAAACCATTGCTGTTTTTGTTTCCATTTTTTAGTTAAACCGTCCAGGTTATTTGCAAACCAACGTTGAGATTGCAAAATTCCATTGGCGATACCATTGGCTGCTTTATCTGGCAGATTAGTTTGGCTGATATTTTTCTTAAAGAGTCTCATCTGTTTTCAGTTTTGATGTCTTTATTTTCAATCGTTTCCCAGCGTTCAATTAAAAAGCCGTGAGGATTATGTTCTGAACGGGAAACATTTCTGAGGTAGCCTTTTGTAATCAGGCTTCTTGTTACAATGCTGTTTGGTCTTATTATTTTCTCTGTTCCATAATAGTTAAAGAAATAAGGTTCTGATCTAATGTTTACTGTAATGCTGTCAGTAGAAACCTGCTGGCTGATATTGCCAGCAATGATGTTGGAGTAGTAGCCTGTTTCTTTAAAATTATCATACTGTGTTTTTGCAGAACCATCAGCCATGTACAATGCTTTCAGGATATTTTTTTCAATAACTTTTTCATCGGGGTCGAGTGTGAAGAAGTAGGTATGAAAGAGACTGATATGGCTCTTAGCTTCCACAAGCACATTGTCTTTTCTTTTTGAAGCATAGGCTTCCATTGCCTGGTCGCCGGCGAGAATGTAGATTTTATCCTGAACTCTTGCTGATAATTGATAGCTTTTGTACATGACAAATCCACACAATAGAAAACAACCTGCTATCAATAGCAATGAAAATGTTTTGATGTGGCGAAAGGCAGAGTCAATATTTTTTGTTTGCTTGAACATTTATTTCTTCGCTTTTATCTAGTGCATAATTAATGATGCCATATTGTATGCGGATGAAAGGATTGCGACGCAACAATGCCGATATGGAAATTCCTCGCAGGTATAAAAATGTTTTATGTTTTGCCTGATAGTTTATCCTGCATATAATTGTTTGATTTATTGCTGCCGTCATTAAAATAGCCACCACTCACACTATTAGAAGCCATGCTGCCGGATGTATTTGACCTTGCATTACCGAATGAATCAGCAACCATACCAGCACCAGATGAAGCACTATTAATAACTGTACGGGAGCTGCTGGAAGTAAGACTGGTAACCTTGTAGAGCAGTGTATTTCCGCCACCAGCATGAACAATGTAATTGGCCACACTTGGCACCGTGAAGTAGCCCACAATGCCAATAATCATGAAGATTAAATAAGCTGTATCCGTGGGAGAAAAAAATGTGTCGCCATAATCTTGTACCTGTGCAATATCCACTTTCAGCATGTTCTCTTGTATTTTGCCAATGATGCTTCCGAAGATATTTGCAACAGGTAACCAAAGAAAGATGTTGATGTAACGGGCAATCCATACGGTTAATGTGTGTTGAAACCCATCGAAGACTGCAATGCCAAAAACGAGTGGCCCTAAAATGGCGAGTACAATTAAGTAAAATGTTCGGATAGTATTGATGCAAAGTGAGGCAGCTTCAAATAACACTCTTAATACTTCACTCATCCATTGCTTGATAGAATTACGAAAATTATAGGAGGCTTTTGCAAAGGCAAACTTTATGTCATTACCTACGCTTGCAAAAAAGCCTTCATCATTTGGGTCATCATCGGGGTGAGTGTATTTATACCATTTATCCCTGTCGCCGCTACCGGTTTCGCCAACATACATTTTCCAAACATCTGTTTTTTTAATAGCTTCTTCTTTCTTTTGCAGCAGTATTGCGATGGCTTTGTTAGAATCTTCCACCATTGCTGAGGTGCCTGTAACTGTTGGGCTCATCACACCATTGATCATTGCAATTACAGAAGGGAAAATGATAACTGCAAAGCCCAGCACAAAAGGCCGGAACAATGGGTAAAAATCTATCGGTTCTGCATTGGCAATATGCCGCCATACCCGACTGGCAATATACCAGGTTGCTGCAAAGCCTGCAATACCCCGGCCAACACCAATCAATTTACTGCAGAGGGGCAGCATGTCTGTGTATAATTGCTCCAGCACCTGGTGCAGGCTTTTAATATCATTGGCAAAGCCACCATTTTGGGCAAACAAATAATTGGGCATCACCACTGCCATTGCCATTGCAGCAATTAATCTTACACACTTTTTCATACTCACTGTTTAATTGCATTAACACTACAAACCATTCAATTTTTTGGAAACTTCCGTATCCACCATTTCCCTGCCACGCTGTATGGCAAGCACATTATTTTCCTTATTAAAAGTTCTCAGGAAAATCAATTTATCACCTGCGTCATGAAAAATTCTGTCAATAGCATTCAGTCTTTCATCATCACTCATTCTTAGCTTGCCTGCTGTTACTATCATTGACAATTCTTCTAAGTTTTGGAGGCTTTTATTAAATAGATTGGAGTACACATTTTTCATGTAGGTCATTTCATTTGCATTGAAAAGATTAGATGCCTCAAATCGCCTGAACGCTGATTTATATTCTTTTACTAACTGGCTTTGCATGGAAATAATTTCTCCAATTCTTTTATACTTTCTTACTGCCGGGCTTACCTGCATCAGGCCGTCCAAAAATGTTTGGTGCAAATTGAAATTGCCCTTTGAAATATCTTTAATGGTATTGTAACCACCACTTACAATCTGATAGCCGGTCTTCATATTGCTGAGTATCTTTTTTAGCTGCGCCAGTTTTTGAATATTCAGCAGTAATTGCTGCACTTCGGCAGATTGTGCCGTGGCGTTGCCCGGTGCAGTAAGAATAATAACACCCAATATTATTAATAGCCTTTTCATTGTAAACCATTTAATTTTTTAGAAATAATTATATCGTTCGCTTCATTACTTCGCTGAATGGATAAGCCTGTGGCACTATTGCAAAAAGAACGGGTAAATTGTTGTTTATCCTGCATGTCGGCGTACAGTTTATCTATTGCCCTGATGCGTTCATCATCTTTAATTTGAAAGTTACCATTTGTGATGAGGCTGAATAATTCATCCAGATTTTTGGCACAGTCTGATAACAGTGAGTTTAAGACAGTTTGAAAATAATTAATTTCAGTTTGTGGAAAATGCCGGTTGCGTTTGAAGTTTTTTATGGCAGATGCAGCTTGTTTGGTAATGCTTATTTGCAGGGCAATAATTTCTGCCACCCTTGTATAGCGCTTTACTTTTGGATTGACAGTAATTAAAGAATTGAAATAATTGGTATGCTGTGTTAGATCCCCGTTCTTAAAACCTTTGATGGTATTAAGCCCATTTTTGGCAATGGAATACCCTTTGGAAAGATAGCCTGTGTAGACTTTTAACGCTGCTATTTGTTGCAGCAGGTATTTTCTTTGGGTGGAGTTTTGGCTAAACCATTCGCCCCAAGTTTGTGCAGATAGATTGCCTGCACATAATATCATCATGGATATTATTAATATCTTTTTCATAACCGCACATTTTCATTTTCACAACAAATATTACTCTAATCCGTAGAGTTTCTTCACCACTTCAATATCATTCCTTTCCTTAGATCTTTGAAGGCTGATTATAATATTCTGATGGTTAAACTGCCGCAGGTCTGTAATATTTTGTTCAATATTATTTCCTGCTGCATGAATAATATCTAATCGCCTTGCATCCGACATTTGAGTGATAAAGGCATTAATCACTAATTGTACCTGGTCAATATTTTTCAGGCTTTCATCAAGTATGCCTGTATAAACCTCCTGCATGTAATTTATTTCTTTCGCCGTAAAATTCTTGTCCTGTTTTGCAAGATTGAAGGCTTTGGAATACTCCTGTACCAACTGGATTTGTTTTTTTATTATTTCCCTTACTGCCTGGTAGGATCCAATGACATTTTTTACCTTCCACAATTCATCAAAGTATTTTGCATAAAGTTCTTTTTGCTTCTTACTCCAGTCGCTAATTTCTGTGAGCTTTAGCTTCGACATTTTATTCTCCAATGTCTTTTGTGCATTCTGTAGCCAGATGGTTTTGTTTTGCAGCCGTTGAATTTTTAAATCGGCTGCCCTGATTACTTTTTTTACCGCTGCTTTAATGATATCAATAATGGGAATTTGTGCCTTTGCCTGCTGTACAGGCGCAATACTTACGGACAGGATAATACCTGCCAGAATTAATAATTTTTTCATACCTCACATTTTCATTTTCACAATTAAATTACCAGTAGCACACTTTTATTTTAAGTCACTCAGCTTTTTGTAAGACCTGTCGCCCAATTGCAAAGTGAGCCTGTTGCCATCCCATACAAGGGTTTTTCCTTCTCTTTGTTCTGTTAGCGTTTTTGTTTCAGCATTGTAGTTTAGCACCCAGGTGCTGTTGAGGACTTCTTTGGGAAATTCTTTGCCATCCATTTTTTTAATTAGTCCTGTATGCCGGGTTATTTGGTAAACACCATTGCCATCATTTGCTTTTTTAAGAATAAGGGTATCATTATTTCTGCCAAACTCATGCTCGAAAGCAGCGGTGTAAATGCCTTCAAGAGAGCTGTCGTTATTGGATGCAGTACAGGCGGCGGCCAAGAGCAGAAAACAAAAAATAGTGTACTTCATAGTTATTATTTTTAAGTTGTTAATGATGCAATTCCTTTTTCAATGCTTCCGAATTTTAACGCAGCTGCCTGAACTTTCACTTTCTCTTTTTCCTCTGTTGTATAAGCCAGGTATTCCTCCGGTGATACTTCAGTTCTATACACTTTACTTAACACACCACCCAATGAAATAAATACCTCTTTATACTTTTTTGTTGGATCATTGGCTTTATTGATACTTAACACCAATGCCTTTTCTTTTTCTGTTAACCCTAATAATTCTTGTATCTGGTCAAACTTATTTTGATACTTGCTTTGGTCTAATAATATTTTGCAATCGCTGTTATTAATAATGGCTTGCTTTACCACCGGAGATGAAATAATATCCTCCACTTCCTGGGTAACTACAATCGCTTCACCAAAAAACTTACGTACTGTTTTAAACAGATATTTGATATATTCTGCCATACCTTCTTTTGCTATTGCTTTCCAGGCTTCTTCAATCAATATCATTTTTCTTATTCCTTTCAACTTTCTCATTTTACTGATGAACACTTCCATGATAATAATTGTTACCACCGGAAAAAGTATTGGATGGTCTTTAATATTATCCAGTTCAAATACTATGAACCGTTGCTGCAATAAATCCAGATTCTCTTTTGCATTTAACAGGTAATCAAACTCGCCACCTTTGTAATATGGCCTCAGTACATATAAAAAATTAGATACATCGAAATCTTTATCCTTTACATTATCGCCTTTTAGTATGGTTACAAACTCATCTTTTAAAAATTCATAAAAAGTATCAAAGCAAGGGAATACATCCGCATCATTACTTACTATATCAAAATACAGTTGTAAGGCATTAGAAAGGGCAACATATTCGCTGCGGTTAAAGCTTTCATTATCTTTTTTCCAAAGAGCCAGCAAAAGGGTTTTTATGCTTTCCTTTTTTTCTGTGTCTAAATTGTCACCTTCACCAATATAAAATGGGTTGAACTTGATTGGCTTAGTTTCCGAATAAGTGAAATAGTAGCCATTCACCATATCGCACAATCCTTTGTAGGAATGGCCCACATCCACCAGTACAATATGTGTGCCTTTTTCATAGTAGCTCCTCACCATGTGATTGGTAAAAAAAGATTTTCCGCTGCCGGATGGACCGAGGATAAACTTGTTCCGATTGGTACAGATGCCCTTATCCATCGGCTCATCTGAAATGTCCACATTAACCGGCTTGCCGCTTAACCTGTCGCCAAGCCTGATTCCAATTGGGCTTACAGAAGAACGGTAGTTGGTTTCTAAATTAAAGAAACAACAGGCCTGCGGAGAGAAAGTATCAAAAGTGTCATTCATGGGAAAATCAGCAGAATTGCCGGGGATACCTGCCCAAAATATTTGTGCCGAACCTTCGGTTTCAATCTTTGGTGTGGCATCCATTTGGGTAAGGGCAGAGGAGCAAAGGTTTCTAAGGTTCTTTAGTTCATCCTTATTATCTGTCCAGGCCAATAAATTGAAATGTGCCTTGACTGGCAGCCGTTGTTCGCTAATGGCTTCGTTTAAGAAAGCATCTGTTGATTCTTTTGAAATAAAATTTTCTCTGCTGTATGCTGACAAAGATTGCAACCGCAATCTTTTACTTTCCAATTTTTGAATGGTCTTTTGCACATCTTCAATAAATACATACTGGTTGTAAATATGATTGCAGGAAAGCAATTGCCCAATGGGTGATGCAAAGCCTACACTGAATTTTGTTTTGTCTGTTGAGTATTTATCATAGTTAATTCTTGAACCGCATAATGCCGGAACAAACTCAGCATCTGCCATTGTATAAAGCTGGCAATGGTTTTCGCCAATCTTCCATTCCGGTTTAAACTCAATATCCCGGATGGCAACATTATCGTTTCCCAGATTTAGATATTGTAATATTAGATCCACCAAAACATCATCGCCTAATTCTTTCAATGTTATAAAACCACTATCAGACAATATCTTTTGAAACTGTCCTACATGGTTCATAAAATCATGGTAGTACTTGGGATTTATTGATTCTTCCGGTACAATAGTTTTCTTTAGCAAGCTGGAGAATAGGGAGGATGATACTTTTCTGTTGGCAGGTTTCTTTGTAAGCAGAATATAACACTGGTGGTCTAAGTATGGCCGTTCATTAAAGAACCGTTCACTACTACGGCTCAAAAAACTATTATCCTCTTTCCCAAATTCAGGTTTGTATTTTGCTTCTGTAAACCAATCTTGCTTGTGCAGGATTGCATTTACCGGTAACACTTTAATAGCTTTTATCCAGGCATGATGAAAGGCTTCATATTCATCATTACTCATGGTGAATAATTCCGGTAATTCTACCTTAAAAGCAACCGTTACGTCACCCATTTTTGAGAGTATAGCATTATGCTCTACGCCATACACCGGAAGTATATCAAACAGATTTCTCATGGAGTAATAATCTTTTCAAACGAATGATGGAATAACTTTTTACAACTTTCGGCACAGCCTTTTTTGCCACTTTTTTCATCAAACCGTACTCACCATAAGTGCGGCTGAGTTTATATACATACATGAATAATGCTGTTGCCAGAGAAATAATTACTGCAAGGCAGATCAACACATTTATGCCGATAATGTAAATGACAGCGAAGAAAATTAATAAAATTACAAGTCCACCGCCCAGGTACCAGATGTACTGAGCCTTTAAGCCCTTAAACTCTATTGGCTTGTTGATGCCTTTGTTGATTTGATATACACTGTTACTCATATTCACGCTGCACTTTTCGGTATAAACTGTATCAAATATATTTCCAAGAGTGAGAGATGAAGGGGTAAGCGGGGTAGGACTACCCCAGATAACTACATTGAAAATTAAGTGAGTAAATGACGTAAATACCTCAAATTCTTATACCCTTTACTTTCCTCCCACCGATATCTTTTTTATGTAACAAAGACTTCTCTATCTTAACCACAGGTGTATCTTTAGCCTCCATACTCTTTTCTTCAGTATTATCATGCTGCTTCATCTGGTTCTCCTGAATCTTAATAGAAATTTCCCTTTCCAGTTTTGAAACATCTTTTTTCAACTGAGCTAATTCATTTTCTTTTTCAAATGGCTTTACAACCAACTGCTGCAGCATTGGAATATTTTGCTCAAACTCTTTTAAATTCTTCTGATACTTTTCTTTGAGGGAATCCACCCGGTCAATGGCATTTAGAAAATACCGGGCTGCAAGTTTTGGGTTGTCAATATTGATATGGCCCTGGTTCCAGGAATACTTTATGCCGGATTTTTTGCCCTCAGCATAAAAAATATTTTGATATCGGTATTCAAACATGGCTTTATCCTCATACCTTTCTTTTTGCCTTCGGATAAATAACTCAAAACCATAGAGGTTACCGATTTTCATTACTCCATCTTCTCCAAGGTTGGGCTTCCAGTTAGCAGATAAACGAATAAGATAAATGCCGATTGCTTCAGCATCGGCAGAATTAAAACTATCTAGTTGTATCGGATTCAATTTTGTTCCATCTTTATCATACTGCAATTGACTTTTGTAGCTTCTTTCATCAAGCATCAACTTATCTAAAGTTTGTACTGTTTTATCTTTATCGTTTTGCAAATTCTCTAACTGAAACCTTGACCGGATGACTTCTTTGTGGTGGGCATTTCTCAGGCTTTCCAAAACAGAAATCTTCTTTTCCATTTTTGATTTCTCTAAAAGTGTTGTGTCGCCGGAAAGAATAGCAATGTATTCAGAAAAATTCATTCCACTTTTTTCATCAATTGAGCCTTCATCCAATGTTCTTACATTTAATTCGCAATTCTTCATCTGGCTAATAAAGGTTTGCTTATTTTTCAATAGGTTGAATTTGTAATTATCCAAAGATTGCTCAACTGCGTAGATATAATTTTTAACTTTATTGCCATACTCCTGTTTAGCCAACACATTTCCCTGTCTTGCACCACGGCCATTTCTTTGCTCCAGTTCTGATGGTTTCCAGGGAATATCCAAATGGTGCATACCAATAACATTCCGTTGCACATTTAAACCGGTGCCGGCCTTTTCGGTGCTACCGAGCAAGATCCTTATTTCACCATTATTCATTTTACGGAATAGTTCAGGCTTTTGCCTGTCTGTCCAGTCGTGTATAAAAGTGATATGGTTTGCAGGAATAGAAAAGTCAGTGATTAATTTTTCTTTAAGTGCATCATAAATATTAAACGCACCCGGCTTTGGTGTACCAATATCGCTAAATACAATTTGCGTTCCTCTTTGCCCATTACTTTGCTGATATAATTCTGAAATATTTCTGGCGCAAACATTTACTTTATGATTGGGGTGGTCTTCATATTGATGCGGATTAATCAACCGCATATCTGCCGCCATTTTTTTAGCATAGTTAGTTGCAATCAACATACGGCCTTTGTCTTCCTCTTTTGTTAGTGGAGGCCTGCCGATTAATTCCCCATCCCCGGTTTTAGCAAATGCCATTAGCTTTTTAATGAATTCCTGTTGGTCTGGTGTGGGTGGAATGTTTACTAACTGCTCGTCTAACTCAGGTTTGTCTAAGTTGATATGTTTCGCAGTTTTGTAGTCAGTGATTTCATTATAAAATAAGGCCAGTTCCGGCACTTTAATAAAATGGCGGAAACGTTCTTTGGCAATAATTTCATTTGTTACAGAAAATTCAAAGTCTGTTGTCTTTCTTGCGAACACCGCCGCCCAGGCATCAAAGTTTTCAATCTGTTGCCTTTTCATTTCATTTGGGCGCAGGTATTTAAATAACAAATACATTTCTGTAAGACTGTTTGAGATAGGTGTACCGGATAAAAATGTAACGCACAAATCGCTGTTGAATTTTTCTTGTAAAGTCCTTACAGCAAAAAGCATATTAAGCGCCTTTTGGCTGCCTTCCATATTCCCCAGGCCGGCAACCCTGTCATGCCTTGTAGTAAAAGTGAGATTCTTGTATTTATGCGATTCATCAACAAACAAATGGTCAATGCCTAAATCTTTAAAGTTGATACCAGCATCTTTCTTTGCTTCAATATCTTTTTGAATGCCTTGTAGTTTTATACCGAGGTTTGTTTTACGTATTTCCAATCCCTTCAACATACGCCGGGATATTTCTCCACCCATATCTTTTATGGTGTAAAGGTCTTTCTCCACATTATCCAATTCTGTCTGGAATATCTCTCTTTGTATTTCCGGGCTTTGAGGGATTTTACCAAACTGGTCATGCGTTAAAATAATGCAATCCCAATCGTTATTTTTAATTTCATGTGATAGCCTGATTCTTTTTGCTGGAGTAAAATCATTTTCACCGGGAGACAAGATTTTTGCATTGGGATAAGCTTTCCGGTAAGTATCTTTTATCTGGTTCACATTGGCTTTTAAAGCCAGTATCATGGGTTTGTTAACAATGCCCAGCCGTTTCATTTCATGAGCAGCAACTATCATAGTTAGGGTTTTACCAAGACCTACTTCATGATCAATCAAAGCACCACGGTTTTGTATAATGCGCCAGGCCGCATTCTTTTGTGAGCTGTACAAATCTTCAATACCCAAACGCTTTCTGTCTAATCCGGGAAACTGCAAATGGCTGCCATCGTATTCCCGAAGCACATAGCAATTAAATGTATTGTTGTACAGTTCTTCTAATTCTTTCTTATCATTATCAGGCAACTCTTTCAACCATTCATTAAAACTGTTGCGTATAGATTCAATCTTTTGGTGGGCCAACTGTATGGCATCATTATCCGGCACCCGGATGGTTTTATCACCAACACTAATTTCATACGTATAAAAGGGAGTGGTGTTTTCTAAAGCATTTTCCAGCAGCGTATTCCCATACGAAGTTTTGCCAGCCTTTGTAGTAACAGCATATTCCTGATTAATTTTAGCATTGCTACTGCTTGCCTTTACTTTAAAAGTATCTAAGGATTGGAAATAGTTTACCTCAGTAGGTAGCTCAAATAAATGCGAAGCAAAGCGGTCGTAATAATCTTTCGGTATCCATCTTTCGCCTAAATTAAAATCTAATAATTCAAACGGAATCTTTTCTGGTTGTATTTTCTCTAATGCTGATAAACTTCTTTGTAATTGTACATTCTCCCCAAACTCATTTGCTGCTGCTTTTGCAATACTTAGTTTACGCACCACATTACCACTTAATAAGTGGTCGGCAGTTTCCCAACTGTTGTTCGATGGGTTTATATAGATATAATTACCTAAAGCATTTATGGTATCTGCTTCCGTGCTGTCAGTGGCTGCGGCAATAAATTCAATATCAACAAATCCTTTGTCATTCAGGCTCTTTGCCAATGCTTCCACAGGATTATCAGTATGAAAGGCTTCCTGTTTTTGAATGAGGGTTTGGGTAAGTATATCTGCTTTAAAATATTGGTCACCTTCTTTTCTTTCGAGTGATGCTAATACAATAAAGCCAAAGGCTTCATCTTTTAATATACGCTGTTTGTTGATGGATGAATTTAAAATGCCGTAGCCTTTGACAAGGGCATCATAAGATTCGTTCAATTGTTTTCTTAATTCTGGGTACTCAATATTTTCATTTGCTTCTTTATCAGCCAGCAATAAATAGTCATCTCTTACAGCAGTGTATTGCTCATAAAAGCCAACATCTTTTCTTTCGTAAAGGCTTGGCAAAAAAGCAGGCTTATCATCATCTCCAGCTAAGTGGGAAACAAAACCAACCCTATTGTTATGTACAATCAACGTTCCTTCTTTATAATACGGTTTAATTTCTTTTAACTCGTCTAATGCACCATCTTTATTGCTGAATGCAACATGAAACACACTTTCACCTTCATTATAAAAATGGTGATTGTATTCCTGTAATTTATTTGAGAGACCATTCAGTTCAAGATGAATAGCAGAAGCATTCATCCAGTTTGCAGGAAATTTTATTTCTTCCGTATTGGAATAGAGTTTATAAACGTATTGTTTGAAAGCGGTTGATTTTGCGGCCACCAAAACAAATGCCTCATGTTCTGGCTTTTCGGATGTTTTTATGATGTTGGTTATCCTAGCTGTTTTTCTGTCAATTACGGTAGCATCTAATCTGTTGATATAGGCTGATGCCCTGTTAATATTAGCGGCAGGTGCAGTATCAAATAGTCCCAATTGTACTGAGTTGTTATCAGGATTATTTTCCGGCATCAGCAGATAAGTAAGCTGTTTGCCTTTATCAATATTTACCCGAACTGGCTTTACAGCAAATGCTTCTTTGTTAAATCGTTCATCAACTCCTTTACTGATTGTATCTCCTAATTGCGGACTAATTAAACTGATGTCGCCTGACTGCCAGATTGTTTCATGTGCTTTACCATATTTGTCTTTGCCCGGCTTAATTTGATTGCCTAAAATAATTTCCGGGTGAAGGGAAACGTATTGGTTGATTGAGTATTTACCAAACTCATTTTCCTGCTCATCCGTACTAACTAATAATTCTTCATTTTGTGAAAGAGATTGTTTGTTTTCGTTCTTTTGAACAATGAGTAAATGGCTCGGTGCTTCTGTATTGCCAGTATCCTTCATCAAATTATCCGGCATTACATTCAGGCTTATAAAATCAGCATGATTAAATAAATATTCTCTTGCAGATTGATTAGAAGGACTGTTTAGAAAAGTATCTGTAGTAATATAAGCCATCAAACCGCCATCTTTTATTTTGTCTAATCCTTTTGCAAAAAAGTAATTATGAATTTTGCCTGTTAATGACTCATCTTTAAAGACTTCATCATATACACGAAAGTTTCCAAAAGGAATATTGCTTACAATCAAATCATGTTTACCATTCTCATCATTGGAGGTATTTTCAAAGGCCTTCACCTGCACCAAAACAGGAACGGGTATCGAACTACCCAAAGCAGTCAATACCCGTCCCGATAATAAATCCTTCTCTACGGCAGTAATATTTTCTATTGAAGGAAATGCTGATGCAGCCTCAGTAACAAACACACCAGCACCGCTGCTTGGTTCGTAGATATTTTTTGGTTCAATCCCTTGTTCTTTTAGAACCGAAAATAGGGTTTGGGGAATTATTTCGGGAGTGTAAAAAGCAGTAAGGATACTGTTCTTAATGGAATCAATCGCCTGTTTATATTCTACATCGTTAAAATGTTGTTGCAATAATCGATGCAGTTCTATAATTTGCGTATAGAGTTTTAAATCTTCTTTTGAAGCATTTAATTTTCTCCATTCTTCTTTTGGTTTGTTAGGATACAGTACCGCCTTTAATCCACCAAAACCTGCATAACGTTTCAATGCATTTACCTGTTCTGGAAGAAGCAATTGCCCCGGCTGCCATTCTAAAGCAGTGCGGATAGCTTCAATATTGTCTTTTAGTTTCTGCTGACTGTTGTAACTCATCACTCATATTTTCACTCGTCACATTGTCTAAGTATTCTTTTATTACACCAGTAATGGCATAACGTAAAAACCTGTTATCCTCATTGGCTTCTGAAAAATTCAAGTCATCAAATACTGGCTGGCAATATTTTATCATATTGCTTACTTCGTAAAGCAATAAACCTGATTCAATAAGATCCTTGTATTTTAGTTCAAACTCAGCTTCAAGAATACTGCGTATGTAGGTGTACCGGGATGGTTTCAAATCTTGCGTAAGAAAATTCATGCACAGTTCTTCAATGATGTATGCAGGCTTGCCTTCTGTGCTTAGTTGCTTATACAGAAAATCCACACTGCTTACCTTATCACTCAGGTAAGTTGTTACACTGCCTGTTTCTTCTAAATTCAACAATATATCAGGGTTGTTTGCCCTGATATATTGATATAGATTATTGATTAATGTTCCTTGCATTGCAGTAAGTTTTAAGATTAGCATTATACACCGAAGAATGAACGGATAACGGT
Source organism: Sphingobacteriales bacterium (assembly GCA_016200915.1). Classification (GTDB taxonomy): domain Bacteria; phylum Bacteroidota; class Bacteroidia; order Chitinophagales; family Chitinophagaceae; genus AWTP1-9. The sequence continues at coordinate 60,908 of JACQDV010000008.1, forward strand.
GGCAACTATAACCAGGAATACACAACTGCCAAACCAGGCTGCCGCAACCTTACCAGTATCAGGATCGCCGCTGTTCCATTTCTGATATACTTTTACAGCACCAATTAAACCGACTATAGCGCCAACAGCATACATCAGGTTTGTTCCGGCGGCAAAGTAGCTTCTCACTTTGGTATTGGCTTCGTTAATACCTGCATTGCCATCCTGTGCCATTGCGTACATGCAGGTAAGCATAAGACAAATAGTTGCTGATACAGCAAACAGGATTTTTTTTGTTTGGATAATTGCTCTCACACTTTTCATAACACGCATTTATTTTTAGATGATGAAGATTTAAAAGAATGCTCCATTGTTTCATTCAAACGCACTTGTTTCTCCTGCACGGAAACAATGAAGCATTGGTTTTTTAAGTCATTTCCATAACTGACTAATCTCGCTTGCCCGTAGTAGCCGAGGGTATTTTACATTTACTGATGATGCAACGAAATAGGTTAATTCATTTCTGTATTCAGCATTTTGTGCAGCAGGATATTTTTCGATTAGCTGCTGCAGTGCATCTATTAGTTCATGTTTTGAAATACCGTTTTCGGCTTGATTAAGGTATGCCTGTACTTCATCAGTAAATGGCTGCACCATTGGAGACACATCATTTTTCTGCGTAGGTTTAGGGAGATAGTCTTCATGGTTTTCTTCTGGTTTTGAGTTTGTTATTGGTGGAATAACGATGGTATCGTTATCTACTTTTATAATTCCAATAAGGCTTAATATTTCCCACCTGAAATATTTAAAACCTACAAACGCATAATACAAAACTAACAACAAGGCAACAGCAAACAGGTATTGCCCCCAGGTAATTGAATTAAACATAACGCTTTTATTTTCTTGTTCACAAATCAGGTTTTTTTCTCAAAAAGCAATGGATAAATATGTTGCAAAAACTTTTCCAGACTATGCCAGATATAGAGTAAACGAGGTAGGACAACCCCGGCAAACTGAATTGAGAATAAACGTGGTATTTATAAAAAATAGTAAAGTGCGATCTGTAAGTGCAGTTGAAATTAGCCTTCAGCAATACGGATATTTAGTGATTATCAACTTATATTTGTAGAAGTTGATACGCCAATCGAAAAGCTGGCTGTCATTCTAAATGTGCAACCTACTAACCTATAAAACAAAACAGCAGCCCAAGATGAGTTATATACCAAAGACAATTAGCGAAGTAACATCCGAGTATTTAAACAGGACAACTTTTTTACCAGCCATACAACGTGAATTTGTTTGGGGAACATACGGAATTGAAAAACTTTTTGATTCAATTATGGGAGACTTTCCTATTAGCACTTTCTTGTTTTGGAAAATCAAAGAAGAAAATAAAAAAGAATGGACAGCTTACGAATTCCTTAGAGAGTTCGACCAAGAAACTCCGCACAATAATGAGGCATCCGTAACAGGCATCAACCAAGACATCTATTTTGTTCTTGACGGGCAGCAAAGACTTACATCCTTATTCATTGGACTAAAAGGTTCTTATCGTTACTTTTATTATCGTTGGACAAAGACTAAACTTTACCTGAACATTTTAAAAGCCCCAATTAAAAGCGACAATCCAGAAGAATTTACATATCAATTTCAGTTTAGAGAAAATGATATTCCTAACCTTAAAGACCCGAATCCTCAATATTGGTATTTGGTTGGCGACATTCTAAACTTTGACGATGCAGAAGATTCAAAAAAAGAAATTAAAGAAAGGCTAAAAGATTTTACAGACGACCAAAAAGATATTGCAAATTCACATATTGGACGACTACATTCAAGAATTCACACATCAAGACTTCTTAATTATTACGAGGAAAAATCCCAGGACTACGACAAAGTCGTTGAAGCATTCATTAGAGCGAACACTGGCGGAGTAAAACTTGAATACAGCGACATTCTACTTTCTACTGCAACAGCAAAATGGGTTAACTTAAATGCAAGAGAAGAAATTCATTCATTCACAGACAATATTAATGCAACAGGAAGCGGCTACTCATTCGGAAAAGATTTTGTACTAAAAGGCTGTTTGTATTTGACAGACGATTTGCCTATTCAATACAAAGTGAAAAACTTTACAAGAACCAACCTTGAAAAAATTGAGAATAATTGGGATAACATTACTGATAATATTGAAATGACCGTTCAGTTAATGCACAAGTTTGGCTTCAATGACAAAAGTTTGGTTGCAAAAATTGCATTACTGCCTATATCATTTTACTTAGGCAAACTAAAGCCAAAAAACTTTATTGATTCAACAGACAAGAATGATGTACGAAATCAAAATATTATACAGAAGTGGCTAATCGTTACGTTACTAAAAAATGCATTTGGAGGTTCGTCCGATACTATTTTGAAAAACCTTCAAGAAACAATTAACGCACAAACTGATTTTTCGGTGTTCCCATACGAAGCATTGAACAAGCGATTAAGCATTGAGGCAACATTTAACGATACGGAAATTGAAAATCTACTTGCGACAAATTATAGCACTAAGTACAGCTATCTAATCTTATCGCTTTTGTATCCAGATAGGGATTGGAAAGGCAAAAAATTTCATGAAGACCATATTTTTCCAAAGTCCGAGTTTACAGCAGCTAAATTGAAAGCTCGTGGTTATGACACAGACAGAATCAAAGAATATCAAAAGCATTTTAATTCAATTGGCAACCTTCAACTTTTGACAGATTCCGAGAACCTTGAAAAAAGTGCAGAGGATTTTGAAACGTGGTTTGCAACTCGTGACACAAACTTTAAGGACAGAAATACAATACCAACAATTAGCACTTACAACTTTGACAACTTCCTTGAATTTATAACAGAGAGAAAAAAGCTATTAGTTAAAAGATTAAAAACGTTTACGATTTGACGAGAAGAAGAATTCACCTTAAACACAGGCGAGGGTAATTAGGCAATCTATAATTATTATAATTTCCCCAATATGTTAATCCACTTAAAGAGCATGTCTTTTACGGCATTAATAGTAGCCTTATCTGGAGCATGATATTTAGTTTCCAGGCTACCTATTGAAATGTCGTCTTTTTGTAGTGTAGAAAATGTTTTCCCAACAATGCGAAGCATTGGTGCAACGGTTCTGTTTATAATGATCTTATCAACTACCAATAGCCTGATAATAACAGCCAGTTTGGCTACCGAAAGGGAAGTATGAATCTTATTGTCTGGCTCACTCAGGGTGTTAGCGTATTCAATGGGTAGTGTTCCCTTTTCTAAAAATCTAATTTCCTCAATAATCCAGTTCCCTACTTGCTCTTTTACTGATGGAAGATATTGCAGGAACGCATTTTTTGAAGTGCTGAAAAACTGGTTGACCTTTTTAAGTTCGTATGAAAGCAAAGCGATTTTTTCTTTGATGGAATGAAGCTGACTACTTGCTTTATTCAATCTTTCATATTCATTAAGAATAAAGCTTTCGCTATTGTAGTTGAACTTGTAAAGGGTATCCCTGATAAAAGAGCAAGTAAGTGTGCCGTCTCCTGATAAGAACTGGTGAAATAAATCTTTGTAATAGTTTATTTGGCTGTAGGTATTTATCGAAGTTCGTTCGGTGATCGTGTGTTCAATTATTTCTGAGACAATTACCCCGATCTCTTCCATCTCAATTCCATTATTAACGGCCAGTTTTTTAAGGCTTTCAGCATTTGCTTTCAGCGACTCCTTAAAATGTAAAAGTAAATAAGTAGGCACTTTTTGTGTATAATCAAAATAACTGGAGAAGTACTCTTTCATAAATTCAAAAACTTCCTTAACATGCTCTGAAATTATTTTTATAGATTCTTTTTCGCCCTTTTCCTTTTGTTCAATTAAGAATATTTGATCGAGCAGCCTGGTTATTATAGATTGGGCAATGGATGTCAATTCCAGTTTATCCTGAACCACAATTTTTCCAACTATTGATTGAATAAAGAATTCTTTCGATTTCTGTTTTAATACAGCAGATAATTCGACCATTTCTGTAAGCCCTACTTCGGTATCTTTATTTGAATTTATTGCAATTCCATATTCTGAAATTAATACAGACCATTTTGTTAAGACGCTATATAAAGACTCTTCATTGACCGATGCCGGGTACAGTAATCGTAAATTAGCAGTTGAAAATTTAGTCTCTCTTGCTCCATTGTTTTTCATGCACAAACTATTTAATGATGAATAATGGGCTATGCGTTAACACAACGAGTTTAAACCTCAAAGTCTATACCCTTATGATGCCTGAAGTTTTGGTTAACAGGGCTGAAGTTTTGCGAAAAGGATTAATTAATATTGAAAGGTTGCCTAAGAATTATTGAAGTACACTCATACACTACATGTTTACAAATAAAATAGAACTTGTTTAGTGTAATAAAAAAGGGCTGCATATAAATGAGCCCGTCAAATCCCAGAGGATTTTATGATAAATCATGCTTGAAAAAATAAACTTCCGAAAAGAAAATCTGAGAACTAAGAACTGGCAGGTGGACTTTTAAGCGGTAATAATTTTTTACAAAATAATGTATTAGGAATATAACCTGATTCACTTAACCGATTCCTCAGTTGCTTTTGGGTGGGTACCGTATTAACAAACTTGTGGTTTCAGTAGTAATTCGGTATATGGCTAACTTAATAGAAAACTACAAGAGCAATACTATCCGTTGATTTTGACTTTTTTAATAGAGGGGTCTTTGGTAATAGTTTCAAGCTGGTGCATCATTTTTTTGACTTTAGGGTCAAATTTAATGCTGGCTCCATTAAAGAGATTTACAATCATAGAAACTGCGCCTATTACCTGCAATTGTTTTGAAGTAGCTTCAAGTCTCTTTTTATTTTTTAACAAAGAGTAGGTCAGATATTCAATCTCACTTACTTTATATAACGACAAGGCCTGATCAAGTGTAAAATAGCCTTCTTTTACTGCTTTATCCACCACTCTGGCTCTTTCCTCTAATTCGGAAACACCCATCAACAGTTCTTCCCCTACAGAGGCAGCATCACCGGTATGTTTACTTTCTAAATACATATTCCATAAAGTTAGTGAATTGTTCTTTATTTTTCAAGTCAACCTCCCCATGCCAGTCTGAGCCCCTTAAAATATCCTTCATAAAATCAATTTTGGCCCACAATATCATCGGGAAGGCCTTACCAGCAGGGTAATCTTTGTAGTATTTATCAAAAATGCCCTTAACCGGGGCAAATTCAGCCGTTTTAAGGCGCTTTTGGGCATTATCAAGGATTACTTGAACCTCAGCAGGATCTACTGCTACAAAGCCATGCCTGGCCCATACATGGCCTCCGCCACTAAGCCCGGCATGTACATTAATTTTTTTAGCGCCCATGTTTACATATTCCTGCAGGCTTGCCCTGAATATTGTTTTAACCAGCCCTTTTTTCTGATGCGTTTCTGGTATTACGCAGTAAGAGTGGTTGATTTCAACTCCTTTTACAGATTTTACAAATTCCCTGTCAAATATGAGCGCCTCCTCATCTTTAGTGAAATTATTGCTATAAAGCACCCTTAGTTTAGGCGGTGTATCCTGGTAATAGATAGTTCTTGAGATAGCAAGTTTTGTGGTAGGTGTAAAAGTAGTTTCTACCTCTTCAAGTAACTTTACAAGATTAAAATTCGGGAATTCTTTTTTCAGAAACTTCTCAAAGGAAAGCGGGGATGACGATTTTATTGTGTAGCCAAGGTCAATTACCTTTATCGTATCAGCTTTAGTAAATGAATGTTTTTTTGGCTGCAAAGTTTAATAATAAATGTGAAAATGAATTAATCAAATCTAACTCAAATTCATTGTACGAGGAAATGAAAAGCCTCGTTTTTTAAAGGGGTTAAGCATCTCTAATGCTGCCTATTCAAATCGTTTAACCTATCCATTTTTCTCACCAAATATCTGCAGCGTAGCAAGCCTTGTGTCTTCTTTTTCATCAGCTTGCAGGTGAAGTGTAATGCTCAGCCCAAAACAATGCACTTTCTTTTTCTTAGCGTCTATAATGCATGACCCGGCAGTAACAGGGTTAAGATGCATAAAAGCTAAATGCTCAAGCGACTTGGAGAAAATAATAATTTCGTTGCCAGGCAAACGTACATACTTTTGAATCTGTTCTTCAAATGCTTTCATTTAATTAGAAGGTTAAAATTATTTTTACCTTCTTCAAATCTAACTCAAATGAATTATTGAAGGAAATAAAAAGCTTCGTTATTCAATTCGTAACTTATAGCTAATTGGAAATTTATAGAGATTTCTTTTTACTAACCTTAGCATTAGATTGAAGTTCCTTTTTAATAATATCAATTATCAACTGCACATCAATTTCCAGAAGTTTGGAAAGCTGCCAAATATGTTCAAATGTAAATTTCCCTGGCTTACGTAGTTTCTCAATGTATCGACTGTGATTGATTTTTAAAGCCTTAGCAATATTTGTTGGGTACAAGTCCTCAATATCTTTCATCTTAGAAACACTTCCGGCAAGGAACATTGACCTAACTCCCTTAAATGAGTTTTTATTTTCTTCTGAAGTCATTTTATAGTTATTCTTCAAAAGTTAGCATGGCCTAAAAAATATGTACTTAAAAAGTAACAAAGTGTAAATAAAAACTTACTTTTAGTATCTAATTGCACGCTTTTATAAGCGAATAGATATATTGCGAATCTTCATTTCGGCTAAAATTATTTGAAGCTTTCGCTTGGAGTCTTGTTCTGAAACGTCGGAAATTTCATGGACACAAGATGATAAGCAAGAGCTCACGTTTAGGCGTGGGCTCCCTTATTGTGTCCGGGTCTCCGACGACCTCAGAACGGTAAGTGGAGTTCCACGTCTTTTTATTTTTTTAATGAGATTGAGCGTAACTCCATTTTCGATGACTCCGCATTTAGAACAAGAAAATTTTCTATGCGGCAGGAGCAAAACGATAATGGGAACAACTATGCTTTATTATTTCAGGATGGAAATGAGAAGGCCTTGTCATTCTTTTATCATGAATTTTATCCAGCCTTGGCTCACTACTCCTTTCAGCTAACACAAAACCGCCCTATTGCAGAGGAAATAGCTTCAGAGGCATTTGTAAAGGTCTGGCGCATGCATTATAAGTTAAATAGCTACGGAGGTATTAAAGCTTACTTATATAAAATTGTACACAGGGATAGTATTAAAGCTGTTATAAGCGAACAGAAAAGAGCCAAAACCCACAGAAACCTGCAAACGGAAACTACCAGCGATACTCCATTTGATAATTTGGTACGAAGTGAAGTGTACCGGATTATTCATACTGCATTAAAAGACTTGTCTCCCGCCAGGCGCAGGGTTGTTATTATGTATTACCTTGAAGGCAAAACTACCGGCCAGATAGCTCAGGAACTTAACCTGCATCCCAGTACCATTAAGGCTCAAAAAAAAGACGGCTTCAATGAGCTTAAAAAAAGTTTTATAAAACCAATGTTATGGGTGTTTTACTTTTGCATTAAAATTTTCCTGGGGTTTTAATAAGCCTTTTTTTCACATTCTCTCCTTCTTGTAATCAGCATGGCTTAACTTAATAGTATGAAAGAAAATCGTTACAGCGATATGGATAATGCAGCCAGCCGTACTGCTTATCTCATTGCAGGCTTTATCAGGCATACGCTTACTGAAAAAGAGCATGATGAACTGGATAACTGGGTAAATGAAAGTGACCATAACATGCAGCTTTTTGAGGACCTGACTGATGAAAAAAATCTTGCGGCCAACCTTGAATGGATGGACAAGGTGCAGACAGAGCAATCATACCGGGCCATGCAGGAAAAAGGAGCCTTCAAAGCGCCTCTCAAAAAGTTTTATAACAAAAAGATTTGGCTTGCGGCAGCCTCGGTAATCGTTCTGCTTGGTGTGTTTTTTGTTTATAGATATACGACCAGCAAACCGGGTTCTGTTGAAGATATTGTTACCACTGACACCACTTTACTTAAACCTGGTGGCAACCGGGCTACCTTAACACTTGCAGATGGCAGAGTAATTGATTTAACCTATGCTAAAACCGGGGCGATAGAAAGTGATTCGGGTTCTCATGTGAACAAAACCGCTGATGGAGAATTAGTGTATGTAAAAGATAGTAGTGCTACAAATACTGCTGCCCTTCATACACTCTCCACACCGGTGGGCGGCCAGTACCAGGTTACATTACCTGATGGAACGAAGGTTTGGTTGAATGCTGCCACCACACTAAAATATCCTCCGGCTTTTAGTAACAATGAACGTACAGTAATAATAACCGGGGAAGCATATTTTGAAGTAGCTAAGAATGAAAGAAAACCATTTAGGGTACTGATGGAAGATAGTACTACTGTCGTTGTAACAGGTACACATTTTAATATCAATGCTTATCAAAACGAAAAAGAACAGCAAGTAACATTATTAGAAGGCAGTGTAACAGTTTCAAATGCAACTAACGTTACCAAGCTTGAGCCGGGCACACAAGCTTTGATAAAAAATAAATTGATAACAAAAGACAAAGTTTTGGATGCAGATGAGATTACAGGATGGAAGGATGGATTATTTGTTTTTCATGATGCGACTATTGAATCAATAATGATGCAACTCGAAAGATGGTATGATGCAAAAATTATTTATAAAGCCAACATAAAACAATTATTCAACGCCACTATTTTAAGAAAAGAACCTTTGACGAAAGTTATAAAATTACTTGAATTAAACGGGTATGTTCATTTTAAAATAGAAAACAACACTATTTATGTACTACCCTGACGATTGAAGAAGCCGGGTTATTGCAAACAAAAGCCGGAAGTGTTACTAGCACTGCCGGCGGAGTTTGGGTTAACCCTATTATCAACTGAGCTATCAACTGAATTTAGAAACCCAAACAATACAAATCTATGCAATTATATATTGTTTTGCCAAGATTAAAGTACCTATTAACTATGAAACTTCTTATCCTTTTAACCGTTGTTTCCTGCCTGCAGGTGTCAGCAACAGGGTATGGCCAAACGGTTACCCTGTCTGTTAAAAATACATCGCTTGAGAAGGTATTTAAAGAAGTAAAAAGACAAACCGGATTTTCATTTGTTTACACAAGGGATCAATTAAAAAACAGCCAGCCTGTTACCTGCAACGTTGTAAAAGCAGAATTAAAAGAAGTGCTTTCTATCTGCTTCAGCAATCAACCACTCTCATTTGTTATTGAAGGAAATTATGTTGTTGTTCAGACAAAAACCTCAACTTTTCGCCCTGCTCCTCAACTTGATTCATTAATAGATATAAAAGGACATGTGACTAACGAAAACGGGGAGCCTTTGATAGGTGCTACTATTATTGCCAAAAATTCAAACAGAGGCGTTACAACAAACTATAGAGGTGATTTTTTTCTACAGGGTGTGCATGAAAATGACATGCTTACTATTTCTAGTGTGGGGTTTTACAGGGAAGAAGTAACTATTGATAAGCAGCGATTTTTTTTGATTCAATTACGGCTGGCTGTCAATAGCCTTGAAGAAACTGTGGTCAAGGGATATTATTCAACTTCAAGAAAATTGAACACGGGTAATGTGATTAAAATAAACGGTACACAAATAACCAATCAACCAGTCTCCAACCCTATACTCGGATTAGAAGGACTTGTGCCAGGTTTACTGGTAACACAATCTAATGGTCTGCCAGGTTCAAGATTCACTGCTTTGATAAGAGGACAAAACTCAATTCAAAATGGTAACAGCCCTTTATTTATCATTGACGGTGTACCGTTCTTATCTGACAACGATGCCTTGACACAGCTGAATGGCATACTGGCCAACAGCCCTTTTAATTCCATTGACCCTAACGATATTGAAAGCATAGAAATTTTAAAAGATGCAGATGCAACAGCCATTTACGGTTCAAGAGGGGCAAACGGTGTTATACTAATAACAACTAAAAAAAATAAGGCTGATAGAAATTCGCTGTCGTTAAATATTTCCCGTGGCTGGGGTAAGGTTGGCAGAACCATAAAGTTGATGAATACCCAACAATATCTTGAAATGCGAAAGGAAGCCTTTTTAAATGATAGTATTATTCCAGCAAACTATAATGCCCCTGATTTAGTGTCCTGGGATCAGAATAGGTATACTGACTGGAAAAAAGAATTTATTGGTGGTACAGCTCAAACATACAATGCACAGTTGCGATATTCAGGCGGAAATCAATTCACTAAATTTTCAATTGGGACTGGATATTACAAGGAAACAACGGTTTTTCCCGGAGCCTTTGAAAATAAAAAAACAACTGCAGATCTAAACATCAATCATAAAAGTCAGGATAATAAACTAAACCTTAATTTCATAACCAGTTACAGTAGCGACAACAGCATATTGCCTGGGCAGGATTTGACAACTTTTATCAACCTGCCTCCCAATGGCTATCCGCTGATAGATGCCACCGGAAAATTTGTTTGGAGAGAAGCAGATTACTCTGTTGGCAATCCATTGGCTTTACTGAAGCAAAGAAATATTGTTTTAACAGACCGGTTAACTGCCAATAGTATCATTTCATATAAGCCAGTAAACTCACTTGAAATAAAAGCCAATTTTGGTTACAACAAAATAAGTGCGGACGAAAAGATTGCTTCGCCAATCTCCGCTCAAGACCCCGCCTATGCACCCACAGGTTCGGCTGTATTCGGTGATAATTTTATAAGAACATGGATAATTGAGCCACAGGTTTCCTACAAATTCAATGTAAAAGATAAATTAAAAATAGAAGTGCTTACCGGCACTACATTCCAGCAAACTTCATCCGAACGAAAATTAATGATTGGTGATGGCTATACCAATGATGCATTATTAAATTCAATAGCTGCTGCTCCGTACTTAAGTGCTACTAATATAAAAGTTCAATATCATTATGCTGCTGTTTTCGGGAGAATAGGAATGGATTGGGCTAATAAATACATTATCAATATTACAGGACGAAGGGATGGATCATCAAGGTTTGGTCCGGATAACCGGTTTGCAAATTTTGGCGCTTTGGGTGCCGCCTGGATATTTTCAAAAGAAAACTTTATGCAAAAATCTTTTCCCTTCCTGAGCTTTGGAAAAATAAGAGGTAGTTACGGAGTAACAGGGAATGACCAGATTGGAAACTATCAATTTCTTGATACCTACAAAGGAACAATCTATAGTTACGATGGGCAGCCAGGGCTCACGCCTTCAAGATTATTTAATTCTAACTACAGTTGGGAAGAAAATAAAAAATTAGAATTGGCAGCAGAGCTTGGCTTCTTTCAGGATAAACTAACAGTGAACCTTAACTACTATAAAAATAAGAGCGATAATCAAATAATTCGATACAGTTTACCCACACAAACAGGATTCACGAATGTGCTATTAAATTTTCCTGGAGCTGTTCAAAATAAAGGGTTTGAAATTGCTGTAAACGCAGAGATTATCAAAAGTAAAAGCTTTCAGTGGAACACTACATTTAATATCTCCCATAACCGGAATACGCTTTCTAAATTTCCGGGATTAGCAAACAGCAGTTATGCCTCTACTTATATTATTGGTAAGCCGTTAAATGCTTTCAGGGGTTTACATTTTACCGGTGTTGATACCCAAACAGGGATATACCAGTTTGAAGACTTGAATAAAGATGGAATAATTGATAATGGGGACTACGAGTACCACGGTACCACTGACCCGAAATATTTTGGCGGCCTTTCCAATTCTTTTAGTTATAAAGGATTTCGACTAGATGTATTGCTGGAATTTAGAAAGCAGCTTGGGTATGATGCGGTATATTTTTCTCAAACGGCACCAGGTGTTCTGATAAACCAACCTGTCTATACAGTAAATCGATGGCGCAAAGCTGGTGATGCCACACCTTATCAACGATACACACAGGATTTTACCAATCTGGCTTTTTACCCTGCAACTTATAATATTGGCTCATCAGATGCCGTACTTACAGATGCATCATATATAAGGCTTAAGAATATTGCATTATCATACGATTTGCCCGCCAGTTGGATTAAAAAGTTGAATGCAGTTAACTGGAAATTGTTTGTGCATGTTCAAAATATTTTGACCATTACAAAATACAAAGGTCATGATCCTGAAAATCAGTCACTGTCCTCATTGCCGCCATTACGAATGATTACTGTGGGAACACAGGTTAATTTTTAAAACGAAACAAATGAAACCAAGACATATAAACATACTCCTTTTCATTGTACTGATACAGGGAGTCTTATTGACTTCCTGTAAAAAATTTATTGCAATTGACGATCCTAACGATCAGTTGAATAGTGATATGGTATATTCAGACAGTTCAACTGCTGTAGGCGCTATCACTGGTATATATAGTGAAATGCTTACCAGCAGAAACCTCTTTTCTAATTCCTCAATAACACTTTATGGCGGCATGTCAGCAGATGAATTATATGCTTATGGACCAGGATTGAATGAGGAATTTACCAAAAACCAGATTACACAAGTTAATCATGTAAATATTGATAACTCATTTTGGAAACCCGCCTACAAATATATTTATGCAGCTAATCTTGCGATAGAGAAATTATCACAGTCGCAGGGATTGTCCGGCTCACTGAAAAATCAATTAACGGGTGAAGCAAAGTTTATAAGGGCATTTTGCTTTTTTCATTTGGTAAACTTGTTTGGAGATGTGCCACTTATCCTTTCGAGTAAATATCAAGACAACGCTTCTGCGGCAAGGGTTTCAACTACGTCAATTTATATTCAGGTGATAAATGATTTGACTGATGCCAAAAATTTACTTTCTTCGGATTATGTGACTACAGAAAGAGTGAGACCAAATAAATGGACCGCAGCAGCCCTACTATCACGATGTTTTTTATATACAAGCCAATGGCAGAATGCGAACACAGAAGCCAATTCCATTATTTCATCGGGTGTTTATTCATTGGAAGCTGATTTGAATAATGTTTTTTTGAATGGTAGTACAGAAGCAATATGGCAATTAAAGCCGGTTCGACCAGGATTTAATACCTATGAGGGTTTAGAGGTTTTGCCAACGAGTCCGTTTTCATATCCTACTTATCTTGTTACTGCTAACCTGCGTGGTTCTTTTGAAAGTGGGGATAACAGGAAAAGTGCATGGGTTAATTCAAGAGTTTATAATAATGATACATTGTATTTTCCCTTTAAATACAAAGTGCCCAATGGCGCAACCTTAAGTGAATATTATATGGTATTCCGGTTGGCTGAGCAATACCTGATTCATGCAGAGGCAGCACTGAACTTAAATAATATTTCCGATGCCCGGGCTGACATCAATAGTATAAGGGTTCGTGCAGGACTTGGGAATACATTGGCAAATGATATTCCATCTTTAAAACTGGCAATTGAGCAGGAGCGCCGAGCTGAATTATTTTGTGAATGGGGACATCGTTGGTATGACTTAAAAAGAACTGGCAGGGCCAGCAATTTATTGGCACCCATAAAAGGCAGCACCTGGCAGCCAACAGATGTCTTATGGCCTATTCCCCAACAGGAAATTAACCTGAATCCATCATTAATTCAAAATCCGGGATACTAAAATGCTGTAGGCTTCTCACTACGATTCCAACAATCAACTTAAATTTTATTGAAATGGCACATAAATTAATGCGCCTGGTGGTTTTATGTTTAATACCATTGGGTAGTTATGCTCAAACAAACAAAACTTTCACCATTGGTGATTCAATGCCACCGATAACCTTTAACAACGTGTTTAATCAGCCCGGTGTATCTCTTTTTCCGAAAGACTATAAGGGCAAACTGGTTATTATCGATTTCTGGAGCCATTGGTGTGGAACGTGTATTGAGGCGTTTCCAAAAATGGAGAAGCTGCAAAAAGAATTTGGTGACAAAATAAAAATTTTGCTGGTAACTCCTGATAAAAAAGAAGATGTTGTAAAATTATTTAAGAGATTTAAAATACCGGAATTAACTATCTTATATGCTGACACGATACTCAGTCATATGTTCCCCCATATCACTGTTCCACATCACGTTTGGATAAATCCAGATGGGCGGATACAGTTTATTACAGATGGATATAACGCAACAAGTCAAAATGTATCAAAAGTATTGGAAGGAAAAAAGATAATACTTCCAGTAAAAAAGGAATTGAAGGATATAGACATGGATGCTGATTTATGGAAAGAAGGAAACGGAAGATTTCAGAAATATATAATAAACTACGCTTTCATTATGTCAAAAGTAACGGAAAATTGGGAACACGGTTTTAGTTTTTCAAAGGATACGATCCATAATACTCGTGGATTTAAATTTGTGAATTCCGCTCTAATTGATCTTTATAAAGTTGCGTTTGAGGGAACTATAGATTACCAGGGAGGGTATTTTGGAATGGGAAATAGAGTTCAGTTAATAGGGCCACGAGTGCATGCTTTTCTTGACTACCCGGATAATTCGGACAGCATACCTGCATGGGAAGAAAGAAATATCATTTGCTATGAATCAAAATGGAAAATACAAGATGATAGTATGGCCTTTAAGTATTTGCAGGATGACGCCAATAGGTTTTTCCCTTTTTCTGTGAAAGAAGAAACCAAAGAAGTTACTTGTTACATACTGCAACCTGCACCAGGATTTACCAGTGCAAACTCTGCTAATGAGGAGAAAATATTTGAGTATACGGATTCATCTTTTATCCTGCAGAATATGCCTGTTACATATATTATTGAAAGCCTGAATCATCAGGAACTTTTTAAAACAATACCCGTGATTGATGAAACAAACTATAGATCAGGTATTGACATACATCTCACAAATTCCTTCACAAATATTGCAACCCTTAAAAAGCAATTACTGCAAAATGGCTTACTATTGGAAAAAGCGGTAAGAAAAATACGAATGCTCGTGATTAGTGATAGATAAAAAAGAAGCCAGCTGTTATAGATACTCGCTGGCTTCTTACTGTTAAACTAATTCCTACTTCTAATTGTATAGGATTTAGTGAAATCAGGATGTCCCGTTCCATCATCGGTTGCACTACTAACACCGCAGCGATGAGATCCTGGAGTGGGGCAAATTAAGGGACTTACCAAAGTGTAGTTGGCAGGATTGTTAAGATTGGAAGCATTGTCTTGGCCCGGCTGACCGTATAGGTTGTAGCTATATTCATTACCCACAAGTTTTGTATTCTTATGGTTAACAGTGAAGGCTGATGCAGTGAGCGCCAGCATCACAACAAAAATTCCAAGATACTTTTTCATAAAATAATTTTTTTTTGATTAGAAAATAGCCTACTATTTTATACAGGTTTTCGGCTTGTCCTGTTTATTGCAATAAAAAGTTTTTGCCTGGTATTAGAAAACAAGGAAATAAGAATTAATACAATAACGAAACTGTTAAACAGCAAATGGTTACTCCACGATAATTCTTTCAAGATGCCTCCGCAGGAACAAGGAAGGCTTGGTATGAATAAAAGCATATAGCCTATGTAAGCAGTAAACGTTATCATCAGCACAAGCGAAAATACAAGTCCAGCATGCCTATATTTATTTAGTAAAAGCATTGCAACTATTAATAATTCAGTCACAGGAATTAACCAGGAGATAATTGCTTCCTGGTTTCTAATTGCTGGAGATTGCAAAATGCTTGCTTTAAAGGTATCATGGTCAATCAATTTACTGATGCCTGTGTAAGTAAATAAGAAGATCAGAAGATAACTTGTTACAATGTCTAAATGATTTATTATTTCGGCTTTCTTCATGGCAGGTTTGTAATGAAGAACAAAGCTCTGACATTATTTTATCTGATTTTTGGGAAAGCTGTTTGCAAGTAGTCAATAAAGTTTTGCGAACAGTATTTTATCTTCTGAGGGCGCCTGGTGTAACGCCAAACTGTCTGCGGAAAGCAGTGATGAAATTGGTAGTACGGGGGTAACCAACTAAAGACCCAATTTCTTTTATAGGCTTATTGCTGTTTAAGATGAGTTGCCTGGCATGTTGCATTTTTTGTTCCATCAGCCACTCAAATATCCCGGCATGAAAGTATTTCTTGAACCCGGATTTTAGTTTGAACTCATTTAATGCTACCTGCCTCGAAAGAGATTTAATAGAAGGTGGTTTTTTATCAATGTATTTTTCAAGTATAGCACGGGCTTCATGAATCCTTGCTGTTTCAAATGGAGTAAAATGATATGATTTAATATTTCTTTTGAAAGAATTTTCGAGTAGTTGGTATAACAGTTCCCGAACTTTTATATCATAATAAAACTGTCTGGTATTTTCATCATATGGACAATCAAGAATTTGGTTAGTTATTTCTTTCATTGAAGGAATAGACCATCCACCGGCTCCATTTAATATTGTTTGAGGAGATTCTTGAAGCAATTGCTGAAGTTCAGGAAAAAACGGAACCAGTTCTTGTAACAATTTGGGTGAATAGAAAAAATCAATTATTCTGAAATCTTCATTCTTTTCGAAAAGTACACTGCAATTAGTTTCTTTGGTTAAGTAGCAGAGGTATTGATCTTTTCTTAGATGAAATTTGCCGATGCTGTTTAATTCTTTCCTGGCATCATTTTTTAGTATGAAATTACTGTACAGGCCGTATTGTGCGGTCCATCCCTTTGCAAAAATCTTTTTTAGAAGCCTGCCTGAACTCAATCGAATAAAATAATCAACACCCGTTAATTGTTGCAGTACAACTTCTGCATGATTTGTCTTGGTTGATATAGCAGTAGAGCCTCTGAGAAGGGGGCCACTATAATCAGGTGGCAGTCCCGGCTGGAACTCAAGTATTGAATTATTCGCTAAAATAAGTTCTATATTATTCATAGGTGCCATGTTTACACTCTCATGCCGGACTTTAGAGATAATTTAGGGCGTTGAACCAATTATAAAGTTAATTTTTTAAAGTGAATAACTCAAATGTGGCTTCTGAAATATTGACAGACATACTATCTTTAATAAAAATGAATACTATTTACATAAAGAATATTGTTTGCAACCGCTGCATTTTGGTAGTGAAGCAGGAACTGGACAAACTAAAGCTTTTTGCCAATTCTGTTGTATTAGGCGAAGTACAATTAAAGAAAGATTCATCTGAAAAGCTATTGGCACAATTGAAAATAAATCTCTCGGCTCTTGGATTTGAAGTATTAGATGATAGCAAGAAAAAGTTGATTGAAAAAATCAAAAACATAATTGTTGAGCAAGTGCATTATAGTCCAACAGATAAGCAGCATAATTTTTCTGATATACTTTCTAAAAAATTGAATAAGGATTATAGCTACCTCAGTGGTTTATTCTCTGAAGTAGAAAGCATTACTATTGAGAAATATATAATCAATCAAAAAATAGAAAAAGCGAAAGAACTCATCATCTACAATGAAATGAATGTAAGTGAGATTGCAATGCAATTAGGTTATAGCAGTGTTGCACATCTTTCTGCTCAGTTTAAAAAGGTAACAGGACTTACGCCAAGCCATTTTAAAAAGGTTGGTGGAACAAAGAGGATACCATTAGACAAACTATAAAAAAGGAAAAATGAAAATATTTGCATACGGTTCTAATATGAACGCTAATCGCCTGAAACAAAGGGTGCCGTCCGCTATAAAGGTTTGTAATGCTTCCATTACCTGGGTACAAGTTTTCATTTAATAAAAGAAGTAACGATGGTTCAGGAAAGGGAAATATTCAACAAACTAATATTGATGGTGATACCATAGTAGGTGTCGTGTTTGAAATTAATGAAGCAGAAAAGCCTGCACTGGATGCAGTAGAAGGATTAGGGAACGGTTATAACCAGGCAGTAGTTGACTTGCTGGACGATAATGGCGAAACTTTTCAGGCACAGGTCTATATAGCAGACGAAAGTGCTGTTGATAATAACCTAATGCCTTATGACTGGTATAAGGAATTTGTAGTTACGGGCGCTGAACAGAATGGGCTGCCTCCAGAGTATGTTGAAAATATTAGAAAAAATGCTTTTATTGCCGATACTGATGAAGAAAGAAAAGGAAGGCAGTTGGCCATTTTAAAAGGAATAACCAAGCCCAAAATACTGTAAATCATTGCCATAATTATGTAAACAACCTTTGAAATAAATGAGTAGCTTTGTATTGTAGCTGACAAACTCATTTTTTGAGAAAACTTAGTTTTGCCCTGCAAGTTTTAAGAATGAAAAAAATTTCCCTCATATTACTGATTTGTATTTATGCGCTCTCCAGCTTTGGAGTGGGTATAAAGCAATTCTATTGCTGTGGCAAATTGAAATCAACCTCTATAAGCCTCGTAGAGGATTCTAAAGAAAAATGCGCTAAGGGCGAAAAAAAAAGTGGGTGTTGCAAAACAAAGTTCAATAGCTTAAAAGTAAAAGATACCCATATTGCTGCTGATGACATCAGCAATCCTGTTAAGCATTTTACTGACCTCCATTTATTTACACCATCTTTTGAGATAACAGCGTTGGCAAAAGAGCCAATGGATATAACTAACGCAAGCCATGCTCCCCCGGCACATCATGGTATTCCCGTTTACATTCTCAATTGCAATTTCCGTATTTGATTTCTACTTCTTCTTGTAATACCTGGCATTCTGCCGGTAATGGGCACATTATTAATTAGCCCTTTTTCAAATTCAATTTTACTGGTTTCAAAATAAATAAAACTGCCTGTAGCAGTTAGCATTTCAATTATTCACAATAAAAATTAAATACAATGAAAACGATTAAATTATTGTTTGCAATGCTGTTTGCATTAGCAACATTTCAATCAGCCAGTGCACAAAGTGATAAGACACAAAGAGAACCTGGCATAAAAACAGAAAAAATAAAAGTATCCGGCACATGCAGTATGGATAAAAGGCGAATTGAAACCGCCGCAAATGCGATAGATGGTGTAAAGTCTGCGGTTTGGGATGAGTACACACAGTTACTTACTTTAAAATACAGTGTTTTTAAAAAAGATGCAGCAGATAATGTTCAAAAGAAAATTGCATCTGTTGGTAATGATACGGAAAAATACAGGGCTGATGATATGGTGTATCAAAAATTACCAGACTGCTGCCATTATCAAAGAAAACAACTTTAATATTTATCATCAAAAGGACAAACAAAATGAAAAAAGTAATCATTCTATTAATGGCAATAACCACATCATTTGGAAGTTTCGCTCAAAAAGCAAAAGCTAATCCGGATGCGAATAAAGGCGGCACTGTAATAAGCACTTACTCTTGCCCGATGCACCCTGATGAAATGAGTGACAAACCGGGTAAATGTTCCAAGTGTGGAATGGATTTGGTTATCTCCAAAAAGGAGCAAATGAAAATGGATGTGATGAAAATATACGCCTGCCCCATGCACCCGGACGTAACAAGTGATAAGCCTGGTAAGTGTACTAAATGCGGAATGGATATGAAAGAAACAAAGAAGATAGTACAAACCTATTCTTGTCCTATGCACCCGGATGTTACCAGTGACAAGCCAGGCAAATGCTCTAAATGCGGAATGAATTTAGCACTTTCTCCAAAAGAAAAAATGAAAATGGAAGTGATGAAAACATATACCTGTGGTATGCATCCGGATGTGGTAAGTGATAAGCCAGGCAGATGCCCAAAATGCGGAATGGGTTTGGTTGAAAAAAAACCCGTTGTAAAATCTAAATCTTAAATCAAAAATGGAAGCTGCATGCAGCTTCCATTTAATTTTTTTTAAAAAATAATAAAAAATATGAAACATTCAATAATAGGTTTTTTAGCAATAGCAGTATTAGCACTTGCAGCCTGCAACAACGGCAGCAAGACTGCAGAAAAAAAAGATACTATGAACAGTGACCAAATGGCCAAGATGGATTCAAGTGCTGCTACTTCAACAGAAAAAGTAGATGCCCCGGTTATCAAAGCATCGTTCGCCAACGTAAGTGCTGATGTAGCGGCTCATATTAAAGAAGTGGCCAGCCATTATTTTCACATTAAACATGCTTTGGTAGGCCACGATGCTGCTGAAGCAAAGAAGGGTGCTGCCATGATGCTCCAGGTGATTAGCCAATTTGATAATTCCTTATTGGCTGCCAACCAGAAAGCTGCATACACTGAACATATCAGTGCAATTAAGGAACATGCTGACGCTATTATTAAAAGTGCAGATATCAATGCTGAAAGAATACATTTTAGTGAATTATCAACGCACACGTATGAATTGATAAAAGCATTCGGAGTTGGTAAAAAAATCTATTATGATCATTGCCCGATGGCACTGGACAATAAAGGCGCAAACTGGTTAAGTGAAAGTGCTGCAATACAAAACCCCTATTTCAAAGGAACGGAAATGAATGCCTGTGTAAAAATAGAACAGGTGATTGAATAGGATTTTAGTTTGGTCAATTGGTAACCGGAAACATGCATTGAGCATATAAATAAATTAGCACTGCATGTTTTATAAATAGAAGAATATGACGCAACCATCTCCTGATAATCATGTTCATCCAGTTGCAGAAAGTACTGGTGATAAATATTATTGCCCCATGCATTGCGAAGGGGATAAGGTTTACGACAAGCCCGGCAATTGCCCGGTTTGCGGAATGCATTTAGTGAATAAACCATTCGAT
Source organism: Sphingobacteriales bacterium (assembly GCA_016200915.1). Classification (GTDB taxonomy): domain Bacteria; phylum Bacteroidota; class Bacteroidia; order Chitinophagales; family Chitinophagaceae; genus AWTP1-9. Next base: position 81,491 of record JACQDV010000008.1, read on the forward strand.
GAAAATAAGGAAGCAGGAAAAGAAACGTGCAAACACTGCAATCATACAGCTTCTGCGGGTAAGGGTGATAAATATTATTGCCCCATGCATTGTGAAGGTGATAAGTTGTATGACAAGCCTGGTAACTGTCCTGTATGCGGAATGAATTTAGAAAAAGTTCCTGCTGCAGCAAAGAAAGTTCAATACACCTGCCCGATGCATCCTGAGATCATAAAAGATGCACCGGGTTCCTGTCCCATTTGCGGAATGGATCTCGTTCCCTTGCAGCCTGCCATAGACGAAGAAAATAAAACGTACAATGACCTGCTGAAGAAGTTTAAGGTAGCAGTGCTGTTCACCCTTCCTGTTCTTGTTATTGCGATGTCTGATATGATCCCTAACAATCCTTTGCTGAAAATTATGCATCAGCAGATATGGAACTGGATTCAATTTGCCCTCTCAATTCCCGTAGTGTTTTACGCCACCTGGATGTTTTTTAAAAGAGCATGGACTTCTGTTGTCACCTGGAATTTAAACATGTTTACTCTTATAGGTATTGGAAGCGGTGTCGCATTTATTTTTAGTGTAGTAGCCATGTTATTTCCTGGTATTTTTCCTGCCCAGTTCAAAACAGCAAGCGGAACTGTGTTTGTATATTTTGAAGCCACTACTGTTATCCTCACATTGATATTACTGGGCCAGCTCCTGGAAGCAAGGGCACACAGAAGAACAAGCGGAGCAATAAAAGCATTATTAAAATTAGTTCCATCGGAAGCCATCCTGGTTACAAACGGAGAAGAAAAAATTATACCGATAGATGAAATAAAAAAAGGCGATCAGTTAAGGATTAAGCCGGGAGAAAAAATTCCTGTTGATGGTAAATTATTACAAGGCACTGCAACCATTGATGAAGCTATGATAACCGGAGAGCCGGTTCCTGTTGATAAAAAGGAAGCCGATAGCCTAACTGCAGGTACAATAAATACAACCTCTTCATTTGTGATGGAAGCAGAAAAAGTTGGCGCAGAAACTTTGCTGTCCCGTATCATTCAAATGGTGAATGATGCAAGCCGCTCTAAAGCACCTATCCAAAAACTGGCAGATAAAATTTCCGGGTACTTTGTTCCGGTTGTTGTTATCATCGCGGCACTCACATTTAGTGCCTGGGTACTGTTTGGGCCTGAACCAAGGTATGTTTATGCTTTTGTAAATGCGATTGCAGTACTCATCATTGCCTGTCCCTGTGCTTTGGGCCTGGCCACTCCCATGTCCGTGATGGTGGGCGTAGGCAGAGGAGCACAATCGGGTGTATTAATTAAAAATGCCGAGGCATTGGAAAAAATGAATAAAATTGATACCCTCATCATTGACAAAACAGGCACCATCACAGAAGGAAAACCGTCTGTTGAAAAAATAGTTGCAGCTGCAAATTTTAACGAGGATGATCTGTTGCAAAAAATAAGTTCGCTTAATAAACAAAGCGAACATCCATTAGCCACCGCAGTAGTAAAATATGCTGGTGAAAGGAAACTGTCTTTTTCTGAGGTAAAAGATTTTAAAACTATTGCCGGTAAAGGTGTAACAGGTACTGTTGACAACACAACAATAGCACTCGGAAATAAAAAGCTCATGGAGGAAATAAATACCGTTATTCCTGAAAGTCTTGCAGGACAGGTTTACCAGGAACAGGCAACCGGCAAAACAGTTTCCTATATTTCAATAGGTGGAACTGCTGCAGGTTATATCACTATTACAGACAAAATAAAAAGCAACAGCAAAGCAGCAATTGAAGAACTTTTAAAAAATAAAATAGAAGTGATCATGCTTACAGGCGATAATGCAAGCACAGCAAAAGCAGTTGCAGATGAACTCAATTTAACAGGTTATAAAGCAGAATACTTACCAGAAGATAAGTTGAATGAGATAAAGCGTTTACAGGCAGAAGGTAAAGTAGTAGCGATGGCAGGCGATGGCATCAATGATGCACCAGCACTGGCGCAGGCAGATATAGGTATTGGTATGGGAACAGGCACCGACGTGGCAATCGAAAGTGCTGAAATTACTTTGGTAAAAGGCGATTTGCAGGGCATTGTAAAAGCAGAAAAATTAAGTAAGGCAGTGATGAGAAATATTAAACAGAATTTATTCTTTGCTTTTATATATAATGTTATAGGAGTTCCTGTTGCTGCCGGAATATTATTTCCATTTTTTGGCATCTTGTTGTCGCCAATGATAGCCGCCGCAGCAATGAGCATCAGTTCCGTCTCAGTGATCGGGAATTCTTTAAGGTTAAGAAATTTGAAATTGTAAAAACATAAAATTATGGTTCAAAAATTAATTGAACTGGCTTTACGCAACAGACTTATCGTCCTGCTCATTGCAGGCAGCCTTTTTGCGTGGGGCATTTATTCGGTAAAACAAAACCCGATAGATGCCATACCAGACCTTTCAGAAAACCAGGTGATTGTTTTTACCGAATGGATGGGGCGCAGCCCGCAAGTAATAGAAGACCAGGTAACCTATCCGTTAGTGAGCAACCTGCAGGGTATTCCAAAGATTAAAAACATACGTGGTACTTCCATGTTCGGGATGAGTTTTGTGTATGTGATCTTTGAAGATAACGTTGACGTTTACTGGGCAAGAACAAGAGTGCTGGAAAGATTGAATTATGCACAGCGTTTATTATCGCAGGGGGTAACGCCATCATTGGGGCCGGATGGAACTGGCGTTGGCCATGTATTCTGGTACACCATTGATGCAAGGGATATGGATTTAGGTGAGCAAAGAGCATTGCAGGATTGGTATGTAAAATTGGCGTTGCAAACAGTTCCCGGTGTAGCTGAAGTAGCTTCATTCGGCGGTTTTGAAAAACAGTATCAATTAGTTGTTGATCCGGTGAAACTGCAATTTTATAAAGTGTCGCTGATGGATGTAATGAATAAAGTGAAAGCCAATAACAATGATGTGGGTGGAAGGAAATTTGAAATGAGTGATATGGCTTACATCATCCGTGGATTGGGTTATGTAAAAAATAAAGACGACCTGGAAAGTATTGCGGTAGGTAATTACAATGGCATTCCGGTGAGGGTTAAAGACATTGCATCTGTTCAAATGGGAGGTGACCTGCGGTTGGGAATCTTTGATGAAAATGGTGAGGGTGAAAAAGTAGGCGGCATCGTGGTGATGCGGTATGGTGAGAATGCAGAAAAAGTAATTGAAGCCATAAAGAAGAAAATGGGTGAAGTGCAAAAAGGTTTACCTAAGGGAGTAAGTTTTAATGTAGCTTATGACAGGAGCAGCTTAATTGAAGCATCTATTGAAAACATCAAAAGCAAATTGATTGAAGAAATTGCAGTGGTTTGCATCATCGTTATTCTTTTTCTTTTTCACTGGAGGAGTGCATTAAGCATCATTATACAAATTCCCATTACCATTGCAGTGAGTTTTATTTTACTCAATGCCTTTGGCGTATCATCCAACATTATGTCGCTTACCGGTATTGCGCTGGCAATCGGGGTTATTGTAGATAACGGGATCATCATGTCGGAGAACTCCTACCGCAATCTATCAGAATGGCAAAATAACCCAGCAAATAAAAAAGCATAGCATGAAAAAATTATTCAAAAGGAATTATACAAAAATACCGGAAGATGTAAGGATGAGTATTATTGAAAGCTCCTGCAAGCAGGTATCAAGAGGCGTATTCTTTTCTACCATTATCATCATCGCATCATTTCTACCGGTGTTCCTGCTTACAGGTCAGGAAGGAAAACTGTTTGGACCGTTAGCTTATACCAAAACTTTCATCTTAATAGTGGACGCTATTTTAGTGATAACATTAGCGCCTGTACTCATTTCTTTTTTTATGAAAGGCAGATTCAGGCCGGAAAGTTCCAATCCTGTAAACAGGGTGTTGGAAAAAATATATGAGCCATTAATAAGGCTATGTCTAAAGTGGAGAAAAACAACCATTGGTATTAATATCATCGCTTTGTTAATCAGTATCCCATTATTAATGAGTTTGGGAAAGGAATTTATGCCACCATTAGACGAAGGTTCAATTTTATTTATGCCGGTTACACTGCCTGATGTATCCAATGCAGAAGTAAAAAGATTATTGCAGGTGCAGGACAGAATTATTAAATCAGTACCGGAAGTAGAAAACGTGTTGGGCAAAGCAGGAAGGGCTAATACGGCTACCGACAATTCTCCGATTAGTATGATTGAGACGATTATTTTATTGAAACCGAAATCTGAATGGCGGAAAGGGATGGAAAAGAAGGATATTATCAATGAACTCAACTCTAAGCTGCAAATTCCCGGCGTAACTAACGGTTGGACGCAGCCAATCATCAACCGTATCAATATGCTGTCAACCGGTATCCGTACTGATGTGGGCGTAAAAGTATATGGACAGAATTTAGATACCATCAATCTCTTTGCACAAACCATAAAAAAAGAACTGGAAGGGATAAGCGGCGTGAAAGATTTATATGCAGAACCAATTACCGGGGGTAAGTACATTGATATAATTATAAAGCGGGATGAAATAGCTCGCTACGGTTTAAGTGTGGATGATGTAAATATGGTAGTGGAAAGTGCATTGGGCGGAATGAAACTGACAACAACGGTAGAAGGCCGTCAACGCTTTTCAGTGAATGCCAGATTTGGCCAGGACTTTCGCAATAACCTGGGCGACCTCAAACGCTTACAGGTACAGACAATGAATTTCGGCCCCATACCATTAGAAGCGGTTGCTGATATAAAAATAACAGAAGGCCCGCCAATGATAAATTCTGAAAATGCTTTATTGAGAGGCACTGTATTGTTTAATGTACGGGACAGGGATTTGGGCGGCACAGTTGCAGAAGCACAACAAAAATTAAATTCCATGTTACAGAAATTACCGAAAGGGTATTTTCTTGAATGGAGCGGTCAATATGAAAACCTGATAAGAAGCGAAAAGACATTGAAACTTATTTTGCCCATTGTACTACTGATTATTTTCCTCTGTATGTATTTCGCTTTTCATTCAGCGAGGGAAGCCTTCTTCAGTTTAATATCAGTACCGTTTGCATTAATAGGCGGCGCTTATATGATTTACTTCTGGGGCGTTAATTTATCTGTTGCTGTTTCAGTAGGTTTCATTGCCTTGTTTGGATTAGCGGTAGAAACCGGTATTGTAATGGTAATTTATCTGAATGATGCGATGCAGCAATTAGTAGCATTAAAAGGTAATTCAAAAGAAACCATTACAAAGGCCGATTTGAAAGAGTATGTAATTGCTGGCGCTGCTAAACGGTTACGTCCCAAACTAATGACGGTATGTGTATCACTGTTTGCATTAATTCCAATTTTGTGGAGCAGCGGTGTTGGCAGCGATGTAATGAAACCGATTGTACTGCCAATGATAGGCGGTGTATTAACTTCTGCAACACATATTCTTTTAGTTACCCCACTAATTTTTTTAATGACAAAAGAATATGAGTTAAGAAAGCATGGCAAACTGGAAGTATTAGATGCTAAACATTAATAGTATGAAAAAACAAATAACAATATCGCTTGCATTTGTATTTAGCTTGTTTTCAGCGACAGCCCAAACTGTTAGTCTTGATAGCATTATCAATACTATTCAAAAAAACAATCCTTCATTAAAGATGTATGACGCAGATATTCGTTCATCAGACGAAGCAGCTAAGGGGGCAAGGAATTGGGATGCACCAACTGTTGGTACTGGTCTCTGGATGACCCCGTACAATCCAAAATACTGGAAGAAAGGCGACAACGGTGCTTTTGGTATGGGACAATATCAAATTTCTGCGGAACAGATGTTTCCCAATAAAAAGAGGCTGGATGCAGAAGAAAAATATTTGCAGTCAGTTTCGTCTGTTGATGCTGAAAGAAAAAAGGCCACACTGAATGAATTGGTGGCTGCGGCGAAAAAGAATTATTATGAATGGATAATTATTAAAAAGAAATTAAGCGTACTTGACCAAGATGAGAAGCTGCTGAACTTTATGATACAGAGTGCGGAGATAAGGTATAAAAATGGTTTGGGTAAAATCAATGCCTATTATAAAGCGAAAGCTGCCATTGGAAATATCCAGAACATGCGGTTGATGCTGGAAAATGAAATAAAGCAGCGCAGGATTATTCTAAACACTTTGATGAGCAGGGATAAATTATTTCCTTTCGATGTTGATACTATGTATGTGGTAAAAAATTATTCAGCTACTGCATTTGACAGCACAACTTTTATTAATTCCAGGAGCGATATTAAAGCCATTGAAAAAAGCATAGCAGTTAATTATCTGCAACAGAGTGCAGAGAAGGCAAAGCTAAAGCCTGAGTTTGGCGTTCGTTATGAACACATGTTTGGCTTTGGAGGTTTGCCAATGCAATACACATTATTAGGTACTGTAAAAATCCCTTTAACCAAATGGTCTTCCCGTTCTGCAAAAGCAAATGTTGAAAGTTTAAAGTGGAAGACGGAATCGCTATATCAGCAAAAGCAAACAATAGTGAACGAGGCAACAGGTATGGCTTATGGTATGCAGAATGATATTGAAGTAAAGAAAAAGCAAATCAAATTATTTGATGAAAATATTATTCCTGCATTACGCAAAAATTTTCAAACCATGCAATTGGCGTATGAACAAAATACTGAAGAACTCTTTTCACTGTTTGATGCCTGGGAAACCCTTAATATGACACAACTGGAATACCTGCAACAGCTTCAGGATTTATTAATGATGCAGGTTGCACTGGAAAAAGTTTTAGAAATAAAATAACGATAACCATGCTGAAACAAACTCTGCATATAAAAAAAACGGTGCTGTATCTTTTTGTGATGCTGGCTGTAATTATTGTTGGCTGTAATTCTTCGGGTAAAGATGACAAGGCAAATGCGACAGGCAAACAACAATACCGCTGCCCCATGCACCATGAAATTGTACGTGATAAACCTGGTAATTGCCCGATATGCGGCATGGACTTAGTTCCATTTGGTGGAGATGAAAAAGCTCTTACAGATGTTAACCTTAATACACTTTTAAAGCCAACAAACAGTTATGTAATATCAACTATCCCAACAATAGCCATTCAGCAAAGTGAAGAACAAGTTGAGGTGGAAGCATTGGGAATGGTGCAGTACGATACCCGTGAAGTAGGTTCTGTTTCTGCAAGGGTAAACGGACGTATTGAAAAACTTTACCTAAGATATACTTTCCAGGATGTAAGTAAAGGACAAAAGGTAATGGATATTTACAGCCCTGAATTATTGACTGCACAACAAAATTTATTATTCCTTATTAAAAGTGATGCAGCCAACACCTCATTTATCAATGCTGCAAAAGAAAAATTGTTATTGCTTGGTATGAGCAATGAACAACTGCAACAGGTAATTCAATCCGGGAAACCTTCTTTAACTGTACCTGTTTACAGCAATTACAATGGTCATATACACGATGCACTAAGTATGAATACATCAATCTCAGCATCACCCTCAATGAATAATGCCGAACCAATTACAACACGGGAATTGATGCTTAAAGAAGGAATGTATGTGCAGAAAGGACAAACCTTGTTGTCAGTATATAATCCACATAAACTTTGGGCAGTGCTGAATATTTATACAGACGCTCAAACCTTAGTCAAAGCCGGGAACACAGTTCGTATTGTTCCTGAAACAGCCCCCGGTAAAGACTTCAGGGCAAAGATTGATTTTATTGAACCATTCTTTAGGGAAGGCAGCAAGACATTGACAGCAAGAGTATATTTTGAAAATCATGAAATGAATATACCCGTTGGCAGCAAGGTTAAGGCAACCATCTTTGGTAATAAAATAAATGCTGACTGGTTGCCAAAAGATGCAGTCATTTCTCTGGGACTGGATAAAATTGTATTTAAAAAATATGGAACTGTTTTTAAAGCGTTGAAAGTTAAAACAGGTTTGAGTTACAATAATAAAATTCAAATCATAGATGGCTTAACCCCTTATGATGCAGTAGCAGCTAATGCACAGTTTCTAATGGATAGCGAAAGTTTTATAAAAGTAAATGAATAGTTATGAAATATCTATTTGTATTGATACTGTCAATTTTACTATTTGCCTGTAAAAGTAAAAAAACAGAAACCCCTGCCGACCCGGATGTATATTATACCTGCTCAATGGATCCGCAGGTAAAAGAAAATAAACCCGGCAAATGCCCTGTTTGCAAAATGGATTTAACCATTGCAAAAAAAATAAGTGGCGGTACAGTTATGGATGAAATAGAACTTAGTGAACAGCAGGTGCAGTTAGGTAATATTCTTATGGATACAATTCGCAGCGGTTCTATCGGAGACCAGGTTGTATTAACTGCTACATTAAATTTTGACCAGTTAAAAGAAAATGCAGTTAGCTCAAGGGTAATGGGCAGAGTTGAAAAACTGTATTTCAAAAATATAGGTGATTATGTAAGTAAAGGTGCAAAGCTCTTTGATTTGTACAGTGAAGAATTGAATAATGCAAAACAGGAATACCTGTTACAATTAGAGAAACAAAAAGCATTGGATAATTCACTGATTGATTTTGACCAGTTAGTTCAGGCTGCAAAAAACAAGCTGTTATTGTGGGGAATGAGTGAAGCACAAATTCAGGAATTGGCGAAGAACAAGAAAGCTACTCCGCTTACTTCTTTTTATAGCAATGCAGGAGGGTACATAACTACGATGGATGTTAAAGAAGGAGATTATGTAACAGAAGGTGGGACTGTTGTGCGACTGGCTGACCTTACCAGCTTATGGGCAGAGGCACAGATTTATTCTTCCCAGCTTTCATTTATTGATAAAGGCGGGCAGGCTACTGTACAGTTTCCTGACATGCAGGGCAAAGAAGTAAAAGGAAAGATTGAGTTTATAAACCCTGAAATTAATCCTGATACAAGAATTAATTTGGTAAGGGTAACGATCCCTAATCCCGGAAATAAATTGAAGCCCGGAATGCAGGCTTATGTTTCAATTAAGAACAAAGAGCATAATTCATTGTCGTTGCCAACGGATGCGGTTATCCGTGATAACAAAGGCGCCTCTGTATGGATACAAACCAGTGGCCACAAATTCAAATATAAAATGGTAGAGATTGGTTTGGAAAGCAATGACCGTGTTGAAATCAAATCAGGTTTAAAAGATGGTGATGTAGTTGTAATCAGCGGCGCTTACCTGCTGAATAGTGAGTATATTTTTAAGATAGGCTCTAACCCAATGGAGGGGATGAAAATGTAGGCAGTTTGGGTTATCTTGAAATCCTGTAAATCGAATGATGTTATAATGAAAATATTAAAATCAATAGGGCAATTTTTCTGGAAGATCTTCAAAGCAATTTTTGTGAGAAAAAAGGATTGTTGTAAATAGTCGGCTCTTTTTATTTAAGTATTTGCTTAAATATTAATTTCTCTTATCTTTGCCTCATGGAGAATACTACCTGCATCAGGCAACTTGCCGATCATGAACAAATAAAAAATTGTAAGATCAAACTAAGAACAGCTCAAAAGTCTTTTGGAAGTTTATCTAATATACTGGCTTTAGCAGGCAATGAAGTACGGCTGAAGATCATTTATTTATTGGAAGAAGAGAAAGAATTATGCCCCTGCGACCTCGCTGATATATTAGGCATGAGTATTCCGGCTGTATCACAACATTTAAGGAAGTTGAAGGATGGAAATATTGTCGATACAAGAAGGGAAGGCCAGACAATTTATTACTCTCTTACCCTTGAAAACATAAAGATATTAAAGCCATCCTTTAAGCAAATTAATGTGCAAACTCAAAAACTGGAAACAGTATGATAAGTATAAAATCATCGGGAACATTTATGGGTGCAGGTGCTCTTACTGCTATTGCGGCCTCGCTTTGTTGTATCACACCTGTTATTGCGCTGCTTGCGGGTAGCAGCAGTATTGCTGCAAATTTTTCATGGATAGAACCTGCAAGGCCTTATTTAATTGGGTTGTCAATTGCTGTGTTAGTCTTTGCCTGGTATCTTAAATTAAAACCAGCCAAAATAAATGATAGGGATTGTAATTGCGAAACAACCGGGAAGGCTTCACTTTTTCAGTCCAGAGTATTTTTAGCAATAGTAACTGTATTTGCTATTCTGATGATAACTTTCCCGCTCTATGCAAAAATGTTTTTTCCAAAACCAAAATTACAGTCAGCATTAGTTGCAGCAGTTTATAACAGGCAGCAAGTAAAATTTACTATACAAGGCATGAGTTGTGAAAGCTGTGAAGCGGAAGTGAATAATGAAATAGCGAAAGTAAATGGTGTTTTGACCTATCAAACTTCTTATGTTAACCGGAGCAGCCTGGTAACTTTTGATAAATCAAAAGTTGATGTAAAAACAATTGAAGCAGCTATCAGCAAAACGGGCTATAAAGTAAAAAGCTATGATTTTATGAGTACAAATAATACAGGCGTTTCATTCTATGAGGCACCATTAGTTTGTCATGCTGCGCCATCAATTGGCTGCGGTAGTAAAGCAAAGTTTCTGTTAGTTGATTTGGAGAAATATAATGATGCAGTAGAGGGAGCATGGTTAAATAAAACGGGAACAATTGTAGCGGTAAAATGGAACACTAAAACAGAAGAAGATAAAAAGGCAGAAATTATTAAAACAGTTAGCGCAAATCATAATCTTGAACTTACCACATTATCCCAAACAAAAGCGGATAGTTATTTTCAAACATTTCCAGATAGCAGTGAGTGGTATAAGGGTAAAGAAGTTGATAAATTAAGTAAAGAAGAAGCAGGTATTATTGCAAAGAACACTATTGCCAGTTACAAAGAGAAGAAGTTGATAAAGCCATCATTTGAAAAACAGTTTCAGGCGGATATTGAAAAGATTTATGCTGACCTCTTTCTTTCAATTTCTTCCTATAAGGATTTAACAACAGAGGCATATAATAAAGTAGAGAGCCAGGTTCAACAAGCCAGGGAAAAGTATGTAGGGAAAGGCAAAATGCCTCATGTAGAACTTTGCATTGCTTCTGAAGAAAGTTGTAAAAAAGTTAAATCATGTTCACCAGGAAGCGGTAAATCTTGCTGCGATAAAAACTAATAAAGAATGGAAAAAACATTAACGTTGCAATCAACCATAACTTGTCCCCATTGCAGTTTTCAGAAAGAAGAAACAATGCCCACTGATGCTTGTCAATACTTTTATAAGTGTACCAATTGTGAAACCGTACTGAAGCCAAAGCAGGGAGATTGTTGTGTATTTTGCAGCTATGGTACTGTTGCTTGTCCACCAATTCAGATGAATAAATCTTGTTGTTTATAAATATTACCTGTATGGAAATGGGAAACATTATGGAATTCAAGTTAGCGGCTAAAGGGGTAAAATCCACTGCTATGCGTCTTTTGGTCATGGAAGTGTTGTCAAAGCAGGGAGCTGCAATTAGCCTCAGTCAATTAGAGCAATTTTTTGAAAAGGCAGATAGAATAACCCTCTATCGGACACTAAAAACATTTGAGGTTAAGAAAATAATACACAGCATTGATGATGGTACGGGTGCTATTAAATATGCTTTATGTGTTGAGGGTTGTGAATGTCACCCGGAAGATCTTCATGTACATTTTCATTGCTCAAAGTGTAAAAGAACCTATTGCCTTACCGACAATATTATACCCCCTATTAATCTCCCCCAAAAGTTCGTGTTGGAAGAAATTAATTTGGTAATCAAAGGTTTATGTGAAAATTGCTCAGCCTAAAACTTTGCAATAGTATTGCATATGGAAGTTTAGTATCTTTGCACCCAATGAAAATTTTCGCTTTCATAATGGCTTGTATAGTATTGGCACTTAGCTGTACTTTTTGTGCTGATGGGGCCTCTGTTATGAAAGGAAACAAACAAAAAGAAACAATTGTGAAAAAATCTGATAATTCAAAAAAAAATCAGAGTGATAATTGTTCACCGTTTTGCCAATGTAGTTCCTGCCCTGGATTTTATATATCTAAGTTTATTAATTCTTCTGAGCATTTAATAATTCCAACTATCACTCAATTTTGCCTGCTACATTCCAATAATTTAATTGGCATTTCTCTTCCTATTTGGCAGCCTCCTCAATTACTCGGATAATTTTGCTTGTTTTAAAGCACCGCTAATTATCTCTTATTAATTTTTTACTCCGCATTATTAGTTAGTAATGGCTAAGTCTCGACTGAGGTCAAATAGACGTCAGTATACCAAAAAAATTAAGGACCCAAAGTGGTCGAAAAATAAGAAGGTCTTTATGACCATTATTGGAGTTTTATGCAGCATACTCATGTTGCTTGCTATTGTAGGGGCAGCAATCAAATACTACAGATTAATAACAAAATAAATACAGGACATGTTAGGAAGGATCATTCAATTTTCAATTAAAAATAAATTTGTTATAGGTCTGATGACCGTAGCACTGATATTTTGGGGTATTTGGAGCGCCACGCAACTTCCATTAGATGCTGTACCCGACATTACCAATAACCAGGTACAAGTTATTACCGTAACTCCAACCCTTGCTTCACAGGAAGTAGAGCAATTTGTTACTTATCCTATCGAGCAAAGCCTGGCAAATTTACCTGATGTAGAAGAAATGCGTTCCATCTCCCGTTTTGGACTGTCTTTAGTAACCATAGTATTTCATGACGATGTCAATATCTATTTTGCCCGGCAGTTAGTTACAGAGAAACTCAAAGAAGCCGAAAGCCGAATTCCCGAAGGAGTTGGCAGTCCGGAATTAGCCCCCGTAAGTACAGGTCTGGGAGAAATTTATCAATACATTATCCGTCCTAAAAAAGGCAGCGAACGTAAATACACTGCGATGGATCTTCGAACCATGCAGGATTGGATTGTGGTGAGGCAATTGTATGGTACTCCCGGTATTGCAGAAGTAAACAGCTTTGGTGGGTTACTAAAACAGTATGAAGTAGCTATTGATCCGGCACGCCTTAAGGCTTTAAATGTGAGTATCCCTGAACTTTTTACAGCTCTTAAAAAAAATAACCAAAACACGGGCGGCGCCTATATTGATAAAAAGCCAAACGCTTATTTTATAAGAGGGATAGGTTTAGTTAATTCCATAGAAGATGTTCGCCACATTGTGATTAAGAATGCAGGGGTTCCCATTTTCGTTAAGGATGTAGCAGATGTGCGTTTGGGCAATGCTATCCGTTATGGTGCAGCCACATATAATGGCGAAGAGGAAGCAGTAGTGGGTATTGTTATGTTGTTGAAAGGTGCTAACAGTTTTGACGTAGTAAATAAAGTAAAGGAAAAAATGGAGGTAATTAAAAAATCATTACCTCCTGATATAGAAATTGAACCTTTCCTCGATAGAACGAGCCTGATAGAAAGAGCAATCTCTACAGTAGAACATAATTTAATGGAGGGGGCGCTGATTGTTATTTTAGTATTGGTACTCTTTTTAGGCAACCTTCGAGCCGGTTTGATTGTGGCTTCTGCCATCCCGCTTTCCATGCTGTTCGCCTTGGCATTAATGCATGTATTTGGCGTATCGGCTAATCTTATGAGCCTGGGTGCTATAGATTTTGGTTTAATTGTAGATGGGGCCGTTATTATTGTAGAAAGTGTGCTGCACCGCCTTTCTGCACATGCTGCCATTTCGCATGTCCAAAAGTATTCACAGGCGGATATGGATAAAACAGTGGAAAGCAGCGCCAAACAATTAATGAACTCCGCTGCCTTCGGGCAGATTATCATTTTAATTGTTTACCTGCCTATACTGTCCCTGCAAGGTATCGAAGGAAAAATGTTCCGCCCAATGGCAATGACGGTAGGATTTGCCATCGTAGGTGCTCTCTTGCTGTCACTTACCTATATACCAATGATGTCTTCACTTTTCTTGTCAAAAAAAGCAAAGAAAAAAGAAACTATTGCCGATAAAATGATGCGTTTTTTTCAAAGAAAATACGACCCACTACTTAGCTGGGCTATTAAAAGAAAAATTGCTGTCGTCTCTATTGCAGGAGCATTAATGGTTATTACTTTTTTGGTATTCAGCCGTATGGGAGGCGAGTTTATTCCGCAGTTGAAGGAAGGGGATTATTCTTTTAACGTATTACTGCCACAGGGTGCTTCTCTTTCTCAAACCATTGAAACCTCCATGCAGGTAGAAAGAATAATCAAAAGTTTCCCTGAAGTTGAGGCTGTAGTTGGTAAAACGGGTAGCTCGGAAATTCCTACTGACCCCATGCCTCCCGAGATGACAGATATGATTGTACGACTCAAGCCGGAAAAAGAATGGACAACAAAAGTTGACTTCATTAAACTAAGGGAAATGATCGAAGAAAAACTGAATGTAATACCAGGTGTTTTTGTAGAAGGCAGTCAGCCTATTCAAATGCGATTTAATGAACTGATGACGGGGGTAAAGCAGGATGTTGCTATAAAAATATTTGGAGAAAACATGGATACATTGGCTGCCCTGGCACCTCAAGTCGGTAAAATTGTTAGTACAATCCAAGGTGCTTCTCCTCCACAAATAGAACGTACGGCAGGTTTACCTCAAATCTCTATTCAGCTTGACAGGGCAAGAATTGCTAACTATGGTCTTAACATTGAAGATGTCAACACCGCAATCAGTTCAGCCTTTGCTGGCAAAGCTGCGGGATCAGTGTTTGAAAATGAAAGGAGGTTTGATCTTGTGATTCGTTTAGATACAACCTATAGAAGTTCAATTGAAGATGTTGGTAATCTTTTTATTGCCACCCCGTCCGGAACACAAATACCCTTAAGCCAGGTATCTACAATAAGCTTTAAAGAAGGGCCTTCCCAAATCAGCCGGGAGTCAGGAAAACGAAGGATAGTCATCAGCTTTAACGTAGTGGGCAGAGATGTGGAGAGTGTAGTAAAAGATATTCAGGCAAAGCTAAACGCCCAAATGAAATTGCCGCAGGGTTACTATTTTACCTACGGTGGCGCTTTTGAAAATCTGCAGAAAGCTTCCGCCCGTTTAAAAATTGCAGTTCCTGTAGCATTACTACTCATTTACATGTTGCTTTATTTTGCATTCAGCTCTTTTAAACAAGCTACGCTTATATTCACGGCTATTCCAATGTCCGCTATTGGCGGTGTAGCGGCCTTATTACTTCGTGGGATGCCATTTAGTATTTCTGCTGGTGTCGGATTTATCGCCTTGTTTGGTGTGGCTGTGTTGAACGGCATTGTATTAATTGGCACGTTCAATCAATTAGAAAAGGACGGAATGAAGGATGTGTTAAAACGGATACTGGTAGGAACAAATTTGAGGTTGCGACCTGTGCTCATGACTGCAACAGTAGCATCACTTGGGTTCCTGCCTATGGCACTTTCAACTGGCGCAGGAGGCGAAGTGCAAAAGCCTCTTGCGACTGTAGTAATTGGTGGATTAATTTCTGCCACCTTCCTTACACTGGTTGTACTTCCTTTACTATATCTCCTCTTTACAAAAAAAAGAAGCGAGTCAAAGGGTAAGAAACGGGTTATAACTGCAGTAACAATTCTTATTCTTCTATTCGGAAGTAGCCAAACCTCATTGGCGCAAAAAACACTAATCCCAACTGGAGGTGCTGTTGATACTGCTATGCGTAATAACCTCCAATTGCAGGTAAATAAATTGCAGTTTTCACGATCCCAAACATTAATTGGTTCGGCTTATCAGTTTCCAAAGACTGGATTTTTCATAGAAAATGAAGATTTGCGTTCTGGGAAAAATGGGGAAAGCAGTAATGGTATATTGAAGATAGGAATCGCACAATCCCTTGAATGGCCAAGCATATATAAAGCCAGAAGAATATTACTGGAAGAACAATCTAAGTACAGCCAGTTAACTATTAGCCGGTCACAATTGGAAGTAAAAAGAAATATTCAGCAGGTATATTATACACTTTGGTATTTACAGGAAAGACGTAACCTGTTTACACGGCTTGATAGCATTTATACGGCTATGTATGAGGCAGCTAAATTAAGAGTGAGAACGGGTGAGGTGGCTGGATTAGACAGCATTGCAGCAGAAGCCCGCATGCGGGAACTGGAAACACAAGTGCAGCAATTTAGTAATGACATTCGTATTCAGCAACAGTCTTTACAGCAATTAACAGGAAGCAATACTGCATTATTTACCGAACAAGGCCCATTACAAAAATTACAGATCGGTGACTATTCTGCTGCTATTGATAATCATCCACAGTTACAATTGCAAAGGCAAAATATTGCCATTGCAGACGCAGACCTGTATTTACAGAAGCAATCTAAAAAGCCAGATTTACAAGGCAGGTTTTTTTCGCAGCGGCTGTATGGCGTTTCTAACCCGTATTCAGGATTTTCTGTTTCCGCAGCCATCCCAATTTTTACAAAAGGCTATCGCCAGCGTATCAAGGCAGCCGAAATTGAGCGCAATGTGCAGCAACGGCAATTAGACCTTGAACGCCTTACGTTGAATACAGCCTATTTACAGGCAGTCCAAATGGCAGAACGCTCAAGGGAGAGTTTAATTTTTTATGAAAAAACGGGACTGAAACAAGCTAACGCCATCGTTCAGGCTGCTACACTGGCTTATCGTTCCGGAGAAATAGGATTTGCGGAGTTATCTCAATTCTTAACCCAGGCTATAGATATTCAGCGAAATTATTTAGATGTTTTAAACGAATATAACCAGGCTATCATCCAGGTAAACTATTATATCAATCAGTAAAATATAACAATGAAAATATTATCGATAGGTTCTATTCTTTTATCAGCAGCAATGTTCCTAACTGCTTGTGGTGCTAACTCCGGGGCAGGTGCTGAAACTAAACAAGAAACAAAAACACAAATAAAAGAAAGTAAACCCGAAAAAACAGAAGCAAGCGAAAATTCTGATTACGTTGAACTTACGGATGAACAAATGAAGGCGATAAGCATTCAACTTGGAACCATCGAACAACGTGGTATTAATTCTTCCATTAAAGTTAATGGAGTGCTTGAAGTTCCAAACCAGTTCAAGGCAAAGATATCTTCTTTATTTAGTGGTACTGTTAGCACTTTAAATATACGGCCTGGAAGTATTGTTCGTAAAGGACAAACTATTGCAACTATTGTCAATCCTGATTTAGTGAATATGCAACAGCAATACTTAACGGTAAACACAAGAATTAATTTAGCCCAGCTTGAATATGAACGTCAAAAAACTTTGGTAGCTGGAAATGCTGGTGCCCGAAAAAACCTGCAACAGGCAGAAACAGAACTCAGAACCTTAAATACCGAAAAAACAGCTTTACAAAAACAACTTTCAACTTTAGGAATATCTCCCGCAAGAGTAGCAAGTGGAAATATTACTTCTTCTTTGGCCATTCCTGCTCCAATAAGCGGAACCATAAGCAAGGTAAGTGCTCAGATAGGATCCTTCACAGATGCAAACACTGTTATTGCTGAGATTGTAAATAATCAACAATTGCAGTTAAAGCTGCTTATGTATGAAAAAGACTTACCTAAAGTGCACCTTAACCAAACAATCCAGTTTACTTTAACCAACAACCCTGCAAAGGAATATCAAGCCGTAATTAATTCAATAGCCACCTCTTTTGAAGAAGGCACTACTACAGTGGCAGTACGGGCTGCTATTAAGGATACAAAAACAGGATTGATTGAAGGAATGAGTGTAAGTGCAATAGTGAATATGGGAAGTGTAACTGTGCCTTCTGTTCCTAATGAGGCGATTGTATCATTTCAGGGACAGGATTACATTTTCGTTCAGATGGAAAATGAAACCGAAGTTACAGAGGGGAAAAAGGCAGCTAAATCTACTGAAAAAGTAAATGCTGTAAAAGAACCATCAAAAGAGATAGAGAAAACTAAAGGGGTCGAACAGAAAGAAAAACCAGGGGAACCACGCATATCATTTAAAAGGGTAAAAGTAGCAAAGGGGGCTGCTAATATGGGATATACGGAAATAAAGTTATTAGAAGAGATACCTGCAAATGCAAAAATTATTACCAGAGGGGCCTTTTTTGCCTTAGGTAAAATGACTAATGCAGGGGAAGAGGGAGAGTAAT
This sequence comes from Sphingobacteriales bacterium, assembly GCA_016200915.1. Lineage (GTDB taxonomy): Bacteria > Bacteroidota > Bacteroidia > Chitinophagales > Chitinophagaceae > AWTP1-9. The sequence goes on from JACQDV010000008.1 coordinate 99,522, forward strand.
AAACACAACATATTTTGAACATTAAACCAGAATATAACTACTTAAAAATTATGTATCATAAATGCCAGACACCAATCACAATCATATAAAGTGCTGGAATTGTAACAAGCAAATATTTGCGAATAGCAAGTATTGCGAATATTGTAAAGTAACACAATGGGGTTGGCGTATGAACATATTATTGTTAGGTATGGTAATCGTTTTAATCATTTTAATTTATTTCATCTCCTGAACACTTATTTAACATATTAGAAAATGAAACACATTAAACCACAATTCGGATTTATACTTGCGATCCTTTCTGTTCTTGTACTGGTTTCTTGTGCAGATAAAAAAGAGAAAAAACATAAAAAGAAAGACAAGCAGGAAAAAACCGTCGCTGCCTCTGAAACCCTTAATATAAAAGATAGTAACCTATCTATAGATTGCGATACATCCTATTGGAAATATGTTTATAACCCTGAAAGGCTCCAGGTAATTGATAAATGTAAAACCGTTTCAGGAGTGATAGAAGAAACCAATGCAGAAGAAGACGGTGACCAGCACCTGCTATTAAAACTGGATAATGGACAGGAAGATTTGCTAACAAAAATAAATATTAAGAAAAAACAGGGAGATCTTGTTATTGAAGCAATATGCGCCAACAAGCCCACAGTAAAAAAAGTGGGAACTACCTGTGAAGGCTATATAAATAATATAAAAATTCCAAAACTTGGTGAGCATGTAAAAGTAACAGGTAGTTTAGTAATAGACACCCACAACGGTTGGTCAGAAATTCATCCAATAACAAAAATTGAAATGCTAAAATAAATTTAAACCTAAGCGGCTTCATATCTGAAAAAAAAAATAATGAAAAGGCTCTTCATAAATATTGCTCTTGCAATTGCTGCTACTCTTCCTGGCATTTTTGTGCGGCTTGCTGGCTTTCATCTGGGCCCGATAAGTACCACAATTATTTTTTTTATTGCTCTTTTAAGTGCAGGCCTTCTTTTATCCTGGGGAGTAGAGGCCGCTGAAAAACATGTTGCAAAGGGATTAGCTATTGCCGTTCTTGCCTTGATTACTGTTTTGCCTGAATATGCTGTTGATATTTATTACAGCTATCAGGCTGGTAACCATCCTGGTTCGGAATACGTAGGTTTTGCTGCTGCTAATATGACCGGTGCCAACCGGCTGCTGGTTGGTATGGCTTGGCCCCTTATAGTGTTACTGTACTGGTGGCGCAGCAAAAAGAAGGGTATTGAGCTGCACCGGGAGAATATAACAGAAATTGGATTTCTTGCCCTTTCCAGTTTGTATGCATTTGTTATTGTACTCAAAAGCCGGATTGATATTTTTGATACAATTGTGCTGGTAGCTATTTATTTTCTTTACCTGTGGCGTGTCAGTAAGGGAGCTCGGGAAGAAGCGGTTGAAGAAGCAGAAGTTGGCCCCAGCGCTGCACTTACCAAGCTTCCTAAACAAAAGCAATATCTCATAATAATTTGTATGGCTGTTTATGCTGCTTTTGTAATTCTGTTGTCGGCGGAACCGTTTGCTGAATCATTGATTGCTTCCGGCGAGAGTTTAGGCTTTAATAAATTCTTACTTATACAATGGCTGGCACCATTAGCAAGCGAAGCGCCAACGGTAATTGTAATGATTCTTATGACTTTGGCTTTACTTCCCACCTCTGCACTTTCGGCATTAATTAGTGATAAAATTAATCAATGGACATTATTGGTTGGGATGATACCGCTGGCTTATTCAATAGGTCTTGGTCGTATGGGGCATTTACCACTTGACGCACGGCAAGGTGAAGAGTTTTTTTTAACAGCTGCACAATCACTTTTTGCCTTATCACTTTTATTATGTTTACGATTAAGCTTAAAAAGTGCGTTTGCTTTGCTAGCTCTTTTTTTAGTGCAGCTTGTTATTGCCTTTATTTACAGCAATGATGAACCCAAAACAATTGTAACGTTAACCTGGCTTTCATGGATTTATCTTGCCTTAACAGTGGTGGTTACTTTTTTCAACAGAAAATGTTTAATGAATGCTATTACACAATGGACAATAAAAAAGCCGGATAAAATATAATTCATTAGCAGTTTATAAATGTTATGCAATGGAAATAAGATTTGAATTAATTATGGTGGTAAAGCTTTTGGTAGCATTTGCATTAGGAGCATTTATAGGATATGATAGAGAAAAGCAGGGAAAAGATGCAGGCATCAGAACCTATGCAGCCATTTGTTTTGGCGCAACGCTATTTACTGCTATAGCAGATGAGTTTAAGGATGTAGCAGCGGCCTCCAGAATCATTTCAAACATTGTGATAGGCATTGGCTTTTTAGGCGCCGGAATTATTTCCAACAGTAACACTTCGAATAATACTCATGGGTTAACCACCGCGGCTACTGTATGGTGTACTGCTGCGGTAGGTGTCGCAGTGGGAATGGATAATTTTATTATTGCCACCGTAGCTTCATTAATGCTATATTTTTTGTTGACGCTGGATAGGCAACGATGGTATATCCGCTGGAAGAATAAAATCAAAAGAGAGAAAGAAAAAGAAGACAAGAGCATTTGAGTAAAGTGAATAAGAAAGCAAAGCAGCGGAAAAGGAAGTTCAGATGAAAAGGAAGTAAAAGCCATCGTTCAAACAGTGATTAACGGTGTTTATTATTTATTATCAAACATGAATAATGTAGAAGAAGAAAAACAAATATTTATATGGGTCGGAGCCCTGCTTTGTTATCCCGTTTTAAAATGGAAAACCTTTGATAGCAGGGTTTCCGTACCCACCAATTGGAAGTTTGAAAAAGGTATGCCTGGAAGCAATCGGGAAAAAGGCTATTCATTTGTAGTTGAAGCACTACATAATTTAAATTTTAAAAATTACTGTGAAACTATTGGGTACATATATGTTTCTTATGGTGTTGCTTCCTCCCGCCCTAAAGGGACAGGATACAATACCAAGACCAGGGGTTTTTGATGAAGGATACTTCTTTATAGGGGATGGCGATGTTTTGAAATTTAAAAGCTATGTCCAATTTGATGGTTACTTTCCTTCCCATAGCAGTCCGGCTTATTCTGAATTTCTGATACGAAGGGCTAGGTTTGCAGCAACCGGCTTTTTTCGTCAGCAATTCAGGTACATGCTTTATGGCAGATATGACAAGGGAAAAGTAGATTTGAATGAAGCTTTTATAGAAGCAAGGCATTTATCTTTCGCAAAAGTGAGGGCAGGTCAGTTTAAAGTGCCTTTTAGTCTCTCCAATCTTACATCGAGCTCACAGCTTGATTTGGTCAGCAGATCTTTCGTGGTGGAAAATTTTTCTCCAAATTATGATATTGGGTTGATGTTATTTGGTGAAGACAAGACTAAATATGTTGATTATGCATTGGGTGTTTTTAATGGGGCCGGACTCAATAAAAGAGAAAGTAATAACAACAAAACAGTTATAAGCCGACTGGTTATTTCTCCATTTGTCTCTTCGAAGAATTATATTTTTAAACAGTTGCACATTGGAGGATCTATTGCTATTGGAAAACAAAAAACTGACATAAGCAATGCAACGTATAAGTTGCCAACAGAAATACCTGTATTTGAATTTAATGACAGCATCCGGCAGGATGGTAACATCTTGGTTTACGGATTAGACCTTGAATGGCTTGTAAAAAGTTTTTCACTCAAAGGTGAATATCTGTGTTATAAGGCAGAAAACCTTGCCAGAAATTCAATTTTGACCGATTTTTCTGCAAGCGGTTTTTATGCAACTGCCACCTTTATCCTGACAGGAGAAGTAAAAAAAAGAAATGAAAATGTAATACCTGATAATGCATTCGATCCCAAGAAAGGGAAGTGGGGCGCTTTTGAACTGGCGGGACGATATGAACAGGCGACATTATCAAGTACGGCATTACTGTTCAATTTAGCAGAGAGTTTGAATGGATTAAAGGCTATAACATGGGGCGTTAACTGGTACGTTAATGATGATATAAAACTTGTATTTAATTATAGTAAACACCTATTCAATCAAAACATTAACCTCGATAACAAGTATTACCGGAATAGCAATACTGTTCTAATAAGATTGCAATATCAGTTTTAATTTCTTTAAAGGTGAACATTATTAAATAACTCCTATTTCAGGATGAATCGAAAAGTAGATGGATATAATCAAGCAAATTTCGTGACTAAAATAAAACAAACAAATGCAATGTATTATCTCATATAAAACTATTAGGAATTTAATTATTTCATTTTTTGTATCTGGTCTTTCCAATACAAGTACCTTTTCTCAGAAATTACCTGATAAGAGCAATTCTACAGATGTCTTAATATTTCACGCAAGAACACTCATAAACCTGCTCGATTATGTATCGCAGGATTACGGTCGTGCGGTTGCTAATGGTAAAGTAATTAATGCTAATGAATACAGCGAGATGATTGATTTTACCACAGAGTCAGCCTCTCTTTTTGATTCTATAACTCTCAAAGTTAACATCAATAATAAAAATCAGATTAATCAACAACTTTCTGCATTACTGATCTCAATCCGGCAAAAGAAAAGCAAAGAAGAAATTGCAACCAATGCACAGCAAATCAAAATACAGCTAATTCAACTCAATCTTATTGACATTAGCCCCGAACAATATCCCGATGTTACGCAGGGGAAACAAATTTTTCTTGCAAGTTGCCAATCCTGTCACGGAACTTATGGTGCTGCCGATGGTCCCCTTTCTAAATCCTACAATCCGCCCCCTGTAAATTTTCAGAACGATTCTCTTATGCAATTAATTTCACCCCTTCAGGTATTCAATACAGCACGGCTTGGAGTCAGGGGAACAGGGATGCGTGCTTTTAATGAGCTTAGTGATAAAGAGCTTTGGAATGTCGCATTTTATATAAAATCATTACGTTTCCAAAATAAACTTTCTGCTCAGCAGGACTCTTTGAATAAAGAGTATAACCGTATAAAATCATTTATCAGCCTTTCAGATATCGCCCATCTTTCTGATAAGGAGTTAAAACAAAAGGTCCAAAGTCAAAGCGAGCTTACTATTACTGCTATTCGATTGCATCAGAATGGTATGGGTAACAATTCTTTTGAAGCAGCAAATAATTATCTGAATGATGCCCTTATTTTTTATACGAATGGTAACAGCGCTGCCGCTGAAGAAAAAGCACTATATGCCTATTTAGAAGGGATTGAACCTTACGAGCAGCAACTTAATGCCGTTGATAACTCTATTGTTTCTGAATTAGAAAGCAAAATGAATGATGTTCGATCGGCGATTAAAAATAAAAAAGATGAACGGGAAGTGGAACAAAAAATAAGTGATGCAAAGGTATCCATTAACAAGGCAAAACTATTATTGGGAGAACAAACTTATTCATTTTGGTTTTCGTTTTTTATTGCTGCATCAATTTTGCTTCGTGAAGGGCTTGAAGCTGTTCTAATAATCATCACCATTTTAAGTTTGTTGAAGTCACTTCATGCAAACAGGGCTATTCGATGGGTTCATGGCGGATGGATGACTGCGGTTGCTATTGGTTTTATAAGCTGGTTCTTCACAGGATGGTTAATATCATTCGGGGCACAAAACCGTGAATTAATGGAAGCATTTGGCGCTATGCTCGCTGTTCTTATTTTGATATATGTTGGTTTTTGGCTACACAAAAAAACTGAGGCAATAAAATGGAAAGAATTCATTGAACAAAAAATTGTGAAGATGCTTGACCAGGGAAAATTATTTACACTTGCATTTATATCATTTATTGTCGTGTTTCGGGAAGCTTTTGAGTCTGTTATTTTTCTTTCTTCAATGCAATTGCAGGTAGATAATAAAAGCAGACCTGGTATCTGGATGGGGGCACTGGCTGCTATTTGTATCGTAATACTTGTATCAAATTTGTTACTTAAGTTCTCGGTAAAAATCCCAATCAAAAAACTATTCCAATACTCTGCAATTATCATTATGATAATGGCTATTGTGCTTGCAGGTCAAAGTGTACATGCCTTTCAGGAGAGCGGCTGGATTTCCGTAACTAATGTCAGATTAAATTTTCATTCAACCATTTTGGGAATTTATCCAACGGTACAAACTTATCTGGCACAGATTGTTGTTTTAATCCTTATTCTTATTCTTTGGTTTTATGGAAGAACTGAAATTTTAAAAAATTTAAAATTGAAAAAATAAAAGTTTAGTGATGATAGGCAACACTTAATAGAACAAACATTTAACAATATTTCCATAATAGAAGCACATAAATAAGATGAAAAGAAACCGGCTGATACTGAAAGAAATGAAGTGGCAAAAAAGCATATTGCTTTCAAAAGAATTGAAGTAACAACTGGTATTTCGGAAAATGGTTACACCGAAGTGATTTTTCTTGAAGGATTTGACAGGAATAGCAAAGTAGTAGTAAATGGAGCTTATGATTTATTGTCAAAGATGAATAATGTAGAGGAAGAAGAATAAATTTTATATGGGTCGGAGGCCTGTCTTGTTTGTCCCGGTTTAAAAATGGAAAACCTTGCGTGGCGGGCTTTCCGTACCCACCAATAAATAAATCCAGCGGTGATTTGTTTTATAGGATAATATCATACCCAGTTTATGATACAATTTAAAAAATATTACCATCATGAAAAAAAATGCTAAATACATACCGGCGCTAAGGTTTAATTGGCTTACCCGTTTTTATGATTTTTTAATCAGCAAATTCCTTGGAGAAAAAAAATGGAAGGAACTGATAATTGCTTCTGTAGTTAATCATAGGCCGGAAAAGAAATTAGATGTGGGTTGCGGCACAGCAACACTTACCATCATGCTACAGAAGGAATTCCTGGCAGCTTCTGTTACAGGCATTGATGGTGATAGTAAAATATTGGCTATCGCAGATAAAAAAATCAAAGAAGCAGAACTGAATATCAATCTTAAAGAAACACTTTCTTTCAACCTGCCGTTTGCTGATGATCATTTCGACGTAGTTGTTTCCAGCCTTATGCTGCACCATTTAAGTGATGAGGATAAGCAGAAGACTTTGCATGAAATCATAAGAGTATTGAGGCCGGGTTGCCACTTCGTAGTTGCTGACTGGGGCAAACCCAACAGTATATTCATCCGTTGGCTTTTTTATATCGTTCAGTTGCTGGATGGATTCGCCATTACGAAATCAAATCTAAAAGGCTTACTTCCATCTATGATTATTGATGCAGGCTTTGTTGCCGTAAAAGAATTACAGCGTATTCCAACCATGTTGGGCAGTATATCAATTATATCATCAAAAAAGCCTTAAACCTTGCGAAATGAAACATCAAAATAATAAAGATCATTGGGAAAAAATATATCAGTACAAGCAACCAGGTGAACTGAGTTGGACCGAGGAAATTCCATACGTATCCTTATATCAAATTCATAAACTGGAATTGCCAAAAGCAGCAGAAATTATTGACGTTGGAGCTGGTACCAGCAACCTTGTAGATTATTTGTTAAAACACGGTTATACCAATATTACGGTTCTCGATATTTCAGAAACAGCGATAAAAAAATCAAAAGCACGGCTTGGCAGCCTTGCAGATAATGTTACATGGGTAGTAAACGACATTATTCAGTTTAAGCCAAAGAAACAATTTGAATTTTGGCACGACCGGGCAACTTTTCATTTCCTTACAAATGATGCTGATATTCAGAAATACATTTTAATTGCACATAATGCTATCAAAGAAAATGGTTTTCTTTCATTAGGCACTTTCAGTACCGAGGGCCCCTCCGAATGTAGCGGGCTAGAAATAAAACAGTATAATGAAGAAACACTTAGTAATGTGTTCAGTCTCTTTTTTGAAAAAATCTGGTGTGTACAACACAAACATTTTACACCTTCTGGTACAGAGCAAAACTTTACTTTATGCCTGTTCAAACACCTTTCTAAAACCTGCCCTTCATGAAAAAAGTAAATTAAACAATGCAGCCAATTATACAGCTCACTGGTTTAAGTGTATTTAATTAGATTAAGGCATTTATACTAGTAAAAACAGAATTGTAAAATATTACAAACCCTAAATAACATGTTATGGCATATAAAAATGATGAAACAAAAATTTCAGAACAGGAAACTTGTTGCGATTTAGATGAAAAACTTACTGAAGCAAAGGTCATTTCCATGCAGACAGATGATGATGGTCAGAATTATGATGAAGATAAAAGCAAGGGAATAAAACCCTGGCTGCCTGCAATTAGCAGTTTTTTATTGCTGATGATAGGTATTGCTTTAGATAACTGGATAAAACCAACTCCCTCCTGGTTTTCTGGTTGGGTGCGTTTGGCATGGTATATTGTTGCTTATGTTCCTGTTGGTTTACCTGTTGTGATTAAAGGAATAAAGACAGCAATTAAAGGAGATGTATTCACGGAATTTTTCCTGATGAGTGTGGCTACTGTTGGCGCCTTTTATATTGGCCAATATCCAGAAGGCGTGGCGGTCATGTTGTTCTATGCAGTTGGTGAACTGTTCCAGGATGCAGCCGTAAACAGAGCCAAACGAAGCATTAAAGCACTCCTTGATGTAAGACCCGACAGTGCAGAGGTATTGCGAAATGGCAACTATGTAAATGTGAACCCTAATACTATAAAAGTTTCGGAAACAATTCAGATAAAAGTGGGTGACAGGGTTCCGCTGGATGGAGAAATGTTAAGTGAAAGCAGCTCTTTCAATACTGCAGCATTAACTGGAGAAAGTAAGCCATCAACATTTACAAAAGGCGAAACCGTTTTGGCGGGAATGATTAACCAGGAAAAAGTAGCTGAACTTAAAGTTACAAAACTGTTTAATGATAGTTCGCTTGCAAGAATATTGACTTTAGTGCAGGATGCCACTAAACGAAAAGCAAAAACAGAACAGTTCATCCGAAGGTTTGCAAGGATATACACACCAATTGTTGTATTTCTTGCTATCGGCATTACACTCATTCCCTGGTTGTTTGTTGATAATTTTGTTTTCAATGACTGGCTGTACAGGGCCCTGATATTTTTAGTAATCAGTTGTCCCTGTGCATTAGTAATTTCTATTCCCTTGGGATATTTTGGAGGCATAGGTGCAGCTTCCAGGAATGGTATTTTATTTAAGGGTTCCAACTATCTGGATTTAATGACTAAAATAAACCAGGTAGTAATGGATAAAACAGGAACACTTACTAAAGCTGTTTTTAAAGTGCAGGAGGTGGAGAGTTATGACATTCCACAGGACGAATGGTTGCCGCTTGCTGCCGCACTGGAAGCTAAATCAACCCATCCTGTTGCCAAAGCTGTTGTGGAGTATGCAAAAAATGACATTGCTAAAATACAGGTAGACGCGTTGGAAGAAATCAGTGGCCACGGGTTAAAAGGAGAAGTGAATGGAAAGGAAGTGCTGGCTGGTAATGTAAAGTTGATGGATATGATGAAAGTGGCGGTGAATGACGGATTAAGAACGATAGTGGATACAATTGTAATAGTGGCAATTGACAGAAAGCTGGCAGGCTACCTCACAATTGCAGACGAAATAAAAGAGGATAGTAAACAAGCAGTAGATGCCTTACACAAACTGAATATAAAAACAACCATGCTTAGCGGGGATAAGCAAGCCGTTGTAGATAAAGTAGCAAAGTATTTGGGCATTGACAAAGCCTATGGCGACCTTCTCCCTGAAAATAAAGTACAAAAAGTGGAAGCACTTAAACATAATAAAATGAATGTAGTGGCTTTCGTAGGTGATGGTATTAATGACGCACCTGTACTCGCTTTAAGTGATGTAGGTATTGCCATGGGCGGCCTGGGTAGCGATGCTGCTATTGAAACAGCAGATGTGATTATTCAAACTGACCATCCATCCAAAATTGCTACTGCAATACAAATTGGTAAAGCAACCACAAAAATTGTCTGGCAAAATATCGGGTTGGCCTTTGGTGTAAAATTAATTGTATTGATTCTTGGCGCCGGAGGCCTGGCTACTATGTGGGAAGCTGTATTCGCTGATGTAGGAGTAGCAATGCTGGCTATTTTAAATGCAGTGAGGATACAAAGAATGAAGTTTTGAAAAACATAAATCTTTTCAAATGAAATATCAAAAAATAATAATCGCTTTATTATTTCAAATAGCATCTTTTACTGTTACTGCACAAAAAGAACGGGTAAGGGGCATTTATAAAACCAGTGATGATTTTGCAAAAGGAAATCTTTCATTTAATAATAACTGTACCAATAAGAAGATAAAAATTATGTTGAACGATTTTTTTGTGCAACCATATATTACAATTAAGCAAGGTGATAGCAGCTTAAAGCTTTTGAAAAGTGATATTTTCGGATACAGAAATTGCAATAATGAAATTTTTCGTTTTAAAGGCAAGCAAGAGCTTTTATTGTTGAATGCTGGCGAACAAATTCTTATCTACAAGCATATTATTTCAAAGCCACCTTTGGGCAGAACTAACGTAACAAACTATTACTTCAGTTTGGGTGTTAATTCTCCTATTCAAAAGCTTACAATCAAAAATCTAAAGAATGCTTTCCCGGCTAATCTTCACTTTTATAATCTTATTGATAAGAATTTTAAATACAACACTGATTTAGCTGGCCTTGATGAAGCAAATAAAATGTATAAGATTAACTTGTTTTTAAAAGAAAGCTTGAGGTAAACTATTTCGTAATACAGAACAAATAGATAAGAAAACAAATGCTGGTGTATGCTAATCACATAAATGTGATTTTCTCAATTGTAATTTAAAAATAAACTATATGAATTATTATTTCACAAAAATCCTTTTAGGAGATTTTAATAACATTATTGAAAGAGTAACTAAATCATTAAAAGCAGAAGGGTTTGGAGTGCTCACGGAAATTGACATAAAAGCAACATTAAAAAAGAAACTGGATGCAGACTTTTATAATTATAAAATACTTGGTGCTTGCAACCCAACCTTTGCATATAAAGCATTGCAAATCGAGGACAAAATAGGAACGATGTTGCCCTGCAATGTGATTGTTCAGGAAAAGGAGTCCGGAAAAATAGAAGTTTCAGCCGTGGATCCAATTGCTTCAATGCAGGCAATAGAAAATCCCGGTTTGAAAGATATTGCTGAACAGGTACGGGAAAAATTGAAACGGGTTATTGATTTGATTTAATAACATTTTTATAATGAAAAAACTTAATGAACTAATGCAGGAAATAAACCTGCTTACAACCAAAATTGAAACTGAATATCCGGAACTGTACCTGTATTTGGATGAGACTCCTTTAGTAATTTGTGACACTGAAGAAAAGGCAATATGCCTCAAGGATTTGGAGAAATATCTTGACACCCTAAAAGGGCAACTTGAACATCATATAGAAACACATAAAAACCAGTCTAATGCATCATCCTAAGCCATTATGAATGAATTATCCGGTACAAAAGGGTTTAAACTGCAATAGTGTGGAAACTTCTGAAAATTGATTAACTTGCATTTCGGATGAAAATATTTGCTTCAGTAATGGCTTTTATAGTGTTGTTCCTTTCAGTGGAACCAGCTTTGGCATTGTTGAAGCAAAAACAATCAACTGAATGTTGTGGCGGAGGTTGCAACAAAAATACAGATGAACAGAAACCATCTGGTGACAATAATTCCCGAAGCGATGATTGCAATCCATTTCAATCTTGCTCAAGTAATATTTGCAGCTTCACGGTAACATCTTCTTTTTTCAGTATTAAGGCACCACACTTTTATTCAAACTATTTTACCCTCTTTTCTGAAAACTTTCGCTCACAATTTGCACCTGACTTTTGGCAACCGCCCAAGATAGTTTAATGAATTCCCTTAACTGATGCTTTAGTTTATATTAAAGCGCATTATATCATTCATTAACATAAAAGTCATTTTCAATGAAATCAAAATATATTGGTGTAACGATATTGTTGTTTGCAATGTTGTTCGCAATTGCACAGGTTAGTTGTGCCCAAACACCCAACCCACAATCAAAAACTTCAAATCCTAACGATACAACTGTTACTGTAAAAGTATCAGGCATTACCTGCTCCGGCGATTTAAAAATGATTGCCGACAACATAGAAAAAATGAAAGGCGTAAGCAGTTGTAAGCAAGTCGGCAAAATGTCCACATCCACAAGCTTTGAGATAAAGTATGATACCACAAAAATATCTCATGCTGAAGTTGTAAAAGCTATTGAAGGTACAGCAAGCTGCGACCACCCCGACCAGCGGCCATATAAGGTAAAGACAAAAAATTAAATTCATTAACAAACAGTATTGGCACAGGTGTAAATGCCTGTGTCAATACCTAAACTCAGTCAAATGAAAAAATTATTCATTTGCTTGTGCTTGCTAATGTTTTACTCATTTACCTATGCACAAGCTGATACATTGCCTCATGTGCTGATAAAAAGAAGCAATGGTACAAAACTGTACGCTTCTGAATTAACCAATCAGGGTAAACCAATTTTAATAAGTTTTTGGGCTACCTGGTGCAAATTCTGTATAGCAGAGCTTTCTGCAATTTCATCTCAGTACAAATCATGGGAAGATTCAACCGGTGTAAAACTGGTTGCTATTTCTACTGATGCAGGGGTAACAGAAGAATACATTAAAAAATTTGCTGAACGCCGGAATTGGTCTTTTGAAATCTATTGGGATTATAAAAAATCTCTAAAAAATTCTATGGGTGTACAGGAAATTCCTCACCTGATGTTAGTTGATGCAGGTGGCAGAATCATTTGGCAGAAAATCGGGTTCAACCCCGGTGATGAAACAATCATTTTGGCAAAGCTCAAAGAGCTTTTGCTAACTCAAAAAATTATTAAATAATGAGAACAATATTATTAGTAATAATAGCAGCTTGTATGCTGCCTCAAACTACAAAAGCCCAATCTATAAAAGGTAAAGTTAAAAATTCAAATAACGAATTACTTACAGGTGCAAGTGTTCATTGGCTTGGCTCTGCTATTGGTACCAGTACGGATAGCTCAGGGCAATTTGAACTGCAATTACCAAAAGAGTCAATAAAAAAGTTAGTTATCAGTTTTGTGGGTTATCAATCAGATACTATCACTATCACTAATCAAACTGCAATTGAAGTAAAACTTACAGGTACCAAAGAGTTAAGTGAAGTGGTAGTAAAAGAGAAACGCCCCGGTATTTATATTTCAGAAATCAATCCTGTAAAAACAGAGGTAATAACGCAGGTTGAATTAAAGAAAGCTGCCTGTTGTGATTTGGCAGGTTGCTTTGAAACACAAGCCTCGGTTCAGCCACAAACTACCAATGTAATTACAAACTCTAAAGAATTAAGAATACTTGGTTTATCGGGTGTTTACAACCAGGTACTCATTGATGGAATGCCACTTATACAGGGGCTTTCTTATACCTATGGTATCAGTAGCATTCCAGGCACACTGGTTGACAATATTTATATTTCTAAAGGGGCAAATTCAGTAATTCAAGGTTATGAAAGCATCAGTGGTCAGATAAGCGTAGAAACCAAAGAGCCTGACAGAACGGATAAACTCTTACTCAATGTTTATGCAAATAACTTTATGGAAAAACACCTGAATGCCAACTACGCTTTTAAATATAAAAAATGGAGTAGCCTTGCCGCATTTCATACAGGGCAGCCTGCAAAAAGAGTTGACAGGGATAATGATAAGTTTATGGACCTTCCTTTACTTACCCGGTACATGATTTTTAATAAATGGAAATATGGCAACGACAGGGATTGGGGCTGGAGTTCAAGAATTGGTATCCGTTATTTGAATGAACAAAGGATTGGCGGACAAACTTTTTTTAATATCAATACTGATAAAGGCACAACAAATGCTTACGGCCAAACTGCAAATATTCAACAGCCGGAGTTATGGACAAAAACCAGTTATCGTTTCAACGATAAGCATAAAATTACATTCATTGGCTCATCATTTTATCAAAATCAGCACTCGTTTTTTGGTACTACAAAATACACTGCCAATCAAACAAATGTTTATGCAAACCTACAGTATGAATTACTGTACAAAGAAAAACACACTGTAAAAGCAGGTATAAGTTACAGACATCTTTCTCTGAATGAGGATATTTCTTTTACAGCAAATCCATTAAACAGAACCTTTGCAGGTAAGTATAAAAGAACTGAAAATATCCCTGGCATTTTTGCAGAAAACATATTTAACTGGAAGGGTGATAAGTTGGTATGGATTACCGGCATCCGTGCAGATTTTCATAATCAGTTCGGCACTTATATTACCCCAAGAACTTTGCTTAAATATGAAACAAAAGAAGGTTCAACCTTCAGGGCATCTGTAGGTACTGGATGGAGAACCGTAAATCTGTTTAGTGAAAACATTGGTTTACTGGTAAGTTCAAGAGATATAGTTTTTACAGAACAGTTAAGGCCGGAAAGAGCTGTAAACTTTGGTGCAAATTTTATGCAGAAATTTGACAGTAAAAACATAGAAGGTTACATTACTATTGATTATTACCGAACCCAATTCCAAAACCAGATTTTTCCCGCTTATGATGCCAATCCATCGAAAGCAATCATTTCTAATTTTACAGGCAAATCAATTTCTGATGGCGTCCAGGTAGAAGCGTATTCAAAGTTTTTCAGTCGCTTTGAAGCTAAAGCAGCTTATGTGTATTTGGATGTGTACCGTAAAGTAAATGGAACAAAAATTATTCTTCCGTTTAATCCGGCACATAAAATTCTGTCAACTCTTTCTTACAAACCTTTAACAAGCAAATGGCATTTAGATGTAAACATACATTGGTATGGTGTACAGCAATTACCTAATACATCAGCCAATCCGCCGGCGTTTCAACGGTCTCAAAAATCAAAACCATTTACACTTGTCAATGCACAATTCACCAAAACATGGAAACAGTTTGAAGTATATGCAGGTTGTGAAAACATATTTGATTTCAGGCAACAACAGCCTATCATAAGCTGGCAAAATCCTTTCAGCCCTTATTTTGATACATCTTCTGTTTGGGGGCCTACAAGAGGAAGAGAGATTTATGTAGGTTTAAGATTTAAGATACCTGATTAATTGTGATAAGCTATACTTTATTTTTTTAACAAAATCGAATAAAATTGATATTTTGGAAGCTGTGATTGTGATAATGTATGGCTTTGTTGGCAATTTTAAATGGAGTGTGGATACAGAAAATGGAGATTTAAAAGGTAAGAAATAGTGTTATATATTTATAGCATTAAAGTATTTGCTTAAATAAGCAATCTTTTGTTTATTTTGAAATCATTAACATTGTTTATAATGGTTAAGGACACTTGCCTCAGGTCACTGGCAGATGTAGAACAAATTAAAAGCTGCCAGAAAAAACTAAAGACTAACTGAAAATCTTTTGTACAGTTAAGTCAGATTCTTTAACTCACCGGTAATGAAGTAAGACTGAAAATAATATCCTGCTGAGGAAGAAGGCGAATTCCACCCTTGCGACCTCAGGGACATTTTAGGTATGGGCATCCCTGCGGTTTCTCAACATTTGCACAAACTAAAAGATGGCAATATTATTCAAAAACGTAAAAAAGAGCCGATGATAATATGAGGAAAAAGAAATTTTATTTCCTGCTTTTCATGATTGCAACTGCGTTTACAGTAAAAGCGCAAGAACAAAAGAAAGAGGATGCTACAATCCCAATTTAGTAAAAGATACCAGTAAGAAAAGTATCAAATCAATGGCATTTGCTTTCATTAATGGCGACAGTATCAAA
Source organism: Sphingobacteriales bacterium (assembly GCA_016200915.1). Lineage (GTDB taxonomy): Bacteria > Bacteroidota > Bacteroidia > Chitinophagales > Chitinophagaceae > AWTP1-9. The sequence goes on from JACQDV010000008.1 coordinate 115,257, forward strand.
ATCAATTATTATTCGCCCGGTGTTCGTAAAAGAGTTACCTGGGGTGGCCTCGTTCCTGACGATGAAATGTGGGTTACGGGGGCAAACGATGCCACTACAATCGAATTCGGCAAACAACTTAATGTTAACGGCGAAGAAATCCTTGCCTGTAAGTATGCTTATACATTTGGACATCTATCAAAAAACACTGTTTCTGTGGTCAGCGAATTGGGAACTGTACAAAAACTCGGAAACAAATGGAGCATTTTTGATTTCCTCTGGATGATGCACAACATGGAATATGAAAGCCGGGACCATATCGGTAATTGGCTGCTGAGGGCATTTTCCATTTTTGGATTAATCACTGTGCTGAGTGGATTTGCTTTGCATTTATCAGCTTAAAGAGGGTAAGAAAAAAACGACAAATTTTTCGCCCATTAAATTAGTAAGGATGTAGCTTGAAGCCGCTTTATTACATTAAAATGGAAAAGAACAACTTGCAATTATTAAAGAGTACTACATACTGAAATTTATTGTTCAGGTTCTTGTATCAATTTAGACTATGAAAAAAATCAGAAAGCAAGAAAAAGTTAAGGCTAAAAGTTTAACTCGAAAGATTCTGCGATATATCTTTTGGGTTTTTCTTGCGCTCTTTGTACTTGCTATTTTTATTCTAATCATACTTTTGCAACACATGCATATTGAAAAGAAATGAAACCACAGTTGATGATAAACGGGGCTTTTTTTAATATTTTAAGTCTAAAATTAGATTTAAGACGGTTTTAACCCGATCATTTGCAACTATATTGCCAAATTATACATGGCTAAGTGTGTAATTTGCAACAAAACATCCTATTTTTGCAACCAATGAAATTATTCTTCTCCATAGTATCTCTGGTAATGCTTTATATTTCTTGTCTGCCTTGTGGCGACAGAAATGAATGTAATGTCAGGGCAGAAGCAAAAATTTCAGCAGCTAATGAAAACCACCAGCAGCATAAACATAATACAGAAGCCTGTTCTCCTTTCTGTTCATGTTCCTGTTGTGCGGCCTCCTCAGCCTTTTACTCTCCTCTTTCTAAGGCTCAATTAAACAAAGTGGAATTTCAATCAGAGAAATATCCCCTTTATAATGTAGCGTTCAGTACTGAAGCTCAAAATAGCATCTGGCAACCTCCCAAACTTTCTTAATCTCCCTCCTTTATTGAATTTGCTGTAAGTCATTTATTGGCTTATTCAGCTATTGTATCATTCATTTCCCATTTCTGGCAATGGCCACAGCCAAAAAAATTACAAAAGGCAAAAAAAGAAAAAAGCCTTTAGTGATAAGAATAATCAGAATTATTCTTGTAGGAATTGCCTGTGCCATACTTATTGCCGCAATAGTGGAAAGAACCATTCATTTCTTCAGGTATCATATATAACCAAACAGAATTAAGACATGCTCAATAAAATCATTCAATTCTCCATAAAAAATAAACTGGTCATTGGCCTGTTTACACTTGCATTAATGATATGGGGTGTTTATTCGGCAAAAAAATTGCCGATTGATGCCGTACCCGATATTACCAATAACCAGGTACAGGTAATTACACTAAGCCCATCGTTAGCTGCACAGGAAGTGGAACAGTTAATTTCTTTTCCGGTAGAACAAACAATGGCCACCATTCCGGAAGTGCAGGAAATCCGTTCTATATCCAGGTTTGGATTATCTGTAGTTACTGTTGTATTTCATGATGATGCAAATATCTATTGGGCCCGTCAGCAAGTAGGTGAAAGGTTGATAGAAGCCCGTAACCAAATACCAAACAATATTGGCAACCCTGAAATGGCTCCTATCTCTACGGGGTTAGGTGAGATTTATCAATATGTTTTACATGCAAAAAAAGGGTATGAAGATAAATACGATGCCATGTCGCTTCGAACGATACAGGACTGGATTGTCCGTCGTCAGTTGCTGGGTACACCCGGCATTGCTGATGTAAGCAGCTTTGGCGGTCTTTTAAAGCAGTATGAAATTGCATTGAATACAGATAAACTTCGCAGCTATAATCTATCCATAGCAGATGTATTTACTGCCCTTGAAAAAAATAATCAGAATACAGGTGGTGCGTATATAGATAAGAAACCTAACGCTTATTTTATCCGCAGCGAAGGCTTTATTAAAACAATCACTGACATTGAAAAAATTGTAGTTACAAGAACTTCCGGTGGTGCACCCGTGCTGGTAAGAGATATTGCAACGGTACAGTTGGGGCATGCCACGCAATACGGGGCATTAACCCGTAATGCAGAAGGCGAAGTAGTTGGTGGTATTGTTTTAATGCTGAAAGGAGCAAATTCCAGCATTGTAATTAACAGTGTAAAAGATAAAATAATCCAGATTCAGAAAAGCTTGCCTGAAGGGGTGGTCATTGAACCCTTTCTTGACAGGAGTGCTTTAGTTAGCAGGGCGATAGGAACTGTAAAAACTAACCTTATTGAAGGTGCTTTGATCGTAATTTTTGTATTGGTGGTTTTTCTTGGCAATATCCGTTCCGGGCTGATAGTGGCTTCCGTAATTCCACTTGCCATGCTTTTCGCTATTTCGCTGATGAACCTGTTTGGTGTGTCGGGAAACCTGATGAGTTTAGGTGCTATTGACTTTGGTTTGATTGTGGATGGCGCTGTGATTATTGTAGAAGCCACCATGCATCAGTTGGGCCATCGAAAACCCGGAAGACTCACACAAGACCAATTGGATGATGAAGTATATAAATCAGCAGGCAAAATGATGAATTCTGCTGCTTTTGGACAGATTATTATCTTAATTGTATATCTGCCTATTCTTGCATTGGTTGGTATTGAAGGAAAAATGTTTGGCCCGATGGCACAAACAGTTTCCTTCGCCATACTCGGTGCATTCCTGCTTTCACTTACTTATGTGCCCATGATGAGTGCCCTTGTTCTAAGTAAAAAAATAAGCCACAGGGAAAACCTTTCAGATAAAATGATGAAGTTTTTTCAACGGCTTTATACGCCATTGATACGTGGCGCATTAAAAATGAAGCTATTGGTAGTGAGCATTGCTGTAGGGGTATTTATTATCAGCCTGATTATTTTTAGAACATTAGGAGGTGAATTTATTCCCACTTTGGAAGAAGGGGATTTTGCCGTAGAAACAAGGTTGTTGACTGGAAGTTCGTTAAGCCAGACAATAGAAAAGATCACCCAGGCTTCTGACTTACTGATGAAAAAATTTCCGGAAGTAAAAGAAGTGATTGGAAAGATAGGCGCCTCTGAGATACCTACCGACCCTATGCCCATAGAAGCATGTGACATTACCATTCTTTTAAAAGATAAAAAGGAATGGACAAGTGCACATAACCGGGAAGAGCTGGCCGAACTGATGCAAAAGGAACTGGAAAAAATTCCCGGTGTTTCCTATGGGTTATCGCAGCCTATACAACTTCGTTTTAATGAATTGATTTCAGGTGTTCGCCAGGATGTAGGTATTAAAATATTTGGGGAAGACCTTGATGTGCTGGCTGACCTGGCAAAAAAAATTGGTGTGATTGTACCTACGGTAAAAGGTGCAGAAGATTTATATGTAGAACAGGTAACAGGTCTCCCGCAAATTGTGGTTAAACTAAACAGGGATAAGATTGCACAGTTTGGCTTAAATGTAGAAGATGTAAATCGCACCATCAGCGCTGCATTTGCCGGAGAAGCTGCCGGTATTGTGTACGAAGGTGAGAAACGGTTTGATATGGTAGTGCGGTTAGAAAAGACAGGCCGCCAGAGTATTGATGATGTAAAAGGGTTATTTGTTGCAGCGCCGGATGGTAACCAGATCCCCTTGGAACAGGTAGCCGATGTCAATTTGCAGTTAGGCCCCAACCAGATTCAACGTGAAGATGCGAAGAGAAGAATCATTGTCGGCTTTAATACAAGAGGCAGGGACATCTCCTCGGTTGTAAAAGAGATACAGGAAAAAATTGAGAAGCAGGTAAAAATGCCTCCCGGTTACTTTATTACTTATGGTGGACAATTTAAAAATCTTGAAGAGGCTAATAAACGATTATCAGTGGCAGTACCTGTAGCATTGGCGCTGATACTCTTACTGCTCTACTTCACTTTTGGTTCTATCAAATATTCCCTGCTCATATTTACAGCTATTCCCATGAGTGCTATAGGCGGTGTATTTGCCTTATGGTTCCGGGGAATGCCTTTCAGCATTTCTGCAGGTGTTGGATTTATTGCTTTGTTTGGTGTGGCAGTATTAAATGGTATTGTATTAATCAGCGAATTTAACCGGTTAAAAAAAGAAGGCATGACAGATATAAATGCAATTATCTTAAAAGGAACTTCTGTGAGGTTAAGACCAGTGTTAATGACCGCAACAGTTGCTTCACTGGGCTTTTTGCCAATGGCGTTGTCAACAGGTTCCGGAGCAGAAGTACAAAAGCCGTTAGCAACGGTAGTTATAGGCGGATTGATAACAGCCACTTTTCTTACGTTGGTAGTTTTGCCGGTGTTATACACTTGGTTTGAAAAGATAAAACCGAAGACGAAGAAGACCGATGTAACAAAAGGGCTGGCCTCATTGCTTATCCTGTTTTTTGCTTCATCATTTGCTACAAATGCACAACAACAACCAAAGCCGGTCATCAATCTTAATGATGCTGTTGCATCAGCCATGAAGAATAACCCATTGGTAAAAGTAGGAGCGCTGGATATAGGTTACCAGCAGCAATTGAAAAAAACAGTAAAAGATTACGGCAAAACAAATGTCGGCCTTTTGTTTGGCCAGTACAACAGCCGCATTGCTTATGACAATAATTTCAGCATTACTCAGGGCATACCCAATCCAGCTTACTTTAAAAGTCTCATAAAGCTATCTGAGTCAAATATCAAAAGCAGTCAGTTGCAACTGAAAATATATCAAACTGAACTGGCAGCGAATACAAAAACATCGTACTACCAGTTAAGTTTTTGGATAGAGGAAATAAGATTGCTGAAAGAACTGCTGGCTATTTACGAAAATGTATTAAAGGCATCGGCATTGCGGTACAAAACGGGTGAAACAAATGCATTGGAAAATTATAATGCTGAAAGCAAGGTGAATGAGATAAAGGCGCAATTGAGAAATGCAGAGGAAGATTACCGTATTGAATTAAACCGTCTGAAAGTGGTTACTGCTGATTCTGCTGTTACAGCCATTGCTGACACTTCACTTGTTGAAAAGCAGATACAGGTAAATTTTGATACTGCTGCCATTGCTGCCAACCCTACACTGGCATTTATTAAGCAGCAGATTGATATTGCAAACCGGGAGAAAGCTGTTGAGCAATCAAGGCTGAAACCAGATTTCTCTGTAGGCTATTTCAATCAATCGCTGGTAGGTTATCAAACCGTAAACGGAGCTGACAAGTATTATGGTGCTGGGCACCGTTTCCAGGGTGTTAATTTGGGTATCAGCATTCCCATATTTGCCAGGGCGCAAAAAGAAAAAGTAAAAGCTGCGGAAGTAAACCGGGTACGCCGTGAAGCGGAACTGACAAATTATCAATACACCCTTCAGGCCGAACTGACAAGGTTGTTTGGCGAATTGCAAAAACAAAGAGTTCAAATCAACTATTACCGCAATACAGCTTTACCACAGGCCAATCTCATCATTACGCAGGCGCAAAAAGCTTTTACTGCCGGAGAAATCGGTTATTATGAATTGACGCAATCACTAAATAATGCTGTTGTTGTAAAACAGGAATACACCAAACTTTTAAATCAATACAATCAAACCGTCATTGCTATCGAATTTATTGGCGGCATCAATTAATCAAAACGGGTTAAATATTATAAATATGAAACAGAAATTTTTAAGTTCACTTATTATACTCACTGCGGCCACTATATGGCTTTCATCATGCTCTTCCAAAGGAAATGCAGAAGCCACACCTGCCGAAGAATCCAAAACCAAAGAGGCAGACATGGTGGACTTGTCGGAAGACCAGTCCAAAACAGTTAACATACAGTACGGTGCTATTGAAGAAAAAAACCTCAGCAGTGTTATACGGGCCTCTGGCGAAATAGAGGCTCCACCTCAACAGTTAGTCACGGTTTCTTCTCCTTATGGTGGTGTTGTAAAAAATATTCCATTACTGGAAGGGAAATTTGTTACTCAGGGGCAGGTAATAGCTGTTCTGGAAAACCCTGAATTTATACAATTGCAGCAGGATTATTTAGATTATAAAAGCCAATTGTCGTATCTCAAAGAAGAATTAGACAGGCAGCAGGAACTGGCCAAAGAAAATGTAAATGCCAAAAAGACTTTACAAAAAGCCAGCAGCGAATATAACAGTATGGTGGCAAAGGTGCAGGGATTGCGGTCAAAATTGCAGTTGATAAATATTAGCCCTGATAAAATAGGAACCGGCAGCATCAGCAGCCGCACCAACGTATATGCAACAACATCCGGCTATGTAACAAAAGTGAAAGCCAACATTGGGAAATATGTAAATGCAAACGAAGCATTGGCTGAAATTGCCGATACCCGTGAACTGCATGTTGAGCTTACTGTTTTTGAAAAAGATGTTCCTAAAATAAAAGCCGGACAAAAAGTAAGGTTTGTTTTAAATAATGAAACAAAAGAAAGACTTGCAGAGGTAAGCCTTGTAGGAAGGGAAATTACTGCCGACCGCACTGTAAGGGTACATGGCCGATTATTAAAGGAAGATAAAGAATTGCTGCCAGGTCTGTTTCTGAAAGGGATTATTGAAACCGGCATTGCTACAACAACTGCTCTGCCTGATAAAGCCATTGTGCAATCAGCAGGTAAATCTTACATTTTTGTTGCGGCAGATGAAATAAAAGAAGAAAAACAACCTGCTGATGGAAAAAAGGATGAAGCTGCAGAAAAGCATATTCGTTTTAAAAGAATTGAAGTAACAACAGGTGTTTCAGAAAATGGCTATGCGGAAGTGATTTTGCCCGAGGGCTTTGACAGGAATATCAAAGTGGTGGTTAATGGGGCTTATGATTTGTTATCGAAGATGAACAATTTAGAGAAAGAAGAGTAAAATAACATGGGTCGTAACTCTGCTTTGTTTGTCCCGTTTTAAAAATGGAAAACCTTGAGCGGCAGGGTTTCCGTACCCACCCAACTAAAACATAAAAAACTTTTTAACATGCAAAAGATATTATTACTAATCGCTACCACAGTTATAACTATCGGTAGTAGTTGCACCAATGCTGACGAGCAAAATAAACAAGAGATAAAGTCAGAAAGGCATGATTCAACTCATAAGGAAAGAAAGGAAACAGATACTATGGGCATGAAAATGGGCGGCAACGAATTGGATTCAAAGAAAAAATAAATCATCATATAAAACGTAAAATTATGAAACAGTTATTTGCAGTTCTTGTGATGCTGTTGTCAGCATCAATGCTGTCTGCACAGGATGTAATCACCCTGCGCAACGGCGAAACCATTAACGGTAAAGTAGCCGAAGTGGGCACAACAGAAATCCGTTATTACAAAGCGGACAATGCAGACGGGCCTGTGTATGTGGCAAGCAAATCTGAAATAATCCAGATTGTGTATGCAAACGGCACGAAAGATGTTTTTAACACACAGACATCTGCCAATCAAAATGCAGTAAATCAAAATTATTCCAGGCGGTATCGCAGGGGGTACAACAGGCCGTTTCTATATCCTATTATCACACCGCATATTAATTTAGGGCACCACATAGATTTAGGGCATCACAGTTACGGCGGACATCATGGAGGACATCATTAGAAGAATGAATTGGGGTAATACTATATTATTAGTTGTGTATTTAATCAGTTATAAGGTTGAAGTAATCGCTCAATCTAAAAGAAGTGATGCATTTTACAGTCTTGTCTATTCAGGCAAAAAAAACAGAGATAAGTTTGTTGATACTATTTATGGCACCGGATGGCTTCAGTACAACGACTCGATTATTAGAGGAGATTTTTTGCTTTCAAATATCGGGTTACAGTTAAAGCAAAAAAACGACAAAAGAAGATTTGGCTTTGCGGATACATTGGTGAGAAAAGTTGTAATCAAGAGTGATAGCAGCAGTTTGTATTTAAATCGCTTAGTGTATTATGACAACCAGTTATGGAGATTGGTAAAAGATACTTTGGGGATAAAAATATATGACAAAAGCTTTGATTTAAACAGTAGTGCCCGTTCTATAAATTACTATTCTCTTTTGTTCCGGAAAGATACCTTGTACATACCTGCAGTAACGTTTTGGGTAACCAGCACTAAGCGAAGTATTATACGAATAATGAACAAGCTGCTTGGGAGCAACCAAAAGCCTAATCAATTCAGAAGTAAGGAAAATTATATGGAGCAATTACTGCAAAACAGCAAGCATGTGTGGGTTGTAAGCAAAAACGAACATTAAACTGATTTTTAATGAATGCTGCATCGTTAAGCAAAATATCTATGTGTGTGATTTTAAATATAACATTCTCAGCAAAATGCAGTAGTCAGGTTGCAGGTAAAAATCTGCGATTATCGGACACTTTGATTACTCCTGTTGAAAGTAGAACAACACGGTTATTGGATAAGGTTCAATCGCAATATAATCCAGATTCATCCGGCAATGCTTATCAGGATTCGTTGATAAATAAACCTTCATCCTTTGATAAAAAACGGGTTTTGTTAGTAGCCGGAACACATATTGTTTTATGGGCAGCAACTTACACCGCTTTAAACAAAGCATGGTATAAAGGCTATCCCAAATCGAAGTTTCATTTTTTTAACGACATGAATGAATGGAATGGTATGGATAAAGCTGGTCATGTGTGGACAGCATATCAGCTAAGTAAAGCTTCAGCACAATGCTGGGCTTTTGCAGGTATGAATAAAAAAAAGTCGGTAATCTATGGCAGTGTAAGTGGACTTGCCTTTCAAAGTATCATTGAAATACAGGATGGGTTCAGCAGTCAGTGGGGATTTAGCTGGGGCGATATGACAGCCAACACTCTCGGTGCAGTAGCTTTTGCCGTTCAGGAATTAACCTGGAAGCAGCAAAATATACAAATAAAATTTAGCTACTATCCTTCAAGGTATCCTGATGATTTAGTGGAAAGAAGAAACCAGCTTTTTGGAAAAGGTTTTGCAGAAAGAATATTGAAAGATTATAATTCACAAACTTACTGGCTAAGTATTAATCTTAAAACGGTAACCGGATGGTCCGCACTGCCGGGATGGCTGAATATTGCTGCCGGATATAGTTCAAAAGGAATGCTGGGGGCAGTTAACAACCGATGGACTACTGATGGTATTAATTACGACAGAACAGATATCAAACGGATAAAAATTTGGTTGCTGTCTTTCGATGCAGACCTGACTAAAATCAAAACAAAATCCGGTTTGCTAAAAACAGTATTGGGTTTGTTTAATAGTATTAAAGTGCCGTTTCCTGCCCTTGAGTATAATTCGAACGGAAAATTAAACATTCATGCAATGCATTTTTAGCTGGGCAAGTAAAAAGAACAACAAAAGTTAATTCAAATCTCACTATTATGAAATGGACAGGAAGAAGAGAAAGTTCAAATGTTGATGACCGCCGGGGTTTATCCGGCGGAAAAATTGCTGCAGGTGGTGGTGTGGCAGGTATTGTAATTTATCTGCTTTATACTTTACTAAGCGGTAATAATATTGACCCGTCGCAAATTCAACAGCAACTTTCTGAGCAAACAAACCAGTCATCGCAATTATCTCCCAAAGAACAAAAGGCTGATGATGAAAGGGCATCCTTTGTAAAAGTGGTGCTGGCAGAAACAGAAGATGTATGGAATAAAATATTTTCCGAAAAAGGCCAACAGTACACAGAACCTGCACTAGTATTGTTTCGGGGTGCAGTCCAATCAGCCTGTGGTAATGCAAGTTCCGCATCCGGGCCTTTCTATTGCCCCGGAGATAGCAAATTATATATAGACCTCTCTTTTTATCAGGACTTGCAATATAAACTCAATGCACCCGGCGATTTTCCGATGGCCTATGTAGTGGCACATGAAGTGGGGCATCATATACAAAACCTGATGGGCACAGCAGATAAAGTAAACAGGCTGCGTCAGCAGTTAAGCGAAACCGAATTCAACAAATATTCAGTAATGATGGAACTGCAGGCAGATTTCTATGCCGGTGTTTGGGCACATCATGCACAAAAAATGAAAGACATTTTAGATGCAGATGATATTGATGAAGCATTGAATGCCGCCAGTGCCATAGGAGATGACAGATTGCAGAAGCAGGCAACCGGGCAGGTAATGCCGGATGCTTTTACACATGGCACATCTGCACAGCGGATGTATTGGTTTAAGAAGGGATATGAGACGGGGGATATAAAGCAGGGAGATACATTTAATTCCCCTGAACTGCAATAAATGCTGAATGAAGAGTAAGTGAATTGAAGATAAACTTAAAATTATGTTGCAAATACTGGCTACAACTCAGAAAAATATCATCGCCACCAGGGCTAACGATATTCTGGGAATAAGTGATTACGAAAAAATCCATCCGCTTATTCATAACATTATTGGAGAAGGCAAAAAAGTAAAATGGTATTTCGAAATGGATGACTGCCTGATTTCAAACTCAGTTGGATTTTGGGAAGATGGGATAATAGAATTGAACTATGGGAAAATGAAATTCACTCATTCGGAAGATATAGAAAGGATTGCCATAGTGGGAGCGATGAAGTGGAGAGATTGGATGCAATCAGTTATGAAGCCTTTTAGCGAGGCAACCATCAGGTATTTTAGTTTGGCCGAAAAAGAACAAGCTATGGAATGGATTATAAATCAGGAAGAGGTTGTCTGAAATTATATGAATTGATAGTTCTCATGCCGTTAATAGAATTTATAAATGTTGAATGGATTTATTCAACAAATAAATTGAGAGAGTTATGCAAACCTGAATTATCAGAACGCAATTTTTCTTCTCTCATTCTAATTGAATTAATAAGCATTTCGATATTTATGCTTTTAGGAAAGAAGATTAAGATAACGCTGCCAGTGGTTCTGGCAGCGTCTCTTAACCAGTTTTAATTAATCTGGTAAAATACTCAGATTAGGTTGTTAATTATAAAATTATTAAACGCATTTTACGATGGTCATTTCAACTTCAAAATTAAAATATGATTTTCCTGCCGGGTTAGTAGTATTCTTGGTGGCACTCCCTTTATGTTTGGGAATAGCATTGGCTTCAGGGGCGCCTTTACTATCCGGAATTATTTCCGGCATCATTGGTGGTATAGTGGTAGGTCTTTTAAGTGGGTCGCATACCAGTGTGAGCGGCCCGGCCGCCGGGCTTGCTGCCGTGGTACTGGCTTCTATTACAAAGCTGGGTAGTTTTGAATTGTTTTCGGCTGCACTCATAGTTGCAGGCATATTACAATTGGGAAGTGGTCTTTTAAAAGCCGGGTTTATAGCTAACTATGTTCCCTCGAATGTTATAAAAGGATTGTTAGCAGCCATTGGAATATTACTTATCTTAAAACAAATACCGCAAGCCTTTGGTTATGATAATAGTCACCAGGACGATTTTGCCTTTGTACAGGCAAATGGGGAAAATACTTTTTCGCATTTGTTCAATACTTTCTTTCATGTTACACCAGGCGTCGTAATTATTAGTTTGGTTTCCATACTTGTATTAATTTTTTGGAATAAGACACCGCTTCATAAAATTAAATTCTTCCCTGCTTCACTTTTTGTAGTGTTACTGGGTATTGGTTTAAACGAGGCGTTCCGTGTATTTATTCCGGTATTGTATCTGCAACCTGTACACCTTGTAAACATTCCTGCAACCAGTTTTTCCGACCTGTCATCGTTTTTTAGATTTCCTTCTTTGAGCGCCTTTGGAAATTTCACTGTTTGGTTAACGGCACTTACTATTGCCATTGTAGCCTCACTGGAGACCCTGTTAAACCTGGAAGCCGTTGAAAATTTAGACCCACACAAACGGCAATCATCTCCTAACCGGGAACTGGTGGCCCAGGGTGTTGGCAATATGGTAGCCGGCGTTGTTGGCGGTATTCCGGTAACTTCTGTTATTGTTCGCAGTTCAGTTAACATTAATGCAGGTGCACAATCTAAACTGTCTGCCATTATTCATGGCATATTTTTATTGCTGGCTATTTTGTTCTTAAGCCCTTTTATCAATTTAATACCCTTTGCTTCATTGGCTGCTATATTGATTGTTACAGGTTATAAGCTTGCCAAAATATCCATCTTTAAAGAAATGTATGCCAAAGGATGGAACCAGTTGATTCCATTCGTGGTTACAATTATAGCAATCATATTTACTGACTTGCTTATCGGCATATTAATTGGTTTAGCCGTCAGCTTATTCTATCTCTTAAAAAGCAATTATAAAAATCCATTTACTATTGAAAAGGAACGGCTACATACCGGAGAAACCATACGGATAGAATTACCTAACCAGGTATCGTTTTTAAACAAAGCAAGTATAAAAGATACGCTTTGGGCTGTTCCTGAAAATACAAATGTGATTATTGATGCCAGCTATGCCGATTATATTGATAATGATATCCTCGAAATAATTATTGATTTCAAAAATGTAATTGCGCCAGAAAAAAACATCAGGCTTAATATCATAGGCGTGAAAGAAAAATACCAGCTATCAGACCATGTTCAATTTGTAAATGTACTTAACCGACAGGACCAGGAAAAGCTGACACCAAAGCAGGTAGTTGAACTACTAAAAAAAGGAAACGAACGGTTCAGGCAAGGCAAGTGGACCGAAAAATATTTTCGCCACCAGGTAAATGCTACTTCATCGGGGCAGTTTCCCATGGCTGTTATTGTAAGTTGTATAGATTCCAGAACATCTTCTGAAATTTTATTTGATTCCAATCTTGGCGATATAATCTCCATTCGCATTGCGGGCAATATTATTAATAAAGAAATTATTGGAAGTATAGAACTGGCGGTGAAAAAAATGGGGGTAAAACTGATTGTTGTGAAGGGGCATTCCAACTGCGGTGCCGTGGGAGCAGCCATCCATTCGGTAACTGGCGGTAATATAGATTCAATTACACAAAAAATAAAACCCGCTGTTGATAAAGCCTGTTTACTTGATGTTCAGCTGGCCTTGGAAAACGGAAAGGCTTTTGCTGAAAAAGTGACGCATTTGAATATAGAGAATTCCATAGCCACTATTCTTGACAATAGTGATTATATAAGAGAACAAAAAAGTAAAGGAGATATAGGTCTTGTATCAGCATACTATGATACCGCCTCAGGCGAAGTTTTTTTTAATGAGATGACTAATAAAAATGAAAAATAAATAATTAAATAGTTACTGATGGATATAAAAGTTGAATTAGTTATTGTTGCCAAACTCATTGCTTCATTCCTGCTGGGTGCTTTTATCGGTTTTGACAGAGAAAAGCATGGCCGTGATGCCGGCATAAGAACTTATGCCGCCGTTTGCATCGGCGCTACTTTATTTACTGCGGTTGCGGCGCATCTTGTTAGCGATGTTGCTGCTGCTTCAAGGGTAATAGCCAATATTGTAACCGGCGTGGGTTTTCTTGGGGCTGGTATTATTTATCGCAACAGCAGTGCCGGAACATCGCATGGGTTAACTACAGCAGCCACTGTTTGGTGTACCGCAGCAGTTGGTGTGGCAATAGGCCTCAATATGTTTATTATTGCTATTGTTGGGGCAATTGCGTTGTATTTTTTGCTTTCGTTGCATCACCAGCATTGGTATGTAAAATGGAAAAATAAAATGATAAGTAAACACAACGAAAAAGATAATACTGATTAATTGTTAACTAAAATAGGTCTATATATTTTATGTCATCGTTAAACTCAATTTCAGCCGGGGCAAAGCATAATAAGTCTTTGAAGATAGTATTTGCTATCACGGCAACATATTTAGTAATAGAAGTGGTGGTAGGATTTATCTCCAACAGCCTTGCTTTGTTATCTGATGCGGCACACATGCTTACCGATGTAGGTGGACAGGCCCTTGCCTTGTTTGCCATCTGGATGACATCAAAGCCACGTAACAACCACAAGACTTATGGCTATTACAGAACAGAAATCTTTTCTGCATTGATTAATGCCCTGGTGCTGATATTTATCTCCGGATTTATTTTGTATGAAGCATGGCAACGCTTTAAAGAACCGCCTGCCGTGGCGGGCATACCGATGCTGATAGTTGCATTTTGTGGGTTAATCATTAACCTTATTGGAATGAAAATTCTGAAAGCCGGTTCACAAGAAAGCATAAATATTAAAGGAGCATTTTTAGAAGTAGTAAGTGATATGCTAAGTTCAGTAGCTGTTATCATTGCCGGGATTATTATTCTTGCCACCGGCTGGCTATATATTGACCCCATCATGAGTGCATTAATTGGATTGTTTATTTTACCAAGAACATATAACCTTTTAAAGGAGTCGGTGGATATACTGCTGGAGGGTGTTCCAAAGGATGTTGATTATGCAGCAGTAGAAAAATTTATCACCGAAAAGCCTGGCGTGGTATCCGTTCATGACTTGCATATCTGGACACTGACATCGGGAATTAATGCATTAAGCGTACATATCATTATGGAAGCAGAGACCAAACTGTTAGAAATAAACGAGGTAACATCTGCCATTAAGGATGAGTTGGTCGCTAAATTCAAAATAACCCATACAACCATTGAAGTTCACATAGACAAGGCAGGCTACATACAAAACATTATATAGGAATATAAATTCAGGCAAGATGAAACGTATAAAACATGGCTTTTTCAAAAATATTAGCGGATTGAAGAAATTACTGCTCTGTATTTTGCTATCTGCTGTTCTTTATATAATCCTGATGCTGTTAAAAATAGATTCGAATAGCAGGATAATATTAGCCTGGGACACATTCTGCCTTTGTATGATTTTGCTAAGTTGGATTCTTTTTTTTATTGCAACACCGGAAGAATTATGCCTTATTGTAGAAAAGCAAGATGATGGACTTAAAGAAATCTTTATGATTGTAATCATTGCAGTTTGTTTCAGTCTTTTTGGCTCATTGCTCCTTTTAACCAGTAAGGGTGAATCATCATTTAATAAGGTATTCCATACTATTGTTTCGCTTTCACCGGTTTTACTATCATGGTTTTTGCTGCATACAACCTTCGCCATACGGTATGCTCATTTGTACCACGACCATAACAAATTAAAAACAGGAAGTAATGTAGGTGGCATTGATTACCCGACCAAAGAGCATCCTGATTATATAGACTTCGCCTATTTCTCTTTTGTGATTGGCATGACTTTCCAGGTTTCTGATGTACAGGTAAATTCACGGGTTATCAGGCGATTTGTTTTAATGCATAGCTTAATTTCTTTTGTTTTTAATACGGTTATTGTAGCACTAACAATCAACACTATTGCAGGTCTTAAACAATAAAATTATGGACGGGTTAAAATTAGACAGGTGGCAAAAATCTTTTAATGAAGAAGTAAAAAGTTTACAGACAGAGTATGATGCTTTTCTGTTGCCAAAAAAGTTTGAGGAAACATATCAAGTAAAAATTGATGAAACAAACCAGACACTTTCTTTATGGATAGACACAGAAACATTGCCAAAGGAAATTGAGGACAAGCTATCTGAAATGTTTTTAAGAACAGAGCCGGAAGATTCAGTGTAAATTATTTTGTGAACTTTTTTAGAAGCAGTTCTTTTTCACTAAAAGTGTTATAGGAGAGTTAGCTAAAAACAGAGAAGAAAAAGCAGAGAAGTACCAACTAAACATTAACAAAATTAAGCGCAAGAACTATGTATTTTTACGTCCATAAAACCAATAAAAATGAACAGACTCAATTGCTGGAAATGCGTAGTGATGCTTGCATCCATTTTAGGAATGGTTTCAGCATTTACTGCATAGGGCTAAATAAACAATTTTTGTAAAGGTTGCAGATAGAAATATTTGCAGCCTTTTTTATTTTTCGTATAAGGGAAAAAATACGCAGATGTATAGTATCATTATAGGTAGTCTTTTAATCAGCATATTACATGCGGTGATTCCCAATCACTGGCTGCCTGTATTGGCTATAGGTAAAAAGCAAGGATGGAACCTGGCAGAAACAAGTCGTATTACTGTGATTGCCGGCATAGCGCATGTCATTAGTACTGTAATAATTGGAATATTGCTTGGCCTTATTGGGGGAGAATTAACAGAGCACATTGAGCATTTCACGCATATTATTGCCCCTTCTGTTTTAATCCTGGTTGGCCTTTATTTTATCAGCCAGCATTACAGGCATCATCATTTTCATTTACAAAATGAACAGCTTGAAAAGAAATCCTCCAAGTCAATAGTATGGGCATTAGTGATAGCAATGTTTCTTTCACCCTGTATGGAAATTGAGGCTTATTTTCTTTTGGCAGGAAGCAGAAGTTGGTATCTGCTGGTTGTTATTGCTGCCATGTATTCAATTATCAGTATCACCGGAATGCTGATATGGATAAGAGTTGTATATAAGGGATTGCTGAAACTGAACTGGCATAAATGGGAACATAATGCAGGTATTATAACCGGGTTGGTATTGATTATAACAGGTATTATATCATTTTTTATTTCATAAAATAATTTTATATGGCACAGGAATGTTGCAACACAGACGAAAAAGACACTATAAAGAAAATGCCTGCTGCTGCAGGTAAACCTAAAGAGCATGAACATAAAGAAGGCGAAAACCATGATCATGAAGATGATGAACACGAAGAAGATGATGGACATAATCATGGAGCAGACGATTCAGATGACTGGAAAAGCCATTGGCCTTTACTTACCTCCCTTGCAATATTATTGGTAATGCTGGTTTTGGAATTCGGGTTTAAGTTTAAGCCGGTATTCCCTGTGGATTTAATTATTTATGTGGCTGCCTATTTGCTGGCAGGCTACAATGTATTGAACCTGGCTTTTAGGAAAGCCATACGGTTTGATTTTTTCAATGAGTTCTTTTTAATGAGCGTAGCAACAATTGGAGCATTTGCCATTGGGTCGTATAGCGAAGGCGTTGCTGTAATGGTTTTCTATTCTATTGGTGAATGGTTCCAGGATGCAGCGGTAAATAGAGCAAAACGTAGCATAAAGGCCTTGTTGGATATTCGCCCTGACGAGGTGACTGTAATGAGGAATGGAAATACAGAAGTTATTCATCCCAATGAAATTCAGGTAGATGAAATTATCCAGGTAAAGGCAGGGGAAAAAGTGGCATTAGATGGAGAGTTAAATTCGGATGCAGCCACATTTAATACAGCAGCACTTACGGGAGAAAGCAAGCCCGATACAAAACGTAAAGGTGAACAGGTATTAGCAGGTATGATTAACCTTGACAAGGTTTCTGAGATAAAAGTAAAATCACTTTTTAAAAACAGCAAGCTGAGCAAGATTTTAGAAATGGTTCAGGATGCTACTGCAAGAAAATCACAGACACAATTATTTATCAGCCGCTTTGCAAAAATATATACTCCGATAGTTTTTGCATTGGCTGTTGCCGTTTGCCTTATTCCCTATTTTTTTGCAGACCCTTATATTTTTAATGTTTGGTTTTACAGGGCACTGGTATTTTTAGTGATCAGTTGCCCATGTGCTTTGGTGGTATCAATACCATTAGGATATTTTGGTGGTATTGGGTTGGCTTCAAAAAATGGTATTCTTTTTAAAGGTTCTAACTTTTTAGACGTGATCACAAAAGTGAATGTAGTGGTGATGGATAAAACGGGAACACTTACCAAGGGGGTTTTTAAAGTCCAGGATGTAGTAACAAAAGATATCGACAAGGAAGAACTGGTTAAATTAACAGCAGCATTGGAAAGCAACTCAACACACCCCATCGCAAAAGCGGTGGTTGAATATGCAGGTGATAATGCTAAAAGTTTAAAGGCAGAAAATGTTGAAGAAGTATCAGGACATGGTCTAAAAGGTACGGTTGATGGTAAGAATATTTTTGCAGGTAACGTAAAATTATTAAAGAAGTTTAATATTGAATATCCTGCTGAAATTGATAACCTGGTAGATACAGTTGTAGTGATTGCAGTGAACGATAAATATGCAGGCTATATAACTATTGCAGATGAAATAAAAGAAGATGCAAAACTGGCGATAGATGAAATGCACAAACTGAATATTAAGACGGTAATGCTATCGGGTGATAAGCAGGCGGTAGTTTCAAAAGTGGCACAGACATTAAACGTAGATAATGCCTATGGCGATTTATTACCGGAAGGGAAAGTAGAGAAAGTACAGGCATTAAAAAATGAAGGTAAGCATATTGCCTTTGTAGGTGATGGCGTAAATGATGCTCCTGTAGTAGCGTTGGCAGATGCAGGCATTGCTATGGGAGGATTGGGAAGTGATGCCACTATTGAAACAGCAGATATAGTTATTCAAAATGACCAGCCATCTAAGATAGTAACAGCTATGAAGATCGGTAAAATAACCAGAAGCATTGTTTGGCAAAACATCACCATTGCAATGGTGGTAAAAGTAATTGTATTGGTTCTTGGAGCAGGTGGCGTTGCTACTTTGTGGGAGGCTGTGATTGCTGATGTAGGTGTGGCTTTATTGGCAATTTTGAATGCGGTGCGGATACAGCGTATGAAGATGTAGTTTCAAAACCTCCTACCTATTATTTTCATAATTTTACATTAATGAAATATTTTTTTATAGCCTTTTTTATTGTGTTGGCAACGTTGCCATCACAAGGTCAAACAACTTTGGATACAACTAAATCTAAAGAACTCAAGGAAGTCATTATTAAAGCATGGCAACGCGGAGATATAACCAGGTTGCCCGAAGAGCAAAACGGGTTTTTAAACAGCGGAAAGAAGAATGAAGTGATCACTATTGCCGGAACTAATGCCAATATTGCCATAAAAACCGGGCGTCAGTTATTTGCTAAAATCCCCGGCGTATTCGTGTATGATATGGATGGCAGCGGCAATCAACTAAACATCAGTACCCGTGGTCTCGACCCTCACCGAAGTTGGGAATATAACATCAGGCAAAACGGCATTATCATCAACTCCGATATGTACGGTTACCCTGCAAGCCACTACAGTGCACCAATGGAAAGTTTTGATAAAATTGAACTGGTACATGGCACAGGCTCATTGCAGTACGGAGCACAATTTGGCGGCATGATTAATTATATTACCCGAAAGCCCGATTCAACAAAAACGTTCACATTTGAAAGTGTTAATACTGCCGGTTCATATAATTTACTTAGCAGTTATAATGCTATTGGCGGTACATACAAAAAGTCGTCTTACTACGCTTATTATTACAAAAGGCATTCTGACGGCTACAGGAACAACAGTCAATCAGATGCGACTGCACAGTATTTGCAATTGAATTATCAATTCAATAAAAAGATTTCATTAAAAGCAGAGCTTGGCCGTTCTAAATATTTATACCATATTCCCGGCCCATTAAATGATAGTATGTTTAATGCAGACCCAACAATGAGTACCAGAAACCGTAATTATTTCAGTCCTGATATTTATGTACCTTCTCTTGTTCTCAACTGGAAGTTATCAGAAAAAACTAAAGTGAATATTACCGCATCGGGAGTATTTGGCAGCAGGAGTAGTGTAATGCTTGATGCCTTTGCTGATGTGCCTGATACTATTAACAGGGCAACCGGCTTGTACAAAAACAGGCAGGTGGATATTGATAATTTCAATAGCAGAACCATAGAAGTTCGTTTGCTGCAGCAATACCATATAGGTAAAATACAAAGTAAACTGGCCACTGGTTTTGTGTACATGAATAACGATTTACACCGCCGCCAATTGGGTAAAGGAACTACGGGCAGCGATTATGATTTATCATTGGCTGAACCTGGCTTTGGAAGAGATATTCATTTTAAAACAAATAATATTTCACTGTTTGCAGAAAATATTTTTCAACTCAGCAGTAAATGGACAATATCCCCAGGCATACGTTATGAAAATGGGGACTCAAAAATGGGTGGCATTATAAAATACTATACTGTTAACGAATTACCCACCACTATCAACCACCATTTTGCATTACTTGGAATTAGCTCACAATATTTACTGGATAAAGAAAATACTTTTTATGCAGGCATTTCACAGGCATACCGCCCGGTAATATTTAAAGACATTATTCCTGCATCCACCTACGAACAGATAGATAAAAATCTGAAAGATGCTTTTGGCTATAATGCTGAAGCAGGTGTAAGAGGAAAATTATTGAATCATCTTCAATACGATATAAGTTACTTCAGGGTGCTTTATAAAAACCGTTTAGGCACTTTGGTACTACAGGATAATGCAGGCCAATCTTATACTTACAAAACAAATATTGGCAACAGCCTTACCAATGGTTTTGAAATGTTTGTCCAGTATAAATTTTCGCTTACCAATCATTTATTTGCAGGGCTGTTTACCTCTACTGCATACATGGACGCAAAATATATTTCAGGGCAGGTGTCAACTGGCGCAGCCAATAAATCTATAATTGGTAATACGGTAGAAGCAGTACCTAAATGGATAAGCAGAAATGGGCTGGATATTTTATACAATGGATTTAGCTGTACATTATTGTACAGTTATACGGCATCAACATTTTCGGATGCTTTAAATACAGTAGCCCCAACTGCAAATGGAGCAAAAGGATTTACGCCAGCTTACGCTTTATGGGATTTCAACGCCTCACTTCGTACCAATTCAGTTTTTTCTATCAGGGCGGGTATTAATAATATTTTCAATAAACAATATTTTACCAAACGGCCAACTTTTTATCCGGGTCCGGGTATCTGGCCAAGTGATGGAAGAAATGTTTATGTAACAGTAGGAGTGAAATTATAAATTAAATGATGTTGCACCGAAATAATGTTGTATCTGGTTTAATAATTATTAAATGTAACGATGTTGAGTTCTTTTAAAATCTCAAGAACCAATACAATAAATTTAGCATAATATTTTATTTCCCATGACTCACCAATTTTAAATTGGCAACCAACTTCTATAATATTTTTGTTCCATCCATTAAAACCACCTCAATTAAATCAATATCCGCTTCATTAAAATGTTTTATTTTATTATTCAGCATTCGGAAATATTTAAAACCAGGGAATTTATTTTCAATAGCAGTGGTATTAAATACCTGGTTATCCGTAGCCCTGTAAATGCTCTCCAGTAAATGATACATGCTTGTATGTAATGTTTTTATTTTAGGAACGATAGCATTGAATCTCTCCTTACTTTCTGGTGAGGCAAAATGATTATTCTTATCAAGCTCCATTATACTTGCTACAATCACTTTATCATCTTTCACATCAACTTTATATAACTCGCCGATTTGATTTAATACAAACTCCACATCATGGTATAAATAATAGCCTTGCTTTAAACTATATATTGACATAGGCAAATTTCAGGGAAAATAAAGCAACTTTAATACGTTTTCATATTCCATTATAAAGAGCTATGCCGTTTCCGCCATCCGGCGGACCGGGCTTTCCGTTTCAATCTTCTTCGAAGGATTTCCTCTCAATCCCTAACGGATTATTTAAAAGATTTTTAACCACAAATTTCTAGGAATTGATAAAGGTAGAATTGCAACAGACCTGTGCAGTACACCCGTCTTATTTCTTTTACGCCTCCGGCAAATAAGCCTGGAGAACTGCACCGGATAATGATAGTGGTCATTGAGATTGGCTCGTACCTCACCAAACACAATTCCAACTGCTTTAAATTGTAAAGACCTACAAGCAGATTTCATAAAAATCTATTTCAAAAAACTCCTTCATACTTATCTGTCGCAAATTTCTTGACAGGCTTTGTCAAAAGCAAGGTCTGCACCTTCATTGCATTTCGGTTGGCATCCTGTTTTGTAAAAACAATCTCCACCCCGGTTTGGCCTCCTTCGGAGAAAATATTGGTGGGGTAGTATTCTTTTTACAAAAACCTTGCTTTTACCAAATCCTGTTTCAAGGCCAGGTTGCTACGATTAGAACGAACGAGGCGTATGCCGACTTTAAACATTATTAAACAATTAAAATTTACAATCATGGAAATGACAGCAAGACTAACAGGTGATGCAAAAATTAGCACCCTGAAAAACGACAGGCAGGTAGTAAACTTTAGTGTAGCTATTAATGACAGCTACAAGGCAAAAGGCAGTAATGAACCAACAAAAGTTGTAACCTATGTGCAGTGTGATTATTGGGTTAATCCCGGTGTTGCACAATACCTGACCAAAGGTACATTGGTAGAGTTACAAGGCCGTGTTGGAGTAAATGCTTACATCGGTAAAGATGGCGAAGCCAAAGCCACATTAACCTTTCATGTAAACACTATTAAACTGCATGGCAAAGCTGGTACAAAGGATGAAGCACCTGTTAAGGAAAATACCGGAGCAATTGTAGAACCTGCAGACGACTTACCATTTTGAAACACAAAGCAAGGGCATTGGCAAAATGCTGATGCCCATTTTAAAAATCATTTTTAAAAAATTTAAAATTAATAATCATGGCACACAATTTAAATTTCAACGAACAAACAGGCAAATACAGTTTCTTTTCAGTAAAAGAAAAAGCCTGGCATGGCCTGGGCCAAATAGTAGAAGGTTACCCGACCAGTGCAGAAGCACTAAAATTTGCAGGACTGGATTATACCGTAGCCAAAAGAAAACTGTTTACGTTTGACAATGAAAACGAAGCGGTCAACGAAGACATCGAAATAAAAATTCCTGAAATTGAAGTACCCAATTATTTTGCTACCATCCGCACCGACAGTGAAAAGGTGCTTGGAGTAGTGGGTAAAGATTATGAAGTGGTACAAAATATTGATGCTTTCAGTTTTTTTGATGCTATTGTTGGCGGTGATGGTATTCAATATGAAACCGCAGGGGCATTGGGAAAAGGAGAAAGGATTTTTATCACTGCTAAATTGCCCAACTATATTAAAGTTGGGAATGATGATTTGATTGAGCAGTATTTATTTTTAACCACCTCACATGATGGTTATGGAAGTATCACCGCAGCCTTTACTCCAGTAAGAATTTGTTGCAATAATACTTTGAATGCAGCCCTTCGCAACCATAGCAATGCTTTTAAAATAAGGCATACTGCCAATGCAAAAGAAAGACTGGAAGAAGCTCATAAACTAATGGGTATTACAAACAATTTGAGTATTCAGTTGGAAGGTGTTTTTAATCAATGGGCAAAGATTCGTATCACAGACCCCGAAGTAAAAAAGCTGATTCAAATGGCTTTAGTACCTAACAAAGAAGTGTTGCAAAATATACAGACTGGTAATGATGATGAATTATCCACCTGTTTTAAAAACATGACCGATGCTGCTTTTGAATATGCTATGACAAATGAAACCCAGCAATTAGAAACTACCAAAGGCAGTTTGTTTGGCGCTTATAATGCAGTGACCGGATATTTTCAAAATGTACGGACATACAAAAATGAAGAGGCAAAATTAAAATCCTTATTGTTTGGTGGTACAGGACAATTGCGGACACAGAAAGCATTTCAACTTTGTGAGAGCTTTGCAAAGGCTGAGATAATGGAATTTTATAATTGAGATTTTAAAGGGGCAAGCAAAAATGTTTGCCCCTTAATTTATCAGATTTTTAAAGGCTGGAAACGAGCCACGCTTGAGGGCGTGGCTCGTTGGGTAATGCGAAACTTTTATTTAGGTATATTTTATTGTAGCGAAGGAATCTTTACCTACCTGCAAAACATTTTTTATATACCTAAAAAGCAGATTTTTTTTAATGTCCTAGTTAGTGATTTTAATTTTAAAAGCAAGAGTGAAAGCAATGATAGCTCTCTTTTATCCATTTATTTTAGTTACCTAAAACTTAGCACTAATACCTATATAAAAGCTCCTTCCAATCGAAGGGATAATTCCCGGACCAGGATATTCATCTGTCCTGCGGGTGAAATAGGCTTTATCCGTTAAATTATTTGATCCAATTTTTAATGCATAGTTTTTATACTTGTAAGTAGCGCTTAGGTCAAAAACAGTATATGCCGGTATATATCCAGCTATCGGGTCTTGGCTCGTTTTTACATTTGACGCATCTCCATAAGCATCTCCCACATAGTTCACCTGGAAGGTTGTAGAAAAATGTTTATCGTTGAATATTAAGCCAACTCTGTTAATGGTTTTAGCTGCAGCTTCAACCCTGTTTCCTTTAAATTCTCCAGTTGTATATTTTGCATTGATGTAAGCAAAGGAATTAAATACACTCAGGCCATATTTTGATTTTGCATTCAGATATTTTAAAAGGTTGAACTCAATATAACTTTCAATACCCTTGTGAACGCTGTTGGCAATATTTTTTCTAATGGAGTAATCATTACCCGTTACCGGATCTGTTTGAATCAATACACCAATCCGGTTATTGTAAGCCATGTAAAAACCACCAATGTCAAAGTTTAGAAAGTTTTTTATGGTTCCCCTGTAGCCTAAATCAGTATTGAAGCCATAAGCGTCTTTTAGATTAGGATCAATTCGGGATGTTACGCCAAATGGTTCTAACTGGCTGTAATCAATTGGGCGGTATGCCTGGCTGAAATTGCCATAGATACTCGTGTTATGAGTTGGTTTGAATTCCAACCCAATCCCGAATAGTGGAAAGGATCTTGTACGATTTTCATCCGGCGTTTGCTTGGCATTATCTACAGTTTTATACCCTTTCGCAGTACTTTTTAAATACTCAAATCTAAAGCCAGGAGTGATGGTAAATTTGTTTCCGATTCTAAAAATATTTTCGACAAAAGGAGCGATGTTAGTTGTAGTAAAATCTAAATTATATCCCCAATTGCCGGTGATGGATAAATCAAAATCACTGTTCGTTGTGCCTTCGCCACCACCTTGCCTTTTGAACCATGCATAGCTATACCTGATACCACCAGCTATTGTAGATTGTTGTTTTCCCAATTTATAATTTTCTGAAAATCGTAACTCCGTTGTCGAATTGTGCATGTCTTCGCTGCCAACTTCTCTTGGCACATAAGTACCTGTAGCCGGATCTATTTCATCTAACGCTTCCGGGCCGCCATCTTCATTCCGCCACACCAATGAGCGGTTACTAAAGAGGTAAGTTGTTTTTAAACTGATTGTGATGTTTGAAGATGGAGTAAAATTTGCATAAGCAGTCACCACATTCCAGGGGCTTTTTAGCCAGTTTCTTGCCCTTGTGGATGCCTTGGGATTTGCTTCAAACATACTGTCTGTTAAACCACCGGGCATCTTTATTTTATTACGGAGTATTGAGTATTCAACACCTACATTTGTTCTTGAAGATGGCTTGTATTGAATCTTACCAAAACCTGATAGTTGCCACTGCCTGCTGTTGGGACGATAGCCATCAATATACCGGTATTGAAGAAACCCGTAGTAGCTTATCTTTTTATAATTGCCACCAATTGAATTAAAAGAATTAAAAAGCCCAAAACTTCCAGCAGTTTGTGATGTGGTGAATTCAAATGGCTTATTCAACGGTGCATCTTTGGTAACATAGTTTACCAGGCCTCCAAATTGTGAACCGAATTGTAATGAGGAAGCACCTCTTATCATTTCAATGCGGCTTACTGCTTCCATTGGCGGAATATAATAGGCTTCATTATATCCGAAAATATCGGCACTGATATTATAGCCGTTTTGACGGGTATTCATTTCAATACTCTGTATCGGATTTAAGCCTCTTGTAGCAATGCCATTCGCTGTAAATCCACCGCTTTCAGTTTCCACAATATTTAAACCTGGTATCCTTCCAAGTATTTGCCGGGTATTATTGATTGCTTTATTAGCATCGAGGCTGTCTACAAGAATTACTTCATTTTTCTTTCCGGCATAAATAATGCCGTCTTTAGATTCCAAAAAATGTCCTGCACCATTTACCGTTTTATACCCGGTAACAGTAACTTCATTTAAAACTTTAACACTGTCAGATTTTATTTTGACGCTATCTGGTAACTTAGTTTGCTGGGCGCTTGCCGTGGATACTCCAAAAGAAGCAACTAACACTATAATAATATTTTTCATGTTTATTAGCAGTTATTTAATTAATGGTTGCAAAGCTGTGATATATCAGGCGACGAGAGTTTAGCAATCAGGAAAAAAAACACCGCAAAGCGGAAAATCGTTATTAATAATTGAATGTCAGCAGTTATTACCTTTGGCCTCAAAATCTGAAAGGAATATGACACAACAAAAAACCGCTAACGTTGAAGTAGCAGTGCTAACGACTTATTTCAGCATTATCGGAAATACAAGCTTGGCTATCATTAAAGGAGTAGCTGGTTTTTTGGGCAATTCTTACGCAATAATTGCAGATGCAATTGAATCCACAACAGATATCTTTTCTTCTTGTTTGGTTCTTTTTGGATTAAAATATGCCAACAGGCCTCCTGATAAAAATCATCCTTATGGCCATGGCCGTGCAGAACCATTAATAACATTTCTTGTAGTGGTTTACCATGTTGACCTTCATGCGATGGTTGATGCAAATATTACAGTGAAAGAAGGTCATGATATTGCAGGCGTGCTCAAAAATACATTGCGGTATAAAATCCCCCAATTAGGACATGTTCTAATACACGTTGAACCGACTGAAATTTACAAAAAAGCAGATTAAAATACCAACTTAATAATAAAAGCATTTTTCTTCATTAATTCTCCCACAAAGTTCGCCTTTTGTCTCCGTGGCGGCGATGAAATTCCGGCATAAAGCGCTGCGCTATTTATTCCGTTGCTTCATTGCCTTGGTCGCCAAAAAGCGGTCAGGTTCCATAATTAATTTAAAAATCTTTAAAATGAAATGTTATGGAACAAACAATGATTCAACCAGAATGGACTAAGGTAGCAGAAGTAGAATTAGTGTATAAAACAACAATAAAGGCTTCTGAACGGCCAAAGATTTCCAGCGTTAAAGATTCTTATAAATTGCTGAAAGAATTATGGAATGAAAACACCATTGAGATGCAGGAAGAATTTAAAGTGCTATTATTGAACAGAGGTAACAAAGTTATTGGTATTTATGAGGCTTCTGCAGGTGGCATTACTGGCACAGTAGCCGACCCAAGATTGATACTGGCCGCTGCCATTAAATCACTTTCTGTAAGCATTATTTTATCGCACAATCATCCCAGCGGAAATTTAAAACCAAGTCGTGCAGATGAGGAACTCACACAAAAGATAAAAATAGCCGCAAGTTACCATGATATCAAGGTAATTGACCACATTATTATTACCAGCGAGGGCTACTACAGCTTTGCGGATGAAGGGGTGCTGTAGCCCCTTTTTTATGCAGTCAGACTGCTGCAAGTAATTGAAATTGCGGCATATAAGTTATATTTACACCAACTCTTTAGTAACAGCCATAAACCAATAACTAACACAGGGTGTTTGCGAAAGATCTTGGTAAAATAGTTAGTCAAATAATTGACAGTAAAAATGATAATCCTAATGTAGATACTTCTTCTCTTGAAAATAATCTTGACAAGTTAGTTTACAAGATATACGATCTAACGGTAGCTGAAATTAAAATTATCGAAATAGGCTTGTTTATAAAATTGACTATCCAACCAGTAATTGATTGAATCAGAAAACATATCATCATTTGAACAAAAATTTACCAGATTATATGGCAAGGGTACCGTTATTGAAACAAATATAACCGCCATAATAAAGCCCTCCCAGATAATTACGGTATTTTATGAAGGGTTTGCTGGTCGCTTATCTGTTTTAGATATGTCCTGGTGTTTGCCTGAAGGAGAAGAGAAGTTCAGAAACAGTAAAGTTGGTGATAGAATTAAGTGTGTGGTTTTGAGTATTGATTTTCAAAACAAGCAGGTTATGCTTAGCCAAAAACATTTGATTAAGCCGTTAAGTGACACCATCAAATGGGAAAGAATTGAAAGGGGAGATGAATTTCAGGCCGACATTATTGACGAACTAAATGATACACTTTTAGTCAAAACTACAAAAGGGCATTATGGGCTCATTCATAAATCCCTTTTAAAATTGCCATTAGAGAGCCTTAAAGTAAAGGTTAATACCAAACTAGATTATAGCGATCTCCTTTCATTCGTTCCGGCATCTTTGGAAATTGCCAACGAAGTAAGTATTAAAGAAGAACAAGCAAACGAGTTTAGTTTTATTGAGGAGGATCTGCAATCTTTCTATAAATTTAAAAGGTCACTTTTGGGCATTAATGCCAGTGATGAAATTTGTGAAATTATTCAAAAGGGATTTGATGCCGATGAAAGGATATTTTCGAAAGAAATTGCTACACCATATCCATTATATATTCAATTTGAAGTGAACAGTTCAATCTATGAATCTATTTTTAAGCAACAAGCTATTCCTTTTTTTTATGAAGGTGCAACCTACAACGAAGAGAGTGAGAGGGCTTTATTAGAAAAGCTGGCGAAAGAAAGTTACTGGTTTAAAATTAACAAACGGGGTAATAGGCGTAGAGAAAATGGCAATGGCAATAATAACCAAGATGTAATAGATTTCTCCCTTTTTAATGAGCAACTCAATTTTTTTGGCGAGGTGCAAATTTCTAAGGATAAAAAAGAATATCGTTTCCTGATTAAGAACTTTAGTTTCGGCCATAATGTAGCTACTGCTTCAGAAGCAAAAAAGAAAAATGCTAAATATGGTTCTTTCCTGTTTTTAAATCAACTAAAGGTGCTTTCCCCTTTTGGCACATTACCATTTAGATCTTCACAAAAGGATTTTCTTGACTTCGTTGTACTTAAAACGGAATGCTTCGAGACTATTAATAGTCTTAAGTTGGATGCCGGAGAGATTTTAAAACAGGAAGGCAGAACATTGGCAATTATTGATAAGTTTCTTGAATATCAAATGAGCCTTATCGATGACAAAAAGGAGAATACGATATTGGTAGATAAATTCGAAAGAATACCTAGTCAAACAGGCGGCGTGTCAATTAAATTACCTATTACAGTGGCAAATAGCCTTGAATTTGAGGAAGAAACGGTTGTAAATGTGAGATTGAAAAAGGGTGACGAATTGTTGAAATTGACTGATGGGCTTTTGGTATATTATCAAGATGGTTGTAAAATTACTTTTAATAAGGAAGTTAATTTGGAATTGCTTAAGGATGGTTTCTACATAGATAAAAGAATTTCTAAAAGGCAATTCCAAATACAGAGAGAAATAATTCAAGATTTTCTGGAAAAGAAAATCAAAATAGATCATATTGAATCGCTGCTTGTAAATCCAGACACAATCAGGACACCTGTGTTGGCAAACGTAACTTTTAATAATCCCGATTTAGAAAGAACGGAAAAGGAGCAGCCAAACAATAATCAGGTAAAGGCAGTTAAGAAAGCCGTAGGCAACCAAAATATATTTTTAATTCAGGGCCCTCCGGGTACAGGGAAAACAACGGTTATCGCAGAGATAATAGAACAGTTGGCAGCTAAAGGTGAGAAAATACTAGTAGCTGGTCAGAATCATGTTGCAGTAGATAATGTTTTGGAGAAGATAGCCAAAATACATCATCTAAACCTGTTGAGAGTTGGCAATCCTGAAAGAATTGATAAAGAATTGGTACAATATAGCATTGATAATTTGGTAGAAGATTATAAAGTTGACTATGCTGCTTTTGTCAATAATCAATTACTGCTTTCAAAAAAATACCTTGAACTAAAAACTTCAGATGAAGGGGTATTCTTAGAGAGTTTTAATAAAGCTGTGAATGAAGTGTCGTCCAAGTATGGCAAACTAAAAGATGTATATAAGGAGCGTCATTTTATTCTTCGGGATGGCCTGAATGAGTTAAGCCCGAAAGAAATAAGCGAGGCCATTTTATCATTGGCAAACTGGATTGAGTCAGCCAAAAATGAATACGAAATATTGTTAAGGCCACTAATTTATAATTCAGTTGATGTTGTTTTTGCTACGTGTATTGGCATTAAAACAGACCAGATTTTCAGAAATACCAATTTCAAGTTTGATACAGTTATTATTGACGAGGCAGGAAAAGCTAATATTGCTGAAACACTTGTGGCCATAGAACTTGGCAAAAAAGTTATACTGGTTGGAGATCAAATGCAACTTCCACCGTATATGGATAGTTCGCTTATTGATGAAAGAGAAGCCGGTAGCTTCCCGAAATCTCCTTACGGGTCTAATTTTTTACAAGATGAAATTATTCATGCTCTAAAGACTTCCTTTTTTGAATTTATAATCAACAGAATTAATGCAGATCGCTTTCCGAAAGAAAATAAAGAAATGTTGAACTATCAGCATAGGATGCATCCGCATATAGGTGAGTTTGTTTCAGAATCCTTTTACAATGGGCTTGTTCAAATGGGCAGCCGCACTCATTTAAAAAGGATTGATTTGCCTACACCATTTAATAAGGAGGTGGTTTTCTTTGATACATCTAATTCCGAAAACCCCTATGAGCAAAATGATGGATATTCAGCTAAAAATAATACTGAAGCCGAAGCCATTTCTGAAATAATCCTACCCAGATTATTTGAACATAATATTTCACCAGGTAGTATTGCCATCATTGCACCTTACAAATCTCAGGTTGCTAATATCCAACACTTCATTCGTAATTCATCTTTGTGCAATTTCAAGAATATTGATATTTCAACGCTGGATTCATTTCAGGGGAAAGAGTACGACATTATACTTTTCAGCTTTACAAGGTCTGTGGATCACAAAAAAGCTCCTACTATAAACGGGAAAAAGAAATTTTCAAAAGTTGGATTTCTTGATGATGCCAGGAGATTAAATGTAGCCTTTAGCAGGGCTAAAAAGAAGTTAATCCTAGTCGGCAATTCAGTAACTCTTACAGACCACAAATCTCATTATGATGGGCTGTTTAATTATACCCAGCTATTTAAAAAACTGGTTCAACTTAGTAATAAGGCAAGCATTGGCAATTTTGTAAATATTGCCGACTTACATGATTTTAAACCCCCCTTTGAAGCATTTATTGAACACCATAAGGATGGCGATATAGTGACAGGTCAGGTTAAAATGATAGGAAAAAATGCCAATGGGATTTTTGGACTATTTATTAAAATTGATAGAGTTGACTGTTTGCTACCCTGGTCATTTATGTCACCAGACTTTAAAACTAAAATTGAATCCTTTTCGCCAGGAACGGATATGAGGGTAAAGATATACAAGATTGAAAAAGAAGCCCAGCGAGTTACAGTGAAGTTACCTGATGAAAGCCCACCACTAAAAATTATTAAACCAGTTAGGAAAGTGTCATTTTGGGATGCCAATATTTCCAAGTTAACACGAAATGGACGGTGCAAAGGTGTTGTGAAAACTAAAGCTCCATTCGGATACTTTATTTTATTAGAGTGCGGTTTACAAGGTTTATTGCATTTAAGCCAAGTAAGACGAAACCAGCAATATCAAGAAGGGCAAACCCTGGAGGTAATTGTACTTAAAATTGATAATAATAAAAGGCAAATAGACTTAGGTATATAAATGGGATTATTTAGTATAGATATTGAAAAATTTTATGAAGAGCTAGAAGACAGTGGGCAGCAGCTTAAGGGCATCTTCTGCCTCCAATATCCAATATATTGTATACATGCTAATATTACCGACATTACTTCAGACCCATTGGATAATCTGGATAAGGCAATTGCTGATTTTTTTATTTCTAAATCGGATTTTACTGCGTTTCAAATCGGTAGTTTGATGGGTACGTCAAAATCTCTAGTAGAACTTAGGATTGCCAAGATGGTTCATGATGCCTTACTGGTACAAACTGGGAACGATTTTAAATTGAGCGACCTCGGAATAGAAGTGTTCAAAAATAAATCGCAAATAAGGCAACACAAGCAATCCTATGATTTTTATATTGATGGAATAACACTCAAACCCTTGCCGAGGGCATTCTATACATACTATAACTCAAAGTTTATTAGTGAGAACGATTCGTATTATCGGACAAATGCAAAGGGAGAATCAAGATTGATTCGCCCTTTTGGCCCTGACCTGGTGCATACACCGCCTGATAAAACTGCGATCATTGATGCTCTTTTTAACGTTGAGCATAGTGAAAGAGAACTGTTTTCCATACCGAATGGACTTCAGGAGATTAATGATATTTCATTTACTAAGTTATCATTGCAACTTTTAGTTTCTGTCAGCTCCAATGGTTTACTACTCAAAAAGCAGGTGATTGACGGGTTTGCTATTTACTCACTTTTGGAGAATATTAGTTATTATGAAACACTGAGAAAAAATATAAAGATTTTTGAAAATACCATTCAAAATAAAATAGAAAATCTTGAATTTAAAATTAATATACCACGCTTTAAGACTGACAGAACAGAACAGCCAAAGCCAACATTAACCTCTAATTGGCAAGAGATAGATAAATATAAAACATCAGTAAATAAATGCTTTTCATTTAGTAGCGAAGATCTTTTGAAAGTTGTAGAGCAAGTATTTCTAATAAACCAAGTTGCAGAAGAAAGCATAACTAATTCCGAAAAAGAGATAGTTATAAACATTAGTAAAAAGATGCTTCTTGCTTCGACTAACAGGCAAAAAGTTATAAATGATTTGATAAGAGCAAGAGACTACAAATTTGGTAACCCTGACAATAATGTTTTCCTGCTGTATTTGTATTATAAAACCAACGATCCATTTGTAAAAAGCATTGTGGATTTCAAAAAGATCATAAATAATTACATTATAAAAGATATTACGTTGTCGTGGATTGAAAATCATCACCCTGAATTTTCTAAAAGCTACAGACAACTACTAATTGCAGCGGGGGAATTAGAATTGCTTGAGAAATTAGATATTGAAAAACACATGATACCACTATTTTGATGGAAGTAAATGTAAAACATACAGACCAATTTAGTTCCGGAGCCTACATACTAAACAGTAACATGGCACCATATTCTCCTTTTAAACAAACAGGAAGTGTTTTTCTTACTCAGGAGAATAACAATAGTCTTAAGGAAGAAATATTAAAACTGATTAATCAAAGTACAGAGGTTGTAAAAATCTGTAGTTTTATAATCACCGACACAGAAATATTTGATGCAATACTTAACAAAGCGCAAAGTAGTAATGTCTCGATATTTATACTCACTCAACTTGATCAGTCCAAATTAACTAACCAGTTTTCATTACTTGACTTCTTAACAGAAGAGGAAGTTAGGGAGAATCCTGCTCAAACACATTTAAAGTTTATTAAAAAGCTTTTTGATAGTGGTGTTCATATCCGGGCTTCAGTTTCTGCTCACGCCAAATTTATAATAGCAGACAGGATTAATGGCTTTATTACCAGCGCAAATCTTACCACGCCATCGCTGACTTTTAATACTGAATCTGGAGTCTATCTTACGCAGGAGGATAGTAAAGAGTTGGATAAACTTTTTGATGTGATTTTCCAGATGGGGACTGGCTACAGGCAGTTTATTAGCAGTGCAAAAAAGAATAAAATATTTGTTGTTCAGTCTGAGGTGAAAATTAAGAAAGAGCTTCTTCCAAATCCCACTGTTTCGAATTTGAGATATACTTATGAAAGCGACACAAATAATTTATACGAGGAAATTGTGTCAATTATTAATAATGCATCAGAGTATTTATATATTTCTACGTATAGCATTGTGGGATTGGATTCATTGATTGAATTAAAGCAGGCAATCAAAGATGCATCAGGTCGTGGAGTTCAAATTAATCTTTTCTGCAGGGGGATGAATTACAGAAATGATCATCTTAAGGGCTCTCAGTTGCTTAGCTTGGCCGGATGCAAAATATTTGCAGACTTATTTAATCATTCCAAAGGGGTAATTAATGAAAAAAGAGGAATGATTTTTACTGCGAATATTGATGGGTTTCATGGCCTGAAAAATGGTTTTGAGGTTGGATATGTGTTGCAAGAAAAGCAAAGGATTGAATTCTTGAATATACACAGCGATTTGATAAAATCTGCCTATTATATATTTCAGAATACCCCTTCAAGAACGGATCTCTTTCAGACTTATAGCAACTATGAAAATACAAAAGGCATTAAAGCGCCGACATTTGCCAAGGATATAATTATTTCATATAGAAAAGGAATGGTTGTAAATGAATCAGAGTTATCCGAACTACCCTTGTTTTATGGGAGATCAAGAAATGGGGAATATTTAATTGCAGGTAACGCATATTTTAAATGCAAATTCATGAATAACACATTTTTACTTGCTGAAAAAGAAAACCCTCGTTTTGATTTAGAACGGTACATTTTAAAATACGACAATCTCAAAATAATTTTTAACTGATGAAAGACCAAATACCATATTTAAACGAGTGGCTACAGTTGGCAAGATCGGGTAATTTCGAAAAAGCCCAAGAGATATATTTTGAAAAGCTATTTGCCGCTGTAATTGATAATTTTAAAGAAAAGCATGATGGTATTATCCAAAAGGGAGGAATACTTTTCTCAATTTTAGGGTTTTCTCCTGAACCTATTATCTTAATAGCAAAAACTGTCGAGCCGGAAATACATATCATTTTTACTACCAACAACCAAAGTGAAGGAAGTGATTATCTGGAAAAGTATCTTGAATCAAATTACGAAATGGTGTATCTGCCTGATGACAAATTTGAGACAATCTATAAAGCACTCAAAGAAAAGCTTTATTTAAATCCTTCCTCTCAAATTACATTAGATATAACGGGAGGTAAAAAATCAATGGTAGCATCTGCGGCAATTTTTGGTAAGGACTACGGATGCAAAATTGTTTATGTCGATTTCGAAGAGTATATCAAAGATCTAAGAAAGCCAATGCCCGGTTCGGAGGTCTTGAATATTGTATACAACCCTTTTGAGAATCAGCCTGAAATATTTTTAAAATGAACCATCAAATATCACTTGTGGGAGGTCAATTAACACCTATTTACGTTGGAGTAAAAGAGTTTAACCCTGACAAAGTACACTTTATTGTATCTGATGAATCTTTGAGTAGCTTATCTGTTTTAAAACCTTTACTTGGTGTTACTAAATGGGTAGAGTACAAGTGTAACCCTTTTGATTTTATTTCGATTAAATCAATCTGTGAAAAGATTATTTCAAAACTGACGGAAGAAGATACTATTACATTTAACTTAACCGGAGGCACTAAGATAATGGTGCTTGCTTGCCAGGCACTAATCCATGAAAAGAATTTGAAGGGCTTTTATATAAATCAGGATTATTCTTTTTTAGAACTACCGGCATATAATAAGAAACAACTGACCACTCAATTGTCAATTCAGGAATTTTTTGATTTGAGTGACCACCATTTATTTTCATCAAATAGATTGGAAGACTTTACAAAGGAAGATTTTGCAATGGCTTTGGCGATCGAAATATTTGCAAATAATGGCAAATTCTATACGACAATAACGGGCCATATGAGAAGAAAGTATGATAATACCAATCAGCCAATTCCGGAAAAAGGGAAAGAATTATTGCCTAATAATATTGTCTTCAGTTGGGATAGCAATACTATTATTGTGAACTTAAATGGAAAGCCTATTTTAAATCTAAAATCTAAACATATTATAGAGTTGTTTTTTAACGCTGGCTGGTGGGAGTTATTAGTAGCAAAAGAAATTTCTAATTGGACGGGGCTGAAAGAGATGCTGGTAAATTGTGTGCTCCCATTTAAAACCGATAAGTCTACTAGAAAAAACGAGATTGATATACTTATTAGTACCGGAAAACGGTTGATATTCGTGGAGTGTAAATCTGGTAATGTGCGGCAGGAGGATATTAATAAAATGAAAATAATAAAGCAGACATATGGTGGAGTAATATCTAGATCTATTTTAGTATGCAGGTTTCTTCCAAATGCAACAATATTGGAAAAGTGTAGAGAATTAGATATCGATATTTTTTATACTCATGCTTTTCTTACTAAACAGACAAACCCATTAAGTAAAATAATTTCAAAACTTAATGAAATAAACAAAAAGGGATCAATTTGATATTGATATAGAAGGATGCTTTAAAAAGTAAAGCAAGTTAATTTTCATAAATAACAAAATGGCAAATTCAATAAAAAGACCAGTTTTTGAAGCCGCCGTAATTGAAGCGATATGTAGAACAATTGCGGATACAACCGATGGATTAACAGGTACAGAAATTGGTGGCCTTCTAACTCAATGTTCTATAAAAGACATAGATCCACAAAATACCAAATGGAAAAGATTGTATCACGCCTTTGTAGAATGGCAAAATACTAATCAATGCTCAAATCATATTTTGACTTTTATTCAGTCGGCTTTAAGTCCGGTTAAATACCTTGGAAAAGAAGAATTATTTCATTCCCGAAGACATGAAATTAATAAGCGGCTTTCCTTCATTGGTGTAGAATTAAATGAAAGAGGAAAATATCATGAAGTTAATAAGGCTACAACAATATCGGAAGCTGAACAAAGAGCAAGCCGGTTTAAATACAAGTTGGAAGTACGTAATGTGCATGAATTAATATTTGAATATTGTAAACCAGAATTATTGACTGAAAATTACTTTCATTCAGTATTTGAAGCAACAAAAAGTATAGCAGACAGAATAAGGAAAATGACAGGTTTATATGCAGATGGTGCTGAATTAATTGATACTACTTTTTCAACTAAGAACCCACTTCTGAGAATCAATCTTTTACAAAATGATACCGACAGGAGTGAGCATTTAGGTCTGATGAATTTAATAAAGGGATTGTTTGGTTTAATAAGAAATCCGACCGCTCATGTACCAAAAATTAAATTTGCTATTGAAGAGGATGAAGCATTGGACTTAATGATTCTAATTTCTTACACACACAAACGGCTTGATAGAACCATATAAAAAATCTAAAATAAAACGAGAGACGACTTATCACTTTTGCATCTTAGAAATACCCATAAACGCTTTAAAAAGTATTATCAGTATTATACCTAATTGGGTATAGCACTGATAATAAATATGTCATTATACCTTATTCGGTATAATTCCAACAAATTACCTATCTTTATACCCTTAAAGGTATAAAATGAATCCTTCAACGTTTTTAAAGCAACAACGAAAGCAAAGTGATCTTACACAGGAAGAACTGGCTGCCAAGGCGGGTGTAGGGCTTCGCCTTGTAAGGGAAGTTGAGCAGGGTAAAACAACCATGCGTATGGATAAAGTGAACCAGATACTGGCACTCTTTGGTGCCGAGCTTGCAGTAACCCTAAAAGCACAGAAACATGGCTAAAAGCGCAAAAGTATTGTACGAGGGTATATTGGCAGCCCGGCTTTCGGAAACGGATGAGGGCTACCTATTGCAGTATGACGGGGAGTATTTGCAACACCCCGATAGCCAGCCCATAAGCCTGACGCTGCCAAAGCAGCAAGAACCTTACAGCAGTAAGGTATTGTTCCCGTTTTTTGATGGGCTGATACCGGAAGGCTGGCTGCTGGATATTGCCGTAGATCACTGGAAAATAAAAGCTAACGACCGTTTTGAATTATTATTAACCACCTGCCGGGACACCATTGGGGCTGTAACGATAGAATCTGAATAAATGACAAATGAATAATTGCTGGTTTTGCTATAAAGATGCCGGAGATGCTCAATACCATCCGGCCTGTGCCAAAAAGTTTTTTGGTACGCCGGAAGTGCCTACACTTCAACTGGATGATGCATTGATTGAATCGCTGGCCAAACAAACCGTTAACCAGCGCATAGCGGTTACAGGGGTACAACCCAAATTGTCGCTTACGCTGCAAAAAGAAAAAGGGCATAGCCGCTTAACAATTGTGGGCCTTTGGGGAGAATTTATCTTAAAACCGCAGCACCACGGTTATGCTATGATGCCGGAAACAGAAGACCTTACCATGCACCTGGCCGAACTGTTTAAAATACCGGTGTGTGAGCATACACTGCTGCAGGCCAGCAATGGCAGCATGGTATATATTGCCAGGCGTTTCGACCGGGTGGACGGCAGGAAAATACATGTAGAAGACCTGTGCCAATTGTCGGAATTTTTAACGGAGAATAAATACAAAAGTTCTTATGAAAAAGCAGGTAAACTGGTAGCTCATTATTGCCATAAAGGGCTTGACCTGCTAAGTTATTTTGAACTGGTATTGTTCAGTTACCTGTGCGGAAACAATGATATGCACTTAAAGAATTTTTCGTTGATGCACCAGCCGGAAGGTATTGTATTAAGCCCGGCGTATGACTTACTGAATGTAAACTTGCTGAACCCCAAAGATGAAGAAGAATTGGCATTGACATTGAATGGTAAGAAGGCGAGAATAAAATTAACCGACTTTAAAGCATTGGCAGAAAACCTTCGGATAAATGAAAAAGTTTATTACAATAGCTTTAAACTTTTCAGCAGTAAAAATGAGGAAGTGCTGGATTTGATTGACCGTAGTTTTTTGGATAAAAAAATGAAGAAGCGGTATAAAGAAATTTGGATGAAAAAGCAGGAGGCGTTTGGGTAAGTTGCTTTAAGACATTTATCGTTTGTGTTTTCACTTTTAAAAAATAAAACCATTGGGAATTTCTGACAAAATAATCGATGAGGTTGATCAAATTTTATTTGCGGACGAAACAAAGTTTAGTCTGAATAACGGAGATGTGGAAGACGCTATATTTTATTTTGGAATAGCGGTAAACAAAAATGAGATTGGTATAATTAATAGCGATCTAAAAATAATTTTAGCTAATCATAGATTTCAAGGAACAACCTTTCACTCTACAAGTATTTTTAAAGAAAGTAGGCCAAGATTAGCTTTAATGGATGATATAGCTGACCTGTTTGTAAAATATAATTTACATTGTTTTTGTTATAAGTATTCGAAATTAGATTTATTTGAAACAACGCAGATATTGAGTTCCCTAAATAATGAGATACTTAACTTTAAAAATCAAGAATTTCAGGCCTTATTTTATTTTCTTATTTTTCTAAATACACATCTACGTGACGCTACTCCTTTAACTTTTGGACAGAAGTTTCTAATGTACTTTGACAGAAATGTTTATGGCAAAGTAGATATTGAAGGGTTTAATTTTCCTGATGATAGATTTGTTATTAAAAGAATGACATTTAGTGAAAAGTCTTTAATCAGTTTATTAGCATTACCTGATTTTTTTGGTTATTTATTCAGGAAATCGAAAATCATGTTAAATAAAAGCAATCCAGATGGTATAGATTTTGGAGTTTCTGAACTTGCTGTTAATTGCCATTCTTCTTTAATCAAATTAACCAAAGCAAAACTTTTTCATTTTTTGAATGTGGATCGGGAATCAGAAATTCTAAAGCAGATGTTTAAATTTTAGACAGCGATAAAAATCTAAATTCACTTACCATCCAACTCCTTCAACTTCTCATTCAAATCAACCAACCCGGCTTTCTTCAAACACTCATCAGAAAACGCTCCTAATTCCTGTAAGGATTCTTTAGAAAAAATATCCATCAGGCTACCGGATTTATCATTGTCTTTGATTGTTAGGCCACGCTCAATAATTCGGTTCAGCAGCAACACATTTTTTCTGCTGATTTGAATATTCAACTTCACTGTTTCATTCATGCCTGGGATACTTAAAACTGTATCGTACACTTTGGCAACTTCATTTGTATTCATAAACTTATTTTAGACTGTAAAATTATTTTCAATACTTCAAACCATCCCCCTTCAAATTCAAGGAGGATAGTTTTAAGGCATGGCAGTTGTTTAACTTTGTTAGCGAAAAAGTAAGTGAAAAAGAATAGTGGTGTGATGAAAGCTGAACAAAATATTTCTTCTTTTAAAGAAGCAAAACAAATAGACTTGGTGGAGTACCTGTCTACACTCGGTTTTGAACCCGCAAAAATCAGGAACAATGATTACTGGTATCTATCCCCTCTCCGGGATGAAAAAACGCCTTCCTTTAAAGTTGACCGAAAAATAAATTACTGGTATGACCATGGTCTGGGTAAAGGAGGAAATATTATTGACTTTGGGATGCTTTATTTTAATTGTACTGGTACAGAATTCATAAAAAAACTGAATAGCAATTTTTCTCTTCACCAGCCTATAAAAGCATTTTCAGCTAAAGAAACTGCAGAAACTAAAATTATTGTTCTTGGTGATTTTATGCTCAGCTCAACACATCTTACCAACTACTTAACTAAAAGGAAAATACCTTTTGATATTGCAGATAAATATTGCAGGGAAGTCCGTTACCAGATGAGTGACAAAGTTTATTACGGCATAGGTTTTAAAACAGACAGCGGCAGCTTTGAAATTAGAAACCCATTTTTAAAATCTGCCAGTTCTCCCAAAAGTATTACCACTTTCAAAAATGGCTCTAACGAGGTTTCGGTATTTGAAGGCTTCTTTGATTTTCTTTCCTATAAATTTCTGGAAGAAAAAAACTCTTTGCCAAACACTGATTATATCGTTTTAAATTCTCTTTCATTTTTTGAAAAATCAAGAGTTATAATGGAAAATTACAAGCAGGTAAAATTGTATTTGGATAATGATAAAGCCGGACAAAATTGCAGCCGCCTTGCTTTGTCGCTGAGCAATAAATATAAAGATGAAAGCAGCTTTTATCAAAATCACAAAGACCTTAATGATTGGTTGGTGAATAATGAGCTGAGACGGCAGAAAAGGATTGGAAGAAAAATCTGACGACTAACTCTTTTCTTGAAAATGCTTGAATGGATTTATTAAGATGTCTAAAAACTATAAAGATAAAACTTAAATGTGTTAATGAATTTGAAAGGTCAGGGAGATTGCCCGCCTTGCAGCAATCGGCCAGATGTCCGGTTGTTTAACAACCGAATCTGGCCGCCCTTACTCCGAAGTCGTGGGCGGAGAGTTTGCAAGGTTGTATTGTTTAAGAAACGTGTAAATGGAATGTGATGAAAAAGGAAAACAGAAAAAGATTTGTAGGTATTCGGTTTACGACAAATGAATATGAACAGATTGAAAAGAAATGGAAGGCTTCTACTTGTAGAAAACTGAGTGAATATGTACGGAAAATTATGTTCAATAGGCCCATCGTTGCTACCTACCGAAACAAATCTTTGGATGACTTAATGACAGAACTAATTCAGTTAAAAAAAGAACTGAATGGCATTGGAAACAACTTTAACCAGTCGGTAAAAAAGTTACATACACTGCAACAGATTCCTGAATTCAGGCAATGGATTGAGTTGTACAAAATGCAAAATGATTCGCTGCTTCAAAAGGTGGAAGAAATAAAATTTGTAACAGGTAAAATTGGTGAGCAATGGTTGCAGTAATTAAAACAGGGCATTCCATACACCGCATTGTAAACTACAATGAAAACAAAGCGAAGGAAGGAGTTGCTAAATGTATTTCGGCAGCTAATTATCCAAAGGATGCAGATAAATTATCGCTTAAAAATAAACTGAACCGGTTGCTTAATCAAGCTTCTTTAAACACTAACGTAAGCCGGAATAGTGTCCATGTTTCCCTCAATTTCGACCCGTCTGAAAATCACTCAAAGGAAAAGCTGGAAACCATTGCCAATACTTACATGGAGAGAATTGGCTTTGGCAATCAGCCTTACTTAGTTTATCAGCACCATGATGCAGGGCATCCGCACATCCACATTGTAAGCATAAAAGTAAGAGAAGATGGCAGCAGGATTGATACTCAAAACATTGGCAAAAATCAATCTGAAAAGGCCCGTAAGGAAATTGAAAAGGAATTTGGATTGATGAAAGCGGAAGACAGCAAAAGACTAAAGCAATATCAACTCAAACCATTAAATGCAGAAAAAATTCAGTACGGAAAATCGGAGACTAAAAGAGGCATTTTAAATGTGCTGAATGAAGTTTTATTTAACTACAAATATGCTTCTATCCCAGAACTGAATGCCGTACTGAAACAATTTAATGTAATGGCAGACCGAGGAAGTGAAAATTCAAGAGTCTATAAAAATAACGGGCTCGCTTACCGTCTGCTGGATGAAAAAGGAAACAGAGTTGG
The DNA here is from genome assembly GCA_016200915.1 of Sphingobacteriales bacterium. Taxonomy (GTDB): domain Bacteria; phylum Bacteroidota; class Bacteroidia; order Chitinophagales; family Chitinophagaceae; genus AWTP1-9. The sequence continues at coordinate 157,256 of JACQDV010000008.1, forward strand.
AGTGCCAATAAAGGCCAGTGATTTTTTTAATAAACCAACACTGAAATTTTTGGAAGAGAGATTTGTGTTGAACGAAGAAGAAAGGCAGCCTCATAAAGCCAGAGTAAAAAACACTATTGACTTAGTATTGATAAAGCAGCCAGATATTGGCTTACAGGATTTGGTAAAAGCCTTAGAAAAAGAAAGTATTCAAACAATGTTGCGGCAGAACCAGCAAGGCATTATTTATGGTATTACTTACATAGACCATCGGACTAAATCAGTTTTCAATGGAAGTGCTTTAGGCAAACCTTATAGTGCCAATGGCATACAGGAACGTTGCAGTTCAACGGCTTCATCAGTAGAAGTAATAGATAATAAAAAAAGGGCTGGTGAAGAAAAAAATAAAGCAGAAAAACAAACCGCATTTCAGCCGTTGGAAAAAGAAAAATCAGTTTCCGATAATAACCTTCTGGATGTATTAATTAACCCTAAAGAAGGCATTGACTATGTTCCATGGCAATTAAAGAAATCAAAACGAAAAAAGAGAAAGGGGATTTCAAGATAATATTTTTCACAGTTAAAATGAGGTGTTATGAATACAGGGGAGAATGAACAAGGGTTGAGAAAGATTATTGATATGACGAGGCTGATAAGTATTGTATTACTGGCTTTGCATTTCTATTATTATTGCTACAGCGCATTTGCAAAATGGCAACTGACCGCAACAATTTCAGACAGGCTGTTGACTAATATCCGTAACACCGGATTGTTTAACAATTTTAATGTTTCAAAATTAATAAGCCTGGGTTTTTTAATTATTTCCTTATTTGGTGCAAGAGGTAAGAAGGATGAGAAACTCAATTATAAAACTGCCTTTGCTTACATCATCACCGGGCTGGCAATTTTCTTTTGCAGCTTTCTTATTTTGTATTCAAAATTTGCCATTGAAACGATTGCTATTGTTTATATGTCGCTTTGTACAATCGGCTTCATTCTAATATTAACAGGCGGCACTTTACTATCAAGAGTCATTCAAACAAAGTTTAACAACAAGGATATTTTCAATAAGGAAAATGAAAGCTTTCCGCAGGAGGAAAGATTGCTGCAAAATGAATTTTCCATTAACCTGCCGGCAAAGTATCATTTGAAAAATAAGGTAAGGAAAAGCTGGATAAATATCATCAATCCCTTCCGGGCTTTACTGGTGCTGGGTTCTCCCGGTTCAGGTAAATCTTACTTTGTAATCCGGCATGTAATTACACAACATATCAGTAAAGGCTTTGCCATGTTTGTGTATGATTTTAAGTATGACGATTTGAGCAGGATTGTTTATAACACCTGGCTTAAATACAAACCCAATTATCCGGTAGTTCCAAAGTTTTATGTCATCAATTTTGAAGACTTAAGTTGCAGCCATCGTTGCAATCCGCTTGACCATACCACTATGACCGATATAACCGATGCGGCAGAAGCTGCCAGAACCATTTTAATGGGTTTAAACAGGGAATGGATAAAACGACAGGGTGATTTTTTTGTAGAATCACCAATCAATTTTCTGACTGCTATTATTTGGTTCTTACGAAAGTTCAGGGATGGAGAATTTTGTACGCTGCCGCATGTAATTGAATTGATGCAAACGGAGTATGACAATCTATTTACAGTACTAAGAACAGAAAAAGAAGTGGAAGTGTTAATCAACCCATTTATTACAGCTTATCTCAATGATGCAATGGAACAATTAGAAGGACAAATTGCATCAGCTAAGATTGCGATGGCAAGACTTTCATCACCGCAATTGTATTACGTTTTATCAGGTAATGATTTTACCCTGGACATCAATAATCCTAAAGAACCTAAGATTATTTGCATGGGAAATAACCCGCAAAAAATACAAATCTATGGTGCTGTACTTTCTCTTTATATCAGCCGCCTGGTAAAAATTGTAAACAAAAAAGGCAAACAAAAAAGCAGTTTAATTTTTGATGAGTTTCCGACTATTTACCTGAATAATATGGACAGCCTGATTGCAACTGCAAGAAGTAATAAAGTGGCCACTACATTAGCCGTACAGGATTTTAGCCAGTTGAGAAAAGACTATGGTAAAGAGCAGGCAGATGTAATTATGAATATCTGTGGTAACATTATCAGCGGACAGGTAACAGGTGATACCGCCAAACAATTGTCTGAACGGTTTGGGAAGATTATGCAGGACAGGGCAAGCTATTCCGTCAACCGTACAGATACTTCGGTCAGTCATTCCAAACAATTGGAAACGGCCATTCCGCCATCAAAAATATCTGCATTGAGTTCTGGCGATTTTGTTGGTATGGTAGCCGATGACCCTGACCAAAAGATTGAATTAAAAACTTTTCATTCTTCTATCCTTAACGACCATGCTGCATTAAAAGCAGAACAGGAGACGTATAAAGAAATACCGGTGGTAAGAAAATTAGATAACAGTATCATCCAGCGTAACTATTTGCAAATAAAGCAGGAGGTGCAAGACTTGGTTCAGGCAGAAATCGAAAGGGTGCTGGGTGAACCGGGGCTGCAGCATCTGGTGATAAAGAAATAATTGTTAAACAAAAGCGTGTGTTATGAATATGAAGAAAGAGTTTTCTGCAATTATTAAAATAATTGAACAGGCAAGGCAAAACGCCTATACTGCTGTAAACATTGAGATGATAAACTGCTATTGGCAGGTAGGTGAATTTATTAGCAGCAAGGTTTCTAAAGCCAATTGGGGTGATAAAACGGTGCAGCAGTTAGCAGACCATATCCAAAACGAATATCCTGATTTAAAAGGCTATAATCGCCTTGGTTTGTATAGAATGAAGCGGTTTTACGAGACTTACAACAGCTCTCCATTTGTATCACCAGCGGTGATACAAATGGAAAAGACAAAAACACCCCAACCCAAAATCGTATCACCAGTGGTGACACAATTTTCTTCTGATATCCGGCGATCCATGCTTTGCCAGATTAGCTGGACACACCACCTCGTTATTTTATCCGGTACTAAAACAGAAGCCGAACGGGACTTTTATATCAATCTGTGCATTAAAGAGCGGTATGGTAAAAGAGAATTAGAACGGCAAATCAGCAGCGGCTTATTTGAAAGGGTGATTATTGGCAAGCAAAGCTTACCGCCCAGTAAAAATGAATTACACCAAAACATGGTAAACACGTTCAAGGATAATTATGTGTTTGAATTTTTAAACCTGCCGGAAGAACATAGTGAAGACGATTTACAAAAGGCTTTGATTACACAGCTAAAAACTTTCATACTTGAATTGGGTAAAGACTTTTTATTTATCGGTGAAGAATACCGCTTGCAGGTAGGCAACAGCGATTTTTATATTGACCTTTTATTTTACCACAGATCCTTGCGTTGTATGGCAGCGTTTGAATTGAAGGCTGACAAATTTAAACCGGAACATTTAGGGCAGCTCAACTTTTATCTGGAAGCATTGGACAGGGATGTAAAGAAAGCTGATGAAAACCCCAGCATTGGTATATTACTCTGCAGGTCTAAAGATGATGCAGTAGTGGAGTATGCAATGAACCGTTATTTGTCACCGGCGCTGGTAGCGGAGTACCAGACTAAGCTGCCGGATAAGAAGCTGTTGCAGGACAGGGTAAGGAAGTTGTTTGAGGGTAAGTGATCATACTTATGTCTTCAATGTTAAAACCTGAGGTATATAATTCAAGATTATGTGTTATTTTAGAGAATTAAAGACTACTTTAAAAGCCTTCTAATCAACCATTAAACCCAACTTCTGCCTATGCTTGCTGTATCCCGTTACATTATCCATGAAGTGCATAAAGAGTTTAAAGTTATAGGAGCAACCGTCGAGCCGTCACTTCAGGTTCCAGTTATTGACGATTTTGCTAAAAAACTTATTGAGGAGACTCACAAGTCGTTTGGAATGTCGACATCATTAAAAAATACAAAATTTGAAGATGGTCATTCAACGCCATTTCATACTGGGTTAACTAACTATCTTGATTTGGAAACCGAAGATGACTTTTATTCTTATACCATTAATTCTTTAAATGACCTTAAAGAACGAATAGAAAATGAACAATTTGCTACAGGGGGTTACTATCTTTTTGCCGATTATCATTTTGATGCAAGAAGATATGTTTCGGCAATACTTCTAAGAAAAAAGTCAGGAATAAATTTCCAAAAAGTGAATAATGTTTTCAGACCTGTGGAAGGGGAAACCCTGAATATTGAGAAAATTGCAATGGGGTTTAGATTAAATTACGGGATATTTATTTCTGATGACCCTGATAAAAATTATGTTGCCCTGATAACTACGCAGCAGGATAAGCTTTCAGGTTATTTTCGGAAATGGGTTCAGGCGGCCGGTATAATTTCAAATGATAAAAATACATCGGCACTTGTAAAAATTATAAATAGCATTGATATTCCAGTAGATGAAAACGGTGCTTCAAAATATCCTTCGAGAGAAGAAATGAAGAAAGCCTTTTATGACGTTGTTGAACAAAGCCCTGGAAAATCAGTTAATCTTATGCAGCTTTCCCAATACTTTTATGGAGAAGCACAAGAGCAATATATATCTGAGTATGCACAACAAAATTCAATTACGATAGATACTGAATTCAAACGTTCATCTACTGTTTTGAAAAAGCTAATTACAATCAGAGCGAAAACACCAGGGATAGAGTTAAATGTGGATTACGACAAATTAAATGCAAATGAAGTAGATGTTCAAGACAATATTGTAATTATACGTTCACAGGCGATAGTTGACCAGATTAACCAACAACGAAATGAGCAGTAACGAACATATTGATTTTGTAATTGCGGCAATATGTGCAGCAAATGCAAACCCAACATTTAATGGGCGTTCAGTAAGATATTCTTATGTTCCTTTACAAAAAGATGAGTTGGAGAATAATTTGAAAGAACTTCAAATTAGTTATGAGCTTCATCTCAATAACCAGTGCGAAATAAGGATTGACGTAGCTTATGATAATGGGCAACTTTTATTTTTTTATGATGATGAAGATTTTTTTAACCGGAGCATTAATCATCTTGATCATTTTAGTGCAAATAGGATAATTATTCTTTTTCATGAAGGCAAACAGGTTAATAAATTTGCCGGTGAGTTATTTACTTCGGCGAAGGCAATTTTTTTTAATTTTTACAGCTATCATCAAATACTTCAATTGCTTGAAAAGCAGGAGCATTTCATGTCCGTTCATTCAAAACCCGACAGGCAATTTGTAATCTTTTCATCTGAAACTGGACCTTTTTACATTGGATATGATTTACATGAGGTGAAAGTTAAAAATTTGGAAGATCTCAGTTTAGTATATAATTCTTTAGCGACCCAACTTCAAAAGATAGATTTTGTCCAATATTTTAAGTCGGCTGTTATACAGGCAGTACATGAATATCCTGTGAAAGAGCGTTTTTATTACTTGATACAGTCTTTAAGGGTTATTTTAAGTGTTGCCGAGAGAGACCATTATGTCTATATCAGGAACTTTAATTTTGAAAAGATAAAATCAAAATTCAAGGAAGAGCGAAATAAATACATGGAGAGTATTGAGAAAAATATTGAAAGTGTAAATAAGCAAGTAACTTCTTTTCCTTTAACATTTGCAGCTTCGGCATTTGCAGGTTTCCAGGTTAAGGATAAGCCTGCCATTTTACTTCTGATTGTCGGGGCTTATTTTGTTTATACGGTTGTAGCTTATAAGGTTTTGAGTATAGCGTCCTATAATACTGAGGGTATTAAAGCAGATGTTGATAATGAGTCTGATAAACTTAAAAAAGGTTATGAAATAGTCTTCAATGAATTTGAAAATGATTTCACAAGAATTAATACAAAGCTCAATATGATTAACAATCTTATTAGTATTTTAAAAATTGTTTTAGTTTCCCTCCTCGTGGCTTTTATGATATTTTCTGTGTATGAAATATTTTATATCAATCACACTGTAGTTAAGCCATTGTAATGACTATTAAAGATTTTTTAAAGAGCCTAATTCAAATAGCTAAATCTGATTTGGCAGCTAGTAACCTACTTTTTAGTAATGGATTTTATTTGCAATCAACCTTTTATTTACAACAAGGAGTTGAAAAGGGGAATAAAGCCTTTGCAATCTTCAATGAGTTTATAAAGGTTGATGAAATTAAACACTTAGGGCATGACCACATTGAGCTTCATAAAAAAGGAATCAATTTGCAGTTAGGTAAATTGAAAATTTTAAACGACGATAGAACTGAGGTAAGAGAATTCATAGATACTATTGCCAGCCATACAAATATTGATTATAAGGGCTACATCAAATCTTTAGAAAAATCAAGGGACATAAAAAATGATTGGCAGAAATTTAATATAGTTGAAATAACTGGAGAAGAGTTAGCTGGATTACTTGAAGAAATAGATTTTGAAATTGATGAACCTGCTGATACTTCAAAAGAAACAAGAGATAAATTAGTCAAACAATTAAAAGATAAACTTCAAGGATTTATCTTGCCATTGGTTCATAAACTTAAAAATAAGTACCCGGCAATTGAAATTGATGAGATTGATACTTTCTTTCTCGATGATAATAACTTAGATGAACTTGCCCATACAATGCTTGACTTCGGAGAATATTTAAGAAAATTTATTCCTGCATTCTACAAAATATACATACTTGGGTTCATCCTGTATCCTTTGGTTTCAAAGGTGCGTTACCCAGATTTTGAAGAGAAATTTGATCCAATGAACATTTTTACTATAAATCATCCGTTGGTTAATCAGCAGCCAAGGTTACATAAATTGGCATCAACAGCTCTGGGGATTTTGGAATCAATTATGAACGTGCCTATATCAATTTAGCTTAGTTTTTTCTAATGACATTTCAGAAAAGTATGGTTGTATATAGCAGACAGGATGTAAAATGTAAAAATAGCGGTGCTAGAGATTAAATATGTTTGCTTATAATTTATGAAGCTATAAAGTCTTAAATTCATTCCTGATTGTCCAAAATAACCCTAATCTGGAAAATGAACTTCGAAAAAGCCCTGGCCATATACCGAAACGATAAAACCCTGCAGATACTCCGGGCTGAACACTTTCCCTTACTGGTAAGTTTTTTTCATTTTGCATTTAAAGAACAGAATAAAGACAGGTATTTGCAATCTTCATTAAGCAGCCTTCTTACCGATTTTATTTTCGCTCTTGAACGGAATGGGGTAGATGATTATCAGCAGCAGTCGCTGGAGTACCTTCAAAAATGGACACAACAGGGATACCTGCGAAGGTTTTATGATATGGGGGATGAACCTTTTTATGAGTTATCTCCGCCTGTAATAAATGCCCTCAGATGGTTGGATGATCTGAATAAGCAGCAATTTACCGGTACATACAGCAGGCTCGTACAGTTTTTTACGCTGTTGCAGAAAATTGTGAATAAAACGATGGGGCCATATGAACGTATCCAACAGTTGCAACAGGAAAAAAATAAAATTGATGGGGAAATAGAAAAAATCAAGAAAGGTAATTATGAAAAACCGTCGGATACGCTGATAAAAGAAGAGTATTTTTTAGCAGAAGAAACTGCAAGGCGTTTGCTGGCTGACTTCAGGCAGGTAGAAGAAAACTTTAGGGAGCTTGATACCCAAACAAGGCAGAAAATTATCAAAAGTAATCTTACAAAAGGAAAGCTGCTGGATGATATTTTCAAAGAACAGGATTATTTGTGGGATACCGACCAGGGAAAGAGTTTTAAAGCTTTTTGGGAATTTTTAATGAGCGAAAGTATGCAGCAGGAACTGGAGCAGCTAATTGAAAAACTAAATAAAATTCCAGCAATCATAGAAGTAAAGCAGGAGCAGGTGGTTGACCGTATAAAGACTAATCTTGTGGAAGCCGGTGATAAAGTAAACAGAAGTAATGATGGGTTGATTGAGCAGTTAAGGAAATACGTTGAACAGAAAAACCTTTCTGAAAGCAGGCATATTCTTAAAAGTATAGAAAAAATCGAGTTGCTCCTGCTTGAGAATAAAGACAATATCGATGTGCAGGAATGCCTGATGGAGATTAACGGTTTGTTCCGCCCGGTTTTATTGATGGACAAACCGTTGTTTACGCCACCTGTAAAAATTGCATTTGATGCTGCTGCTATACAGGCAGGTGCTGCCGATGGTGATACCGCAATTCTGTTTGAACAATTTTATATCGATTTAGACGAGTTAAAAAGCAACGTCAAAAATTTGCTGAAGTTAAAGCCGCAGGTTTCGCTGTCCGATGTAATAATGCAGTATGAAGTCAAAAAAGGAATGGCTGAATTGCTTGGTTACATACAGATCGCTTCTACGGATGAAAAGCACTATGTAAATAATGAAAGAACGGAAACGTTGCGTATTGCCAATAGCTATAATGAAAATAAATACGAAGTGGAGGCACCGCTTATCATTTTTAAAAGATAGACTATGTTAAGAGACTATTCATTAAGCCTGATAACTATTTTAAAAGGTATTCTTTACGACCATCAAAAGCTGGCATGGGAAAACCTGCTGAAGTATGAACCGGAAGTAAAAAAATATTTTTCAGCAATAGGGCTTGAAGTGTACATAGATAAAAGCGAGGGGTATGCTTACCTGCGCCAGGCAGAGTTTGAAGAAGAAATAGAAATGCCCAGGTTAGCAGAAAAAAGACAGCTAAATTTTTTTACCTCATTGCTGTGTATTGTGTTGAGAAAATATTTGCTTGAAAAAGATGCAGAAGCCGGAACCATAAGAGTAACCATCAGCCACGAAGAAATCATAAACAGAATGAAATCCTTTCTGCCTGCTGCTCCTGATGAAGCAAAGCAGCAGGATAAGATAACAACTGCAATAACGAAGGTGATAGATATCGGTTTTTTAAAAAAACTCGATGATAACAATAGTGAGTATGAGATACACCGGATAATTAAGGGATTTGTAAATGCAGTAGTGATAGATGACACATTAAAAAGATTGGAATTGTATGCTGCTGAAAAGCAAATAACAGATTAGCACCATAATTATGGATTTATTTTTTAATGAAAATGTTCAGGCGAATGCAGGCTTTCGCCTGCAATACCTTGAAGTATTAAACTGGGGAACATTTAATAAGGCAAGTTGGCGCATAGAGCCAGGTGGCAATAACGCTTTGCTTACGGGTGATATCGGCTCCGGCAAATCCACCCTGGTAGATGCGATAACATGCCTGCTGGTGCCGACAAATAAAATAACCTTTAACAAAGCTGCCGGTGCTGTGGGCAAGGAACGTAACCTGCTTACCTACGTGAGGGGAGACTATAAAAAGGAAAAAGGGGAACTCTCTGCAATTGCCAAGCCCGTTTATTTAAGGGCAGAAGGAAATACCTACTCAGTAATAATTGGAGGTTTTCACAATGAAGGATACAATGAAGATATCTGCCTTGCACATGTTTACTGGATTAATAAAGAAGGCAAGGTTGACAGGTTATTTATTATCAGTACAAAGCCTTTAACCATAGCAGAGCATTTTAGTGGATTTGCAGATATGACCGATTTGAGAAAGCGCTTACGGAATGCTGCCGGTGTTCAACTGTTCAGCGATAATTTTACACAATACAGTGAGCAGTTCCGAAGATTGTTTGGTATGAATAGTGAGAAAGCTATTGACCTTTTTTATCAAACTGTTTCTATGAAATCTGTAAGCAGTCTTACCGATTTTGTGAGGGAACAAATGCTGGAAAAAACTGATGTTAAAGAACAAATTGGCATTTTGCTCAAAAGGTTTGAACATTTGAAAAAAGCACATGATGAAGTGGTCAATTCAAGGGAACAATATCAGATATTAAAACCATTAACAGAAAACTCGGTAGAGTATGGGATTGTAGGTAAGGAGATAGAAAAGATTGAGATGATGCTCGAATATGTGCCGGCGTGGTTTGCTACAGAAAAGAAAAAATTATTGGCTGATGCAATAGAGCAGGTGCAAGCAATGCTTGTGGCGGCTGAAAATTTATCTGACAAGCTGGAAGAGGAAAAGCAGGATTTAGATAACAAACATCTTGGGATATTGCAGGATATCGATAACAATGGAGGCAAGCGTATTGAGCAGATTGAAGCTGAGATAAGGCAGCATGAAAGGGATAGCGGAATTAAAGAGAAAGAACATAAAGCCTATGATATATTGGTGAAAAATTGTGGGTTGCAAAAGGTGGAAACAGAAGTAGACTTTATAGAGAATATCAGTAAAGCAAAGAAAATTCATGCCGATTGCCTTGTTAAAGAGGAGGGATTAAAAGACCAGAGAGACGATCTGAAAAGCGAATTTCGTAAAGCAAATACAGAATTGCAGGAAGAAAAAATTGAGCTTCAATCGCTAAGGGAGCGGCAGACGCAGATTCCGAGATGGCTTATACAATTCAGAACGCAACTCTGTTTGGATTTGCAGATTGATGAAGAGAAGTTACCTTTTGCTGGTGAATTATTACAGGTGGATGAAAATGAATTGGAGTGGGAAGGTGCAATAGAGAAATTGTTGAGGGACACAGGCAAAAGTATGCTTGTTCCAATACAATTTCACCGCACCGTAATAAAATACATCAACGATAACACAGTAAGAAGCCAGGATGGCAGGGGGATTAAAATTACCTGCCTTGAAGTATATTTGAATACTCACCTAAATCAATCGTCCAGGCTGGAGGATGATAGTGTGGTGAATAAAGTTCAGATAAAGCCCGATACAGAGTTTTATGATTGGATTGAAAACTATTTGCAAAGAAATTTTGGTTCTTTCTTATGCGTTGAGGTGGGTGACCTGCAGCACGTTGCTTATGGTATTACCAAAAGGGGTATGATTAAAAGTGGAAAGATTAAATATACCAAGGATGATACAAGACGTATAGACAATAGAAGGGATTATGTTTTGGGCTGGAGCAATGAGGATAAAATAAAATTGTTAGAAAACCTTGTCGCTGATCTGGAGCAGAAAGTTTATAACCTCGAAAAAGAGATTGAGCAAATCGAAGCACTTCAAAAAGAGGATGAAGAACTGAAACTGCAATTAAGCCATCTTCTTTATGTAACAGATTACGTACGCATTAACTGGAAATATCATGTTGAAAAAATTCATGACCTCGAAAAGGAAAAATTCAGGCTGCTCAATGAAAATGATAAATTGGCTTTGCTAAACAGGCAAAAGGAAGAAGTATTGGCCGCATTAATTAATTTATCAGCAAGGCAGAAGGAAAATAGTGAAGAAACCGGGGGGTATAAAACAAAAAAAGAGTTGTATGAAAAGCAATTGCTCGATATAGATGAGTTGCTGAGTCTGGCAGAACCAGAAAAATCAGCTATTTATTTTCCTGCTATTGAAGAAAAATGTACGGAGAAAAACTTATCGCTTTCTTCAATTGACAAGTATAAAGAGACTTTCAAAAAAATGTTTGAAGGACCTAACGGCGAGCTAAGTAAACTCAGGCATAAGCTGGGAATGTTGCGGTCGGCGGTGGAAAAAAAGATGAGAGAAATAAAAACTCATTCTGCTGCAGAATATAGTGAATTGGGGGAAAGTATAGATGCAAGACCCGAGTATATTAAGAAGTTTGAAAAGTTAGTGGCTGAAGATTTGAAACGACACGAAGAAAGATTCAAAGAGGAGCTGACTAAAAATACCATTAACAGCATTTCCGTTTTTGATAATCAACTTGAGATGCATGAGAAGGATATTAAGCAGAAAATAAGAATAATAAATCAGCACCTGAACGAAATAGTTTACAATGCGGTACAGGGGACTTATATAACTATTTTAATAGAAGCTAATCCTGAAAATAAAGATATCCGGTTGTTCAGAGAAGAATTAAAAAAATGCTATACCCATTCTTTCAGCAGCAATACTGATTTATACACAGAGGAAAAATATGAACAGGTGAAGCGGATTTTAGACAGATTTGCAAGTGCAGAAAGTTTCGATAAAGAATGGACTAACACTGTAACCGATGTAAGGCAATGGTTTGTTTTTAATGCAAGCGAGCGCTTTGCAGCAGACCATACCGAAAAGGAATTTTATGAAGGTTCTGGCGGTAAGAGTGGCGGGCAAAAGGAGAAACTTGCCTATACGATTTTGGCTAGCGCATTAGCTTATCAGTTCGGCTTGCAGTTTGGAGAAGTTAAAAGCCGCAGTTTCAGATTTGTAGTAATTGATGAAGCATTTGGCAGGGGCAGTGACGAAAGCACTAGGTATGGGTTAGAATTATTTAAGAAACTCAACCTTCAATTGCTGATTGTAACGCCTTTACAGAAGATACACATCATTGAAGGACATGTTAACTCTTTCCATTTTGTAAGTAACCGAGATGGTAATAATTCACAGGTAAGCAATTTTACAAAGGGAGAGTACATACTTGAGAAGGCTAAACATAACAGCCTGTTTACTGCGGGCGAAGACGAATAGTTGCAATGATTAAACCTGAAGAAATAAAGGAAGTAGCATTAAAATGGTGGCAACCATTTTTGATAAGCTATATTAATAATGAGCCATTTTTTCCAAGGCAAATAGATCGGATTGGGAAAGTGAAATCCGGTGATATTACCGGCAGGTTCGAATTGCTTCAGCGTGAAATTGAAAACCTGTACGTACAGTCTAAAAATAAAACGGGTGTTGGGTATTTAGTGAAGACCACTGATAAGAATTTTAGAAGATCAGGGTCGCATGAGTTACCAGATGCAGTTGAATTTGAATCGATAGAGGATTATTTGTATTGTACCGGAAAGAAGAAAGAATGGATCAGATTCCAGGACAGCTATCAATTGCTCTTAGGGGCAATTCCTGCGTTAAAAACCTGGGCACTTGCGAATCCAATACTGTTATGTACTACATCTGCTGATTGGAACAGTGTGATCAAGGTTTGTAAGTATTTTCTGGATAATCCACGTCCTGCTCTGTACATCAGGCAATTGCCTGTAGATGTACACACGAAATTTATTGAAGACAATTCATATCTGCTACAATCACTTTTAGATTTTCTTATTCCTTTGCATATAAGAAATGCTGGCCAGAAAAAATTTGCAGAACGGTATTATTTGAAACATGATGAACCATTAATCAGAATCAGGATATTGGATAAGAACATTGCCACCAACAATGATATACTGGATATAAGTATCCGGTTATCGGATCTTGAAAAAAACGAGTGGGCTTGTAAAAATGTACTGGTAGCTGAGAATAAAATAAATTTCTTAACACTTCCAGACCTTCCTTCCTCCATTGCAATATGGAGCGGAGGAGGCTTTAATGTCAGTTATTTGAAAAATGCTCAATGGCTGAATACCAAAAGCATTTATTACTGGGGTGATATCGATGAACATGGGTTTCAGATACTGCATCAATTACGCAGTTACTTCCCCCAAACAAAAAGCATAATGATGAATACAGATACTTTTGAAAGGTTTCAGGATTTAGCCGGGAACGGAGAGAAAAATAAAGCTGCCACTTTAAGTAACCTGAACAGCGATGAGGCATTATTATATCAAACGTTAAAAGAAAGGATTTCAAAAAATAGGTTGGAGCAGGAAAAGATACCTCAATATTATATTGAACAACAAATAGCAAAGCAAATACTTAACTGATAAGCAAGAAATCATTAAAGATTAGGGAATTAGTAAATGACAAATCTTGATTTTCTTTGATTGCTCGATCGTTTATTTCGTTAAAATTAGCCTAAAGCATTGATTTTTAGGCAACAAGGTTTGCCAAGCGTTTTAAGTCTTCTATAAAAAAGTTCGAAAATTGTATTGGGAGGACGACAAGCAGCATACTTAAACTTAAAACGGTATGCTGCTTTTTTATTTGACAACGACTGGTGAATTTTTAAGTATAGTTCATAAAACTTTCGCAGAGTTGATAATTATATCATTCCGGTTCAGGAGGAGATCAGCTCAGGAATAAATAAGTAGATTCGTTCATTATTAGTTCTAAATTGTAGCAATCCCACAGAAAACTTCATTTATGTCACCACACAAAAAAAATATTGCTTTACTCACTTTAGTTACGTTGTTGTTGACTGGTTATACTGTGTCTGCACAAGATTCAGTGGTAATTCATCTCTGGAAGAATGGTGCACCTGGTTTTGAAAATAAAAAAGATGAACCGGAACAAGCAAAAGACTGGTGGGTAAAAAATATTCATAATCCATCTGTAACAATATATCCGGCATCAAAAGAAAATAATAGCGGTACTGCCATATTAATTTGCCCCGGTGGTGGTTTTCAAAATCTTGTTTTTAATTCAGAAGGTGTAGAGGTGGCTAAATATTTCAATAGCATTGGTATCACTGCTTTTATTTTAAAATACCGCTTGTTCAGAAGAGACAGTGTTTTGTATAATCCCTCGCATGTAAAGCAGGATGTTTTCCGGGCAATGAGGTTAGTGAAAAGTTTAGCAGGGCAATATGCGGTTGATAGCAATAAAATTGGGGTAATGGGATTTTCAGCTGGGGGAGAGGTAGCAGGTTGGGTATCTTATCATTTTACAGATAAGAATTATGTTAACCCGGATGCTATTGATCAATTAAGTTCTAAACCAGCTTTTCAGGTATTGATTTATCCAGGTCCTTTAGTTGTTCCTGATTCAGTTGCTTTTAATTCTCCATCTACTTTTTTATTAGCTGCTAATGATGATGTATGTTGTTCAGAACCGGTAGTGAAATTGTTACAAATGCATCGCCAGTCAAAAGTGCCGGTGGAAGTACATATTTATGCAAAAGGTAATCATGCATTTAATATGGGCAAACGATCCACCTTACTTAGCATAAAAGCATGGCCTGCAAGAATGAAGGAATGGCTGATTGATAACGGGTGGCTGTCAATAAAAAATTAAACAAACACTCTTGCTCCATAAGCATAATCTTCCCGAAATACTTTTGGTGTTACTCCTTTTTTCTTTTTAAATAAACGGTTGAAGTTGGAAATATTATTGAAGCCACAGTGATACGCAATTTCTGCTACAGACCTGTTTGTGTCTATCAGTAAACGGGCAGCATGTCCCAGCCTTATTTCATTTAAACTATCAATGTAATTACTGCCGGTTTTTGTTTTAAAGAACCGACTGAATGCGGCATGGGTCATATTTGCCTG
Source organism: Sphingobacteriales bacterium (assembly GCA_016200915.1). Taxonomy (GTDB): domain Bacteria; phylum Bacteroidota; class Bacteroidia; order Chitinophagales; family Chitinophagaceae; genus AWTP1-9. The sequence goes on from JACQDV010000008.1 coordinate 172,359, forward strand.
CCTGGCTACATCGGTCAATGAAATTTGTTTGTCAAAATTACTGTTCAGATATTCCATCACCTTTTCAATACGGCGGCTGTTGTAAGTAAAGTTTTCCGCATTATTGAAAGTAGCATCTGACAGTAATTTCATGTTTCGGGATATAGACAAATCGTGTAAAATAGAAAGTAGTTCCAGCACTCCGTCAAATCCCTGTTTTTTGCCTAATTGTAAAATCGTTGGGGCTAATTTTCTTGCTGTTTCTTCGGAAAATAAAATACCCCGTACAGATTTTTCAAACATATTTCGGACAAAACTCAACTGGTTGCGCCGGAGGAATTTTTCGTCTAAAAAATCTAATGGAAACTGTATGGTTACCTCAGTTAGTTCTTTTCCTTTGAAATTATGCGTAAACCATGCATGCTGCAGGTTAGGCCCTACCAGTACTAATTCATAATCGTCAATCTCTGCAATATGATCGCCAATCACTCTCCTGGCACCTTTACCATTCAGTATCAGGTTCAGTTCAAACTCTTCATGATAGTGTAAAGGAAAATTGAAATCTTTTTTTACACGGGTAAAAATGGTGAAGCAATCTTCAGTTGTTAGAGGGATAATTTCTTTAAGCAGATTTTCTTTCACAGTGTATTACTTATAGCTGTTAATCGGGTCACAATAATACCGAAATTGCATAAAAAGTATTGCCAATATCAATAAAATATTTATGCATTATTCTAACCATCTCCGTACACTTGTTAGTTTTAATTTAAAGTAATTTCTTAATTAAATGTACAGATTAAAAAATATAAACTATAGACAAAATAGTATTAGGGCTGCGTTTACACCTCAAATAATTTTATCAGGATTTTGGAGATAATGTTTTTTAAAAGGTAAATTTCCTTAAAAAGCTGCAAGTGTTTTGGTAACAAAAAGGTTTATTCAAAAACATAATATTTACTGGTGGATTAAAAGTGGAATCAACTGCTGGATGTTTTTTTGTATCCTTAATCCGGCAAAGGCTCAAAATCATCCTTGTGATGGTAAGGCAACTGCAGAAACGGTTAACCTGTATCATAATCTAAAGAAACTGCTTGCTGCAGGGATAATGATGGGGCACCAGGATGATATGGCTTATGGGGTTAACTGGAAATATGAAAAAGGACGCAGCGATGTAAAAGATGTAACAGGGGATTTTCCGGCAGTGTTTGGATGGGAACTTGGCCGTATTGAATTGGATAGTAAAGTGAATCTGGATAGTGTGCCATTTGATAAGATGCAGCAGTTTATAAAAGAGGAATATGAAATCGGGGCTGTAATAACCATCAGTTGGCATTTGAATAATCCTTTAACGGGTAAATCAGCATGGGAACCGGCAAAAGGAACGGTAGCAGCTGTGCTGCCAGGTGGTGAAAGAAATGAGTTATATAAAACCTGGTTAGATAAAGTAGCCGCTTTTTTAAATGGGCTGAAAGGAAAGAAAGGAGAGTTGATACCAGTGATATTTCGCCTGTTTCATGAACTGAACGGAAGCTGGTTTTGGTGGGGAAAGAATCATGGCACACCGGATGAGTTAAAACAGTTGTACCGGTTTACAGTTGATTATCTCAGGAAAGAAAAGAACATTCATCATTTGCTCTTTGCTTATAATACTGATCGGTTTGTTAACAAAGAAGAATACTTAGAAAGATATCCCGGTGATGAGTATGTGGATATTGTTGGGTTTGATATTTACCAGCGCAATGAAGGCAATAAAAAGTTCATTGAAGAATTGGATAAAAATTTAACCATACTGGAATCAATAGCTGCGGAGAAAAAAAAGATTCCTGCATTGACAGAGTTCGGTTATGGAATGGTTCCAGATAGTACCTGGTGGACGAAAACATTGTGGGAAGGATTGAAGAACCATAAAATATCCTATGCACTTGCCTGGAGAAATGCCGGTAAGAAGGCTGGTGGAGAAATGGAGTTTTATATGCCGTATAAAGAACATGCATCGGCAAATGATTTCAGAAGCTTTTATCAGCTGAAGAAAACATTGTTTAGTAAAGATATTAAACATAAAAGTATTTATAAGCCGGCAGGCTTATAATAAAAAGCACTGCTTGAATGGTCATAATCGCAGTTAATTCAAGACAGTTTTGGAATTACAAAAGCAATATGGCGCTATCCGCTTTGTTCTCATAGCGGATAGTCCGCCATTCTTAACACTTAAAACAACGCTTGCTATATTTATAAATGAATCTGCACGCCATTGATATTGCTATCATTTTCCTGTATTTTTTTGTAATGATCCTGCTTGGCTTTTGGTTCAGAAAAAAAGCTAAGCAAAATAAACTAAGTTACCTCATGGGCGGCAAATCGTTGCCGTGGTACATGCTGGGTTTAAGTGACGCCAGTGATATGTTTGATATAAGCGGTACCATGTGGATGGTAGCTTTATGTTTTGTGTATGGATTTAAAAGTATCTGGATTCCCTGGTTATGGCCGGTGTTTAACCAGGTTTTTTTAATGATGTTTCTCTCAAGATGGTTGCGACGATCCAATGCAACTACGGGAGCTGAATGGTTGCAGACAAGATTTGGAAAAACAGGGCAGAGTGTAGGATTATCACACCAGGTAGTAGTTGCGTTTGCGCTGTTAAGTTGTTTTGGATTTTTAGCTTACGGCTTTGTTGGCTTAGGAAAGTTTGTTGAAATATTTCTTCCATGGCAATCGGTTAAAGAATACATTCCATTTACCATCTCTCCGCAATACGTTCCGCATTTTTATGGCATAGTGGTTACAGCTATTGCTACTTTTTATTCTGTATTGGGTGGAATGCACAGTATTGTATTGGGTGATGTGATAAAATATGCAGTGATGACTGTTGCCTGTTTATCTATCGGAATAATTGCAGCTATTCATTTACGCAATCATGGTGGAAGTGAAACATTAAATGTGCCGGGTGGATGGAATACACCATTCTTCAAATGGGAATTAGGATTAAACTGGAATAGCATCAACCCCGATGTAACAAAAAAAATTACGGATGATGCTTATGGTGTGTTTGGGATATTTTTTATGATGATGTTGTTTAAAGGAGTGTTCGCCAGTCTGGCTGGGCCTGCTCCTAATTACGATATGCAGAAAATTCTTTCCACACGTTCACCAAAAGAAGCATCCAAGATGACGGGTTTTGTTTCCATCATCTTATTACCCATCCGTTATTCAATGATCATTGGGTTAACTGTTCTGGCAATACTGTACTATAATCAGCTAAATCTTTCATCCGCCAGCGGCACTGATTTTGAAAAAATACTTCCATCCGCTATCAATAATTTTTTACCTGTTGGAATTTTAGGTTTAGTATTAACTGGTTTGCTTGGTGCATTTATGGGCACTTTCTCAGGAACACTCAATGCTGCGCAGGCCTACATTGTTAATGATATTTATCTCAAATATGTAAATCCAAATGCCAGTAATAAAAATGTAATTCGCTTAAATTATATAGTAGGTGTGCTGGTAGTTACTACCGGAGTTATACTTGGATTTTTTGTAAAAAATGTAAACAGCGTTTTGCAATGGATTGTTGGTGCACTATACGGCGGTTATATCGCTGCCAATATGTTCAAATGGTACTGGTGGCGCTTTAATGCCAATGGATTTTTCTGGGGAATGTTTACCGGTGTGGCAGCTGCATTAACTTTTCCATACATTTTTCCCGGTACATTACCGCTTTATACCTGGCCATTATTATTCATTATATCAATTGCCGGTTGCATTATCGGAACATATACCGCACCTCCAACAGAGGCAACTGTACTGAATGAGTTTTATAAAACAGTAAGACCATGGGGTTTCTGGAAACCCATCAGGGAAAAAATAATGACAGAAGACCCTTCTTTCATTCCCAACAAACGATTTAAGCTTGATATGTTTAATGTAGTGCTGGGTATTATAGCACAGTTATGTCTTACCATACTCCCAATGTATGTGGTATTGTGGATGAAGTTGCCATTGCTGATTACGATTATTATTCTTTTAATTATAATTCTTATACTAAAAAGAACATGGTGGGATAAACTGGATTAATACTTAAACCGGAACAACATGGAACAACATTTTTATGAAAGATTGAATGAGCTAAACAGAGAACACCTGTCACTTATTTATCGTAAGAATGAAAAGTTGTGTAATGGCAATGGTGTATTTGACCGCTACAAATATCCTGTGCTAACAGCAGCACATGCACCATTGTTTTGGAAATATGATTTGAATATAAATACCAACCCATATTTAATGGAGCGGTTTGGTATCAATGCAGTGATGAATGCCGGCGCCATTAAATGGAATGAAAAATATTTGCTGATCGCAAGAGTAGAAGGGGCTGATCGTAAATCTTTTTTTGCAATTGCAGAAAGTCCTAATGGAATTGATAATTTTAAATGCTGGCCTTATCCTGTAATGATTCCTGAAACAGATGACCCTGATACCAACATATATGATATGCGATTAGTGCAGCATGAAGATGGATGGGTTTATGGATTGTTTTGTACAGAAAGAAAGGACCCCGCAGCACCTCCCGGAGATCAATCGTCGGCAATAGCACAATGCGGGATTGCCAGAACAAAGGATTTAGTAAACTGGGAACGTTTAGCTGATCTAAAAACCAAATCACCACAGCAACGTAATGTGGTATTGCATCCCGAATTTGTGAATAACAAATATGCTTTTTATACAAGACCACAGGATGGATTTATTACTGCCGGCAACGGAGGCGGTATAGGATTTGGATTAAGTGATTCGATGATCAACGCACAAGTAAATGAGGAAGTAATCATAGATAAAAGAGTGTATCATACCATATCAGAATTAAAAAATGGGGCAGGTCCGGCACCCATTAAAACAAAACATGGATGGTTGCATCTGGCACATGGTGTAAGAAATACAGCCGCTGGTATGCGTTATGTTTTGTATTTGTTTATGACGGATCTGAATGATTTAACCAAAACGATTTATAAGCCAGCAGGATATTTTATAGCACCGGAAGATGAAGAACGAACTGGTGATGTGAGCAATGTTGTGTTCAGTAATGGATGGATTGCAGACAATGATGGGGCGGTGTTCATCTATTATGCCTCGTCTGATACCCGAATGCATGTGGCCACTTCCACTATTGATCAGCTGGTGGATTATGTGATGCATACCGCAGCGGATGGATACTGCTCCATTAAATCGGTAGAAACGATCAATAAGATTATTGAGCATAACAGAGAGTTTATAGATGCAGATGGAAATGTGTTGTTGCAGGCGGATGCTTTTAAGTAATCGTATTATTTATTCTCATACAGTTAGTTTTGGCAGCCTGTTATTCTTAACAGGCTTTTATTCTCAAACAGCTACATGACCGACATACAAACATACCGGCAGGAAATGATGGATGAATTAACCCAGATATTGAATTACTGGTTAACACATACCATTGATGTAAAATATGGCGGCTTTTATGGAAGAATTGATGAGAACGGAGTAACAGATGAAACGGCTCCCAAAGGAAGTGTATTGAACAGTCGTATTCTCTGGGCATTTTCAGCAGGATATTTAATGACGCATAATGATGAGTATTTAAAAACAGCCACCCGTGTTTTTAAATATATACTGGATAATTTTAAGGATAAACAATACGGAGGTGTTTACTGGTCTTTAACTGCAGAAGGAAAACCATTGCAGACGAGAAAGCAAATGTATGCGCTGGCTTTTTGTATGTATGGAGTGAGTGAATATTATAAAGCAACGCAGGATGAAAGAGCATTGAATTTTTCAAAAGAACTTTTTCAGTTATTAGAGATACACAGTTTTGATAAAAAGAATCTCGGATATATAGAGGCGGCCAGCAGAGAATGGCAACCGTTGGAAGATGTACGGTTGAGTGCAAAAGATAACAATGAAAAGAAGACGATGAACACTCACCTGCACATTATAGAAGCGTATGCTAATTTTTACCGTATCTATCCTGAAGTGTTTGTAAAACTTCAGATTGAAAATCTATTATCTGTATTTGAACAATACATTATCAATCACCAGCATCATCATCTCAACCTTTTTATGGATGAACACTGGACATTGAAATCGAATTTAATCTCTTACGGGCACGATATAGAAGCAGCCTGGCTATTATGCGAAGCAGCGGCATCAATTCAAAATCATGATTGGATAAACAGAATGAATAACTGGTCATTAAAAATTACACAGGCTTCCCTGGAAGGATTGGATAAAGACGGAGGGTTATGGTATGAGTATGAACCTGGCGATAATTATTTAGTAAAAGAAAAACATTCCTGGCCACAGGCAGAAGCGATGGTTGGTTTTATGAATGCATATGAGCTTACCAATGATGAAAAATATCTTCAGTTGTCATATCAAAGCTGGAAGTTTGTAAAACAATACATCAAGGATCAACAGGAAGGTGAATGGTATTGGGGCATAGAAGCAGATGGATCACCAATGAAGGGACAGGACAAGATTGGTTTCTGGAAATGTCCTTATCACAACAGCCGTGCCTGCATCGAAGTAATTAATCGAATCAACAAATTAGTAAGTATCAATCATAATACATTAATATCATCAATATGAAAAAGTTTACTGCTATTCTTATGCTGATCGCTGTTCATCAAATTACATGGGCACAAACCGATGAACAAAAAGCTGCAGCCTTAGTAAAGAAAATGACCCTGGAAGAAAAAGTAGGGCAAATGACACAGGTAACCATTGCTGTAATTACACAGGGAGGCTGGGGTGATACAGAAGGCAATATTGATCCGGTTGCTTTAAAGAATGCAGTAGTAAATCATGGTGTAGGTTCTATTCTCAATGTAAATGCACATGGTTTTACTGTAGATAAATGGAACGGGATCATCACCAAAATACAGGATGAAGCAAAGAATACAAGATTAAAAATTCCGGTAGTATATGGATTGGATGGAATGCATGGACAAACCTATACACTTAACTCAACTTTGTTTCCGCAAAACATAGCTATAGCTGCAACCAGAAATATTAATCTTCCCATTGCAGCAGCTAAAGTAACAGCAAAAGAACTGAGAGCATCCGGAGTGAGATGGAATTTTGCACCGGTATTGGATTGCGGCCGTCAACCATTGTGGAGCCGCTTTCCAGAAACATATGGTGAAGATGTTTACATTGGAAAAACAATGGGAGCTGCTGCTATCAAAGCATATGAAGAAGATGGTTTAAAAAATCCAACAGCGGTTGCCAGTTGCATGAAACATTATTTGGGTTATTCCAATTCAAGAAACGGGAAAGACAGAACACCGATCTATATGCCGGAAATTGAAATGCGGGAATATTATCTTCCTCAGTTTCGTGAAGCAGTAAAAGCAGGTTCATCCACTATCATGATCAATTCAGGTGAGATCAACGGCGTACCTGTTCATGCTGATAAATATTTACTGACAGATGTATTGAGAACGGAACTCGGTTTCCAGGGATTGATCGTAACGGATTGGGAAGATATTATCCGGTTGCATACCCGTCATAATGTTGCTGCTACTCCAAGACAAGCGGTAGCAATGGCCATCAATGCCGGTATTGATATGAGCATGGTTCCTTCTGATTTTTCTTTTTATGATTTGTTATTAGAAGCAGTAAAATTGAAAGAGGTACCAATGAGCCGGATTGATGATGCGGTGAAAAGAATTTTAACCCTGAAATACAAATTGGGATTATTTGATAATCCATATCCTGAACCTGCAGCTAAAGCAAACTTTGGCAAAGCAGCATATCAAACTCTGGCATTAGATGCAGCACACGAAGCAATGACTTTATTAAAAAATAAGAATAATGTTCTACCACTTTCAAAAAACACCAAAGTATTAGTAGCTGGTCCATCAGCACAAAGCATTACAGCATTAAATGGTTGCTGGAGTTATACCTGGCAGGGCAATAATGAGCAATGGTATCCGGCAGACAGCAAAACTATTTTACAAACTATTACTGATAAAGTTGGCGCAGCTAATGTTGTCACCACAACAGGAAAAGGATTTAATAATCCATTAAACTATACTGTAAGTGCATTGAAGAGAGCAGCAGATAATGTTGATGTGATTGTGATGTGTATTGGAGAGGATGCGTATGCAGAAAGTCCGGGTAATACAAGAGATTTAGCATTGGCAGAAGATCAGCAGGAATTAGTAAAAGCAGCGGAGATGACAGGCAAACCGGTGATATTAGTATTAACAGAAGGAAGACCAAGATTCATCACCAATATAGAACCAGCAGCAAGTGGAATATTGATGGCATACTGGACTGGTAAAAAATCTGCCGAAGCTATTGCAGATGTTTTGTTCGGCGATTATAATCCCGATGGAAGATTACCTTTCAGTTATCCAAAAAGTATGGGAGAATTTGTATTGTATGACCGTAAGCCAACCGAAGAAGTAAGAGAAGTGTTTAATGATAATGCAGGCAAAGGTTACGATCCGTTGTTTGAGTTTGGATATGGATTAAGCTATACAAGTTTTGAATACAGCAATCTTCAACTAAGCAGTAATACATTAAGCGGCGATGCAAAACTTACTGTTTCCATCACTGTGAAAAATACTGGTAGCAGATCCGGTAAACATTCCGTTGAGTTATATACAAGAGATATGTATGCCAGTATTACCCCAAGTATGAAACGCCTCCGTGCTTTTCAAAAAATTGAATTAAATGCAGGTGAAAGCAAAGTTGTAACTTTTACTATTGATAAAAATGACCTGGCTTTTGTAAACAGGCAGCTCAAAACCGTAACAGAACCCGGAGATTTTGAACTGATGACAGGCGATAAGAAAGCTACCTTCGTTTATCAACAATAAAATAAAAAAGTTTTATGTACACTGCATACCCCATACGATATGATTCGATGAAATATAACCGCTGCGGCAGAAGTGGATTATTGCTGCCTGCCATATCATTGGGATTATGGCACAACTTCGGCAATGTGGATGATTATGATACAATGAAATCAATCATCCATCATGCATTTGATAAAGGCATTACACATTTTGACCTCGCTAATAATTATGGGCCACCGGCAGGTGAAGCAGAAAAGAATTTTGGAAAGATATTAAATGAAGGGCTGGATAATTATCGTGATGAGATTATCATTTCAACCAAAGCTGGTTACTATATGTGGCCCGGTCCTTATGGGGAATGGGGCAGCCGGAAATATTTGATTGCGAGTTTAGATCAGAGTTTGAAAAGAATGGGATTGGATTATGTGGATATATTTTATTCTCATCGTCCCGATCCCGATACACCAATGGAAGAAACGATGTTGGCGTTGGATTCAATAGTAAGAAGCGGCAAGGCTTTGTACGTTGGCATTTCCAGTTATGATGCGGAACAAACAAGACAGGCAGTTCAGATTTTAAAACAATTAGGAACACCCTGCTTGATTCATCAGCCCAAATATTCCATATTTGTCAGATGGGTGGAGGATAAAAATAATCCCATGCATAAAAGTTTGCTGGATGTGCTGGGAGAACAGGGTGTTGGATGTATTCCTTTCTCTCCGTTGGCGCAAGGGTTGCTCACTAACAAATATCTCAACGGAATACCTGCTGATTCAAGAGTGGGCAGAGGGTTGTCCAATGGTGCCATTACACAAGAAAATATTTCACCAGAGACTATTAATAGAATTAGTCAGTTAAATGATATTGCTGTAAAACGTGGTCAGTCATTAGCACAAATGGCAATCGCCTGGCTAATGAAAGACAACAGAGTTACTTCAGTGTTAGTTGGAGCCAGTTCTGTAAAGCAGTTAGATGATAACCTGGCAGCAATGAATAATCCTGCATTCACTAAAAATGAATTGTTGCAGATTGAACAAATCCTTGCATCATAAATCACCCGATATGAAAAAAATACTGACACTTGCGTTTACTTTCACTATAACAATGGTGATAGCACAAAATCCTGTTGGCATCTTTGCTGATCATAAGGATATTGGTAATCCTAAATTAAAAGGAGATGTTGTTTATAATGCAGCAGATCAATCCTACCAATTAAAAGCCGGTGGTTACAATATTTGGTTCGGCAGAGATGAGTTTCATTACGCTTTTAATAAACTGAAGGGTGATTTTATTCTTACAGCAAATTTTAAATTGATTGGTAAAGGAGCAGATCCGCACAGAAAGTATGGATGGATGATAAGAGCCGGTGAAGAGGATAATGCAGCACATATGACAGCGACTGTACATGGTGATGGATTGGTAGCAATGCAATGGCGAAGAATGAAAGGAGCTTATATGCGGGACCCGCAGGATGAATTGTTTACAAAGAAGAAAGCTTGTGAGATAGTTCAGCTGGAAAGATCTGGTAAGATTTTTATTATGAGAGTGGCCAATGCCGGTGAACCTTTACAGGAAGTTGGAAGAACAGATGCTGTTGATATGCCTGATGAAGTATTGGGAGGAATTATTTTATGCAGTCATAATGCTGATGTAACAGAAGAAGCTATTGCATGGAATGTGCGGCAGGAATTAATAGTACCCGATACATACAATGGTTACCAGGATGGTATATTGGGAAGCAAACTGGAGATTGTAAATGTGTTTGATGGCAAAAGAAAAATTATTCATGAAGACAAAGGACGGTTTGAAGCACCTAACTGGATGAAAGATGGGAAAAGTTTATTGTTTAATAAAGATGGACTGATTTGGCAATTGCCGGTTGAAGGAGGAACACCCGTTCAACTCAACACAGGAAATGCCAAACGCAATAATAATGATCATGTAATTTCTTTTGATGGGAAATGGTTAGCCATCTCTTCACACCGGGATGGAATGCCGGGTGGAGGCAGCACTATTTATTATTTACCCATTACAGGTGGCGAACCAACTTTGGTTACTGACAGTACACCATCTTATTTGCATGGTTGGAGTGTGAATGGCAAAGAAATAGTTTATACAGCACAACGCACCAGTAAGAGCCAGGCTTATAATATTTACAAAAAGCCAATTAATGGTGGTGCAGAAACGCCATTGACTTTTTTAGAAAAAGGATTAGCTGATGGCCCTGAATATTCTCCTGATGGAAAATATATTTATTTCAACAGCACTGCCAGCGGCAATATGCAGTTGTGGCGAATGAAACCAGACGGATCAGAACAAACACAATTAACTTTTGATGAATACAATAACTGGTTTGCTCATATATCGCCGGATAATAAATGGATTGCTTTTCTTTCTTTCCCCAATACAGTTGATGCCGGTGATCATCCATTTTATAAAAGAGTGATGTTACGGTTAATGCCGGTGAATGGAACAGGAGCACCTAAAGTAATTGCTTACTTGTTTGGCGGACAAGGAACGATCAATACACCAAGCTGGAGCCCCGATAGTAAGTATATTGCATTTGTAAGTAATACAGGTCCTGTAAACAAATAAAAATTTGATCAATGAAAAAAATTATCACTTCTGTTATCGTGCTGTTTTTTGTTGTTTCTTCTGTGGAAGCACAAAAACAATTTAAAGCATTACTTGTTACGACAACGAGAGGCTGGCATCACGAATCATTACATTATGGTGTAGTTGCATTGAATAAACTGGCAACTCAAAACAATTTTGATTTAGTGCTGATGCAGGATCCCAATAGTATCAATGATAAATACCTGGCAGATTTCCAGGTGGTGATTTTTCTTTGTACTACTGGTGATATTTTCGATTCGGCACAACAGAAAGTATTTGAAAGATATATTCAATCAGGTAAAGGTTATGTTGGTGTGCACAGTGCATCTGATACAGAATATGATTGGGACTGGTATAATAAATTAGTGGGAAGAATGTTTCATATACACCCGGCAATACAAACAGCACGACTGCAGGTATTGAACAGCAGTTTTCCCGGGATGACATCTTTTACCAATAATCAACTCTGGACAGAAGAATGGTATGAGTTTGGTCCGGAGAAAATAAGTGGATTAAATTATTTATTATCAGTTGACGAAAAAACGTATAATCCTGTTACCAATTGGGGTGTTAAAAAAGGAAACGGAATGGGAGCACTTCATCCAATCAGCTGGTACCATGAGTTTGATGGTGGCCGTTCTTTTTATACTGCATTAGGTCATATGCCAACTGATTTTGAAAATGAATCTTTTCTCAACCATTTATATGGTGGTATTTACTGGGCAGCAACCGGGAAAAAATAATCTTAATAAACCTCAGATGAGACGTGCAATTTTTTTCATCTTATTATTCTACGCTGTAACTACTAATGGGCAGTTCGTAAAACAACAAGGACAACTTAGTGTGAGTGGGACACAGCTGGTTAATAGTAAAGGTGAACCAGTTGTATTAAGGGGTATGAGTTTTGGATGGAGTTGTTTTCATCCGAGGTTTTATACTGAGGGAGCAGTGCATACATTAGTTAAAGACTGGAAATGTAATGTTATTAGAGCTGCATTAGGTGTTGAGCCCAAAAATGGTTATAAACAGGATTCTGCTACACAAATAAAATTAATTCAAACAGTAGTTGATGCTGCTATAAAAGAAGATGTTTATGTGATCATCGACTGGCATAGTCATAATATCAATTTAGAGGAAGCTAAAAGATTTTTCAAGACCATGGCTTATGACTATGGAAACTATCCCAATATTATTTATGAAGTTTTTAATGAACCAGATCATGAGTCATGGGCCGAAGTGAAAGCATATGCTGCGGAAATTATAAAAGTGATTCGGGAAGAAGATACTGATAATATTATTTTAATTGGAAGTCCACGATGGGACCAGGAGGTTCAGCTTCCTGCTGCTGATCCAATCAAAGGATATAAAAACCTGATGTACACCATGCATTTTTATGCAGGAACGCATAAACAATGGCTGCGTGACAGAACAGATGAAGCAATTAAAAACGGGTTGCCCATATTTGTTTCCGAATGTGCAGGTATGGAAGCAACGGGTAACGGGCCAATAGATGATGCCGAATGGAAAAAATTTATTGAATGGATGGAAGAAAGAAAAATAAGCTGGCTTACCTGGTCGGTTTCTGATAAAGATGAAACTTGTTCTGTTTTAAATCCATCTGCCTCTTCCGATGGTAACTGGAACGATGCTGATTTAAAAGAATCAGGGATAAAGATCAAAAATTACCTTAAGCATTACAATCAATAATTAATTTATAATTTTCATCTCCTCACCCTTTGCAGAAAGAATTAGAATTCTTGTGGAATTTTTTATGAACTGTATCTCATAGTTAAACTTACTGCTATGCCTAAATCAGCGATCCGCCACTTTACTTAATTCGTTTTCAAAAAAGTTTATTACAGTTATTCTTATTTGAATTGCATTCGATAAAGAATGCCTTATAAGGAATTACTGTGCTCATTTTAAACAGGAAAATTTTTCTGGCGGGAAAGTTATGCCTGTTTGTAAATGAAAAAAAGTTAAGTAATGATATGCTGAATGATAGCAATGGTTTCAAATTCATTTATCAACATTAAAACCGTTTGTATGGAACTTAATAAAATTATGCAGTCTAATCTGCTGGATATTGTTTTTGAAAACAGGAATAAATCCTATGGTGCGTATGAATTAAGAACGCAATATAACCGCCGACTTTCCTCTGCTCTAATTGCTACCGGTGTGGCTGCTATTTTGCTGGTGGTAGGTACAGCATTTGCCAGCAACAGTAAATCACATCAAACTGCCGGTACTGTTATTATTGATGATGTTAATTTGGTTAAGCCAAAAGAGGAAGTAAAAACAATTGAGCCTGAACAACCATTGAAACAACCCGACCCGGTAAAAGTAAAGATTGATCAATTTACTCCACCAAAAATTGTTGCCAATGAAGAAGTGAAGCCAGAAGATGTGATGAAAGATAACAGTGACCTGAACAATGCTAATATTGGGAAAATTAATCAGGATGGTATTGCATCAGATAAAGTAAATCCTCCTAAAGTAGATGAAGGAACCGCTGTGGTGGATGCCCCTGTAGCTAATAACGAAACTGTTTTTGTAGATGTGCAGATACAGGCCACCTTTCCCGGTGGCGCAGATGCATGGAAAAGATACCTGGAAAAAAATTTGGATCCACAGTTGCCGTCAGAAAAAGGAGCACCGGAAGGAAGATATACTGTCATAGTAGAATTTGTTGTTGACAAAGAAGGAAATGTAAGTGATGTAAAAGCATTAACTAATCTTGGCTATGGAATGGAAGAAGAAGCGATGAGAGTAATAAAACAAACAGTAAGCAAAGGAATTAAATGGACACCAGCTGAACAAAATGGAATGAAAGTAAAAGCTTTTCGTAAGCAGCCGATAACGTTTGTGGTTTCTGAAGAATAAACACATCCTTTATGGGGCTTGCACACTGTTGTGGGCTGTGTCCACACAGCCCACAACAAGTCCTATAAAAAACAAGCAATCATTTTTAAAAAGCTTTTAATAAGTAAACTTTTTTACAATGGCACAATTAGAAATTTCAAACCGCAATAAGAAAAATAAACACAGAAGCACCATTGTTGATTTAACACCAATGGTCGATTTAGGTTTTCTGCTTATTACTTTTTTCATCTTTACTACTACCATGAGCGAACCAACAGCGATGAAACTGAATATGCCGGATGATAATAATGTGATTGATTCAACCATGGTACCAAATAGTTTGGTGTTAACTATTCTTCCCGATGCTGATGATAAGGCAGTGGTATTTGAAGGTGATTTAAAAGATGGTCCGGTGTTTAACAAGGCTGATTTAAACAATCCTGCTTCTTTAAGAAATTTTATCATTCAAAAACAGCAAAAGATTTTATCAGAAAGGAAACAGGTGAAAGATATGGTGGTGATTATTAAACCGGGAGTAAAGAGTACATATAAAAATCTTATTGATGTATTAGATGAAATGCAGATAACCGGAGTAAAAAAATATGCCGTGGTAAAACGTTCGCCTGGTGATGAGCAGGCAATAACGAAAGCCTTATTGTAACGCAAACGCTTTCAGGGAGTATATTTAAAATTTTCGCAGTGCTGGAATTATGTTTTACAAATAGCAGGTTGTTTATCCCCTCCTTCGGGAAGGGCTGGGGCATCTAAAATAAAAACATGTTTAAAAGGGGTGGGTGAAGGAAACGAAAACTTGAAATGCTCCCCATTCCCGGCATTCATTTCAAATCAATTATTTTTGACGAAAGAATTGATATGCTGGGAAAGCTTTCTGATTGGGATGATACAATTGTTGCCTTGGCTACTCCGCATGGTGTGGGAGCTATTGGTGTTATTCGTTTAAGTGGTGACAATGCAATTGAAATTGCCAATAAACTTTTTCCCTCTAAAGATTTAGCACAGCAACCTTCACACACTATTCATGTTGGTTTTTTAAAGGAAGGAGATAAAAGTTTGGATGAAGTGGTGATCTCATTATTCAAATGCCCACGATCTTATACGGGTGAAAATGTTGTAGAGATATCCTGTCATGGCTCACCATTTATACAGGAGCAAATTATAAATGCCTGTGTAAATGCAGGAGCAAGATTAGCTAAGCCCGGTGAGTTTACACAAAGAGCTTTCTTAAAAGGTAAATTAGATCTCACACAAGCTGAAGCGGTGGCGGATTTGATTGCTTCCAATACAGAAGCATCGCATAAAACAGCTTTGCATAATATTCGTGGTGGTTTTTCTCATGTGCTGAGTAATTTAAGAGAACGGTTAATTCAGTTTTCAGCATTGATAGAATTAGAATTGGATTTTGCTACCGAAGATGTTGAGTTTGCTGACCGTACAAAATTTTATGAACTCATCAATGAAGCACAACGAACAACTGCTGATCTTTTGCAATCATTTAAATTGGGCAATGTAATTAAGAATGGTGTAAAAGTGGCAATAGTTGGTAAACCCAATGCAGGCAAATCAACTTTATTAAACACTTTATTAAATGAGAACAGGGCTATAGTAAGTGAGATC
Source organism: Sphingobacteriales bacterium (assembly GCA_016200915.1). GTDB lineage: Bacteria > Bacteroidota > Bacteroidia > Chitinophagales > Chitinophagaceae > AWTP1-9. Next base: position 188,282 of record JACQDV010000008.1, read on the forward strand.
GCCGGTACTACAAGAGATACGATTGAGGAAATAATTAATATAGATGGGATTTTATTCCGGTTGATTGACACAGCTGGTATAAGAGAGAGCAAAGATGTGATTGAAACAATAGGAGTGGAAAAGAGTTATGAGAAACTGCGTACGGCAGATGTGGTATTGTATCTGTTTGATGTAAATACAGAATTGGCCGGAGAACTGGATGCAGCTATTGCTTTACTAAAAGAACAAAATGGCAATTACTTGTTGCTGGGGAATAAAACAGATGTGATTGGCGAAGATGAGGCTGCAAAGAAGTTTGCCGGAGAAGATATTTTATTTCTTTCCGCTAAAACACATCAGCATGTTGATGTGTTGAAAGAACTATTGGTGGATAAAGTAATACAGGGACAGGTGAATACTGAAAATACTATTGTTACCAATGCCCGTCATTACGAAGCATTACAAGAGGTAGCTAAATCATTACAGGATATTAAGAATGGCTTGGATAATCAATTGCCGGGAGATTTATTGTCATTAGATATTCGCCGCTGTTTGCATTATCTTGGAGATATTACTGGTGAAATTACCAATGAAGACAGGCTGGATTATATTTTCTCCAAGTTTTGTATCGGAAAGTAATGCAACCGCCAGGTTAAGTAATTTTCTTTTTTAAAAAACCAGATTTTAACATCAGTGGTCTTAAATTGGCGGTATAAAAATTTCTCAGCTTCCTGTTCTCTTTAAAAAAATGAACCAGGCTGGTTTTTATTATAAAGGGGTAATTTCTTTTGCCGGAAATAAAAACAGTTTGGTGTTGTAATTGATAGCTGGTAAATTGATATTTATACATTTCTCCTCCATCGCCAAACTCCATCTTAGTCATTCCCCTGTCCGCCATCCATCTTGCAATCATTTTAATGATTAATAAACCCGGACTTTGTTTTTCATAGTCGATATCAAAAGTACAGGTATGATGCAGCAGATAGCCATGTTCAAACAGTGCTGTTACATACGAAATTCTTTTTTCGTTGAGTTTTATAGAAAAACGAATCAGTATTCCCTGCCCGATCCATGATTTGATACAGGAACGATAAAATTCTTTAACTGTTTCATCACGGTAAATGGATGGCGTACTGGTAGTGGCCCATCTTTTAATATGTAATTCAAACATTCCATTCAGCCAGTTGTCAATATCTTCTGATCCTGTAAAGGCTTCAAATTCTACATTACCCTGATCCTTCAGCCGGTTTAGTTTTTGTCTGAATTTCTTTTTATCAGTGGCTTCAAATAATTCTTCCGGCGTAGGCGTTTCTAAAATTACACAGGGGTTTGAGTCAATGACTTTATAAAACATATTTCTTTCAGCCAGGACTTTTTTAAAAGTATCTGCATAATATGCCCAGGAAGGCAGACTGTTGAGACGGAATGCAAGCTTACGTTTTTCTGCCTCCATCAAAAAATCACGAAAGTATTGCTGAATTTCTCCGGCCGGTAAATCTTTATGCAACACAAAATAATTGTGATCGGTTTTTAAATCACTCAGAAAATGATAAACGCCATCTTTATTATAGAATAGGGTGGTGGCAACCAGCTTCACATTTTTAATTCCCTTACTCAAAATTATTTTCTCCCTGCCTATTATGTTAATCAAAACCTTTAGAAAAAGGGGAGACTGAAAAGCTGTTTTATATTCACTTTCCAGCCAAAGAGATGTATAAGCTTCCCAAAAACCCGGGTCACCTGGTAATGTATCGATAAGTACTTGTAGCATGATCTGGGGCTGAAACTACAATATTTAGCAGGTAAACACAAACGATGGCTTTGCTCCCGCCGATGACTATAAAGAGAATATTCATCGTATAGTATCCGGGGATTTTGCTGAGTTTGTTTTCTTAGCCTGATTGCCTTGATTTAATACGCATAACTTTATTGCAAAGGTTCTTTAAAAATGAAATAATTGCTTTGTTTTCCAATATCCACTATTTTGCTTCAATGTTTTGGATGAAGCTTATATTCTGGCTTACATTTGGTATGCTCTTTTATTGTTTTATAGGGTATGCAGTATTGATTTGGCTTTTGGTACAGCTTAAAGGATTGTTCGTTTCTAAAAAATTAAATGAACCGTTTGAATTGCCTGAGATGAGTTTTGTGGTGGCAGCCTATAATGAAAGTGCATTCATAGAAACCAAAATTCAAAACACATTATCAGTAAAGTATCCAGAGGATAAACTAAAATTAATTTTTATCACAGATGGATCTGATGATGGGACCAGGGAAATTGTACAGAAGTATCCGCAAATAATCAACTATCATCAGCAGGGACGAAAAGGAAAAGCTGCAGCTTTAAACCGGGTGATGGAAACAATTACCACACCAATTGTTGTTTTCAGCGATGCCAATACTAATCTGAATAAAAATGCGCTGATCAGTCTCGCAATAAAATATGCTGATGCCGGTATTGGCGGCGTTTCTGGTGAAAAGAAAGTAGTATTGTCAACAAGCGAAAACCAGCAGGGAATCGGTGAAGGTTTATATTGGAAATACGAATCATTTTTAAAGAAACAGGAGTCACAATTTTATTCAATTGTTGGGTCTGCCGGTGAATTGTTTTCCATTCGCACAGCCTTATTCAAACCTATTCCATCACATATTATACTGGATGATTTTTATACAGCACTTACTATAAACCAGCAGGGATATAAAATAGCTTATGAGCCAGGGGCCTTTGCAATTGAAACGCCATCGGCATCTTTAGCAGATGAACAAGTACGCAAGGTGCGGATTGCGGCAGGCGCCTTTCAGGTTAGTTTTAAATTTACCGGGTTGCTCAATTTTTTTAAGCATCCTGCCTTTTCTTTCCAGTATTTTTCTCACAAGATATTGCGTTGGTATTTTGCCCCGGTTAGTATTATTCTTTTATTGGTTAGTAATTATTATAATCATGCCGAAGCAGATTTTTATCGTTGGTTTTGGTATGCACAACTGGCTTTTTACTGTATAGCATTAATGGGTTGGATACTGCAAAAAGCTAAACGGGTGATTCCGTTATTTTATTTTCCATTCTATTTCCTGTTTATGAATTATTGTACGGTGGTTGGTTTATATCGTTATTTATCGGGCAAACAAAATGTATTGTGGAAAAAATCAAAAAGAGAAACAACTGAGGATAAACCAATAAACCAATAAATACTCCGCTTGTCATCTCCTTGTTATATTTGCACAAAACTTTTATCTCACATTCATCTTCTATATTAAATAATCCTATTGAGTATTTAAAAGGAGTGGGACCGCAGCGGGGCGATATGCTTCGCAAAGAACTGGGCATTTTTACATTTAATAATCTGCTCAATCATTTTCCTTACCGCCATGTTGATAAAACTCAGGTTTTAAAAATCAGTGACATCACTCCTCAGTCTGAATTTGTTCAAATAGCAGGAAGATTAAGTGAAACATCCTTAATGGGAGAAAAAAAAGGTAAGAGATTGATTGCTTATCTCGAAGATGAAACGGGTGATGTGGAGTTAGTATGGTTCCAGGGAATTAACTGGGTACAAAAGATGCTGAGGGAAGGTGAACGATACCTTGTATATGGTCGGGTGAGTTTTTTCATGGGCCGGCCCCAAATAACACATCCTGAAATTGAGTTAATTGATACCACTGAGGCAAAAGGGAAAAACTTTTTAGAACCGGTTTATCCAACTACAGAAAAATTAAAGGCAAGAGGTTTAAGCGGCAGAGCTATTGGCAAACTTTCCATTAAACTCTTTGAACTGATATCCGAAAAAGATATACCAGAAATTTTGCCCTCATCTATCCTTGAGAAATATCGTTTGCTTAATCGTTACCAATCCTACCGGCATATTCATTTTCCGGAAAACAATGAATTGTATCAGCAAGCGGTGCGTCGTCTTAAGTTTGAAGAGTTATTTCTTTCCCAATTACGATTGGGAATGCTGCGTAGTGAACGGCATCATTTTTCAAGAGGAGTGATTTTTGAAAAAGTGGGAGACACATTTAATGAATTTTATAATCATCATCTCCCTTTTGAATTAACCAATGCACAAAAAAGGGTATTAAAGGAGATAAGAAAAGACACAGGCAGCGGCCGGCAAATGAACCGTCTCTTGCAGGGAGATGTGGGTAGTGGTAAAACCATTGTGGCATTACTAGCTATGTTGCTGGCAATTGGTAATGGATACCAATGCTGCATGATGGCGCCAACAGAAATTTTAGCTCAGCAACATTATCAAAGCATTGGTGAGTTAATAAAATCGCTCCCTGTGAATATAAAATTGCTTACCGGTTCATCTAAATCAGCCGAACGTAAAAAAACGTTGGCTCAACTGGCAGAAGGTGGGATCAGTATTTTAATTGGTACGCATGCATTGATTGAAGATGAAGTAAAGTTTAAAAATCTTGGACTGGCTATTATTGATGAGCAGCATCGTTTTGGAGTAGAGCAGCGCAGCAAGCTTTGGAAAAAGAATGAAGTGTTGCCACATGTGTTAGTGATGACTGCCACACCTATTCCAAGAACATTGGCTATGACAGCTTATGGTGATCTTGACTATAGTGTGATGGATGAAATGCCGCCGGGAAGAAAACCAGTTAAAACCGTTCACCGGTTTGATCGCAACCGTCCGCAGGTGATGGATTTTATTAAAGAGGAAATTGCAAAAGGCAGACAGGCTTATATCATCTTTCCATTAATTGAGGAATCAGAAAAACTCAATTATGAGAATTTGATGAAAGGATATGAAGAAGTAAAAGCATTTTTTCCTGAACCAAAATACTGGATCAGTATGGTGCATGGAAAACAAACACAACAGGTGAAGGATGAAAATATGCGCCGCTTTGTAACAGGTGATACACAAATAATGGTTTCCACTACTGTGATTGAAGTAGGAGTAAATGTTCCTAATGCTTCAGTAATGGTAATTGAAAGTGCGGAGAAATTTGGTTTATCACAACTACACCAGTTACGTGGAAGGGTAGGAAGAGGCAGTGAACAAAGTTTTTGCATACTGTTAACAGGATCAAAAATAACCAATGATGCGAGGGAGCGTTTGAAGATTATGGAGGCAACAAATAATGGTTTTGAAATAGCAGAAAAAGATTTGGAACTCCGCGGCCCGGGTGAGATTGAAGGCACAAGACAGAGTGGGGTATTGAATTTCAAACTGGCGAGTGTTGTTGCTGATAAACCAATATTAGAAGCAGCAAGAAATGAAGTAGAACGTCTTTTAGACGATGATCCCGAAATTAGTTCGGCCGAAAATTTGCTGTTAAAGAGCTACCTCCTGTCACAAAAAGGTAAAACTGTGTGGAGTAAAATTTCGTAGTAAAGAAATAACTGTTTAAAGCTGATAAATTTGATTAAATTGGTACAAAAGTTTCCCTTGAATGTTAACCGGATTATATGGATGCTGTTCCTTGTGTTAACCACTTCTTCCGTTAATTCCCAAAATGGTTCGCCCGTTCAATATGTAGAAAATAAAGGTCAGTGGGATCCCTCCATTTTATATAAGGGTGATGTTGGTAATGCTTCTTTCTATATCAATAAAAAAGGTTTTTCTGTTTTAATTCATCATCCCGAAGATTACCAAAATATTTTAGAGAGTGTTCATGAACATAAAGATTCTTCTGCAAATAATTTGCGTAATGGGAATAAGCACTTACGGTCCCATTTATATAAAGTTTCTTTCCAGGATGCCAATGATGATATTCAACTGGTAGCTGATAAAATGCTGCCTTATTATAATAATTACTTTTATGGTAATGATCAGTCAAAGTGGGCTGGTAATTGCAGAATCTACCTGGGTGTAACCGCAAAAAATATTTACAAAGGAATTGATGCACGGTTTTATTCAGAAGCTGGTCAGTTAAAATATGACCTGATTGTTGCACCGGGTGCTGATGTAAGAAAAATACAGATGAAATACGATGGTATCGAAAAATTATCTATCCGTCAAAACCAACTCATCATTCCAACCTCCGTTGGTGAATCAAAAGAGTTATATCCTTATTCTTATCAGTACTTAAATAATGCACGCCAAAATGTGGATTGCAAATTTGTAGTAAACGGCAATACGGTAAGTTTTGATGTTCGAAACTACTCCGGAGAAACCGCTTTGGTAATTGATCCAACCATTGTATTTGCAACACTTAGCGGTAGCCGTGGGGACAACTGGGGAATGTCTGCCACTTACGGCCCCGATGGAAGTTTTTTTGGCGGAAGCATTGTGCTATCTCCCGGGTTTCCTGTTACATCGGGAGCTTATGATGAAAATTATGCCGGTGGGGTAAGCCCGGTACCAAGTGATATGGCTATTATGAAATTTTCGCCACTTGGTAATACTTTACTATGGGCAACCTATATTGGCGGTAGTGGTAATGAACAACCACATAGCTTAATTGCAGATAACCAGGGTAACCTTGTTATTGCCGGAAGAACAAATTCCCCGGTAAATAATAACGGAGGTGGGATTCCTTATCCTGCTACTGGCGCATATGGTAACCTGGGTGCAGCCGATATAGTGGTTACAAAATTAAATGCATCAGGATCAGCAATAGTAGGCTCAATGCGTATTGGGGGTACTGATATTGATGGGGCTAATATTGAGCAAACAAGACAAAACGCCAACTCATTAAAACAAAATTATGGTGATGATGCCCGCAGTGAGGTAATATTAGATGGGAGTGGTAATATATTAGTAGCATCCAATTCACAATCATCAGATCTAAACTTTCCCGGTTCGCCACAAGCTGCCCTGGATGGAAGACAAGATGGTGTTGTTTTAAAATTAAATGCAAACGCCACGGCATTAATTTGGGGTACTTTTCTTGGCGGTAAAGGAGATGATGCTTCTTATGTACTTTCAATTAATCCGCTTAACCAGCATATATATGTAGCAGGCGGCACAAGCAGTACAGATTTTCCCGGTGTAAGTGCAGGAGTATTGCAGCCTGCTTTTGGTGGCGGTGTTGCAGACGGATTTGTTGCTGATCTTACTGATAATGGGGCTTCAGCTACACTTAATAAATCTACTTACTTAGGAACATCAGGAATAGACCAGGTATATGGAATCCAGTTTGACGAAAAGGGCTTTCCGTATGTGATGGGTCAAACAACCGGCAACTGGCCAGTTCTAAATGCTGTGTATAGTGTTGCCAACTCAAGACAATTTATTAGTAAGCTCAAGCCAGATCTTTCCGCTTTTGTTTATTCTACCTGTTTTGGTACCGCTGGTGCAACCTATCCAAACATTTCTCCTGTCGCATTTCTGGTAGATAAATGCGAAAATGTATATGTTTCCGGATGGGGTAGCACCTATATAGCTACAGTAGAAAATTTTCGTATGGAAGGTACTCGGGGTTTGCCGACAACAGCTGATGCCTTTCAGGCTTCAACGGATGGAAGTGATTTTTACTTTTTTATTTTGCAGAAAAATGCGGCTTCTCAATTATTCGGAAGTTTCTTTGGTGAAGTAGGTAATCAAAACAGTTTTGGCGAGCATGTTGATGGCGGCACCAGCCGCTTCGACCGTCAGGGTGTAATATACCAGGGTATTTGTGCTAATTGTGGCAGCAGACCAAAACCAGTTTGGCCGGCAACTTTTGGTACCTTGTCAACTGTAAATGGTGCAGGTGATGGTTGTAACTTTGGAGCACTAAAAATTGCAATGAATTTTTCAGGAGTAGATGTTGGATTGAAGGCAGTAGGAGCTAAGCAACTTAATTTCTGTTTACCGGCAACGGTAGAATTTGCAGATACGCTTCGATTAGCAAAACAATATATATGGGATTTTGGTGATGGATCTAAACGGGATTCTACCACTCAGTACACTTTGCAACATACATTTACATCGGCAGGTTATTTCAATATTATGGTTATTGGAATTGATTCAAATACCTGTAATGTTGCTGACACAGCATATTTGAAAATAAAAGTTACTACGGATTCAGTTAAAATCGGATTTAATTATACCCGCAGGCAACCTTGCACCAGTCTTACATTTGATTTTACCAATACATCCACTATATCACCCCCAACGCCGGCTCCCGGTCCAAAATCTTTTGTGTGGATTTGGAATGATGGCTCACCACCTGATTCATCTTACAATGCAACACATACCTTTCCCGGCCCCGGTACTTACGATGTACAATTAGTTTTAGTAGATACTAATTATTGTAATGCATACGAAATTGTACATGCAGTTAATTTTACAGTAGCCAGTACAATCGTAGCCGATTTCTCGGTATCTAATTTATGTGCCAACCAGGATATAGGAATTGTTGATAAATCAGTAGGCGCCACAACTTATTTATGGGATTTTGGAGATGGTACCACCTCAACTGACAGCAAGCCGTCGCATACATATGCTTCCGAGGGTACTTATACTATCACTTTAACGATAACCAATCCAAATTCCTGCAATCTGCAGGATGTAAAAACACAGCAGATTACTATTAATCCGCTTCCTGTTGCAGCATTTTCCTATACGCCCAATCCATCCCAGGATAATGTACCTACTACTTTTATTAATAATTCATCACCTGATGCGGTACGGTTTCTTTGGAGTTTTGGGGATGGTACTACTTCAGATGATAAGAATCCAATACATCAATATAAAGCCAGTGGTACATTTGATGTTTGGCTCAGGGCTTATAACTCTTTTGGTTGTGCAGATTCAATTTCTCAAAAAGTAGAAGCAAGAATTGTTACGGGTGTAGTTGTGCCAAATGCGTTTACGCCAAACAATGATGGCAAAAATGATGTTTTATATGTGAAAGCCTTTGGCGTTAGTAAAATGACTTTCAGGATATATAACAGGCTGGGTCAAAAGATATTTGAATCAAGTGATATTGAATCAGGGTGGGACGGAAAGTATAAGGGTGTACTGCAACCTACGGATGCATACGCATACACACTCAATATAGAATTTTTCGATGGTAAAAAGCAACGATTAAAGGGCGATATAACTCTAATAAGATAGTATGAAGTTAAAGGCGTTAATATTGATGAGTTTGTTTGTTTCCCTGATTAAAACGGAAGCGCAGGATTTTCATTTCTCTCAATTTATTAATGCTCCTTTATTAACTAATCCTGCCAATACCGGTTTTATTCCTGCTGCTGATTTTCGTTTAGGCGCTAATTACCGCAATCAATGGGCATCAATTCCAGTACCTTATAAAACATACAGCATATTTGGAGATGCACAGGTATTTCGTAATAAATTGGAAAGTGGATGGATGGGATTAGGAGGAGTTATTTTAAGAGACGTTGCCGGCAGCGGCAATCTTACTTCCACTAAAGCATATGCATCTGTTGCTTATCATCAAATGTTAGGATTGAGTAGTTTGTTAAGTGCAGGTTTTAATATTGGTTTTGCCAATAAAAGAGTTGATCCTAATGCATTGCATTTAGGCGATCAGTATGTTTGGAATGGAAAATTCTTTGAAGCCACATTACCTACTGCTGATAATTTCAGTTCATCAACTGCAACTTATTTAGACTTACAGGCAGGAATTAACTATGCATATTTCCCTTCAGAAAATGCATATTTTAATGCAGGATTTTCTGTTCTCCATATCAATACTCCAAAAGAAACTTTTTTCACCAATGGTACCAATGTAATTCCACGGAGGTACACTGCTTTTGTTAATGGTAGTTTCAAAATGAGTCAGGATATTATTTTCAATCCCAATGCATATGCTTCGTTCCAGGCAAAAGCAAAAGAGGTCGTTGCCGGGGGAAATGTTCATTATAATTTGAGTGGTGATGGCGAAAAACAACTGATCGGTGGTTTATATTATCGGGTAGGTGATGCAGCTATTGGTATGGCTGGGTTCCAGTTAAAAACTATGACCTTTACGTTTACTTATGATGCTACTGTATCAAGTCTTAGCCAGTATAACGGTTCCAAAGGCGCTGTAGAATTCTCTGTAATTAAAGAAGGTTATTATAACGAATACTTCGGTAATAAGCGGCAATCACTTTGTCCTTCTTTCAAATATTAAAAAAGCGATACCGGGTTGTATCGCTTTTATTTTGATGTTGCCGGTTGATTATAACCAATCATCATCTTTTCCTTCAAAATGGAAACCTCCTTTCTTAAAATAGTGCTTATACTTTTCGCTTACTTCCTTTGATTGTTTCTTCCCGTTGATATATAATTCCCCATGCCTGAAGGTTACATCAGCATTTTCTCCCTTTTTTATCAACCCATCTTTTTCCATTTCTTCTGTCATCTTCTTAAACTCTTTTAATTGTTCTTTCGCATCAAGCAATACCTTGTCAAGGTTTTGCATGGTTTCAGCAAGATTTTTGCCTATCTGACCTTTCATTTTTTCTTTTTGTAACTGCAACTCTTTTTTTGAATTGGCCAATTCTTTATCAGCAGCGGCCAGTTCTTTGGTTAGCTGTTCCTGCATTTCCTTTTTCATTTTAGGTAAATCAACCTCTTCCAGCTTTTTCAAAGACTCTTTCAACTCCTTTTCCATTTTTTCGAAATCTATATTTTTCATTTGTTGCTCCAGGTCTAATTTCATTTTACTGAGATCAACCTTATCCATTTCTTTCATCGCTTTTTCCATTTCCTCATCAATCTTTTTCCAATCCTGCTTTTTAAATTCAGTTTTAGCCTTTACAATTTGTTTTTCCATTTCAGCTATGGCTTTATCCAGTTCGCCTGTTTTAATGTGGAATTGCCAGTCACCATCTTCATCGGATGGAGCAGTGTCTTTTAATTGGGCAAGTGTTATCCTGAAACTTGGCTGAGGCGGGGCAACAGAGCCGGGATCCGCAAAATTAAATAGCGTAAAGGAGCTTAATCCAATTCCTGAAACGAATACCGGCAGCCACCAGTAACGACTGATCCATTTCTTGTTCATGACTATTCTTTTTAGAGGTTAATGTTATACGATTTGTTTCGTAATCAAATATACGACTGTTTTCGTAATAACCAAATCTCCTTTCTCTTTAACATAAAATTTAACACAGGCGGGGAAGCGAAGGTTTTGTAAAGGGAGTTTTAATAAATGAATGGCTTTACCGATTTTTACGGAAAGAAACCGGATGAGCGAAAGCATAAAACAAAAACTTACGGCTAAGCATATAGAACAGTTCAGGCAAATAGTGGGCAATGAATATGTGCTGGTGGATGAAGAAACATTACATCATTACGGGCATGATGAAACAGAAGCATTAAACTATCCGCCGGAAGTGGTGATCAAACCAAGAACTGCAGAAGATATTAGTGCAATTATGAAAATATGTAATGAAGATTTGATACCCGTTACACCAAGAGGAGCAGGGACAGGTTTAAGCGGCGGAGCTTTGCCACATTTAGGAGGTGTGTTGTTGAGTACAGAAAGAATGAATACTATCCTGCATATTGATGAAAGAAATTTGCAGGTAACAACCGAACCTGGTGTAATAACAGAAGTGCTGATGGATGCTGTAAAAGAAAAAGGATTGTTTTATCCGCCAGATCCAAGCAGCCGTGGCAGTTGTTTTATCGGTGGAAATATTGCAGAGAACAGTGGTGGACCAAAAGCAGTAAAGTATGGAGTGGTGAGAGATTATGTAATGAATCTGCAAATGGTTTTGCCCGATGGTGCAATAATATGGACCGGCGCTAATGTCAGAAAAAATTCAACGGGGTATAACTTAACACAATTAATAGTTGGCAGCGAAGGTACATTAGGTATTGTAACAAAGATTGTATTAAAATTAATTCCATTGCCAAAATATGATTTGCTGATGCTTGTTCCATTTAAACAATTAGAACAGGCTGGTGAAGCAGTGAGTGCAATCTTTAATGCAGGATTTATTCCCAGTGCAATGGAGTTGGTAGAAATAGATGCATTGAAAATAGTAAGTAAAATGATTGACAGTATGGCCATACCGGTTACAGATGATACGGCTGCACACCTGATCATTGAGGTAGATGGCAACAATATGGAAGTGCTGCTGCAGGAAATGGAAGCTATTGGCAACCTTTTAACACAATATGATATTGGAGAGATTTATTTTGCAGACGATGCACAGCAAAAAGCTGAGTTGTGGAAGTTGAGAAGAAGAGTTGCTGAAGCAGTTAAAATAGCTGGTTATACTATTGAAGAAGATACAGTGGTGCCAAGAGCAGAACTGCCGGCATTGATAAGAGGAGTGAAGCAATTGGGTGAACAATATAATTACCATGCAGTGTGTTATGGTCATGCAGGAGATGGTAATCTTCATATCCGTATAAAGAAAGAAGGAGTGCAGAATAGTTTGGATGATCCGGCGATGATTGAGAGTTTAAGAGCTATGTTTGAATTGGTACATAAGCTGGGCGGAACGATCAGTGGTGAACATGGAATAGGTTTGATACAGAAAGGATATTTAGATATTGTATTCAATAAAACACAGCTCAGGCTGATGAAAGAAATAAAAAGATCATTTGACCCGAATAATATTTTGAATGCAGGAAAAATTTTTGATTTAAATTAAAGTAACCATGAAAAAAGTAATGTTATCATTTGTGCTGTTATCAATTGGTATTATTGTTAACGCACAATCACAATCTGGAGACAAAAAGAAAGATGAAAAAGAAAAAGGCTTTAAAAAAGAAAACCTGTTTACCGGGGGAAGTATTGCATTAGCATTCTATAGCGGTGGATCAACATTAGGGGCAAGTCCGGTGTTTGGCTATCGGTTAGCTAATTGGGTTGATGCCGGTGTAGTAGTGAACTATACTCATGATAGCCGAAGAGATTATCCTTATATAAATGATAAGATAAGACAATCAGTTTATGGAGGCGGTGCATTTACCCGGATATATCCTATTCGCTTTTTGTTTGCACAGGCACAGTTTGAACACAATTTTACTTCTGTAAAATATATTCCGGCTGTGGGTACGGGTGATAAATATAAAACGGATGCCAACTCCTTATTAGTAGGAGCAGGTTTTGCGCAGGGGCGTGAACCAGGATCAAATACATTCTTCTATTTTGCTATTCTATGGGATGTATTAAAACTTCCAAATTCACCTTATGTAACAGAAATAAATGGCAGTGGAATTACAAGCTACAGGGCAAATCCTATAATAAAAGCTGGTATCAATATCGGTTTGTTTGAAGGAGGTGGAGGCAGAAGAGGTCGCTACCGGTAAATCTCCAATGGAGTAGTACAAATGGTAATGCGGTTTTCAACAGTCTCATATAAAAATTCATCGTTTTGCATTTGATACATATGCCTGATTAAATGATTATAAAATCCTCCTGAATTAAGGAGGATTATTTTTTTATCATGAATGTTCAACTGGTTCCAGGTAAGCATTTCAAATAATTCATCTAATGTTCCAAAACCTCCGGGTAAAATAATGGCTGCATCACATAATTCATACATCTTCTTTTTCCGGGTATGCATATCAGGAACAACAATCAATTCACTTAAGTGAGGATGATGTATTTCCCTGTTCTTTAATAAATCCGGAATTACACCGATTACTTTTCCATTGCTTTCCAATACCGCATCAGATACAGCACCCATCAAACCAACACTACCGCCACCATAAACCAATGTTTGCTTATTCAACGCAACTAATCTTCCCAGTTCAATAGCATGTGCTTTGTATAATGGATTAGTGCCAAACTTTGATCCGCAAAAAACAGCAACAGATTTATAGTTCATGTAATGTAATTGAGTTTGCAAAGTAAAACATTCTATCTTGCACACCTGATATTTTATTTATCTTCATTTTAAATTAATATCTATGAGCCCTGCCTTGTTGTTTTCTTTTGTGATTGGCTATTTTGTTTTGTTGCTGATTGTGGCATGGTACACTTCCCGGGATGCAAATAATGAATCTTTTTTTATCGGTAACCGTAACTCCAACTGGGTACTCGTTGCTTTTGGTATGATTGGTACTTCGCTGAGCGGCGTTACGTTTGTAAGTGTGCCCGGTGCGGTATCTACAGAGGCTTTTGCTTATTTCCAGGTAACAATCGGCTATCTTATCGGCTATATTGTAATTGCTTTTGTATTGCTGCCATTATATTATAAACTCAATCTTACTTCCATTTACAATTATCTTAGTACAAGACTTGGATTTCAATCGTACAAAACAGGGGCTTCTTTTTTTATTTTATCCAGAACATTAGGTGCCACTGCAAGATTATATCTTGTAGTAAAAATTTTGCAGGATGCAATTCTTTCTAATTATAATATTCCCTTCTGGGCAACTACTTTAATTATCCTGCTGATGATTTTAGTTTATACCTACGAAGGTGGAGTAAAAACTATTGTTTATACAGATACACTGCAAACCACCTGTATGCTGGCTGGTTTGATTATATGTGTGGTGTACATACTCAGTAAAATGGATATGGGTTTTGGTGAAAGCATAGCAGCAATGAGTGATAAAGGAATGACTAAAATTTTCTTTACTGATCCCGGCAGTAAATTGTTTTTCGTTAAACAAATAATCGCCGGTGCTTTTATCACCATTACGATGACAGGAATGGACCAGGAAATGATGCAGAAGAATATTTCTGTAAAAACACTAAAGGATTCGCAAAAAAATGTAGTTACACTTGGATTTACACTGACGGGTGTGATTTTATTATTCTTGTTCCTTGGCGGATTGCTTTATTTATATGCCTATCAATCCGGTGGGCAAAATGTAAGATCAATAGTTGACGGCAGGGAAGTAACTAAGTTTATGCTGGGATCAGAAAATGCTACGGCAGATAAATTGTTTCCTGTAGTGGCATTGCATCATATGCCGCCCATTGTTTCAGTGATATTTATTATCGCATTGATATCAGCATTATTCCCAAGTGCAGATGGTGCTATCACTGCATTAACTTCTTCTTTCTGTATTGATATTTTAGGAATGAAAAGAAGAACCGATATGGATGATGCAGCTAAGAAGAAATTGAGGCAACGAGTTCACCTTTCATTTGCAGCTATCTTTTTAATATTTGTACTCATATTTAAATGGGTTAATAATCCAAGTATGATTGGTGTGATATTGAAAGTAGCAGGATATACATACGGTCCGCTATTAGGCTTGTTTACATTTGGTATTATTACCAAAAGAATGGTGAATGATAAACTGGTTCCTTATGTAGCCATTGCTTCACCTATTATCTGTTTCTTTTTGGATAAATACCAGAAAAATATTTTTGGAAGTTTTGAAATAGGACTGGAGTTGCTCGTAATAAATGGATTGCTTACTTATATCGGCTTATGGTTTATCTCTCACAAACCTGCATCAACAGAATAATATTTTATACCAACCTTAATGATTGCTTATGAACGAAAATGTAAAAAAATCCAAACAACGTAACTGGACAGAATCAAAAGCACACAGCAGCTGGCAGATATTTAAAATAATGGCTGAGTTTGTAGATGGATTTGAAACGATGGCAAAGATCGGTCCCTGTGTTTCCATCTTTGGATCAGCCAGAACAAAACCCGGACATAAATATTATGAAATGACAGTTGACATTGCCAAACGATTGGGTGAAGAAGGCTTTGGCATTATTACCGGAGGTGGCCCTGGTATTATGGAAGCTGCTAATAAAGGTGCTCAGTTAGCAGGTGCAAAATCGGTAGGATTAAATATTGAACTGCCATTTGAACAACAGTCCAATCCATTTATTGATAAAGACAAGATGGTGCACTTTGATTATTTCTTTGTACGGAAAGTAATGTTTACAAAATATGCGCAGGGTTTTATTATGATGCCTGGTGGCTTTGGTACCATGGATGAATTTTTTGAAGTAGCTACGTTAATACAAACAGGAAAATTTGAAGACTCACCCATGGTGCTGGTAGGAACATCTTACTGGACTGGATTAATCAACTGGATGCATGAAGTAATGCAGGAGCAGGAAAAAAATATCAGTCCCGGTGATTTGGATTTATTAAAAATTGTAGATACTACCGAAGATGCAGTACAATACATTGTGAGCTATTTTGATAAACATCCACTGCAGCCGAATTTTTAGTACCTATGATGTTGGGGGGGGGATTTTTATCGAACATTCCGCTATATATAGCTTAGGCATTAACAAATGAATCAACTTTCGCAACCTTAAAATTGAAAAGTTAAAGTAGATGACTTATAAAGTAAAACTAGTTTCGCAAACAAACGCAATAGTTTTAATTATAATTCTATTAATAATCTTTATTGGTAGTGTTTTTTTATTTATTCCGCATGGAATACAGAATAACGGATTATTAATATTCATACTCGTTATTTTAATGACTATTGTCTATTTTTTATGGCAGAGATTTGTAACTGGCAGATGTGAATGGACAATCAACGATGATGGAATAACAATTGTTTGGATTAAAAAGTTTGCCTTTGCAAACACTAAAAATTTACATTTTAAATGGAGTGAAATTCAAAAAATAAATCGAGGTCTTGATCCAAACTATTACAACTTAAAAATTAAACTTGTTTCTGGTCGCACTTTAACCTTTTTTCATGATTATTTAGTAACAAAAGATGGCTTTAGCAATATGACAACCGAACTTTTTCAAACACTAAATAAAAAGAACGACTTAAGCCAAAAATAGACTGAATAAATGTAGGCTTCAAAAATGTAACATTTTTAATTTTTCAATACATAACATCGTACTTCGTACATCTCACATCATCATTTAGACTTATCTTTGCGCAGCAAAATCAATATCGTGGAAATCGTTCACCAACTGGCAAATGAATACGCAGAAAAATTCACTTCTCCCGAAGATGAAGTATTACAGCTCATCAGCAATCAAACGCAGGAGAGCCGCAGCCAGCATGCACATATGCTTAGTGGTCATGTGCAGGGTAAATTCCTCGAAATTTTTAGTAAGATCATTCGTCCGAAACGCATTTTGGAAATCGGAACTTTTACTGGTTACAGTGCTGTATGCCTTGCTAAAGGTTTGGCAGAGAATGGCGTTTTGCACACCATTGAACTAAGACAGGAAGATGCTGATCTGAGCCGTGGTTATTTTATTAAAGCCGGGCTGGGTGATAAGATAATTTCTCATGCCGGAAATGCGTTAGATATTATACCTGCCCTTAATGAGGAATGGGACCTGGTTTTTTTGGATGCAGATAAGCCCGGTTACATCAGCTATTTTAACCTCGTTTTATCAAAATTGAAAAAAGGAGGAATTATTTTAGCAGATAATGTGTTGTTTCATGGCGAAGTGTTACAGGAAGAATTGAAAGGAAAGAATGCCATCGCCATTCATGCTTTTAATGAGCATGTAAAGAATTGTGAAGAAGTTGAAATTGTTTTGTTAACAGTAAGAGATGGGCTGATGCTCATTCGCAAAAAATAAAAAATGATGAAGAACCTGAAAGTTGTTTTTGTTGCAGTAGTATTGATTTTATCCAATATCGCCAAAGCGCAACGCATTTCTATTGAAGATTACGTTAACACGTACAAGGAGATCGCTATGCAAGAGATGAAACGTACTGGTGTACCGGCATCTATCACTCTGGCACAGGGAATACTGGAAACAGAAAATGGTAACAGCGAACTCGTAAAAAAATCAAATAACCATTTTGGTATCAAATGTAAAGAAGACTGGACAGGTCCCACTGTTAGTCATACCGATGATGCGCCATGGGAATGTTTCCGTAAATATGGAACAGCAGAAGAATCATACCGTGATCATTCTAATTTTCTGAAAACAAGAAAATATTATGCTTCGCTATTTGATATTGATCCTGCAGATTATAAAGCATGGGCTTATGGTTTAAAGAAAGCTGGTTATGCTACCAATCCGCAATATGCACAGCAACTCATTAAATATATTGAAACATACAACCTGCAACAGTATTCATTAATTGCAATGGGCAAAATGAAAAAAGAAGATGAAGTATTTGCAAAAAATGATCAACCCGCAGTGCCGGAATCTAATGCTGCATCAGTTGTTACACAGGAAAAGAAAGATGGAATTGCAGTAATAGAAAATGCACCCGGTGTTACTTTAACAGAAGAAAAAAATAAACCGGCTAATAAAAAAGAAAAGATACAGGAGAAAACAGTATTGACAAAAGAGGAACCTGTAAACATCAATGAGCCAAAAGAAAAAGATGCAACGGTTATTATGCCTGCAGAGAAAAAACCTGAACCTATTGTAGGAATAAAACCAGTAGTGAAGGAAGAAAAAGCAGCCTATCCTGATGGAGTTTTTAAAATCAACGAAACAAAAGTATTGTTTGCCACTAAAGGAACTTCTTTACTGGCGATAGCAGAACAAAATGCCGTTCCATTAAATTACCTGCTTGACTTTAATGATCTGAAAAATTCTAATGTACTGGAAAATGATCAGCTCCTTTACCTGCAACGTAAACGCAGACAAGGAACAGTATCAACACATACAGTTAAGCCAAACGAATCATTGTATGATATTGCACAAACAGAAGGTATTCGCTTAGAAGCTTTGCTGCAATACAATTTATTATCTAACCCTTCTCAGCAAATTGCCGAAGGAGAATTACTGAACCTGCAGGGCATGGCTACTCAAATGCCAAAATTAAAAACAGCACAAACAGTTTCAGCAAATGCTGTAACTTCAACCAGTGGTCAAAAAATGCATGTGGTGGAACCGAAAGAAACGATTTATAGTATTTCCCGTAAATACAATGTGCCGGTTAACCTGTTGATGGACTGGAACAAAATGAAAGGATACGATGTTAAAATAGGGCAGGAATTGATTATCTCTAAATAAATTTTATGAGCACTATTAAAGTTCACGACAAATATTTTAAACCTTATATTAATGCTGCTGATGTTGAAAAAGAGATCATTCGTATTGCAGCTTGCCTGAATAATGATTATGC
Organism: Sphingobacteriales bacterium; assembly: GCA_016200915.1. Classification (GTDB taxonomy): domain Bacteria; phylum Bacteroidota; class Bacteroidia; order Chitinophagales; family Chitinophagaceae; genus AWTP1-9. The sequence goes on from JACQDV010000008.1 coordinate 207,106, forward strand.
CGGACGCAAACCATTATTCATTGCTATTCTTAATGGTTCTTTCATGTTTGCATCTGATATATTCAAACATCTTACAATTGATGCAGAGATATGTTTTATAAAACTCGCTTCTTATAAAGGCACCAAATCCAGCGGACAGGTAATTACTGCCATTGGATTAGATATGGACTTGTTTGGAAGAGATGTGGTGGTGATTGAAGATATTATTGATACCGGTAAAACACTCACTACTTTCTCACAGCAATTAAAACACCAGCAGCCCCATTCACTAAAAGTTTGTGCCTTGCTGCATAAGCCGGAAGCAACAGAATATCCTATTACGATTGACTACCTTGGTTTTACCGTTCCCAATAAGTTTTTATTAGGATATGGATTGGATTATGATGGATTAGGAAGAAACTTACCCGAGATTTATCAATTAGTAGAAGAATAAACAATTTCGAATATCGAACAGGGAATATTGAACACCGAAAGTTTTTTTAATTCATCATTCGATATTCCCTGTTCATTATTCATCATTTATTTCACTTTCACTCTCACTCCTTCACTATGTGCACTAAACTCCGGTGCATACATACATTGAATAGTAGTAACGCCATTACTGAAATTACCACTGTGCGTAACAAACAGAGGATATTCAAACACGTAAGTTCCTTTGGACAACCAGCTAAAGAAGAAATTGGTGGAAGCATCTTTGGTGCTTTCATAATAACCTAATCCTCCCTGCCATTTGTATTGACTCAATACATTCACCGGTTCCATGCAGGCGGCCCGCATATCTTTCATGTGAACGTATTCCATATCACGGTCGGCACGGAGTTCTATTCTAACTTTTACTTTATCGCCAATCTTAATTTCATCACCATCATTTATTGGAACCAGCACAGGCCCTTTATCGGTATTTTTTTCTACAAATAATTTCTTAGAAAGCTTCAATGGTGTTTCTGTCCCGCCAGCTGGCGGGATAATTTTATCCAAATCTTCAAAGTATTGCCAGTAAACTCCGCCCCAGGTTGTTGAAGGGTTTAATGGTTTAATAGTTGAAGGGTTGGTTACGGTTACTTTTATATTGCCCATTGTGTTTTTCACTTCTTTGCCATCAATCTTTTCTTTGAAGTAACCAGTTCCTGCTTCAGTTTTTGAAGTGTTGCTCGAAATTGTTTTATCTCCTAATTGAATGGTGATGGTTGGTTCTTCACTTAACCAATCGCTGCCTTTTAATAACAATGCATAACAGGCTTCGGCGGTGGCTTTGGTTGTTTTCCAGTTTTGAGTTTGCTTTTGTTTGAGCAACCATGTTTTCAGATCATCCACTGTTTTGTTGTCATTGCCAACTTCACCGAATGCTTCAATTAATAAAGCCTGTGTTTCCACCGGTGCCTGGTGCCAGTAATAACCACCACTCATATCTTTAAAGTACATACCTATTTCTTCATTCACAATGGAATTGTCTTTGATGGAAGCAAGAATGGCAGCCGGTGTTTTCTTATCGCCACTGCGGAATAAAGACAAGGCAGTCATCCCCTGTGCATAGCGGTTTTGTTTTAACCAGAATTGCTGTGACTGTCCACGATAATAGTCATATGCTTTTTGTGAAGTGGCAGCCACTTTATATTCAGGAAAGAAACTCCTCATATATAAATACTGTACCTGGAGATAATCAATATTCTGATTTTTTAATTTTACTTTTTGCTTTATTAAGAAATCATAATCTTCTTTCAGCTTTTTATCCAAATAGGGAATCGCTGTTTTTAAAATAGTTTTTATTTTTTCTTTGGTGGATGAAGGAATAGCATCCAGCTTTTGCAGATGACCAATACCGGTTACAATGTATTGCGTAATGTAACGGTCATCGGGCCCGCCTTTAAACCATACAAAACCACCATTCGGACTTTGCATTTCTTTCAGCTTGTTAAGTGATGATTCTAATTCTTTACTCAGCTTCACTATATCAAACAACAACGCAATATTTTTCTTTTGCTGTTCTTCACTCTTTGCTTCCAGCACCCACGGAGTTTCCTGTAACAAAGCTGATTTTAATTCTTCATTCTTTTGCAGATTGCTCAATAGTGCAGCAGTATCTAATGTTTTCCATTTTTCAAACACTGCTTTTATTTTAGGAGAAGCATTGGCGATCTTAGCCGCTAATGCATTCGCATAATAGCGGTTGAAAGTTTGCTCTGCACATTCATATGGATACTCCATTAAATAAGGCAATGCCTGCACTGCATACCATGCAGGATTGGAAGTATATTCAACAGTTAAAGCATGATTGCTTAAAGTAGTGCTCTTATTGTTGAGTAATTTACCAAAGCTGAAATGCTGAGTCCCTTCACCACGCATGGGTAAGGTAATACTTTCTGTTACCAGCATACGGTTGGTTAATACCGGTAAACTATTTTCTTCGCCATCACTAACCTCCCCCTGGCCCCCTCCGGAGGGGGATATAGAACGGGCAACTACTCTATACACCAAAGCACTGTTATAGTTGAATGGAATATCAATATTAAATTTAATGGCAGCACTTTGTCCGGCTTGTGCAGTGAATGACTGAACAGGATTACCATTCTTAAACAACCCATCCACGGGTTGCATGGTAGTGGCGTCAAATAACTGCAGTGTTGCAGTACCATTCAATGCTTTGTCAGTAAGATTGCTCACTTTGGTGCTGAACTCCATGTTATCACCTTCCCGCATAAAACGGGGAGCATTGGGTTGCACCATCAGTTTTTTTTGTGTAACCACTTTGTTGCTGGTGATGGCAGTACGCATGTCTTTGGTATGTGCCAGTCCCAAAAACTTCCATTCCGTTAATGCTTCGGGAATAGTAAAGCTGAAAGAAATATTTCCTGCTGCATCTGTTTTTAAATCGGGGAGGAAGAAAGCGGTTTCATTGAAGTTTTTTCGGATTTGAATAGTCGCTTGATTAAGCGAATTATTTTTATCAAATTTATCGGAAACACCATCTCCATTAGCTTCTTCATCTTTAACAATTTTTGGAGGTGTAAATTTATTCACTTCAACTCTTCCTATTGCACCAGTTAAGTCTTTTCTTTTTGCTAATTCAATTTCTGCTGGTGCTGCCATTTGATTTGCGTTACTCATAAAATATGTAACATCTTTCCCGGTCCCACCTCTTAAAGTTTTTCGTTCAAAATCTGGCCATGAAGTAATTTCCTTTCCATCTTTTTTAATTACAGCTAAATCATCATAATCTTTGGAACTATAATATTCTTCGGTTGATTTGTAATAATCATTCCCTTCAACTTCTTCAATCCCAAACACATTACTATTCCACTGATTAAATCCATAAAAGTTTGGGTATAACTGATTTTTAAAATCAACCCAGTTATGCGGAGCAAACTGGTCAAGACTGACATCATACATACTGGCCAGCATCTCCGCTGCTACTTTATCACCTTTAATACCGCTTATTTTTAATGTCCATTTTTCTTCACTGCCCGGTAATGTTTTATCCCTGAAACTTTCATAACTGATTTTTAATTCCTTGTTTGTCCATGGAACATCAATTTGATTGCTTCCGGTGTACACCCGGTTATGCTGCACATAAAACCAGTTCATGCTAATGCCACCACGATCATCTTCGGTTGCGGCGATATCAAATGTTTTTGTTTCGCTGTTCAGGTTAATATAGTTTCTTTCATTCTTTTCATTGCTTCTTAGAACTTCCTTCACCATCCATACTTCTTTATCTGCCGTGCTTATTTGATAACTGGCTTTCTCATCCGGTTCAACTATTCCTTTTAATACATCCGAAACAGCGCCTGCTTTTGTTGAAGTGTAAGCAGCAGTGTTACTGTTATACAACTCAACATACTTTTTAGCCGTTACTGTTTCACCGTACTTGTCTTTTGTAGTTACAATGACTTCATACCAACCAGCAACAAATTTTGAATTTTGAATTTTGAATTTTGAATTCTCTTCTGTTTTATAATTCTCATCAGCTACTTTATCTGATATGCTCCAATTTTTTATTTCATTCTCATCCGCATACACATCATAAGGGAAATAGTTATAGTATTCTGCTTTACTCATTAAAAACTGGTTGGGTTGCTGCCACAGTCTTTCACGGAATACACGATTGGGTGATTGCAGTTTATGAATCGTTACATTCACATTGGCAGCTTCAAAAATATCATTCATGTTTTTGGATGAAATCGAAATAGATTTCAAGCTATCAGCCGGCATTCTTGCTGCCATATCAATATTCAGTTGCAATGCCTGGTAAGCGACGGTTACATCATTGCTGCTGCTTCTTGTTTCACCGTTGATATCGGTAACATCCGCACTTACTTCATAAATAAAAGTTGGCTGACTGCTTTTATCGACGCTTTCATCCGGTATGGCTTTGAAACTAATTTTAAATTCACCATTGGCATCAGTAGTAATTTCTCCATTGGTGATTTCCATTTCTTCTCTTCCGCCGTTTGGCTGCCTGATTTTTGCATAACTAAATCCATAATCCCACCAGATGGGCATACGAACTTTACGCACTACCCGATACTTCACCGTTGCTCCATCTACATTATTACCGGCGTATGCTTTGGCATTTCCTTTTACAGTTATTTCTTCATTCACCCGGTAAGTGCCATCCGGCTTTTTTACTTCCACATAAAACTTGGGACGTTTATATTCTTCCACATTAAAATAAGCGTAAGCATTCGTATTAGAATCAAGGATGGAGAAGTTGCCATTCAGCATTCCTTCCGGTAATTTGAAACTTCCATTATAAGAGCCAAATTCGTTGGTGGTTAAATTCAGTTCACCCACTTTTTGTCCGTTGGCATCACGAAGAATTAATTTTGATTTATAATTCTCCATCGCCATCGTTCTTCTTTCAGCAGTGATGGTTTGCATCACAATGCCTTTGAAGTACATGGTTTGCCCGGGACGATAGATAGAACGGTCGGTGAATAAAAAGGCACGGGTAATAGTTGGTTGCTGCTGAGGTTTGTATTCACGGGAGAGATAATAGTTGTCATCTAAAAACAAATAATCTTTATCATGCGTAATTTCCAGCATGATATTTCTTCCATCATTATCTGATTTTACTTTGGTGTAACCATTCTTATCGGTAGTCAGTAATTCTTTTCTGTCTTCACTGTATTCACTGCGCTGGTAATCATATCTTCTTTCCCACACTTGTACTTTGGCATTGACCAGAGGATAACCAGTTTCCCTGTTAAGCACATAATATTCACCCGAATTATTTTTTATAAAACTGATATTGCTGACATAGGTTGTATGTAAGGCTAAAATATTTTCTTTATTGGTGAAGGTTGGTTTTTCACTTGCCAGCAAAATGTATAAACCATTGGGCAATGCGTCTACTTTTGCTTCAGACGCATGTTGCTGGTAATCTTTTAAATCGGGTAAAGATTCATTCCAGTCACGAACCGATTTTAAAGAAAGAATTTTCTTCCAGATATTTTCATCTTCAAGGTTGTTGATGTCAATCCGTTTTAATTCTTCTTTGGTAGTTTTTATAATGCGGAAATAGAGTTTGTTTACATTTTTATAATTCACCAGCATACGGAATGGCTGATTTGGAACATTTACTTTTTCAGTAGTAAGTGTAAAAGATTTGGCAGTGATCTGACTTAATAAGTTTTTGCAGTTGATGCCACCTTCGCTTTTGGGGAATTGAGCAATTACTGCTTCGCAAATTTCTTTTGCTCTTTTCTTTTCATACTGTACCTCTTTTTTGCTGAACGGATTGTACTGTTCTCCTCTTTCATTATAGACAAAAGCCAGCAGGTAAGATGCCTGTGCGGCTGCAGAATCAGTTGCATATTTTTTAGTGAGACGGATCAATGATTGTTCATACAGTTTTTCTTTTTCTTCCATCACTGCATGATTGTGCATGAACTGCAGCCGGTTTATTTCCAGGTCAATCAATGCATCCGGCTTTATATCTTTTAAATGAAAACCGGTAAGTTGCTGGAAAATCGTAATAGCTTTATAATAAAGAGAAGCGGTATCTTTTGTTTTAAAAGATGCTTTACTGAAAGTAGCCGCATCGGCAAATGCTTCCTCTTGTTTGATGGTAAACTGATAAGCTGGCTTGTTCACATCTCTTTCATCATTGGTGAAATAATCCAGTGCACGGTGAGCCAGGAAATCATACAAAGTAGAACGCAGGTAACGGTAACCATAGGTTTGAATGATGGCGTCAAATGGTTCCAGTTTGGAAGCTTGTAATAGTTTAACATCGCTGATGGAAGCCAGATAAAGCGATGATATTTTGTTATGAAAGTCATCTGCACTCCAGGTGGCGATATCTTCTTTTTTAAAATTTTCTGTATTCGTTCTGTTGTACAATTGCCAGCGGTTGTTTTGAAAATAATTCCAGTACACCTGTGCTGTCATGCTTTGCAATAAAGACTTGGCTGGTTGTTTTGCCGCCGCAACTTCTGCCTCCATGGCTTTAATACTATTGATACCCGCATTTTCATCTACCTGTTCGCTCAGCATGGATTGAAACATCAGGCTTTTGATAAGCTGCGCATCATTATTTTCTTTTTTAGCCAGTGTATATATCTTTTTAACTTCGGTGATGGCAGTTTTGGTCATGCCTTTTTCAACGAGGTCATCAATCTTTTTCCATTGGGATTTATAATCGTTTGGTTTCTTTTGTGCCATAAGTAAGTTAGCGGAGAATAAAAGTTGAATAAATACTAAAATGAATAAGGAACCAGCCTGTTTGCTCCTGCCTGTGTTTTTCAAAATCATGCTGTTGAATTTTATTACAAGTTATTGAATAAGTTTTACTGTGTCCGACTGATTGTGGACAGCTATTTTACAGATGCAGTTGCATGTGTTATTGCATAATTTTTTTGTAAGTGCACAGAAATACAAAAGCCGGCAACATCATCACCGGCTTTCTATTTTAAAATTATAGTAGAAGTAACAACAAACAACAAACTACAAACCAAAAACTATTTCCCCATCACTTTCGCCATAGTAACACCAATATCAGCAGGGCTGGCCACTACATGAATACCACATTCTGTCATGATTTGCATTTTAGCAGCAGCAGTATCATCAGCGCCACCAACAATAGCACCGGCATGTCCCATACGACGACCAGGCGGAGCAGTTTGTCCGGCAATGAAACCAACAACCGGCTTGTTACCATTTTCTTTATACCAGCGGGCAGCTTCAGCTTCCATGCCACCACCAATTTCACCAATCATTACCACACCAACTGTTTCAGGATCGTTCATAAATAACTCCAAAGCTTCTTTAGTAGTAGTGCCGATGATGGGGTCACCACCAATACCAATAGCAGTGGAAATACCAAGACCAGCTTTGGCAACCTGGTCAGCAGCTTCGTATGTCAATGTTCCACTTTTGGAAACAATACCAATCTTTCCTTTTTTAAAGATGAAGCCGGGCATAATACCCACTTTACATTCTTCAGCTGTAATAACACCGGGACAGTTAGGTCCAACCAATCGGGTTGTTTTACCCAACAAATAATTTTTAACTCTCACCATATCCTGTACAGGAATACCTTCTGTGATACAAACCACCAGTTTTATACCAGCATCAGTAGCTTCCATGATGGCATCAGCAGCAAAGGCTGGCGGAACGAAGATGATACTTACATCAGCACCAGTTTCTTTAACCGCATCAGCAACAGTATTGAAAACAGGTTTTTCTAAGTGTTGTTGTCCACCTTTACCTGGCGTAACACCACCAACAACATTAGTACCATATTCAATCATTTGAGTGGCATGAAAAGTACCTTCTGTTCCGGTAAAACCCTGTACAATTATTTTGGAATTTTTATTAACGAGTACACTCATAGCGAAAGTTTGAAATTGCCGCAAAATTAGGGGTTTTGTACCGCTGTAAATACAAATGATGGGTGATTTTAATTCTTAATGAGCAGTTATTAATGCACCAGTAACCTAAACAGCAAAGCTGCAATTCCATAAATAACCGTCACAACAAAAATACCTTTGGCGGTAAGGTCTTTTTGCCAGTTGATGTAGATAGTGAAGAGTGCAGCATTGGCGAGCAATGATAAACTTACTACTACGGTTATAAGGCTTTTGTTTACTTTAAGGAAACTTAAAAAATCGCCTAAGCTGTAAAGCGGATAGAATTTGACAAAATAATAAATAAAAAATCCAAGGAAAGGGGCGAGGATGCCCAGTACAATGCCAAGCCGAAGGTTATCTTTTTTAAACATCAGTGGTTCCAGTTTTTTTCTAATTGTTGCTTTAAAACGTAATTGGTAAGATCAAATTGTACCGGCACCACACTTACATAATTATTTTTGAGTGCCCATACGTCGGTATCCTTACTTTTATCAAAGTTGACAAACTCACCGGTAAGCCAGTAATATTTTCTTCCACCGGGATCACGGCGTTCATCAAAATCTTCTTCGTATTTGGCATAAGCCTGTTTACATACTTTAATTCCTTTAATTAATGATTCGCCTACATTGGGAAAATTTACATTCAGGCAAAAATGTTTATCAATCTTTTTCATTGACAAAACTTTCTCCACTATGAGTCGTGAATATTTTTTTGCTGCGGAAAAATCAGCTTCCACACTCAGATCTAATAATGAAAAGCCAACAGAAGGAATATTTTCAATAGAAGCTTCAATAGCTGCACTCATCGTTCCGCTGTAAATAATATTGATGGAATGATTGGCTCCGTGATTAATTCCGCTAAGGCAGATATCCGGTTTGCGGTGTAATATTTTATCTACTGCCAGCTTTACACAATCCACGGGTGTACCACTGGTGCTCCATGCTTCCACGCCTTCATATATAGGTGATGAATGCATGCGGAGAGGAGAGCCAATAGTAATAGCATGTCCCATTCCTGATTGCGGTTTATCGGGTGCCACCACTACTACCCGTCCTAAATCTTTTACTGCTTCTACTAAATTACGGATGCCGGGTGCAGTGATACCATCATCATTAGTGATGAGGATAATTGGTTGTTCTTTCTTTTTTTTGGTTGCCATAATGCGGTTGTAAAAATCCGTAATAATCATGGTTTGCCCAAAAGCAGTTTTCAATTGGGTGCATTTCAAAATTTCGCACCCTGACCCACCCCTATTAAATAATCTTTCATTTTAAAACACTACTGCGCCCCTCCAGGGAGGGGATAAAATGCTGTTAATCCAAATTCAAATAAATCATGCGTTGCGAATATTTGAAATGCTCGCTTTCAATCTTTATAAAAAAGTAATAAATAAATTTGGAAATACTAAATCATTTAGTATTTTGCAGCTAAATCCATTAGCGTATGTCTATAGCCGGAAAAAATTTAAAATACCTGCGCAAGTTGCGTGGGTGGACTCAGGAAGAATTTGCCAACAAGCTTGGTATTAAACGTTCATTGGTGGGAGCTTATGAAGAAGAGAGGGCCGATCCAAGATTAGAAGTATTGGAAGTAGTGAGTGAAATGTTTAAGCTCACATTAGATGAATTGCTTCGTAAAGATCTGAATGAAACAAAAGGTAGCAGCTATTTAGCCAAACGTCGTCAGCAAAAAATGCTGGCTGATAGTAATGTTATCCATTTTGTTCCCATTAAAGCAGCCGCTGGTTATTTGGCCGGTTATGCTGATCCCGAGTTCATTGATGAACTCAATACTTTCACTTTACCCATGCTTACATCCGGTAATTACCGTGCATTTGAAATTGTGGGAGATTCCATGTTGCCTACACCAAGCGGCTCAGTAATTGTGGGAGAAAAAGTAGAAGGACTGGATGATGTGAAAAATAATTTCGCCTACATAGTAGTAAGCCGTAATGAAGGTATTGTTTACAAACGCATGCTGAAGAATAATAAAGTAAGAAATAAGTACACTTTAATGAGTGATAACCCGCAATACCAGCCTTACCAGGTAAATGCTGAAGATATTGTTGAAGTATGGCAGGCACAGGTGGTGATCAATAAAGTTGGTTCGCAGCAAAGATGGGATGTGGCATCGCTGGGGAATTTGGTAAGTAACCTGCAGGAACAGGTAAGTATGCTGAAACGTAAGATGAATTAAAGTTTGCGAATAATTATTGAAAGTAAAAGACCTCGCCTGAGGTCTTTTTTGTTTCATCAGCTTACCTGGGTGCATTTCAAATTTTTGCAATGCATGGTTAATTTGAATTTGGATTAGCAGCCTTTTTATCCCCTCCACGGGAGGGGCAGTAGTGTTTTAAAATAAAGACTATTTAATGGGGTGGGTTAGGATGCGAAAATTTGAAATAAATCAGCTTACTTAATGAACTGTTTTTTCAGGTATTTTTACAATTACAATTACCATTCATGAATTCAATACCTGAACAGGTTAAATCTTTTTTTGAAAGCTGGAGACCCGGAACCGACATCACCGTTCAAACTTTGCCACAGGCTGGCAGCAACCGCCAGTATTTTCGTGTTCATCATAATAACAACTCTTACATTGTTACTTTCAATCCAACCAATGTACCGGAGAACAATGCTTTTATAGAATTCAGCCGCCACTTCAATACAAAACAATTGCCCGTACCTGAGATTTTATATGTGGATGTGGAAAAGACAAAATATATTCAATCTGATTTTGGTGATGTTTCTTTATTTCAGTTGGTACAAAAGCATGGTTATAACGATTATATTTTTGAACTCTATAAAAAGACATTTGCCCAGTTGGCAAGATTACAGGTAGAAGGGGGACAAAATTTAGATTACAACAATTGCATCGCCACCAAATCATTTGACAAGCAGGCCATCTATTCTGATCTGTTGTATTTCAAATATTATTTTCTCCGTGCTTTACAATTGCCTTACGATAAAAATTTATTGCTGAATGATTTTGAGATGCTCAGTAGTTATCTCGTGCAGGAAGATTTAAAATTCTTTATGCACCGTGATTGCCAGAGCCGGAACGTAATGGTAAAAGATGACCGTGTTTATTTTATCGATTACCAGGGCGGGATGCAGGGAGCATTGCAATATGATGTTGCTTCTATGTTATGGCAGGCAAGAGCAGCATTACCTTATGAGTGGAGAGATGAATTATTTCAATATCATTTTAGTCATGTTAATAGTTTACTGGGCAATCATCTTAATAAAGAATACTTCAGTGATAATTATTATGGATTTGTGCTGATACGTATGTTACAAACATTGGGGGCTTACGGTTATCGTGGTTTGTTTGAACGCAAACCGTATTTTATTTCCAGTATTCCGTTTGCTTTGCGAAACCTGCGATGGTTCCTGCAAAATAAAAATATACCCATTCGTGTGCCCGAACTGCAAAGAGTGTTATGGGCTATTGTGGATGATAAGGTTATTGAAAAATATGATATCGCCAAGGCAGGGCCGGATAGCAAACTGGTGATTAATATCAACAGTTTCTCCTATAAAAAAGGAATTCCGGAAGATACGGGAGTCAACGGTGGTGGTTATGTTTTTGATTGCAGAGGAATTTATAATCCCGGAAGATTTGATGAATTTAAAAAACTAACTGGCAGGGATAAAGAAGTGCAGGAGTTTTTATTACATCAGAGTGAGATGCCATCTTTCCTGCAATATGTTTATGGCATGGTAGATATTTCGGTGCAGGATTATATCAAACGTGGATTTGAAAATTTAATGGTGAGTTTTGGTTGCACAGGTGGGCAGCATCGTTCTGTATTTGCAGCCGATAGTTTGGCAAAACATCTTAAAGAAAAGTTTGGAGTGAATGTAGTAGTGAATCATATAGAACAGGAATCAAAAAACTGGATAAACGGATAGGATATGAAAGCAATGATCTTTGCAGCAGGATTGGGAACAAGGTTTAAGCCTTTTACTGATAAGCATCCAAAGGCACTGGCACTGGTAAATGGAAAATCATTACTACAAAGAAATATTGAATACCTGCAGCAATATGGAATTAAGGATGTGGTGGTGAATGTTCATCATTTTGCCGACCAGTTAATTGATGCAATAGAGAAAAGTAATGGCTGGGGTTCTAAAATTATCATCAGTGATGAAACGAGTGAAGTATTAGAAACAGGCGGTGGGCTGTTGAAAGCAAGAAAACTTCTGGATGATGATGGACCTTTTATAACAACGAATGCTGACATCCTTACCAATCTTAATATTCATCATTTATTGCAATATCATAAAGAGCAAAATGCATTGATCAGTTTTGGTGTTACCAATCGTAAAACATCCCGCTACTTTTTGTTTGATGAAGATAACCGCCTGTGCGGATGGCGAAATACAAAAACAGGTGAAGAAAGAATATCCATTAATAAGCCCGGTTTAGTAGAAAAGGCTTATAGTTGTGTCGTAGTATTTGAGCCGGCTATATTTTCACTAATTAAGCAAACCGGTAAATTTTCTTTGATTGATGTGTATTTATCACTGGCGGCAGAACATAAAATAATGGCCTACGATCACACGGGTGACTTACTGGTGGATGTTGGTAAGCCGGAAGCAGTAGTAGAAGCAGAAAAATATTTTAAATAAAAGGTTATGATTAAGAAAATTCTCATTGTACTACTCATTGTATGGTGGCGATACAATTTATTCATCCCAAAAAGAATCAGTCAACAGGTGAGCAGCCAAATGCAATAGCAAAAGCTTACCCCGTTCCGCAAGAGGTGACGGATATTTTAAAAGTAAGTTGTTATGATTGTCATAGTAACAATACATCGTATCCATGGTACAATAATATACAACCTGTTGCCTGGTGGATGAATAATCATGTGAATGGTGAAAAGCATGAATTAAATTTTGATGAGTTTGCCGGCTATACTCCTAAAAGAGCACACCGCAAATTAGATGAACTGATTGACCAGGTGAAAGAAGGAGAGATGCCATTGACCAGTTATACATGGATACATAAAAATGCCGTTCTATCCGATGCGCAAAAAAATACATTGCTCAATTGGGCGCAAACTACCATGGATCCTATTGCTTTGAAGAATAATCTTCCCAAAGAAGAAAAACATAAAGAAAGACCGTAACAATGACTCCTCCTGTAAAATTTGTGCTGAAAGAAAATGTGTTTTGGTTATCCTCCGAGAAAGCAATTTTCTGGGAAGATGAAAATGCATTGATCATATCCGATCTTCATTTTGGAAAGACTGGTCATTTTCGCAAATCAGGTATAGCTGTTCCACAAGCTGTGTACAAAAAAGACTTGCAGCGGTTATTTCATCTCATTCAATTTTTTAAACCGCAACAATTGTTGATTGTAGGCGATATGTTTCACAGCGAAGAGAATAAAGAGATAGAATTATTTAAACGCTGGCGAAATGATATTGAACATGTATCAGTAAAACTAATCAAAGGCAATCATGATATTTTAGAAGAACGCCTGTATGAAGAAATGCAGATAGAGTTATTTGCAGATGATATGCGGATTGATGATTTTATTTTTACCCATCATCCGGTTGAAAATAATGAAGCCTATGTTTTTAGCGGACATATTCATCCCGGTGTAAGATTAAATGGTTTGGGTAAACAATCGTTGCGGTTTCCCTGTTTTTATTTCACTCCTTCACAGGCAATATTGCCTGCCTTTGGTGGTTTTACAGGTTTTGTTGTTGTTGAACCAACTAGGCATGATAAAATATTTGCCATCGTGAATAATTCTGTTGTGCCGCTGTAATTATGGGTGAAAAACTTTACATATTGCTTACGATTCAATTTATGTTCATCCAGTACCTGAGGGACATCGTTTTCCAATGATTAAGTATGAATTGATTTCGGGACAATTATTGCATGAAGGAACCATTAAGCAGCACAATCTATACTCGCCGGAACCTTGTAATGAACAAACCATTTTACTAACACATACAAAAGAATACTGGAATAAGCTTAAGTTTCAAACGCTATCAGCTTCGGAACAAAGAAGAATTGGATTTCCCCAATCACCTGAATTAACCATGCGGGAGATCATCATTACACAGGGCACAATAGATTGCTGTTTGTATGCCATGCAAAATGGTGCGGCGTTAAATGTTGCAGGCGGAACACATCATGCCTATGCTGATAAAGGAGAAGGTTTTTGTTTGCTCAATGATTTTGCTGTGGCAGCCAATTATTTGCTTCATAAAAAATTAGCTGATAAAATTTTAATTATCGACCTGGATGTTCACCAGGGAAATGGTACTGCATCTATCTTTAAAAACAATCCTAATGTTTTTACTTTTAGTATGCATGGAAAAGATAATTATCCTTTTCACAAAGAATTGTCTGACCTTGATGTTGCATTGCCAAATGGAATAAATGATGATGAATATCTTTCTTTACTAGAGGAAAATTTGAAACTATTATGCGCAGGAGTAAAACCATCTTTTGCTTTCTTTTTATCAGGAGTTGATATTTTATCTACTGACAAATTTGGCAAATTAAAGATCAGCATGGAAGGATGTAAGCGAAGAGATGAGTTGGTGTTTACTTATCTTAAACAAAATAATATTCCCTGTACTGTGGCTATGGGCGGAGGTTATTCACCAGATGTAAAATTAATTGTGGAAGCACATTGCAATACATTCAGGCTTGCAAAAGATATTTATCAATTATTATAAATAAAAAGCCCCATTCAACAAGTTGAAGAGGGCAAACCTACCGTTTCTATGAAAAAACTTATTTTGTCAATTTAAAATAGGTGAAACTATTATCACTCCTGTCTGTAAGTTTCAGAAAATAAACACCAGTTAAGAATGTTCCTGCATTATTGATAACTAATAAATTGCTACCCTTATTAACAACGAAGTTTTTGGTATAAACCAATTTACCACTGATGTCAGTAATTACTATATCAAGTTGCGTATTCATCCTGCTTTCGTAGCCTATTTTAATTTTATCAGTAAAAGGATTTGGATAAGCAGAAATGGTTTGTTTATTGGTTTCTTTTAATACAACAACCGGGCTGTATTTGCTTTTGCCGTCTTCATCAATCATTTTAAGACGGTAATAAGTTATGGGTAATAACGGGTTATCATCTGTGAAGCTATATGTATTTCTTAGTGCTGGAATACTGGTAGCTTTTATACTACCAATTTTTACAAACCCACTGCCCGTTACACTCCTTTCAATTTCAAAGCAATTAACGTTAGTCTCGGTTTCTGTGACCCATGAGAGCAGTGCTTTATTATCTTCCCAGCCACCCGTAAACGAAAGGAGCGTTAAAGGTAATGTGCTGCTCACGTTCAACGAGGCTGTAGCACCTGTTGCTGTGCAAACTGTTACTCCGCTAATAGCAGTTGCTTTAATAACTATATTATAAGATCCCGAAGAAGTAAAGGTATTGGTGGTAATATTAAGACTGCCACTGGATGTTGCCCATTTACCGGAAGCGTAAGATTTGCCTGTAGTAGCATCAGCCACACCATAAAAATATCCGCTCACTGCATTACTGATAGTATAAGTAATACTTTGATTTAAACTGATAGAGGACAAAGTTGGTATATAAACCGGTGCCACGGGAGTTGGTGAGCAACTGATAGTAGTGGCCGATGAAGTACAAACTACTTCCTGTTTGCCACTTTCCTGCACAGCAATTTTTAAAACACCATTGGCATATAAAGTGTTGCTGCTGGTTGAGTTTACAGTTATGGGTCCCCAACTGATAGTGTTGGTAGTTGTAGTTCCAATCAGCACATCATCCAAATAAAGATTTACGGTAGTACTGGCTATTGCACTACTCAACGTTCCTGAAACAGTAATAGCAGAAGAACTGATGGGTGTGCCTGATATTGTTCCGCATCTTGCAGATGATGTAGCTGTAACGGAAGCGGAGTTGCTGGTACTGCTGCTAACTCCGCATGAACCATTTTGTGCAGTGGCATAATAACTTGTTCCTGCTACTGCAACATAAGTGGCAGGCGTTGTGGATGCATTGCCTGTGCTCCATGTTCCACCTGATTGCACGGTGGTAGTGGCTACTAATGTAGTGGCTAATGTATAAACCCGTATGGTTGTTCCTGTTCCGTCTCCCGAAGTACCGGTAATAGCTTGCCCAGCGGTAAGCTGATTATTATTATCAACGGTAATTATTGGGGGATTAGTAAAACAAGTAACTGTTATGGTTGCTGTTTGTGCTTCGCATTTGCTGGTTGATACTGTTCCGTTATTATACTCAGCTGTGATATAAACTCTTTGCCCCGGTGTTAAACTTAAACCTGAGAATGTAAATGTGCCACCTGTTGCTGCAGCAGAAGCAGTATTGATACCATCAATATATAATTTCACACTGGCACCTGCATCCGTAGTACCAGTAATAGATGTTGTGGCTGTTGTGATGTTTCCGGAACTGGGAGAAGTGATAACAGGAGTTGCAACTGTTCCTGCCAATGCACTGCCGCCGTTACCGGCAACACAAACAAATACTGCTTCTGAAATACATCCAGAAGTATTGTTGGTGTAATAAACTTTGTATGAACCGGATAAAAGAGGACTGCCGCCGGTGCAACCAGATGAATAATTCCAGGTTAAATTAGGGCTGCTTCCGGTTGGCGCAGCAAACAATCCACCGCTGTTAGTAACATTATCATTAGTGGTACTCCTGGTAATATTGTCAACATGGATTGTCCATCCTGTACTTAAATTAGTTCCGGTTATTCCTTTACTGGTTGTATAACAGTTTAAAGTAGGCGTAGCAGGTTTGTTGGTTGAGTTACAGGAATTAGCGGTTACTGAATTACTTACTAAACACATACTTTCGCCTGAGCCTTG
Organism: Sphingobacteriales bacterium; assembly: GCA_016200915.1. Classification (GTDB taxonomy): domain Bacteria; phylum Bacteroidota; class Bacteroidia; order Chitinophagales; family Chitinophagaceae; genus AWTP1-9. The sequence continues at coordinate 223,808 of JACQDV010000008.1, forward strand.
TGCCTTAGCTGTTATTACATCATTCACAGCAACAGATACGCCAGACAACGTCCATGTTGTTCCGGAACTAACACTGGCAATAGTTCCAACTGAAACCCCATTTTTATAAATGGTGATAGTTGCAGTAGTAACTGCTCCTGTTAATGATGAAACTGTCCATGTTCCACTAATGTTAACTGTGCCTGTACTTATTGGACTATTTACTGTTGGCGGTGCGGTACACATTCCGCATAATCCACTGCCGCTGCTACCAAGGTTAGTAACAGTTGTACCACATTGTGCATTAATATATGCGGTATATTGATCATTGGTATTTGAATACAAATTATCAGCTAAACCATAAATGTCTGATTTAGGACCTCCAATGGCTGCCTGTGGCGACATAACTGTTGTAGCTAAAAATCTTATAGAAGAAGATGTAGTAAGATTAAATGGCGAAGCTGTTAAATCAGAAAAAGGCACATAAAAATCCATAAAAAAATCAGGAGTACCATTATCGGAAGTAGCAGCTATGGATACCTGTGACATATCCTGCCAGTTTGTATATGATTTAACTAATGTAGGAGTACTGGTGCCATCTACATTATAAATAGCAATACGAGAATTCGTTTCCAATACCACTTCAATTTCAAAACCCGGATTTCCATTGGCACCTGTGGTAGCAGCTTGGTAATTAGGATCAGCATTGGTGCCTGTTGCACCAAATTTTCCATCAGTATCAATTAAAACACTATATCCTTTTGAACCTGAAATGATTGAACCAAGCCTGAAACGAAATAATAAATTAGTTCCATCATAATAAGCATAAAAACCACTGCCACCGGCAGTAGGAACTATATCTGAAAATAAATGACTTGGTCCTCTGCTCAAATCTCCAAATGGTTCTGTAGAAAAAGATGGTACAATTTTGTAAGCAATTTCAGAATTCGTTACGTCGCTTCCTAAGAAACCAGATGTAGTTTTAGATGTATAGCCATCTCCATTAGGGTCTAAAATAGCTCTGCCAGTAGAAGAAGTGGTAATGCGATTAATAACACCATCTCCCTGACCCTGTACCAAGAGCCAGGCATTTGAACATATAGTAAGCAGAATTATACCGAATATTAGTTTCATAAAATATTGATTTTTTAAGTATAAACACCGACGAAACTAAAATTATTGAGTTATAGCATCAATAGCTATAAGTTGTATAGCTTGCTAATAACAATCACAATCGATTGCAGCAAAATCACAATCGATTGCAGTGAGTAATTATCTTGGTTTTAAACAGCGATAATTTTAAAACCGCTCTAACTGATTTATCATTTTCTTCACCCTTTCTTCTAATTTTTCAGATGAAAGATCTTCCCGCATACTATCAACTTTAACAGGAAAACAGAATGGAGTAAGTTGCTGAGGAAATTTTATAATGATATCAGATTGTTGGATACGCTGAAGCATGTTACGGAGTCTCATCTCTTCCATTTGCTGATCCATTACTTCCTGGTAAGCTTGCCTTAGCAGTAAATTGTCTTTATCGTATTCGTTAAATACTTTAAACAATAGTGAAGCACTTGACTGAAGGTGTCTTGGTTTTTTATATTCTCCGGGATAGCCCTGAAAAATTAAACCACCTATCACTGCAATATCACGGAACTTTCGCTTCGCCATTTCAGTTGAGTTTACACTCCGCTGAATATCTTCCAGTAAATTTTTTGGTGAAAATAATTCATACACATTGGTATCATCAAGTGGAATTGGTTTATCACTTAATAATTCAAAACCATAATCATTCATGGCAAATGAAAAAGTGATGGGTGTTATCCTGCTGATACGGTAAGCGAGGATTGCAGCCATAGCTTCATGCACCAATCTTCCTTCAAAGGGATAAACAAATAAATGAAAGCCATCCTTTGTTTCAATATGCTCAATAAGCAACTCGTTTTCTTCGGGCACATGCGAAAGTTGTTGCTGTAATTCAAATAAAGGTTTTAACGCAATCAACTCTTTGTTTACGGATGATTGCGTTTTCTTATTATTTATTAACGAAACTTCATTCAGGGTTCTACGCAGCATAAAACCAAGGTTAGCACTTAAGGGCATGCGGCCACCATTCCAACTGGGAACAATTGATTTTTTGGCGGTTGATTTTTTTACGAGAGCAGTCATATCTTTTATCATTACAAATTCAAGATTACGTCCGGCCAGTGTAAATACATCGCCTGGTTCTAACCGGGATATAAAATATTCTTCAATTACTCCTACAAACCCCCCGCTTAAAAATTTTACTTTAAGCATATTGTCACTTACAATTGTTCCAATATGCAGGCGATGTCGCATAGCCATCCGGCGGTTTTTTATTTTATAAACATCACCTTCTTTTTTCAGCTTTTTATAATCATCATATTGCTGTAATGCATTACCACCTTCTGTAACAAAATAAACTATTTGATCCCATTCTTCTTTAGTGATCTCTCTGAAACAATAGGTTGATTTTATTTCATTATAAATGATATCCGGATTAAATCCATCTGAAATAGCAAGGGTTCCCAAAAACTGTATCAGCACATCATAACATAAAAGCATCGGCATCCTGCTTTCAATTACCTTTTCTTCCATTGCATTTTTTAGTGCAGCAGCCTCCACTAATTCCAATGAATGGGTTGGTAAAAAATAAATGGTGCTTGTTTCGCCAGGTTGGTGACCACTACGGCCTGCCCTTTGTAAGAAACGGGCAACACCTTTTGGTGAGCCAACCTGTATAACAGTTTCTACAGGACGAAAATCAACTCCGAGATCTAAGCTGGCCGTACATACAACAGCTTTTAATTTTCCGGCATGTAATGCTTCTTCCACCCATATGCGCAAATCCATATCAATTGATCCGTGATGCAAGGCAATTAAACCGGCGAGATCGGGGCAGATATCAAGTAGTTTCTGGTACCACAATTCACTCATGCCTCTTGTATTAATAAAAATGAGTGTTGTTTTACTTTTCTGAATAATGGGAATGATCTTGTGAGCCAGTTTAATTCCTAAATGTCCGGCCCAAGGATAGTTTTCAATTTCATCAGGAATAATTGATTCAATCTTTATCTTTTTATCCAAAGATGCTTTTACTATTACCCCTTTTTCATTCAACGGAGCTAATAAAACATCTTTAGCTTCTTCTAAATTTCCAATGGTAGCGCTGATGCCCCATATTGAACTTTGGATATTGAATAATGATCGCTGAACATTGATAATTCTGCTAATAGCCAGTTCAACCTGTACACCTCTTTTGCTTCCTAATAGTTCATGCCACTCATCAACCGCTATAATTTTTAAAGTGGAGAATATTTCTGCGTAACCTTTTTGTGCTAACAGCAAGTGCAGACTTTCGGGAGTAATGGTCAAAACCTCCGGCATTTGTTTTTTTTGCCTGGCTCTTTCTTTAATATCAGTATCTCCATTTCTTATTCCAACTCTCCACTGAATTTGTAATTCTTCAATCACTTCTTCAATGGCACGGCCTACATCTTTAGCTAAAGCCCTTAATGGACTAATCCATAATAACTGAAGACCATTATTTTTTTTTGAATGATAATTTTCCGGGTGCTGATCAATGAAACTGATAAGGGCACCAAGAAACACCGAAAAAGTTTTACCGCAGCCAGTGGGTGCATTCACCAAACCGCTATGCTTATGGGCAATATGCTTCCAGGCTTCTTCCTGGAAATGAAAAGGACTAAACCCTTTTTGTGCAAGCCACTTACTTATTGTAATGTAACCTGTATCGTCTTTTCTTTCTTTATGCACACTTAATAGTTTTAACAGATCAGGTTTTGTGTTTTAGCTGCTGCAAAAGTACAGTGTTGTGTTAACTGGTAACATTAATTGCTCAATAAAACAACTTCTTTTGTATCCTGAAATTGGTTTAAAATGATAATGCCCGGTTTAAAAATCCGCAAAAAAGGGTGAGATTTTATTCTAAAGTTTCTGGCTAAAAGTTTTGTAAAGAGATATAGGAAGCTTGATTCAAAATTCTTTTAATATAGTACTAAAGCATTTTAGTGATAACGCCATTCAATTTTTTAATGATATAAACTTTTTTGTTTTCAAAATAATCAGGTGTAGCTGATTTTCCGGTGTTTCGAACAGGTTTTATATCATAATCGGTAAATACTTTAAATGATTTGTCATTAAGATTATTCATGAAACCAATTTTGTTTTTTAAAAGCAGGGACAAAAAATAATAGGTGCTTTCAAAGCCTTTATATACCATGTCCATAGCTGTTCCGTTTGTCCGGTCTTTAAAAACTGTTTTTACTGAAGTACTCCATTTATCAGTTTCGTCAGTATAAAAAGAAGCACTGTAAAAAATAGAAAGGTTCTTATAATCTGGTTTTGAAAAATCTTTGATACCGTCCCAATTGGGCATTCCAATTAAATTAATGTTGTATTTTTTTGACAGAACTGCGCAAAATGAAGCAATTCGTTTTCCAAAATTCTCATCCAATGTGCCGGCAATTATAGTATTAGTCCTTGTGCTGTCAAGCTTTGATTCAATAATGCTGATATCAAAACTGTCTTTTAATAAAATAGCAGGAATATTTAAAAGAGGGTTTCCTGTATTGCCTGTATTCAATTTTGAAAACTGGGCTGCAATTCTTTCTTCCACCACTCCCTGTTTTTTGAACAAAGTAATTTTTGAACCAGGCAAATATTTTACTATATAATTATAAATACCGCTGCAATGAGTATTTAATGTAGCATTTAAAATAATTGTATTGGGATTAGCTGTTATACCTCCATCGTTAGGATAGGTAGCAGAAATAAAAGGAATATTTTTCTTTGCAGCAATATCTGCTAATTGTTTAAACTCTGCTGAACCAACCGAACCAATAATAATGTCAAGTGAATCAAATGTATTGGCAAGAATAAGCTGGCTGATGTTTTGATCTGCTGATTTATAATCGTAAACAGATACGCTTAGCGGCGTTGTGGTCTTAATGGAATCTAATGCTATTTGTGCTCCTTCAACAAAGTCTAACCCTGGTATTACAATTTTGGGCATCTGGTCTTTGTACTTATACTGACCATTGGCAAAAACTGAATCTAAATATATTGGCGCAAACAATCCTACACGTATTGTTTTAGCAGCACTATCATTTTGCGCAAAAGAATGAACACTGCTGAGCAATGACAAGAATGAAACTAAATAAATAAAGCTTTTTTTCATACGATGAAACTTTTATTCCCATTCTATAGTAGCCGGTGGTTTACTGCTGATGTCATATACCACACGGTTAATTCCTCTAACATTATTAATAATATCATTGCTCACTTTGGCTAAGAAATCATAAGGCAGATGTGCCCAGTCTGCCGTCATTCCATCAACAGAAGTAACAGCTCTTAACGCCACCGTATATTCATACGTTCTTTCATCGCCCATTACACCTACACTTTTCACCGGTAACAAGATGGCTCCTGCCTGCCAAACGGTTGCATACAAACCACTCTTCTTCAAATTGTCAATATACACTGCATCTGCTTCCTGCAACAATTGTACCTTCTCTTCAGTTACTTCTCCTAAAATACGAATGGCTAAACCCGGACCGGGAAATGGATGACGGTTAATCATTTCTGCAGGAATACCCAGTTCCAAACCTACTTTTCTTACTTCATCTTTGAAAAGATAACGTAATGGTTCAACTAATCCTAAATGCATTTTTTCCGGCAAACCACCAACATTATGATGTGATTTGATGGTAGCTGAAGGACCATGCACAGAAACACTTTCAATCACATCAGGATAAATAGTTCCCTGACCTAACATTTCAATGCCGTCTAATTTATGTGCTTCTTCGTTGAATACATCAATAAACAATCCACCAATGATCTTTCTTTTTGTTTCCGGATCGGGATTGCCGGCAAGCTTGGTATAAAAATGTTCTTTGGCATTAATACCCTTTACATTCAACCCAATTTGATCGTATGTTTTTAATACCTGTTCAAATTCATTTTTGCGTAATACACCATTATCAACAAATATTCCATATAAACGATCACCAATGGCTTTGTGTATTAATGTTGCTGCCACAGTTGAATCCACCCCGCCACTCAAAGCCATAATTACTTTCCGATCGCCAATTTGTTTTTTTAGTGTTTCAACTGTGTCACTAATAAAATGTGCAGGAGTCCAATCCTGTGAGCAGCCACAAATATTTACCAAAAAGTTTTTGATGATCTTTCTTCCCTCAACCGAATGATAAACTTCCGGATGAAATTGTATCCCAAACAAAGGACAGGTTCCATTATCATTTTTCCTGAAGGCGGCAACGGGAATATTTTCTGTTGTAGCTAATATTTCAAAATTATCAGGCAATTCTAAAATGGTATCAGCATGACTCATCCATACCTGTGAATTATCTGCCACATTCGTCATCAATACATTTTCTTTTTGCTGATGAAGATGTGCCCGGCCATATTCTCTTTTCTCTGATTTTTCTACTCTGCCTCCAAACAACTTGGCGGTAAGCTGTGCACCATAACAAATACCCAGTACCGGTAACTTTTTTATCATGGCAGATACGTCAACCACCGGAGCATTCGGATCATTTACCGAAAAAGGGCTGCCCGATAAAATGATACCTTTTAAGTTTGTTTCGTATTCAAAAGGTTTGTGGTAAGGAATAATTTCACAATATACATTTGCCTCACGAACAGCACGGGCAATTAACTGGGTAAACTGGGAACCAAAATCGAGGATGAGAATTTTTTCCGTCATGATGCTGCGAAGGTAACAAACCCTTAATAAATCAACGGAACGGGACTTTGTATAAAAGGTAAATAAAACAGACATAAGGAAAGTGCAGGAAAGATTTATTTTATACCTTCGTTTTTCCAACTTACAATCTTCCGGTACCGGTAAAACGGGTCATAATCAATTATTAATACCATAATTCATTCGTCATGAGAAATTTATTTGCATCGGCTTTAATCGTAAGCTTAGTTACAGTTTTTACTTCCTGCAGGGTGGTTAACGGAAACCATAATGTGATCACAGAAACAAGAAGTATCGGTTCTTTTAATGAGATACGCCTGAGTGGCTTTGCAGATGTGCATATTGCACAGGGTAAAGAAGAAGATCTGAAAATTTCGGGGGAAAGTAATCTTTTACAATTTATAAGAACCCGTGTTGATAATGGGGTTCTAATTATCAGTACAAAAGAAGGCGTAAATATTCGCAATCATGATCCGATAATGATCTATGTATCTACTCCTGAGTTAGAGAAGATAAAATTGAGTGGTGCCGGTAGTTTAATTAGTGAGAATAAATGGAACCTTGATAAAAAAATTGAAATCAATACCAGCGGGGCAGGACGAATTAAAGCAGAATTTAATTGTCCACAGGTAGATGTTACCCTTTCTGGAGCAGGTGATATTGAGCTGATGGGTGAAACAAAAGACCTTGATGCAACAATATCTGGTGTGGGAAGTATTAAAGCAAGAGACTTAAAGGCTGAAAATGCTGATGTAAGTGTGAGCGGCGCTGGTAGTATTGATGTATTTGCCAGTGTTGATTTAAAAGCAAGAGTAAGCGGTGTAGGAAGTATTAACTACTGGGGAAATCCGCAGCATGTGGATGAGCATGAAAGCGGAGTGGGAAGTATTAATAAGAAATAACTTTTTTACAAATAGTTTTTTCAACACTGAAGTCACTTAAACAAGCAACGTTAATACTGATTATTTTATTATAAATACCCGGGCTAATAAATTTGCAAAGGCGGTAATAAACAATTGAAAAGCTCTCTGATTATTTCAGAGAGCTTTTCAATTTTAAGTTGTTTAATTATTGAACGATAAAAGATTTGGTGGTAGTTCCTTTTTTAGTTACAAACTTTACAAAATATCTGCCATTGCTTAAAGATTCTGCGGGCAGAGAAAAGGTTTTAATGCCTGCAGCAATGGTGGTGGTGGTGATTAATTTACCATTTAAATCAATAACCTGTGCCTGTACTCCGGTTGCTATACTCTCATTCATTTGCACATTGATAGTAGTATTAGAAACAGGATTAGGATACAGCTTAATAAAATTATTTTGCAGAGAAATTTCTGTGGCAGGTGTGGCGCATTGCCAAATAGCTGCTACATACTCCGGGTGGTCAATAAAGGGATTACGGTTTCCCTGTATGTCATATACTGCATTATTTCTGTCAATTTCTTTCTGACTCACAGGATACTGGTTGTGCCATTTTATAAAAAGATTAATGACCCACGGATCTAATGAAGGAAAAGTAGTTCCATCCAGTATATCATCAGCATTGGCATTACTTTTCCACGCCGGTAACTGACTTTGATATCTTGTAACTACATAAAGTATAATCCGGGCTATATCTCCTTTGTAAGTATCTATTGGCTCAAATATTGTTTTAGTAAAACCGGGATAAGTACAGGGGCCTATTTTACTTCCGTTTAAAGTAGTTTTAGTTGGAGCTGATGTTTCACCATAAGGATTATCGCCTCTTACACCGTTCACATAACCATCAGTAGGAACAACAAAGTTTATATCCGAATACATTGGATAAACGCCATTTCCAAACCAGCTTTGAGGAAACGTATGTTCCCTGTTAAAGCAATCGCCTTCTTTACTGTAATTGCCACACTGGTTTGTTACAAAAGTAAAAGTGTAAGGATCTGCTCCGGATGGATTGTCGGAATACATATCCCAAACAACATCAGCAGTATTTGCATCATTTCTTTTTTTGTCCGTTTGCGGATAGGCATTCCATAAGCCCGGGGTATAAGTTAATTGTGTGGTGCCGGTTGAAATTATGCTGAATAGTGCTGATTTTAATGCGGCACATGTGAGACCGCTGGCTGCGTTGTAGTAACCAGTCGGTTCACCAGGAGGTTCAAAAGTTAATAATGGTACCTTTTTACTGGCTGAAAAATTGTTTACATGCTTTTTAAAAACAGCAGTTTTTGCTTTGGCAACGTTATTCTGGTGTGGCAGTGATGCTTTAGCACTTATCGGGGTTAACGGAATCATGACGATAATGGCCCGAATTAAAAATTTCTTTGCAGTCATAAGCGGATAAAATTAAAAAACCCGCTTGGTAATGAAGCGGGTTTCCATAAAAACTTATTCAGATAAATTAATTACTTTTTCAGAGTATTTATTTTTTTAGCCAGCTTGCTTTTTAAGTTAGCTGCTTTGTTTTTGTGGATGACACCACGTTTAGCTAATTTATCAATCATAGCTTCTACCTTTGGAAGTTCTTCTGCGCCTTCTTTTGCAGTAGTTACTGCTCTTAAATCACGGATAGCGTTACGGGTTGTTTTGCCGTTGTAACGGTTTCTTTCGTTGCGCTTTGCTGCCTGACGCACATCTTTCTTGGTAGCCTTATGATTTGCCATACATTAAATTTAGGGTCGCAAAGGTAACGGCAGAGAGATAAACTACCAAAATTTTGAGGATTTTATTCAAAAAAAGCTGAATAAAATTACTGTTGTACAAGAGTGCGACCCATCAATCCCCAACCTGTTGGGGAGAGGCAAGCGCCAATGCTGTTGAACAGAAGTATGCAGCCGTGTACAAAAATCTAAAAATCAACCCTTAGACTGCTTGGAAACCGATGGGTTTTTCACCGATATTTGCAGTCCATTCCTAAAAGATTGCATTTACATGAAAGATTTCCAATATATCACTAATTCTTCGCCAGCTTATATCGAAAGTTTATACCAGGAGTTTGTGAAAAACCCCGAAGCAGTTGATGCTGATTACAGGAAATTTTTTGAAGGCTTTGATTTTGCCGTTGCACAGGTTAAACCCTCCAATGGTAAAGCTGCTGTTAGTTCAGCACCTGCCGCTGAAGGTATAGATTGGTTAAGAGAAGTAAGAGCTTACCGGATGATCTTGGGTTATCGTAACAAAGGTCATTTGATTGCCAAAACAAATCCTATCCGCAAACGTAAAGACCGTGGCGCTAATTTGGATTTAGGATTCTTTGGTTTTAGTGAAGCTGATCTGGATGCAGCATTTCATGCCGGGCAATTGATTGGATTAGGAACAACCACACTCCGTAATATTTTAAATCACCTGGAAAAATGTTATGCTTCTCATGTGGGTATTGAGTTCAAATATATCAGCGATCAGAAAAAAGTAGATTGGCTGACCAATGAAATGGAGAAAAAGTTTTTAAATCCATTGCCATTAGAAAAAAAGAAAAGAATATTAGAGAAGTTGAATGAAGGCGTAATGTTTGAAAAATTCCTTCACACCAAATACATTGGTCAAAAAAGATTTTCATTAGAGGGTGGAGAAACAACTATTGCTGCATTAGATGCCATTATCAATACTGCTGCTGAAAATAATGTGCAGGAAGTGGTGATTGGTATGGCCCATCGTGGACGATTGAATGTACTGGCCAACATCATGGGTAAAACCTATGAACAAATCTTCAGTGAGTTTGAAGGAACTGCCAAGCTTGACCAAACTATGGGCAGCGGTGATGTAAAATATCATATGGGTTATGGCTCAGAAGTGCCTACACCTGATGGAAAGATCATGCATTTAAAATTAATGCCGAACCCATCGCACTTAGAAGCAGTTGACCCGGTGGTGGTTGGCTTTTCAAGAGCGAAGGCTGATATTATGTATGAAAGTGAGTTTGATAAAATATTGCCGGTACTGATTCATGGTGATGCATCCGTTGCAGGACAAGGTATAGTTTATGAAGTAATGCAGATGAGCGACCTCGATGGTTATTTCACCGGCGGCACTATGCATTTTGTTATCAATAACCAGATTGGATTTACTACAGACTTTGACGATGCAAGAAGCGCCGATTACTGTACATCAGCGGCAGCTATGATTCATGCTCCTGTGTTACATGTTAATGGTGATGATGCAGAAGCAGTAATTAAATGCGTTGAGATTGCAACAAAATACCGCCAGGAATTTCATACCGATGTTTTTATTGACATGGTATGTTACCGCAAGCATGGACACAATGAAGGTGATGATCCCAAGTTTACACAACCACATTTATATGCGTTGATTGATAAACATCCTAATCCAAGGGAAGTTTATACTAATTTTTTATTGGAGAATGGTGAAGCCGATGCCAAAGAGCTGGCAAAGGAAATGGAAAAGAAATTCTGGGCCGATTTGCAGGAGCGATTGGATGAAGTAAAACAAAATCCATTGCCTTATACCTACCAGGCACCAGAATTAGCATGGAAGAGTTTAAGAAGAGCAACGAGTGATGATTTTGAAAAATCACCTGTTACTTCTGTTAGCGATAGTGATTTTAAAAAATTGTTTGATGCCATAATGAAGTGGCCCGATGGGTTTAAACCATTAAAGAAAGTAGAGAAGATCATTCAGGATAAAATCAAATTGCTGAGTGATGAATCAAAAGTGGATTGGGCAACAGGAGAGTTGTTAGCGTACGCCAGTTTATTGTTAGATGGCAAAGATGTACGCATGAGCGGACAAGATGTTCGGCGTGGTACATTCTCTCATCGTCATGCTGTGTTGCGGGACGAAAATACAGATGAGTCCTATAACCGGTTAAGCAGAATTGAAGGAGCAACAGGTCAGTTTAGAATTTATAATTCGTTATTGAGTGAATATGGTGTATTGGGTTTTGAATATGGTTATGCAATGGCTAATCCCAATGCACTGGTATTATGGGAAGCACAGTTTGGTGATTTCAATAATGGAGCACAAACGATGATTGACCAGTTTATTGCCGCTGGTGAACAAAAGTGGAACCGGATGAATGGTGTCACCATGTTACTGCCACATGGTTATGAAGGACAGGGTCCCGAACATAGCAGTGCAAGAATGGAACGTTATTTACAAATGTGTGCGGAGTTGAATATGGTAATTACTAATATTACTACTGCTTCCAATTTATTCCACGTAATGCGCAGACAACAGGCATGGCCTTTCCGCAAGCCATTGATTAACTTTTCACCCAAAGCAAATTTGCGTCATCCCGGAAGTTATAGTCCGGTAGGAGAATTTACAAGCGGTGGATTTAAAGAAGTGATTGATGATAGTTATGCTGATGCACCACAGGTAAGAAAAGTGTTGTTGTGCAGCGGTAAAGTTTATTTTGATCTGGCAGAGAAGCAGGCAAAAGATAACAGAAAAGATGTAGCTATTGTGCGGTTGGAACAGTTGTATCCTTTACCGGTAAATCAATTACTGACTTTGTATGAAAAGTACAGCCAGGCTACCTGGTTCTGGGTACAGGAAGAGCCATTGAATATGGGTGCCGCATCATTCCTGCAGATGAATATGAAAGGAATTAATTATGGCATCATCAGTCGTTCACCCAGTGCAGCTACTGCAACAGGCTATGCAAAAGTGCATAAAGTAGAACAGGAAGAAATTATTGATACGGCTTTTTCTATATAAGCCCCTAACCCCTAAAGGGGAATAATGAAATGAAGAATTAATGATGGTAATGTTGAAGATTTGAAAGATATATAACCAGAAACTAAAAACTTGAAACCAGAAACAACCACTATGATTGATATAAAAGTTCCAACAGTAGGCGAATCCATCAGCGAAGTAACATTGCTGAAATGGACAAAGAAAGATGGAGAGTATGTAGAAAGAGATGAAGTGATTGCAGAATTAGAAAGTGAGAAAGCCACCTTTGAAGTAAATGCAGAAAAAGCAGGTGTATTGAAAACTGCCGCTGCAGAAGGCGATACATTGAAGATTGGGGATGTAATGGCGAGTATTGATGAAAGGGCTGCTAAACCAGCAGGTGCAGCGACATCAAATGGTGCTCCAACTGAAACAAAGAAAGAAGTCTCTACAAAAGTTGAAGAAAAGAAACCTGTTGAAATCAAAGTAGCAGATGTAAAAGCTACGCCGGTTGCGTCTGCTATTATTGCTGATAAAAAAGTTGATGTAAAATCAATCACTCCTTCCGGTACCGGCGGAAAGATTTTAAAAGATGATGTATTAAGTGCGTTGAATAATCCCGGAAGAAAGCCCGGTGCAGAGTTATTCACCCGAAATGAAAAAGCGGAGAAGATGAGTAACCTGCGCAAAACAGTTAGCCGCAGGTTGGTGGAAGCAAAGAATACAACTGCTATGCTCACTACATTTAATGAAGTGAACATGCAGCCCATCATGGACATCCGTGCAAAGTATAAGGATAAGTTTAAAGAAGTGCATGGTGTGAATCTTGGCTTCATGAGTTTCTTTACCAAAGCATGTACTTACGCTTTACAGGAATGGCCTGCTGTAAATGCATACATCGATGGAGAGAATATTCTCTATCATGATTATTGTGATATTTCTATTGCAGTTTCTGCTCCTAAAGGTTTAGTCGTTCCGGTTATTCGCAATGCTGAAAGTTTGAGTATGGCGGATATTGAAAAGAAAGTAGTAGAATTGGCAACCAAAGCAAGAGATAGTAAACTGAGTATGGAAGAAATGACAGGAGGAACATTTACTATAACTAATGGTGGTGTGTTTGGTTCATTAATGAGCACTCCCATTATTAATATTCCACAATCAGCAATTTTAGGAATGCATAAGATTGAAGACAGGGCAGTGGCAGAGAATAAACAAATTGTGATTCGTCCGATGATGTATGTGGCTTTGAGTTACGACCATCGTATTATTGATGGAAGAGAGAGTGTGAGCTTTTTGGTAAGAGTAAAAGAATTGCTGGAGAATCCTGAACTGTTATTGTTTGGTAAAGACCCGGTGAAGGCTTTGCTGGAAGTTTAAAGTTTAATGGTTTAAGGTTTAAAGTTTTTTTGGCGATTGTTTTAGCAATCGCTTTTTCATTTTAATATTGTGAAGTGAGTCGTTATTATTCCTATTTAAATACAGCATCGGACATCATTAAAAATTATGATGGCAGTGAACCTTTGTCTAATTATTTAAAAAAGTTTTTTAGTAGTAATAAAAAATACGGTTCTAAAGACAGAAAACAAATTAGCCACCTTTGCTATTGCTACTTTAGAACAGGAAGATTGTTCAATGAACTTTCTGTTGAAGATAAAATTATCACCTCACTGTTTTTGTGTTCAGATTTTTCAAATGATTTACTAAAGAATCTGAAGCCTGAATGGGATGATAAAGTTTCTATGGGTGCTGAAGAGAAATGCTTAATGCTTAATGCTCAATGCTCAACGCAAAACTTATTTCCTTTTGCAGATGAGTTGAGTGAAGGAATAGATGCTGATGCTTTTTCAAAATCTTTTTTAGTACAACCAGATTTGTTTTTAAGAATAAGACCCGGCAATAAAGAAAAGGTTTTAAAGAAGTTTAAGGTTTCAGGTTTAAAGTTTAATGTTATTGCGGAAGATTGTATAACACTGTGTAACAATTCAAAAATAGATGGTATTGTTGAATTGGATAAAGAAGTGGTAATACAGGATTATAGTTCACAAAGAGTGGGGGAGTTATTTAAAAACTATAAACTAAAAACGACAAACCACAAACCAAAAATATGGGATTGCTGTGCTGCCAGCGGAGGAAAGTCAATTTTGGCAAAGGATATTTTGAGTGATATTGATTTAACGGTTTCTGATATAAGGGAAAGTATCATATTCAATTTAAAAAAACGTTTTGCAGAAGCAGGAATTAAAAACTACCACTCTTTTATCGCTGATTTATCTGCTGTCAACTGTCAACTGTCATCCGTCAACTATGATCTGATTATTGCTGATGTTCCCTGCTCAGGTTCCGGTACATGGAGCCGTACACCGGAACAATTGTATTTTTTCAACCATCAAACAATCGAACAATTCAACCATCTTCAAAGGAGAATCATATCAAATGTAGTTAGTAAAATTAAACCAGGCGGATATCTGCTTTATATCACCTGCTCGGTTTTCAAAAAAGAAAATGAAAAAGTTGTTGAATTTATTCAGCAGCAATTCAATCTTCAGCTTATTCAAAAAGAGATATTAATAGGATATGATAAAAAAGCGGATACGATGTTTGCGGTTTTACTACAGAGGCCATCAACTACTGCTTTATAAACTTAGTGGTGCTTATTTTCTTTTTACCATCATATACAGTTATCAAATATTCTCCGGTTGATAAAAAAGGAATGGACAGGTTGAAAATAATTTTCCGGGCAGTTTTCGATTTTGCTTCTCTGTACACTTGTTTACCGGTAATATCATAAATCACAATGTTCAAATTGCTGATGGCATTTTTTGTTTCTATGGAAATCAGCAAATCCTTCTTAACAGGATTGGGATAAACAATTATTTTATTGGCATTGGGATCAGTGTTGTTTACACCAGAACCAAGACAAGTGTTTGACAGAGTTGTGCTGGTGCTGTCTATGAATACAGCTGTTAGAGTAGCTACGGCTGTATCCGTCACTTGTTTTATCCGGTAATAAATGGTTCCCGCATTCGCATTATTCAATGCATCTGTATATTGATAGTTGTGAGCAGCTAATGAACTTCCCTGTCCATTTATATCCGCAATCTTGGTATAATTTAATTCGCCTGGTAGCTTTCTTTCAATTTCATAACGCATCATTCCAAGGTCTTTGCTGGTCCAGTTTAGTGTTGTTTGACAATTGGCGATACTTGCAGACGAAGTGGCATAATCTGCCAGTAATATTCCAAAAGCAGTTTTCATATTGGGGATGCCATATCCGTATTGGTTATCAGGTGCAGCATATTTGCTGGCACTTTTTTGAATAGCATCAATAATTTTCATGTTATTAAATTCGGGAAAGCCCTGCCACAAACAGGCAGATAGCCCGGCCATATTAGGACACGAAAAGGATGTACCGTTGGCTGTGGCTGGTTGACTATTTGTATTTGCTACAATAATACCGGCACCGGCAGTGCAAACATTTGGCTTAACTCTTCCATCGGAAGATGGCCCAAAGCTTGAAAAACTCGCTATAGTGCCACTTGTTGTGGTAGCACCAACTGCCAGTACACTATCACCATCAGCCGGAGCAATAATATAATGCCATGCATCATTGCCTGAATTACCAGCACTGTTTACTACCAGTATTCCTTTCTTCCCCGCTAAGTCAGCAGCAATTGTACAGGGAGTTGTATTGCCAGTCATATCAGCATAGGTATGATCAAAAGCTGCATTATCAAATGTGTTATAACCAAGGGAGGAGGAAATGATATCTGTTCCTGCACTGTCGGCATATTCGGCACCGCTTGCCCAGTTATATTCTTCTATTGGTTGTTCACTGGCAACATCTTCTGTTCTGAATAACCAAAATTTTGCCTTTGGTGCTGTGCCCACCAAAGTTCCGGGCCAGTTGGCACATATTTCACTCAGGGAATTCATGCCATGCGAATTATCTTCGTTAACACTTAACTCATTGGCAACAAAATCCCAGGTGCCCAGAAATTGATTATTGTTTCTTGCACTATCAAATGCCGTATTGGTTAAATAGCCATAAAAGCCTCCATCTAATAATGACATCGTCATTGCTTGTCCCCGCAATCCTATATTATGAAGAAATTGGCCATTGGTTAATTGAATTTGGCCGGCGCCTGATCCGTAATTATAGTAATCACCGGCAACACCACTTACCTTTTCTGTTTTCAGTAACGGAGTTATTGTCTCATCAAATTTATTTACAGGAGAAGATGGTGCTCTTCGCAATGCAATAGCATTAGTTGATTTTACAAAAGATAAATTGTTGATTGCCGTTAATGCATTTGCATCCGTTGTTTGAATGGTTATCGCATTTAGCCACTTAGAACGGTTTAATAATGTAACTGCACCTGCATTTAAAACGGCTTGTATATAAGATGGATTAACGGGCAGATCGGTGCTGTCAATTGCTATGTTGTAAGTTGTTCTTCGCTGTATTGCTTTCGCTGAAAGATATTGTGACGGGTTGTTTAAAAAATAAGGAGAATTATTTTTATCCTTAAACCGAACGATGTATTTGCTGAATTGGGAATACCCTTTATTCTGTATTCCTAATAAAACAATTACAGCTATCAGCCTGGTTAGCTTCATAAAACTATTTTCACAGCAAATATGCACAAATTATTTGTTGCTTACTGGTTAATTGTGACTAAGCAAAGTGAGTTTAATACCATAACTGTTTTCTGCAAAATAATAACGATCAGAATTGATTACATCTCTCTGGAACACCCAATGAATAAATTCCTTATAAACCAGCCCAACACCTTTGCCGTATCGTTCAATGGAATAATTTCTTTCATCAAATTTTACATTGGGGTCACTTAAATTTTCATGACCGCCTTCATCCGGATTTTGAACGACTGTAATTGCATCGGGAAAATTTTGACTGCCAATAGTTAATGGTAATCCTACATCCTGATAACTAAATTGCCAGTTATTTAAATATTGTACATCCGATTGTGTAGTGTTGATATAAGATGTGCCGGGCCAGGTAAAGCCTTCTCTTATGGGAGCTTTTAATCTTATGAAACGCATATTGTTATCAACAAACTCTATACTTTCACCAAGATTAACATCACTAACAGGAGTGGCATAAAATGTAGCATTATCTACCCACGGACCATTACCTAAAGTATCAGTAATAAATCTGCGGATGTGGTATGTTTGTCTTCCGCTTCCATCTGTAACAATTGCGTCAATACTATCTTTAACCTGATAGCTGTGTACCAGTAATTGTCTTGCATTTTCACTAATAACGGTGGAATCCAATCGGTAAATAAAATATTTGCCAACTGTTAACGGCATATAATCACTTAACGGAGCAAGTGCAGGATAATCTTCTTTTTGCTCTTTACAGGAAGAAACGGTAATGCTGGCTACAGCTATTACAAGCAGCAGCTTAAGGTTATTTATCATAGAGGCAGATTTCTTCATAAGTGATGTCATGGATTCAGTTATTTGGTAAATTCATAATTAAGACACCGGGAGTGCTGGTTTCGTTTCTTAAGCACAAATAAAAATCCCATCAAGTCTTTGCTTAACGGGATAAAACGTTGAATAAGAGGTTTTATTGCCTTAAATCAGATGACTTCTTTGAATGATTCCTCCGCCAATTACATCATTCCCTTCGTAAAAAACGGCACTTTGGCCGGGGGCGATGCCTTTAGCTGATTCATAGAACTTTACACGAACCGAATTTTCTGATTCAGGATAAAGATTGCTTAATGAGCCCTGGTCTTTATACCGGATTTTGGTGGTGGCCTCCATGCCCGGAGTTACGCCATCATATTTTATCCAGTTTATTTTAGTGACCAGCATTTCATTTTGTTTCAAATCATCTTCTTCACCAAGCACTACAGTATTTGTTTCAGGAATGATTTCTGTTACGAAAGCTGGTTTACCCAAGGCAATATCCAATCCCTTGCGTTGTCCAATTGTATAGAATGGATAGCCTTTATGTTTGCCCAATATCTTCCCTGATTTATCAATGAAATTTCCACCGGCAACTTTTTCTTCCAACCCTTCCACTTTTTGTTTTAAAAAATTTCGGTAATCATTATCCGGAACAAAACAAATTTCATAACTCTCACTTTTTTTAGCGAGTTCAGGATAACCATAATCCATCGCCATTTGACGGATGGCTGTTTTCCGATAATTTCCCAACGGTAGTAAAGTCCGGCTTAGTAAATCCTGTTGCAATCCCCACAAAACATAGCTCTGGTCTTTGGTTTCATCCAATCCCTTACTGATGTAGTAACGGCCGTTTTCATGCTGATGAATATTTCCATAGTGACCAGTAGCTATATAATCACAGCCCAATGCATCCGCTCTTTTCAATAAAGCTCTCCATTTGATGTGTGTGTTGCACATTACACAGGGATTAGGTGTGCGGCCGGCGAGATATTCTTCTATAAAATTCTCAATTACAAAATCGCCAAACTCCTCCCGTATATCCAATACAAAATGCGGAAAACCATGTTGAACAGCTGCCATACGGGCATCATTAAAAGAATCAAGATTACAACAACCCGTTTCTTTTTTTGATGTGCCGCTGGTGGCATAATCCCATGTTTTCATGGTGATGCCCACTACTTCATAACCCTCATCGTTAAGCATGAGAGCCGTAACAGTACTGTCAATACCGCCACTCATTGCTACTAAAACTTTTCCTTTACGGCTCATAAAAAAAATTTGAACCCGCAAAATTAGCATAATTCAGGCAGAGTTACGGATGTAGCAGAGTGTGGCTGATGAAGATCAATGATTATTACAAAACTGTGACCGGAAGCGAAACTGCCTCAAAAGAAAAATATAATTGTTCCCTGTTTAACTCACAGCGGTTACTTACCTTTATCGTTCTCTAAAAATTTTACGTTATGATAAAACTCCAAATCATTGGCAATCTTGGAAAGGATTGTGTAGTAAACACTGTAAACGGTAAAACTGTAATGAATTTTACAGTAGCACATACTGAAAAGTTTAAAGATGCACAGGGCAATCCCAAGGACCGCACTACCTGGGTTGATTGTGCCTATTGGAGCGACCGCACTGGGGTTGCTCCTTATCTTAAGAAAGGAACGCAGGTTTATGCTGAAGGCACACCAGAAGTAAGAACTTTTCAACGCCAGGATGGCACTGCAGGTGCTTCACTTACTTTAAGAGTGTTAAGCATTCAATTATTAGGAAATGCTAATCGCAGTGAGGGTGGGCAAAGTGAACCATCATCAGCACCATCTTCTTCCGGAAGTTATGCACCATCATCAAACGAAGCAGTTGATGATTTACCGTTTTAATCAATCATGAATATATTATTTATAAATGCCCCCAACTTGTTGGGGGGCATTTTCATTTATATAACTTATCATATCAATCCTTCATCAGCAAAGCTAAAATAACCTTCATCACTAACTATTATGTGATCCATTACCGTAATATCTAATAAACGGGCAGCTTCTTTTATTTTATTGGTAAGCACTTCATCGGCTTTGCTGGGTTTTAAACTCCCTGATGGATGATTATGTGAGAGAATAATATTAACTGCTTCTGATTCTAATGCTTTTTTTAAAATAATTCTTGGATCGGCAACTGTTCCGGTGATACCTCCTTCGCTGATAATTTCAAAATGATTGATCTTATTGGCACGGTTTAAAAACAAAACCGCAAATACTTCGTGCCGGTAATCGCTAAATAAAGCCTGTAGATAACTGGCTATATCTTTACTGTCTTTTATTATTGGTTTGTTTAAAGAAGCTGCTGCTTGTCTTCTTCTTCCTAATTCTAAGGCTGCAGCAATTGTAATTGCCTTTGCTTCGCCAATGCCTTTTACCTTCATTAATTCCTTAATGCTGAGTTTACTTAGTTCAACAAGGTTATCTTTTCCTAAACGAAGCACTTCTTTGGCGAGGTCAATGGCAGATTTGTTTTTACTACCCGTGGCGATTAGAATAGCCAGCAACTCCGAATGACTCATATTTATTGTGCCGTGGGCCAACATTTTTTCTCTGGGCCGGTCATCGGGTGCCCAATTTTTTATGGTAAGATTTTTTTCTTGCATATATCAAATTAACTCTTTATTTTCGATTTACCAATATTCAAAAATCCAATTATAATGAAAACCCTAACCTCCACCAAGAGCCGTAGTCTGCGTACAGTACTTTCTGACTTAATAATCTACGGAAATTTAGCATTCACATTCGTCTTTTTTTCAGCGGCTTTCAACAAAGGTTGCAGTAATTCATCAGCTGCTATCAATAAAACTAATGAAATTGCTGTTTCTCAAAAAAACAATACT
The DNA here is from genome assembly GCA_016200915.1 of Sphingobacteriales bacterium. Taxonomy (GTDB): domain Bacteria; phylum Bacteroidota; class Bacteroidia; order Chitinophagales; family Chitinophagaceae; genus AWTP1-9. Next base: position 244,477 of record JACQDV010000008.1, read on the forward strand.
ACATTGGAATTAACTGAGAAGGGGCAGGCGAAAACTGCTGCCATTATTACTTCGGTAAAATAAAATCAGATTAAATAAGTAACCAAGGTGTTGGTTCTGCGGACAGAATTACTAACTTTTTTTCCATTTTCTCAATTCCGGGTAAATAGTAAGGGTTGAAACTTTTAACTTCGCCGCACATTTACACTCTATGCAGCCCTCAGCTAAAATTTTCTCCGGTAACGGCTCGCAATATTTGGCCGAAAAAATTGCGCAAAAATTTGGTATCCCCCTTGGAAAAGCTACCGTTCAGCGGTTTAGCGATGGGGAAATTCAACCAGTATTTCATGAAAGTATAAGGGGAGATTATGTTTTTTTGGTGCAAAGTACATTTGCACCGGCTGAAAATATAATGGAATTATTGCTGATGATTGATGCAGCAAAAAGAGCGTCGGCCTATAAAGTTATCGCTGTTATTCCTTATTATGGATATGCCCGTCAGGATCGTAAAGACAGACCACGTGTAGCAATTGGAAGTAAACTGGTTGCCAATATGTTAGTGGCAGCAGGTGCTGACAGGATTATTACCATGGATTTGCATGCGCCGCAAATTCAGGGGTATTTTGATATACCGGTGGATCATCTTGACAGTTCAGCAATTTTTATCCCTTACATAGAGAATCTGAAGCTGGAAAACCTTACCTTTGCGGCCCCTGATGTGGGAAGTGCCAACAGGATACGTGAAATAGCAAGCTATTTTGAAGTGGAAATGGTGATTTGCGATAAGCATAGAAAACGGGCAAACGAAATAGCCAGCATGGTTGTAATTGGAGATGTGGCGGACAGGGATATAGTGTTGATTGATGACATTTGCGATACCGGAGGTACTTTGGCTAAGTCAGCAGCTCTTTTAAAAGAAAAAGGTGCAAGAAGTGTTAGAGCACTTTGTACACATCCTGTTTTAAGTGGAAAGGCATATGAGAATATTGAAAACAGTGTGCTGGAAGAATTAGTTGTTTGTGATACGATTCCATTAAGACAACCATCTTCCAAAATAAAAGTGATTAGTGTTGCAGAATTATTTGCCATTGCTATCCGTAATGCATATGAAAACAGGAGTATCACTGGTTTATTTATACATAGCCAGCTGAGGAATAAATAAATTTCAGGATTTGAACATTAGTAATGTTCAAATCCTGAAACCAGAAATTTTGAAATTTTAAAACACAAATAAAAAATGAAAACAATTACAATCGAAGGACAACTGAGGACCGAGATTGGCAAAAAAGCCACCCGCCAATACCGCTCTCAGGAATTAGTGCCTGGTGTAATTTACGGGGGTGCACAGGAAGTCAATTTTTTAGCTCCTGCTGCTGCATTCAAGCCGTTGGTTTACACTCCGGACTTCCAATTAGCAGAAATCAAAGTAGATGGTAAAACGTACAAATGTATTTTGAAAGATTTACAGTTTGACAAAGTAACCGATACATTAATTCATGTTGACTTACTGGAACTGGTAGATAACAAAAAAGTTATTGCTACAATTCCAATCAAATTTACCGGAACATCTGTAGGAGTTAAAGGCGGTGGTAAGCTTATTACCAAAATGAAATCATTAAAAGTAAAAACGCTTCCCAGGTATCTAAAAGAAAACATTGAAGTAGATATTACGAACCTTGATTTGAACGGTAATATTCGTGTGGAAGATGTGAAAGATGAAAACCTGGAAGTAATGAACTCCCCCCGTATTCCTATTGCATCTGTAGTATTAACCCGTCAGTTAAAACAGGAAGAAGCTACTGCCACTCCTGCCGCACCTGCTGCTGCAGCACCAAAAGCTGCTGCTCCTGCTGCTGCACCAGCCGCAAAAAAATAAAGCAATTTTTTATTGTTATACACCCGGGGTTATTGCTCCGGGTTTTTTATTTACATATTGAAGGATGGTAACTTATTTTTGTAATTAGTCATGAATAAATTTTTAATTGCAGGCCTGGGAAATATCGGTGATGAATATGCTCATACCCGTCATAATATCGGGTTTGATGTAGTGAATGCGTTTGTAAAAAAACACAAAGGAAGTTTCAGACAGGATCGGTTAGCATATGTTGCCGAAATAAAATGGAAGGGTAAAATTTTTATTTGTATTTGCCCCACTACTTATATGAATCTTAGTGGAAAAGCATTTAAATACTGGCTGGATAAAGAAAAGATTGATTTAGCCAATACCCTTACCATTGTAGATGAAGTAGCATTGCCAATTAATAAACTTCGGTTACGTCCCTCTGGTAGTTCGGCCGGACATAATGGGCTTAAAGATATTGAAGCAGTAATGGGTACTGTTAATTATCCAAGATTGCGGTTTGGTATCGGTAATGATTATCCTAAAGGGATGCAGGCCGATTTTGTATTGGCAAAATGGAAAAAAGAAGAAGAGCCGTTAGTAAAATTAAAAATCGAGAAGTCTGCATCTATTATTGAAGATTTCGCCACTATTGGAATTGAACGGACTATGAATGAAGTGAATAAAATGGAATTTGTTGTATGAATAAAAACTCTTATCTATATTCGCAGACGGATTAATCTGAAAATAAACCCTTTAATTTCCTTTATCCAGTTAAACCAAGCTTAACCACAAACCAAATCTGAATCAATGAAAATCTTTTGTGTAGGTCGTAATTATGCCGAACATGCTAAGGAACTGGGAAATGCGATTCCGGATGAACCGGTAATCTTCATTAAACCCAAAAGTGCGTTATTACAAACGCATACTCCTTTCTATTATCCTGAATTTACCAATGAGCTTCATTATGAAGCCGAGCTGGTATTGAGAGTTAGTAAAAATGGCAAGTATATACAGGAGCGTCATGCTTCAAAATACTTTAATGGAATTACTGTTGGTATAGATTTTACGGCCAGGGACCTCCAGGCTGAGTTAAAAGAAAAAGGTCTTCCCTGGGAAAAAGCGAAAGGCTGGGATAACTCTGCAGTGGTTGGTAAATGGATTGACATTACTCCAAAGATGAACTTAAAGGATATTAATTTTTCTCTTACAAAAAATAAAGAAGTCGTTCAGCAGGGAAATAGTAAAGACATGATTTTTACTTTTGACCAGATTGTAGCGAATATTTCCAATTACTTCTCCCTAAATATTGGTGATCTCATTTTTACCGGAACTCCTGCTGGAGTAGGTGAGTGTGTAGTAGGTGATGAACTGGAAGGATTTCTTGATAAAGAAAGCATGTTTCAGGTGGAAGTGAAGTAGTATATATCATTCAGCTATTTATGCCCATGTAAATAAAACTATAGGGGCATTTTTATTTTCAATTCGTTACTAAAATATAATTAAAAGAGACCTTTATGCTTACTTTTGCCAATACTAACGTTTGATTGCTTCATGCTAAATAATGAAATTTTGCTCAAGGCATACCAATTCATGTGTTATGCCAGGTATATGGCCGAGACTTATGAGAATAACCGTACCCTTTGCAAATATGTTCATTCCACTTCAAGAGGTCATGAAGCTATTCAATTAGCTACCGCTTTTCAATTACAAACACAGGATTTTGTTAGTCCCTATTACAGGGATGAAAGTATTTTACTTGGATTAGGGTTTACTCCATATCAACTAATGTTACAATTGCTGGCAAAAGGTGATGATATATTTACTGGAGGAAGAGAATATTATGCACATCCGAATTATAAAGGAGAAGACAAACCAACAATTATTCATCAGAGCAGTGCCACCGGCATGCAGGCAATTCCAACAACAGGAATAGCACAGGGAATTCAGTATTTAGAAAAAATAAAATCTGATCAACTAAGAAAAGGCGACAAAGGAGAATTGCCAATTGTGATTTGTTCATTTGGCGATGCCAGTATTACAGAAGGGGAGGTAAGTGAAGCATTTCAGTTTGCCGTATTAAAGCAATTGCCCATCATTTATTTAGTTCAGGATAATAACTGGGGTATTAGTGTAAGCGTTGATGAAGCAAGAGCAATGAATGCATTTGAATTTGCTGCAGGATTTAAAGGTATGCATCGCATACAAGTGGATGGGAGCGATTTTGAAGCTTCTTTTGAAGTGATGAAACAGGTTTGTGATTTTGTACGAAAGGAACGTAAACCATATTTGGTACATGCACAAGTTCCTTTATTGGGTCATCACACCAGTGGGGTGAGAAAAGAGTTTTATCGTAGTAAGGAGGATTTAGAAAAACATCTTCAACATGATCCGGGCCCAAAACTTCGCAATAAACTTTTATATAAAGGATTTACCGAAGCTGAATTACTGAATATTGAAAAAGAAGCTGCTGATTTTATTGCAAAGCAATTTGAAAAAGCAAAGAATGCTCCTGAACCTGATCCATCAACAGTTAGTGAACATGTATTTGCTCCAACAACAATAACAGAAGAAAAAGGAGAGAGAAATCCTGCGGGTGCCAATAAAGTTTTAATGGTTGATGCAGCCTTATTTGCTATTCGTGAAATAATGGAACAACATCCGTACGCATTATTATTTGGACAGGATGTAGGAAGAAGATTAGGTGGCGTATTTCGGGAAGCAGCAACATTAGCAGAACAATTTGGTGATCACCGGGTGTTTAATACAGCTATACAGGAAGCCTATATCGTTGGTTCAACAGTTGGTTTAAGTGTAGTAGGATTAAAACCAATTGTTGAAGTACAATTTGCAGATTATATCTATCCCGGTTTAAATCAGTTAGTAACAGAAGTAGCTAAATCATGTTATCTCAGTAACGGTAAGTTTCCGGTGTCCATGATTCTTCGTGTTCCTATAGGTGCCTATGGTGGCGGCGGTCCTTATCATAGCGGAAGTGTGGAATCAACATTGCTTTCAATAAAAGGAATTAAAATAGCTTACCCTTCCAATGCTGCTGATATGAAAGGGCTGATGAAAGCAGCTTATTATGATTCTAATCCGGTGATCATGCTGGAGCATAAAGGACTTTACTGGAGTAAGGTGCCCGGAACGGAAGAAGCTAAAACAACCGAACCATCATCAAATTATATTCTTCCGTTCGGAAAAGCCAATATTGTTTTACATGCAAAAGAAGAATTTATTGAATCCGGAGAAACATGTTGTGTTATTACTTATGGAATGGGAGTGTACTGGACAAAGAGTGCCTCAAAAAATTTTCCAGGGAAAATCGAAATTATTGATCTGAGAACATTATACCCTTTGGATGAAGAGTTGATATTCTCCACTGTAAAAAAACATGGTAAATGTTTAGTACTTACTGAAGAACAACAAAACAATTCATTTGCCGAAGCATTAGCTGGCCGTATTGCTAAAAATTGTTTTTCTTCTCTTGATGCACCGGTACAGGTGTTGGGTGCATTAAATCTGCCGGCTGTGCCTATGAATATTCATTTGGAACAAGCAATGCTTCCTGATAAAGAAAAGGTAATTTCCATTCTGAATTATTTATTGTCATACTAATGTCTTAAAAGGCTGAATGAAATTTGTCAAAACCTGCTTTTGATTAGATGATATTTAATCAATTAATCTTGTATTGAACAAATATCCTATTCAATTACCGCTTATAAATATTTAACTACATTCTTCGGATCAAGTTTGTCTTTTTTACAGTAACCATTTGTACTTGACCACCCAAAACCGACGAATGAAGAATAAATATTTAAAAGGGGCACATCTTTCAGAAAGAAAGTTTAAGGAAATACTCAAGCTTTTTTGCGAAGATCTTACGGCTACCCAAATTGCCAACATTAGTGACATTAGCAGGGTAACGGTTAATAACTATCTTAAATTAATACGGACACACATTGCTAAGTTTTGTGAAGAAAAAAATCCCCGCTATGTTACTCAGGGATATTTGCCATATATACCCATCAATGGTTTTTCAATGGGACTGGAAAGTGATGACGGGAGCAACAGGAAATGTTTGTTTGGGTTGTATAAAAAAGGTGATCTTGTTTTTGCCGATGTTATGATGCATCCTGATCAGAAGGAATTAATTGATTGGGCCAAAGGAAAACTAACAGCAGATAAATCAATCAGCCTGTCAGATAATTATGGACATTATTATGCAATTGCTGATTTCAATAACTATCGCCTTTACCGGGTAACCCAAGTTGATAAAACAGATTCAGTAAAAGGAAAAAATTACCTGGATGAAATTGATTTCTTTTGGGGATCTCTAAAAGCCCGTACTGCCAAGTTTCGTGGATTAAGCGGACATACATTGTTTTTACATGTAAAAGAAACCGAGTTTCGGTATAATAACCGTAATACCGACCTTTTTGAATTACTGAATCATATTATATTAAGACGACCATTGCATTACTCAAAAGCAATATAAAATGATTTGTAAAAAAGTTGAGCGTTCGCAATTGCGAACGCTTTTTTTGTGCCTTTTCTGTTCCCATTAATATTGGTTAATAACCATTCATCAATCAGCCTTTTTACTATTCATGATAAATTAAAAATCATGAAAGTGTCCAATCACCTGTAAATATTTTGTTTTGACACTTGATTAGAAATTAGAATAATCTTTTCATGAAATTTTTGTCTGCATAAAATTCTATCATCATTATATTTTATTCATGGCATTTCTGATCCATTCATCAGCAAAAAAGTTTTAATGAAGTTTTCCTGTGGTGATTTTATATTGAAAGTTTATATAAAAAATTTATCCAGCACCCGTTTTTTGTTTGTCAATACCTGCTTTTTCTGTTTGCAGCACAACAATAGTTTTATCACTCCTTAATAATTATCGATTACATAAAACAACTGATTATGAAAAAAACAACGGTACTACTGTGCTGGCTGTTGCTGCTTGCAGGCGGAAGCCTTATTGCACAAACAGTCCAGGTAACAGGCAGGGTTACTGAGGCAAATGGTTCGCCCATATCAGGGGCCTCTATCAGAGAAAAAGGATCAAAAAACGGTACATCAGCAGATGCTGGTGGTAATTTTAAAATTAGTGTAAGGCAGGGGGCAAGGCTGATCATTAGTGCTGTAGGTTTCGAAGAAAAAGAAGTCACTGCTTCAGCAAATGTGTCAATCACATTAGCAGCGGAATCAAAAAGCTTAAGTGAGGTGGTGGTAACAGGCCTGGGTGTTGCAACAAGTAAAAAGAAAACTTCGCTCGACATTGCTTCGCTAAATTCGAAAGATGTTGCCAAAACAGCAATTCAATCTATTGACCAGGCATTAATTGGAAAAATTGCAGGGGCACAAATTCAGCAGAACAGCGGTGAGCCAGGGTCTTCTGCCTCAATTATTTTGAGAGGAATTAATACAGTGGGTAGTGCTCAACCCATGATATTGGTGGATGGCATACAGGTTACAGATATCACCGGCCTGGATATAGCAAACATTGATAGAATAGAAGTAGCCAAAGGCGCAGCTGCCGGTACGTTATATGGTGCACAGGGAGGTAACGGTGTAATTCAAATATTTACCAAAAAGGGCAGCCGCAACAAAAAACCTTCTGTTTCTCTTTCATCAAGAGTTACGATAGACGAAGTACTTAGAGGAAAAGACCTGATTGCAAAACATCATCACTTTGTTACGGATGCAAAGGGTAATATTCTTGATGTTAATGGTGAAATACTGAAACCCGATCAGTTTGGAGCATGGCCTGATCCCCAACCCGGAGATTTTAACACTGATTATGAATTAAAGAATGATAAGAACTATCAAAATCTGCCCTTGTACGATCACCTATCACAAGCGTTCAGAAAAGCTGTTACTAATATCAGTACAATAAATGTTTCGGGTGGGGGAGAAAAAAGTGATTACTCGCTTACAGCCTCTTATTTTAACCAGCAAAACGTTTTAAATAATACGCTTAAAAGAATCAATCTTGGTTCTAATATTGGCTTTGAGTTATTTAAAGGTTTTACTCTTCGTTCTATTTCACAATTTGTGATACAGGATGAAGACCTGCTCTCTGGTACTTATAGTACCAACCGGATTATTAATATCGATCCGCTTTTCCAGGCAAGCAATAACAACAGGTTTCTGTTAATTAACTCTTACCCTTATATTGATTTTAACAATCGTAATAGTTCTGGTTACTTAACGTTAAAACCAAAGCAACAGGAAAATGCGCTGAACCCATTATCTGAAAGGGAATGGCATGAGCATTTTTCAAAAACTAACCGCTTAGTACAAAATATAAATGCTAACTATAAGATCAACCGGTTTGTAGAGTTGGATTATAAATATGGTGTTGAAATATGGAATACTGATTATAATGATTTCTATAAAAATCAAACAGGTGTTCCGCAAGCTACTTCTGCTTTTTGGGGAAGTACCGCCACCGGTTCTTTGCGTACGGATTATGTAAAGACAACTTTCCAAAATTCATTGGCTACACTTTATGTAAAAACAGATTTTCAACAGGACTTTAATTTAAAAGTTCCAATTAAAACAGTTACGCAAGCTTCTTATGACTGGAGAAAATTTGATTACCGTTCAACTTATTCTAAAGGTTCCGGATTACCTGCTTATCCTCCATATACCATTGCATCGGCAGCACAAAAGGATGCAGGCGATTATTATCAAACAGGAGTTACCTACGGAATGTTATTTAACCAGACAATCGATTATGGTAACTACGGAGGTATAACAGGTGGTTTCCGTACAGATTATTCATCCGAGTTTGGAGAAGCAAGTAAAGCATTTACTTTCTACAGGGGAACTGCATATTTCCGTCCAAAAGAATTATTCAGATCTAATGTTATCACCGATTGGAAACTCAGGGGTGCATATGGTGAATCAGGAATTCAACCTTCAGTGTTTAACGGAGATTATTATGCACGGCAGTTAACACTTACTGTTACTACATTGGGACAAGGAGGTGTTGCGTTAGCTTATCCAATTACTGCTAACAATTCTGCACTGCGGGTACAGGTAACAAAAGAATTAGAGGTTGGTACTGATATCTCTTTCCGTACCGGATTAAATAATTGGTTAGAAAAAATTAGTCTCTCCGGTTCATACTGGAAAAGACAGAACAATAATATCATTCAGCAAGCTCCATTGTCTCTATCTACCGGAGCCGGAAGCAAAATTGATAACCTGATTGATATTCAGTCAAACGGGTTGGATTTATCATTGGATGCTGATATGTATCATTCAGAAAATTTTTCCTGGGATATGAGTGTTCGGTTTGGCAGGGCAAAATCTAAAGTGACTAACATATTTGGCGGACAAAGTGTAGTAAATGGTGTGTTTGCATTAATACCCGGACAAAACATTGGAGGATTTTATACGGTTACAGCACTGAAGTCAATAGATCAGTTAAGACCAGATAAAACGCATTATATCGATCCTGCAGATGCAGATAAATATGAAGTTGTAAATGGAATGGTGGTAGATAAAACAACTAAGAGAGTTCAACTTACCGATCCTAATGATGTAAGTGTGGTGGGAAATGCTTATCCTAAATTCAATATGTCTTTCATCAATAACATTACTTTATTTAAGGATCTGAATATTTCATTCCAGTTAGACTGGTACCAGGGTAACAGTATTTATAACATGACAAAGCAATGGTTGTACCGTGACAGAATACATGCTGACTTTGACAAGCCGGTAACTATTAATGGTGAAACCGGTGCATTTGTAAACTTCTATAATAGCCTTTATAACAGCGTACAACGTACAGGCTGGTTTGTTGAAAATGGATCATTACTGCGTTTAAGAGATGTTACGCTTACTTATAACCTCACTAAGCTTATTAAGCAAAAATGGGTTAAAGGAATTAGCCTTACTGCCGGTGCAAGAAACTTATTTACTATCACAAAGTATAGTGGATTAGATCCTGAAGCAACTTCAGCACAGGACAGCCAGGGTAATATATCAACCGGTGTTGGTGCTATAAAAGGAGTTGATTACTTCGCTGTTCCTAATCTTAAATCATACCTGCTTGGTATCAATATTGACTTTTAAAAAATAATTATATGAAATTGATAAAATCGTTTTTCACAATTCTTATTGCAGGCTCAGTATTGGTTGCCTGTAAAAAAGATTCGCTGAAACAAATCAATCCTAATGCACCAACGCCTGATTTATCATTGGCTACAGAACAAGGATTAAAGAATTTTGCATTGGGTATTATGCAAAAGACATTGGCTAATGTGCCGGATGAGGGCATCACCAATATCATGCATATAAGCTTTTCTATTCACTCAGCATTGGGAGATGAAGTATTTCAGCCGTATGGCAATTTTAGTATTCGCTGGGTAAACCAGGTTTACCAGATTACATTGCCTAATGGAACTGTAGTTACTAACCCTAACGGGCTTACTCAAAAAGCACAGTTGCAGGGTTTCAATTCAAGAGATGCTGGTGAAAGAAATGCCTTTGTTTATGAATGGTCGCTTTGTTATTATTTCATCGGGCAAAGCAACCAGTTGCTTAAATCACTTGATAACAACGATATCTCTTTCTCTGGCGATGCCGCTACTAAGAAGGCAGCATTAAAAGCATGGGCACATTGGTGGAAAGGGTGGAGTTATGCCAGAATAGGTTCAATGTATTTGGCCGGACTGGTTGTGGACGAGGCCGGTGAGCAAAACCCAAACTATGTTACAAGGGATAAAGTGATTGAAGAAGCATTTAAAAATTTAGATGCCTGTTCAGCAGATATTGACGGTGTAACCAGTATCAGCGATTATAATTCGTTGATGCAGGCGATCATTCCAACATTTAATAATAATACTGTAGTTGTTGCTCCGGATATGTGGAAACGCCAGATCAATTCTTTTAAAGCAAGAACTTTATTGGCTAATAAGAAAGTGGCACAAATGACCGATGCAGATTGGAATGCGGTTAAAGCATTAACGGATGCAGGATTGAAAGCAGGTGATAATGTGTTTGTATTTGGAATGGATCCTAATGCCTTAAATGATATTTCAGCTGGTTGGCAGCATCCTTATGCTTACATAGGTGATTTTGTTCAGTACACTTTTGTAAGTGAACGTTTAATACAGGAATATAAAACAGGTGATAACCGCTTAACTAAAAATTTCATTAAATATACGGATATGATTCCGCCCCAATCACCATTTGTGAATATACGTGGTCGTGGATTACAATTGGGAACAAGGTGGAATCCTATTCCAATAGAAGGAGGAGATGCATATGGAGGACGAAGTGGAAGTTTTGCAACTAACAACAACAAAGGCACAGTTCCTATAGGCAGTTCTGTTACAGAAAATGATTTAATGAAAGCCGAATGTTTGATTAATCTCGGACAAACAGATGCAGGGCTTGCGATAGTAGATGCTATTCGTAATGCACAAGGCGCAGCAATTGCTGCTGTTTCAGGTACAGGGTTATCTAAAGCACAAGCATTAACTGAATTACGAAGAGAAAGACGTGTAGCCTTATTCCTGCAGGGCACAGCTTTTTATGATGCAAGAAGATGGGGTGTTACTGCACCCAAAGCGAATGGAGGTGGAAGAGATGGAGGTATTGTATTAGTGCCCGGAGCTTTACTGGGAAGTGCAAATGCTTTTGAAGCAGTGCCGTGTTTTCTTGATTACAACTATTTAGATTATTGGGATGTACCGCAAAATGAGCTGGACTTTAATGCACCAGCTCCTGGCTCAGCGCCGGTGAAAAACTAAATGTGAGGTTAGTTTAGTGATTTATTTACCCATGGGCTGCTTTGTACAACGGCAGCCCATTTTCTTATTACAATGCTGAATAAGCTGGTGAAATATTTGTTCAATGCATTAGTACCGGTATTTATTTTTTATGCAAATGCCGTTGCTCAAAATGGATTTGCAACAAATGGAAAAGGAGTTACTTCAGCAGGTTGTAATGATGTGCTGTTTTCAGGTGCACCCAGTGTAATATCTCATACATTAGAAGTTAATGGTTCTGCATGGTACAGGAAACAGATTGACTTAACGCAACCTTTTCAGTTAGGAATGGTACTCTATTTTCAGCAAACTATTTTTACGGATGGATTTGTTTTTGCTCTTACTGATGATGCTACTTCGCTGGGTGGTATGAGTAACACTATGGGATGGGGCGGCATTAAAAAATCAATTGCTGTTACTTTTGATCTGAAATCAAATACAAAAGATAATGATCCTGCATATGCTCATGCAGCTATACAACTAAATGGCAATACCAATCATCAGTCAGCTGATAATATTGCCGGTCCTGTGTCCATACAATATCTTTTTAATTCATTGTCCAAATTGTATGAGTATGCGGTTTTTTCATGGCAACCGGCAACGCAAACATTAAGTGTTACCGTTAATGGCTCAGTTATTATATCAGCACAATATGATATCGCAGCTAAAATCTTTAACGGAAATAATTTAGTTTATTGGGGATTTACCGGCTCCCTCTCGCAATATACATCTATGAGCAATATACCTGCAGATGCACGACCGGCACCTGGCTATATTAAGGCTTACTTTGGAACAATTATTCCACGATTTGAATCATCACCAGAACTGGACACTTGTTTTGGTAAACCAATAATTTTTAAAGATGATTCCCGGTATGAATCTGATGGCACTTTCAATTCTTCATTGCTGGCTAAATGGTATTGGGATTTTGGTGACGGAACAACATCAGCCATTCGTAATCCGCCTGCACATAATTATCCTGCTCCCGGAAAATATACTTTCAAGTTCACGGTAACTAATCAGATTGGATGTACAGTGGATACACTGATGAAAGTGATTACACTTGGCTCCACACCTAAAGTTGATTTTGATGTGGATGCCTTATGTGCCGGCCGTAAGATTTCTTTTACTGATAAATCATATGCAGCCGTTAGCGGTGGTATTATTAAATGGCAATGGGATTTCAACAGTGAATTTTTATCCGATAAACAACATCCGGCTTTGGTTTTTCAAAACGCTGGTGAAAAGAAAATAAAACTGGAAGTAAGAACGATTGAAGGCTGTGTAGCAGATACAGAAAAAATTTTGGAATTGGGAATGGCTCCGGTTATTGATTTTTCTTTGGTACAGGATTGTGACCGTAATGTATTTTATACTTCAGTTTTAAAAAATAATGTAACAGTAAAAAACCGGCAATGGGATTTTGGAGATGATCAATCTTCATCCGATCCTAATCCTGTTCATATGTTTCAGCAAAACGGTACTTATAAAAGCAGTTTGCTGGCTGTCTCTGCTGATAATTGTCCTTCTGATACCATTGTAAAAGAAGTCATCATTAATAAGATTGTGCCCAACGCAGGAAATGATACCATAATTACCAAAGGTCAGCCGCTTCAGTTGCTGGCGACGGGAGCTGATAGTTATTTATGGTTCCCGGCTATAGGATTAAACAATGACCATATAAGTAATCCTGTAGCTGTATTAAATAAAAGCCAGACATATACAGTACAATTCAAGAATAGTAATGGCTGTATTGCTTATGATACCATTTCAGTAAAAGTATTTGACAAGATTAATGTGTATGTGCCATCTGTTTTTACTCCCAATAATGATGGCCTTAATGATGTGTTGCATATCATTGCGCCGGGTATTAAACGATTTGAATACTTTAAGATTTACGACCGCTGGGGAAAACAGGTTTTTGTTACAAAGGATCTGCATACCGGTTGGGATGGAACTTACAATAAACAACAACTTCCATCAGGTAATTATGTTTGGTTTCTTTATGCAACAGACTACAGGGGAAATAGTATTTCAGGAAAAGGAATTGTTACCATACTCCGCTGATAATTATCTATCCGGTTTAATTGCCACTTATCAAAACATCAATCAGGGCATCTTGATAATCTTATGCTGCTATAAATTGCTAAACATACATTCTGTTTAGGTTTAACAATGCTTCCCTTGTTACAAATAAAATAATCATGATACCGGTCATCAATGCAGATCTTGTATTTAAACACTAACTATAATTATCCTGCATCTGCAATTAATACTTCTAATAAACCATTGGTGTATAAAACCAGTTATTTTTTTTTACGATGCAGCTATTTGTAAAAGTTTAAACTTTACATGAACGCTTTTTTATATTATAAAACTGAATGAATAAGGTGAAGGCTGAAGATATTTTTGTATTTAAAACTATCTGCAATGAGAAAACTTCTCGGCCTTTCTTTGCTACTATTGATAGCATCTGTGCAACTTGCAGCACAAAGTAAAACTCTTGCCGGAAGGGTTATTGATTCCAAAACAAATTCCGGTCTTCCAAATGTAAGTGTGATTGTAAAAAATTCCGGCGCCGGTACCAAAACGGATAACGATGGAAAGTTTTCTATTGTTGTTTCACCGGATGATGTATTGATTTTTTCAATGGTGGGATACAGCTCCACCCAGGTGAGAGTGGGCGGAAAAAATTCGCTCGAAGTTTTATTAGAACAACAGGGTACGCAATTATCTGAAGTTGTGGTTACAGCTTTGGGTATTTCCAAAGACAGGAGAACGCTTGGATATGCTACTCAATCTGTAAAGAACGAAGCATTGGTTGATAAAGGTGATGGCAGCCTTTTAAATGCGCTGCAGGGTAAAATAGCCGGTGCTGATATTACAGGCGCCAGTGGGGCTGCCGGTGCCTCCACCAGTATTTTGCTGAGAGGCATTACCTCTTTCAGCGGAAGCCAGTCACCGTTGTTTGTTGTGGATGGTATTCCTGTGAGCGACAATACTGATGAATCCACTATTGCTCTTTATTCAGGGCAATCATCCAATCGCACAATGGATTTAAATCTGAATAACATTGAAAGTGTTAACGTGTTACAGGGGCCGGCAGCAGCAGCATTATACGGATCAAGAGCAGCACATGGCGCCATAATGATTACCACAAAAAAAGGAAGCGGTAAAAAAGGAGTGGTTGATGTGGTGTTCACCAGCTCATATACACAGCAACGGGCATATGGATTTCCTGAATTACAAAATAAATATGGGCAAGGCGCCAGCGGTGTATTAAATCCAATTTCAACTAACTCACTTGGCCCTGCTTTTAGCAGTACACCAAGTTTAGCAAATGGATTAATTGTTGCGCCGGGAACAACAGCTTATGTTAACGGCATTACTTATACACCCGGTCAAACGATTCCTTTCCAGGCCTATCCAAATAATATTCTTAGTTATTTTAAAACAGGAACTGTGTTTGATCAGAATCTTACAGTTAGCTCCGGTGACGCTAAGAGTTATTATAATTTGGCGGTTGGTAATTCAAAGCAGGTTGGTATTCTTCCTAACTCTGCATTTAAGAAAACGAATATTGGGTTTAATGCCTCAACCACTCTTGGTGAAAAATTAAATATTAAAGGTGGTGCCACCTATTTTTCAACAGTGCAGGAAGGAATTACACAGGGAACAAATGGTGCATATAGTTCCTATGCAAATGTTGTCAGGGTTCCAAGAAGTGTTGACTTTGAATATTTCAAAAATAATTATACCACACCGGGAGGATATAATAACTGGTTTATTCCGAATGTTTATAGTTCCACTATACAGGACTCCGTTAGCCAGGGGGATAATCCTTATTTCGCTGCTTACAAAAATCCAATACGAAGTGAATTGTCAAGGATACTCGGAAATATGACAATTGGTTATGACATTACCAAGTGGTTAAATGTAAGTTACCGTGCCGGTGTAGATGCTTACACTGACAGAAGAAAACGAACGATAAGTGTAGGCTCTGCACAGGTGGTGAGAAGCACATTCACCGGGTCACCGGGTACTGCAACAGGTGGTATAATGGAAGATATTTATTACCGCAGCGAACTGAATGGTGATTTAATGATCAATGCAAAAAGAAATGATCTTTTTGTAAAAGGATTAAATGCAAATCTTTTATTAGGACAAGGCATTAACCAACAAAAGTACCAGCAATTAAATCAAACAGGTTATGCATTGGCTGTTCCTGGTTATTATAATATCACCAATGCTTCTAATTTATCTCTTACCAACGAGTATCATTCAATAAGAAGATTAGTTGGTTACTACGGACAGTTATCATTGGCCTATAATAATTACTTGTTTCTTGAGTTAACCGGCCGCCAGGAAAAATCATCCACTTTACCTAAACAAAAGAACAGTTATTTCTATCCTTCAGCTTCTGCTTCTTTTGTACTGACAGATGCGTTAAAAATAAACAGTAACCTTCTTTCGTTTGCTAAACTGAGGGTGGCTTATGCAAAAGTTGGTAACGATGCGCCTGTTTATTCTCTTGATAATACCTATTTCTCCGCAGCAGTTGGTAATAATGTTGCCAATTATGCTTTTCCATTTGGTAACGTGGCTGGGTTTGCAGCAAGTACATTGCTTGGAAATAAAGAATTAACTCCAGAATTTATTACCACCGTTGATGTGGGTGCAAACATTGGTTTATTAAAAAACCGGTTAAATCTTGATGTTACAGTTTATTCATCAAAGAGTACCGATCAGATTGTACCTGTTGGCTTACCAGCTTCCAGCGGATATCTTAACCGGTATGTTAACATTGGTGCGATGACGAATAAGGGATATGAGATAACCTTAAATGCTACTCCCGTTCGTACCAAAAATTTTACCTGGAATGTATCAGCTAATTTTTCAAGAAATAAAAATAAAGTCACATACATCGCTCCCGGTGTAACTTCTTTTGGTTATGGGGGAATCGCCTTTTCCGGTCTTGTTCCAACCATTGCAGTGGGTGAAGCATATGGCGTAATACGTGGAAGTAAGTTTGTGACCAACGCACAAGGGCAACGACTAATTGACTCCACTACTGGTTTATATCTTAATTATCAAACTGATAAAACTGTGTTAGATCCCAACCGGGAGTGGATTGCCGGTTTATCAAATACCATCACTTACAAAAATCTATCCCTTTCTGTATTGCTTGATCATAAGCAGGGAGGACAATTTGAATCATTTACTGTTGGAATTTTAAGAGCAAATGGCTCACTTAAACTGACAGAAGACCGGGATCAACCATTTATTCTGCCCGGAGTAATAGACATGGGTGGCGGAAAATATAAACCTAATAATATACAAATAAATGGCCAGACTTATTACAACTCAGCATTAGGAAGCACAACAGGAGCGGCTACCTCCAATGAATTTGCAGTGTTTGATGCTACTACTTTCCGGGTAAGAGAAGTTTCTCTTAGTTATGATTTTAACCAGTTGCGGGAAATTACAAAGGGAAAAGTAAAGAGTGTGAAGCTTACTGTATATGGAAGAAATCTTTTCTACTACGCACCCAATTCTATTATTGATCCCGAACTGAGTACATCAGGTGCAAGTACTACTACCAACGGTGGTTTAGTAAGAGGGCTTGAATTAGTGAGTGCACCTAATACACGCAATTTTGGAATAAGCATTAAAGCAACATTTTAATGATTTAAAAAAGTAATTATGAAAGCAATTATTAATAATATGATCTGCATTTTGATTTTGACAGTTATCAGTTCCTGTTCAAAATCATATCTGGATGTTAACACCAATCCTAATGCGGTGGTGGATGTTCCTGCAAAAACATTACTGCCTACTACTACGGTGGGAATGGCATTTACTTTTAGTAATGAAACGGCAAGAGCTGCAGGATTATTGATGCAGTATAATGCAGGTATTGCCGGCCAGGCAGCTGCATATGATCAATGGAATATTGGTAGTTTGGATAACTCCTGGTCAAATGAAATTTATACTAACGTAGTTACCAATATCGGTATCCTTATTAAAAAAACACAGGCAGAAAATCCGGCTTATGCTGGTATAGCAAAACTTCAGTTGGCTTATACCATTTCAATGACGACAGATTTGTGGGGAGACGTTCCTTATTCACAGGCAGGGCAGGGTTTTGATGCTAATGGTGTATTGCTTTATCCGCAGCCGAGATTTGATGCACAGCAGGATATATATCTTGGTAACTCATCCAGCAATATTAAAAGTCTTTTTGACTTGGTAAAAGAAGGATTAAGCAATATAGCTTCACCATCTGTCTTAAAACCTGGTTCTGATGATTTAGTTTACGGTGGTGATTTAAGTAAATGGACAAGATTTGGTAATTCCTTATTATTAAAATTGGCGTTACAGGTTTCTAACAAAAAACCTGATATCACTGCTTCAACTATTAATGATATCGTTAATAATAATAAACCAATTATTGATGCGGTAGATGGTAGTCTTGATTTTAATGTACCCTTTACCAAAACAAATCCCAATGCATATTATCTGCAGGATATTGGCGGTTCTATTCCAAATAATCAAATGTTAAGTACACGTTTTTTAGCATTGGAAAGAAGTTTGAATGATTCATTACGATTATCTAAGTTTTATACCAAACCAGCTCCCACTTTTGTTGCCTACGATAATGGTTCACCTTTTGTTGCACCCACTGCAGCTAATCGTTCTTATTATGGTACATACGTAGTTGGTGCTACCCGTGGTGGAGAAGCTCCAATAAGACTGATCAGTGCATTCAGAAATTATTTTATACTGGCTGAAGCGGCTTTGCGATTTGGTGTAAGTGGCAATCCAAATGCCTATTATCAAAACGGTATTAAAGCATCAATGAAAGCAGCTGGATTAACTGATGCTGATATAACTGCTTATTTCACTGCTAATCCAACTATAGTAAATCTTAGTGGAACGGATGATGAAAAACTTCAACAGATAATTACTCAGAAATATGTAGCATCTGTTGGTAGCGCTGTTGAAAGTTATAACGATTACCGTCGTACCGGTTATCCAGTTCTTACACAGCCATTACAAACCGCCGGTGATGATCCTAATGTATTTCCGCAAAGATTTCCTTATACCAACAGTGAAGGAACGGCTAATCCTAATCAACCCAATCCAAGACCTAAAACCACTGTAAAAGTTTGGTGGGCATTATAAAATCAATCATCATTAAATAAGAAATCATGAATAAAAATATTTTGATCATTTGTCTGCTGGTGATAGCAACTTTAACGGGTTGTAAGAAGGATGAATTTAATTTTCTTTCACAAAATCATCCGGATGTGCCGGTAACGGTAACCAACTTGTTTGGAATGTATAATGGTGTTCCCACCGTTTCCACTTCACTTTCCGGTGGAGGAACGATTACGATTAATTTAAGCATTCCTGCCAATAAAGGAAGAACTATTAAAGAAATTACAAGAGTAGCAATTGCAAGTACGCCTACTAATTATAAGGTAGTGCAGGTTAGTACCGGGCTTTATAATACAGCACCAATAGCAGGCGATGGTACTAGTGTAACCTTTACTACTTCATTGGCGGAATATACCTCCAAAACCGGGATTAATGTAACAGCAAGCGGAACTGCTACCAGTTTTCTTAGCCGTTATTTTTATTTTTTAATAACGCTGGATAATGGCGACCAGTTAATTCCTGTACCCGTAAGAGTATATGTAGCGAGTTAGATTTAAATAATTGATAAACTCCGGGGATTTCTTTTGGTTAAATAATACCCGCAATTCATCCCTGGATCATGTTCGGTTCTAAATTGCGGTCAGAAATTTTCTCATGTCGTTGCAGGTGATGTCTATCACCTGCTTTTTTATTGGTAAAACAGAAGCCAAAATGGTTTGTTCAGTTAGGTTAATCAACCTATATTTGCAGCCCATTTGGCGAGGTAGCTCAGGTGGTTAGAGCGTTGGATTCATAACCCAAAGGTCTCGGGTTCAACTCCCGATCTCGCTACTATAAAGCTTTGGAGAAGTCCAGGGCTTTTTTATTTCAAACATTTTTTTGTTTCGTTAATTAGTAAGGAGTAATAATTCAATTTGCCTGGTTAAGTTTTTTTCCGGCAACAGTTAAGAAGAGTAATATTGTTGTGAGAGTTGATTTAATTGTTAAGAAAGCAGGAATTAAGAAATGTGATTAAAAAATTAATTACCATCCCCTGTATATGCTATTAATTTTTCTTCATTCAAAAGAAAAAAATTTTTCCCTTCCATCTTTATAATTTTTTCATCCGCCAGTTCATTCATCGTTCTGAAAGATGTTTCATACGTGGTGCCAATATAAGAGGCAAAATCCTGACGGCTGAGTGTAATGCCTAAGCTGCCATCTGGGTTTGTGCCAAATTTTTGTTGCAGTGCCAGCAACGCATTGGCTGTTCTGCCTTTCACTGTCATGTGAGCAAGGTTCCGCATCTTTTTTTCTGACTCTTTTAATTCTGCCGCAAAAAACATCATCAGTTGAAATAGAAAATCAGGATTTACTTTTAATGTGCTGTTGAAAAAATCAAGACTAACAAAACATACATCTGTCGGTTCTAATGCTGTTCCTGAAACAGGATAAATAGTATCACTGCCTAATCCCCTGTGCCCCACAATATCACCATCCTTAGCAATGCGTAAAATCAATTCTTTATCGCTACCCCATTTCTTATGCACTTTTACCAATCCGTTTGTTACAAAGAACATTCCTGTTACTTCTTTTCCTTCTGTAAATAACAATTCCCCTTTTTTGAAATGAAAACTTTTTCGGGCAGCATCAATGGCAGGAAGCCAGTCTGACTGGCATTGTTTACATAAAACACAACTATGCAGATCGCAGTTCTTTTTATTCTGTTTCATAAAGCCCGAAACTTTTTCTTTACAATATTAATTGGAATCGGGCATACTTGTTCTTACTGTTTCGTTTTCGCTGCAAAATAGCTGGTGGTTTGATTATTTATTGTAGCAGTAAGTATAGAGGGATGAAGGCTGACTACTTCTCCCACTACAATTATCGCCGGGTTGGTGATGCCTTCATATTGGGCTTTAAAGAAAATATCTTTTACTGAACCAATAACCATTTTTTCTTCTGCAGTAGTTCCATTCTGAATAATAGCAACGGGGGTATCTTTTTTTCCGTGAGTAGCAAAGATATCCATAATAGCTTCCAGTTTACTCATCGCCATTAATATGATAACAGTGGCAGATGATTGTGCAGCCAGTTTAATATCACTTGAAATTTCACCGGAACGGGTAGTGCCGGTTGTTACCCAAAAACTTTCATTCAATCCACGGCAGGTTAATGGGATTAACTGTGTTGCCGGAACTGCTAAAGCACTTGATATACCGGGAACAATATTTATTTCAATTCCCGCTTGCCTGGCCGCTTCTATTTCTTCCTGTGCTCTTCCAAACACAAACGGGTCGCCACCTTTTAACCGTACTACATGACCATGTGAAAAAGCATAATCTATCATTAACACATTAATCTCTTCCTGTGACAATGCATGACAGCCGTATCTTTTGCCTACAAATTTCTTTACACAATTGGGCTGCGCATAATTCAACAATTCTTCATTTGCCAGGGTATCATATAATATTACATCTGCTTTTTCTATGGTGCGAATGGCTTTGATGGTAATCAATTCCGGATTTCCTGGCCCTGCACCTACTAAGGAAATTAATTGCCTCATTTTATATTAATTTAAATTATATGTGAAATATTTAAATAATTTCTTTTTCAAATTTAAATAATTTATCCTTATTTTTATTGTATAAATCATGTTTTAGTATAAATTTGTATAACCAATTGCTTAAAAATAATATATAGAATATATTTTAATTTGATTGTTTGCTATCATTATTTTCTGTTTAATACACTTAAAATCTAAAGAAATGAAAGTAGTGGTAGTTGGGAATGGAATGGTTGGCTATAAGTTCTGCGAAAAACTGGTAGCCAAAAACAGTTCCGCACATTTTGAGATTGTTGTCTTTGGTGAAGAAACCAGGCCAGCTTATGACAGGGTACATCTGAGTGAGTATTTCTCAGGCAAATCTGCCGATGATCTCAGTCTGGCATCAAAAGACTGGTATGTTGACAACAACATAAAATTGTATTTGGGCGACCCGGTTAAAAGTATTGACCGTGTTACTAAAACAATCACATCTCACAGTGGCATTACAGAACAATATGATTACCTCGTTCTGGCTACTGGTTCATCTGCTTTTGTTCCTCCAATACCCGGTGTTGAAAAAGAAGGGGTGTTTATCTACAGAACGATTGAAGATTTAGAATTAATGACGCAATGGGCTAAGCATTCCAAAAAAGGTGCGGTGATTGGCGGTGGATTGCTTGGATTGGAAGCTGCTAAAGCCATGCTTGATTTAGGAGTTACTAATACACAGGTAATTGAATTTGCCCCACGTTTAATGCCAAGACAAATTGATGAAGCAGGCTCTGCATTGTTGCAATCAAAATTGGAGAGTCTTGGTTTAACTATTCACACATCAAAAAATACAACTGCTATTACCGGTGATGAAAGTATTAAAGGAATGAGTTTTTCTGATAATACTTCTATTGAAGTGGATATGCTGGTAATTTCTGCCGGTATTAAACCAAGAGATGAATTAGCAAAATCTTCCGGTTTAGATACTGGCGCAAGAGGTGGTATAGTTGTGAATGATAAACTGCAAACCTCTGATGAAAACATATTTGCCATTGGTGAATGTGCTTTACATAATGGAATGATATATGGTTTGGTGGCTCCGGGTTATGAGATGGCAGATGTAGTTGTTGCAATCTTAACCGGTGGTGATAAATCTTTTACTGGGTTTGATATGAGCACCAAACTAAAATTGATTGGTGTAGATGTGGCCAGCTTTGGTGATCCGTTTGCAATTGGTGGAGAAGTGAAAAGTGTTGTACTGAATGATAGCATGAAAGGAATTTACAAGCGTATCAACATCAGTGCTGATGGTAAACAATTGCTGGGTGGAATTTTAGTAGGTGATGCGGAGCAATACAATATGCTGTTGCAAACCTGTAAAAATAAAGTGGTGTTACCACCCAACCCTGAAGATGTAATATTGGGTTCTAGAGGTGGTGAGGCAGATGGTGGTGCAGGTATTTTAAGCTTGCCCGATGATGCCTATATCTGCAGTTGTGAAAGTATTACCAAAGGTGCTATATGCAGCGAAGTAGAAAATGGTGCTGAAACAGTTGAAGCCATTAAAAAATGCACAAAGGCAGGAACAGGTTGTGGCGGTTGTGTACCTATGATTAAAGACCTGGTGAATTATACATTAAAAGCACAGGGAAAATATATCCGCAATGTTATATGTGAGCATTTTAATTATAGTCGCCAGGAATTATATGATTTGGTAAAAATTCATCAGCTCAAAACTTACGATGAAGTATTAGATAAATTAGGTACAGGTGATGGTTGTGAATTATGCAAGCCACCGGTAGCTTCCATATTAGCCAGTTTATGGAATGAAATGATTTTGGAAAAAGGAAATGATACGGCACAGGATAGTAATGACCGCTTTCTTGCCAATATTCAAAAAGGAGGAACTTATTCTGTTGTGCCACGTATTCCCGGTGGAGAAATTACTCCTGATAAACTGATTGTAATTGGGCAAGTAGCGAAGAAATATCATCTCTATACGAAAATTACCGGCGGGCAAAGAATTGATTTATTCGGGGCACATCTTTCTGACCTTCCGTTGATATGGGAAGAATTAATTGCAGCAGGATTTGAAAGTGGTCATGCTTATGGCAAAGCATTGCGTACTGTAAAAAGTTGTGTGGGCAGTACCTGGTGTCGTTTTGGTTTGCATGATAGTGTAAGTTTTGCTATTCAAATTGAAGAACGCTACCGTGGTCTAAGAGCTCCGCATAAAATTAAATCAGCCGTATCCGGTTGCATCCGTGAATGTGCTGAAGCGCAAAGTAAAGACTTTGGCATCATCGCCACTGAAAAAGGATGGAACTTATATGTATGTGGAAATGGTGGTTCCAAACCACAGCATGCTTTATTACTTGCTACCGATTTAGATTGTGAAACCTGTATCCGTTATATTGACCGCTTTCTCATGTTCTATATAAAAACCGCCGATCCATTAACGAGAACAGCTACCTGGCTCAATAAAATGGACGGCGGTATTGATTACCTCCGGAATGTAGTGGTAAATGATAGTTTGAGAATTGTTCAGGAATTAGAAGCTGAAATGCAATTGCTGGTTGATAGTTATAAATGTGAGTGGAAAGAAGCGGTAGAGAACCCCGAGATACGCAAACGCTTCAATCATTTTGTGAATGCACCGGAAGAGAAAGACCCAACCGTAGTGTTTGACCCTATGCGGGAACAAAAGAGAGCGAAGGAATGGAAATAACAAATCAGATTTTTGTCATTGCTTAGATATAGATGTATTAATTGCTGCTTGTACCTGTGATACTTTTTTAAAGCCCGGCTTAACGGCCGGCTTCACTCGAATGTTTTCTTGCGTAATAACTGCTGGTAAAGCGGTTGAAATCCTCTTTACATATACAAATGCAAACCGGTAAATCCGGGTGAAAATTTAATAACACTTAAAAGCACAATTATGATTGCAACCAAAACAATTACCTGGTTTCCCGCCTGCAGAGTGGAAGATGTACCTGCCAATGGCGGTGTTTGTGTTAAGTACAACAATACACAAATTGCTCTTTTTCATTTTGCCCGCCGTAATGAATGGTATGCTACACAAAATGAATGTCCGCATCGTATGCAGATGGCATTAAGCCGCGGCATGATTGGTTCACAAAACGGAGAACCTAAAGTAGCATGCCCCTTTCACAAAAAAACATTTTCGCTGGTTACCGGTGAATGTTTGAGTGGAGATGAATGTGTCATTACAACCTACGAAGTAAAAGTGGAAGATGGGAGAGTATATATAGCTGTAGAGGAAGATTAAAAACAAACTATAAATAAAAAGCCCGGCAGATGGCAGTCTAACCGGGCGGAATGATTCCAAGATTAGTTCACCTTAAAATCAATCAAAATTAATATGAAAAAATTTAAACCAACACAACTGATTTTATTTGGCCTGTTGTTATTCAGCAGTATAAAATCGTCTGCACAATTTTCTTTATCGGGACAAATAAGAACAAGGACAGAGTATCGTGATGGAGCAGGTACATTAAGACTATCAGCCAATAAACCATCTTTCTTTACTTCTCAAAGAAGTCGTTTGACTTTTAATTATAAATGGAACCGCATTACTTTTCAAACATCACTGCAGGATGTGAGAGTATGGGGACAGGATGCCTCTTCTATTAGCCCTGCAGATGGAAGCAGGCTTGGTGTGCATGAAGCATGGGCTGAAATTGCACTGACTAATAAAAAAGATACTTCCTTCAAACATTCGAGTGTTGATTATTTCGGTGTTAAAATAGGGAGACAGGAATTGTTGTATGATGACAGCCGTTTATTGGGAAACCTTGACTGGTTGCAACAGGCCCGTCGTCATGATGCAATCGTTTTTAAATTATTAAATAAAGGATGGCAGATTGATTTAGGCGCTGCCTTCAACCAGAATACAGATGCATTTAATTACAACGGCACTTATTATACACCAGCTAATGTTACTCCTTATGTAAAGGATAGCAAAGGAAATTTACTGTTAACTCCAACAGGATTGATACCAATTGTAAATGCAAGCGGTATCAGTGCAAAAACAGGTTCTCTTTCTATGATGAATCCTCCCAGCACTAATGCAATAGGCCAGCAGTATAAAGCATTGCAATTCTTATATGCAGCAAAAACATTCAATCAAACAAAAATAACTGCACTGTTTGTCAGCGACCAGTTTTCTAAATATAAATTAGATTCAGTTAAAACAATAGCCGGTACTGATACAGGTTATGTGTTTGGCCGCCGCTACAACCAGTCTGGTGTAAACACAAGATTTACTACAGGTGTTTTAATAACGAGTCAGTTGGATAAGAAAAAAGCAGTTACACTCAATGCAGGATTTTATTACCAGGCAGGAAAGGATAAAGACGGATTGTCATTGGGTGCATATACTTCTACTTTATCATTAACGTATGCTAAAAAGAAATTTTCTTATACAGCCGGGTGGGATTATGTATCAGGAAACAATGCTTTTAGTACTTCCACAATGAATCATCGTTTTGACCCGTTGTATGGAACACCGCATAAGTTTTGGGGATTGATGGATTATTTCTATGCAGGAACTGGTTCACCAGCAGGAGGATTAAATAACCCTTTTGCTAAAATAAAATATACATCTTCTAACAAACGATTCAGTAGTGCATTGGATTATCATTATTTCTCATTGGCAAGAGACCAGAAAGATGTAAATGGCAATGCTATCAAAAAATATCTCGGGAGTGAAATTGATTGGGTAAGCAGCTATACTTTAAACAAAGTAACCAGCATTGAATTGGGCATAAGCTATCTCGCTGCAACTAAAAGTATGGAATATGCTAAGAGCATGACACCCGGCACAGCCAAACTCAATGCTACTTGGGCTTATTTACAAATCAATATTAAACCTGAGTTTTTCAGTAAATGATAAAACACATTCACCATATTCTTAACACTAAAATCAATAGTTATGGCAGTAACTAATCAACCATTAACAAAACTCAACATTTTTTCGCTGAAAGGAATTCAGATGAAAACTTTTCACGTTACCTGGCTTACTTTTTTTGTGTGTTTCTTTGGATGGTTTGGCCTGGCGCCTTTAATGCCGACCATTAAAGAAGATTTGCATTTGGACAAATCACAGATAGGTAATATCGTTATCGCTTCCGTTTCCGGAACAATTTTGGCCCGTTTGCTCATTGGTAAATTATGTGATACATGGGGCCCGAGAAAAACATATACAGCTTTATTGTTGTTAGGAGCTATTCCCGTAATGGGAGTTGGATTAGCACATAGTTATACATCTTTCTTATTATTTCGTTTAGCTATCAGTATCATCGGCGCTTCATTTGTTATTACACAATTTCATACTTCAGTGATGTTTGCTTCCAATATAAAAGGAACAGCCAACGCTGTTGCCGGTGGTTGGGGTAACCTTGGAGGAGGAATCACCAACATGGTAATGCCGTTGATATTTGCTGCGATTGTTGGATTTGGTTATACCAAAGCAGAAGCATGGCGTTATGCGATGATAGTTCCGGGAATAATGATGCTGGTAGTAGCTTTTCTTTATTATCGTTATACAAAAGATACACCGGCTGGTAATTATGATGAAATACAAAGAGCCGTAAAACAAAAAACAAAAACAGATTACAGCATTTTAAAAGATTGGAGAATTTGGGCATTGGCTATGGCTTATGCAGTTTGTTTCGGAATGGAAATAACTTTTGATAATGTGGCTGCTTTACATTTTGTACAGGAATATAAATTAAGCCAGAGCAATGCTGGTTTCTGGGCTGGAGTGTTTGGCTTCATGAACATTTTTGCCCGTGCATTAGGCGGCATCTTTGCCGACCGTATTGGAAAATCGTATGGTATGAGAGGTAAAGGTATTCTACTTGCAACGGTACTGCTGTTGGAAGGAGCTGGTTTAATCATGTTTGCACAGGCAGGTTCATTTGGTATGGCTATTTTCTCCATGATAACTTTTGCATTGTTTCTTAAAATGGCGAATGGTACAACTTATGCCATCACGCCATTTGTAAATGAAAAAAATGTTGGATTGGTAAGTGGTATTGTAGGTGCTGGTGGAAATGTTGGAGGAATGTTGTTTGGATTCCTGTTTAAAAGCAAAAGCATTACCTACATACAGGCATTTAGCTATATAGGAATTATCATCATCGCAGTTTCTTTAATTATACTCGTAACCCGTTTTGCTAAAGCTGAAAAAGCAGTGGAAGCGGAAATGTCATTGGAAGCTGCATAATCTGTCATTTGATTGTTTGCTATTTTTTAAAAGATGAATAATAATAATCATAACGTTCAATTCTCTTTGCTGGGCAATGAAGCAGCGGGAACTACTACCTGCTGCTATTGTGGTGTGGGCTGTGGTATCACCATAAACAAAGATAAATTGGGAAGATTGCATGTGGAAGGAGATAAGACTCACCCTGTGAATAAAGGAATGTTGTGCAGTAAAGGAATGAATCTTCATTATACGGTGAATGACACCAGTGACAGATTGCTTTATCCTGAGATACGTTATGGCCGCAACCAGGCAAGACAAAGGGTATCATGGGATACTGCACTCGAAAGAACGGCTGCTGTTTTTAAAACATTGATTGATAAATATGGACCCGACTCGGTTGCTTTCTATGCTTCGGGCCAATGTTTAACGGAAGAATATTATGTTGTCAATAAACTAATAAAAGGTTTTATCGGCAGCAATAACATTGATACCAACTCAAGGTTGTGTATGAGTAGTGCGGTGGTAGCATATAAAATGAGTTTGGGTGAAGACAGTGTGCCCGTGAGTTATGATGATTTGGAATTAGCTGATGTAATTTTTGTGGCTGGTGCAAATCCTGCCTGGTGTCATCCAATATTATGGAGAAGAGTGGAAGCAGCAAGAGAAAAAAATCCGAATATAAAAATTATTGTCAGCGACCCGAGGAAAACACAAACCTGTTCAATGGCTGATGTGCATTTGCAATTAAATCCGGGAACAGATATTACACTGCATCATGCTATTGGAAGAGTGCTGTTTGAAAATGGTGATATTGATATTGACTTTATAAAAAATCATTCAGAAGGATTTGAAAAATATAAAACCACTGTATTTGAAAGAACCATTGCTGAAGCCGCAGTGATTTGTGGTGTGCAGGAAAAAGATATTCGTCTTGCAGCTTCTTATATTGGTAATGCCAAAGGTTTTATTACCATGTGGACGATGGGGCTGAATCAAAGTGTGATTGGCGTAAATAAAAATCTTTCACTCATCAACCTTAATTTAATTACCGGGCATATTGGTAAACCAGGCTCCGGTCCTTTATCATTAACCGGTCAGCCTAATGCAATGGGTGGAAGAGAAGTGGGAGGTTTATCCAACTTATTACCTGCTCACCGTGATTTATTAAATGCAGAACACCGGGCGGAAGTAGAACAATACTGGGGAATACCTGCAGGAACTATTTCATCAAAACCGGGATTGACTGCAACAGAAATGTTTGAAGCATTGAATGATGGAAGATTGAAAGCAATATGGATATTATGTACCAATCCACTTATAAGTTTGCCGGATGTAAGAATAGCAGAAGAAGCTTTGAAGAAAGCAAAGTTTGTAGTGGTACAGGAAATAAGCAGCAAAGCAGAAACACTAAAATATGCAGATGTAGTGTTACCTGCTGCTTCATGGACAGAGAAGGAAGGAACGATGACGAATGCAGAACGACGAATTAGTTATCTCAATAAAATTACCGATGCACCGGGTGAAGCATTACCGGATGCTGAAATCATCTGTCGCTTTGCAAAAAAGATGGGCTATAATGGATTTGATTATAAAAACTGTGCTGAGATATTTGCAGAGCATGCTGCATTGACTTCAGGAACAAATATTGACATCAGTGCACTAAGCTATGCTATTCTGAAAGAAAAGAAAACTATTCAATGGCCTTATACAAAAGTTTACAGTTTACAGTTGACAGATGACAGGAATAATGAGTATGGAACTAAGCGATTGTTTACTGATAAAAAGTTTTATACTGATTCTCAAAAAGCGATTATTCATTCTTTCAGTGATGAAAACCAATCAGAAAAATTAAGTCCTGATTTTCCATTGATATTAACTACCGGCCGCATCCGTGATCAGTGGCATACGATGAGCAAGACGGGAAAAGTAAATAAACTCAAACAACATATTTCAGAATCCTTCCTGGAAATAAATCCTGCGGATGCAGCTAAACGAAATATTAAAGAAAACGAACTGGTTGAAATTTTTAATGCCCGTGGTAATGTAAGGGTTAAAGCAAAATTTTCAGAAGATATAAAAGAAGGCGTAGTGTTTTTGCCAATGCATTGGGGCAAAGTATTGAACAGTGATTTAAACAGGGCAAACAATCTTACCAATAATCTCGTTGACCCAAAAAGTAAAGAACCTGATTTTAAATTTTCAGCAGTTGAAGTAAAACTTTATAAAAAGGCCAAACAAAAAATTATTGTTGTTGGTGCTGGAGCCGGAGCCTGTGGTTTTGTAAAAAGTTACCGGGCTTTAAATGCTGATGATGAAATTGAAATTTTCAGCAAAGAAGATTTTCCTTTTTATAACCGGGTGCTGTTGCCGGATTATATCAGTGGGTCATTGCAATGGCATAGTTTAATAAAGATGTCGGATGCCGAAGAATATGATTATAATATTAAACTCCACCGTGGCGTAAGCATTGAAAATATTGACCGGGAAAATAAAACAGTAACAGACAGCAAAGGAGTAATACATACTTATGATGTATTGTTACTGGCGACAGGAAGCCGAGCCGCTATGCTGCGGGATGTACCTTCTATGAAAGGGATATTCACCATGCGCAGCAGAATGGATGCTGATAATTTCAAGCATCATGTTGACCCGGCAGGTGGTAAAGTAGTAATTGTGGGTGGTGGTTTATTGGGAATTGAGTTAGCTGCTTCGCTCCGTGAAGTAAATGTGGAGGTAACCATCATACAACGTATCTCCCGTTTAATGGATCGTCAGTTAGATCCATTGGGAAGCCAGTTGCTGCATGAAGAATTAACTGATAAAGGTGTTGATATTTATTATAATGATGAGATAGAACGCTTTCTTGGTGATACAACGGTTTCGGGTATTCGGTTAAAAAGTGGTTTAATGATAGACTGCCAGGCTATAGTTATTGCCATCGGCACAGTACCAAATATTGAAATTGCCAAAGCAGGCGGACTTGATTGTAAACGTGGCGTGGTAGTAGATGAATATTTACAAACAAATGACCCGTCTGTATTTGCAATTGGTGAAATAGCTGAGTTCAAAGGATTTTTATATGGCATTACTGCTGCTGCTGAACAACAGGCAGAAATAGTGGCAAGATTTCTCAGTGGTGATATTTCAAAATATTACAGTGGTTCGCTGCTGATGAATATTTTGAAAATGCATGGAACGGAATTATGTTCACTTGGTATTGTAGAATGCCCTGATGATCCGGCTTATGAAGAAGTGGTGTTTATTGATAAAGCCAAACGGTATTATAAAAAATGTATCATTCATAACGATAAATTAGTAGGCGCTATTTTGATTGGCGATAAAGCAGAGTTCCTGGAGTTTCGTAACCTCATCGAAAACAAAATTGAACTCAGTGAAAAACGACTTCAGCTATTACGTTCAGGAAAAACCCCTGAGCCTGTTATCGGTAAATTAGTTTGCAGTTGTAACAATGTGGGCGAAGGAAATTTAATCAACAAGATTAAGGAAGGTTGCAAAGACCATTTGCAATTGTGCCAGCTTACCGGTGCAGGAATGGGATGCGGCAGTTGCCGTCCGGAAGTCAAAGCAATTCTTGAATCTAATATCAGCAGTATAAAAAAAGAAAATGTATTAATTGAAAAATGACAAACGCTATTACCATAAAAGTTAATTTCCGTGGTGGAATTATTTCTCCCGGCGATTTATATAATATCCTCGTGGCAACCTCCACGGCAGGGATTAAATATGTAAGTTTTGGTTTGCGTCAGCAATTACTTATTACTGCTTATCCTGATAATGTGAATACATTGATTGCTGAATTAAAGAAACTGGATATACCATTTGAAATAAACAGTGATGATTTTCCCAATATTGTAAGTTCTTACCCGGCCGAAGAAGTTTTTATTACACATACCTGGTTAAGTGAAGGCGTGTATAAAGATATTTTTGATGGAATTGATTACGAACCACGATTAAAAATTAACCTGTCCGACAGTAACCAGAGTTTTACACCCATGTTAACCGGTAATATTAACTGGGTGGCTTCATCAGCAGCGCCACATTTCTGGCATTTGTTTATTCGTTTCCCAAAAACGAATACGGTGTATGAATGGAAGGAGATGGTTTATACCAATGATGTTCCCAAAGTTTCAAAGGAAATAGAAACACTCATATTTCAGCATAAAGAATTATTTTATGATAATGTGAAGGCAAAGGGTGAGGAACTGTTCAGTAAAATTCAAACCAGCAAATACATTATTAAAACATCTGAGCAACCTGCCATATTACCGGCATTCAATCTTCCATACTATGAAGGGTTGAACCGCTATAATAATAACCGGTACTGGCTCGGTGCTTATCGCCGGGATGAATTATTTAAAATTGAATTTTTAAAGGAACTGGCTTTGCTTTGTTTGGAAACAAAGATTGGACAATTATGTTCCACTCCATGGAAAACAATTATTGTAAAAGGAATAGAAGAAAAAGACCGGCTGAAATGGAGCAGATTATTGGATAGCTACCGGTTAAATATGCGTCATGCTGCTAATGAGTTGAATTTCCAGGTGGAAGATAACTGCAGGGAAGGGTTGGAGTTAAAGAATTATTTAGTGAAGCAATTCGGTAATGATGATACCCGGACTTTTGGAATTTGTATCGGCATTAAAACAAGAAAGAAAAGCGAAGTGTTTAGCAGCATATTAGTTAAAAGAAAGCCATTGCTGAATATTTTCGGAGTGGAATTATTTTATCTCTATGATATTTTGTGTGCTGAGGGATTTAATCCCAACGAACGCACCGGTTTTATCTTCAGTAAAAACAATCCGAAATTTTTATTGGGAGAACAATTGCGTCGTTGCCTGATGAGTTTTTATAAACACAGGGCTAATAAATATGCAGATGCTGATAAAAAAATAATGCCGGCAAAAGAAACAGATAAAAAACAGGCGAAAGAATATGTACATCAATGCAGTCATTGTTTAACAGTATATGATGAAACGATTGGTGAGCCTGAAAGAAATATTGCAACCGGCACATCGTTTTCTGCATTGCCCGATGAGTATAGCTGTTCATTATGTGAATCGCCAAAAGAGGAATTTGTAAAAATTGAAAAATCTAAATTAGGATTACAAACCGTTTAACTCAGCATGTGCATTAAAATTACGGAAGCATTTTTTCTGTTCTTCTTTTAAAGCAATAGCATCAACTGTTAAATGGTCAAGCATAAATTTCATGCTGTGCTTTGTTAGTTCATTATTGCAAAACATGGTGAGAATAGCAGACAAACCCTTAGCGCTATAGATACCACATAAAGGTTCCGGCTCACCATCATTGGTGAAAAGGCAGGCATCAGCAGCGGATGATTGATATTGCTGATAAAGTTCTTTGAGTAAAACAGGTTCCATTAACGGCATATCACAGGCAAGAACAAAAAGGGCTTCTGTTGGGAATTGAAGATGACAACTTAAAACACCGAGCAAAGGTCCCTTAATAGATAAAGATGAATCGTCGGTAATTAAATCGGCAGCCAAAAAAATAGAAGCATAATCAGCATACTGATTTTTATTGACAGATATCTTAACAGGAATATTTAAACCGTTCATTTTATCAATAGCTGTTTGTGCCCATGTTTTAGCTTCTAATTTGAGCAGCCCTTTATCACTGCCCATTCTTGAACTTAATCCGCCGCATAATATAACACCCAGCATAAAATGAATGTTGTTTAATGCTACTGATGATGTGTTTTGGTATCGGTATGTCCTAAACTTTTGCCCGGTGCAGCAACATCCCTAACTAATTGTTTTAATTCTTTTATTTCAGGAAAGCCGCCATATTCTTTCCTGTCAAAAATCTTTTTGCCATCTATGCTGATATGAAAATCGCCGCTTACTTCACTGGGCTGAAGCGTTACGCCTTTCAGTTCATTTTCAAAAGTGGTTAAAAATTCCTGCGCCATATAAGCGGCACGAAGCAACCAGTGACATTTGGGACAATATTCAATTACAATTGCTGATTTCATAATCAAAATATGTTTTTATCAGCAATAAAGTTACTTGTTATTTATATCAAACTATTCGGGTGCAGTTTGAATTTTAGCAATGCTTCATTTGAATTTCAATCAGCGGCCTCTTTATCCCCTCCAGGGGAGGGGTAGTAGTGGGTAAAAATAAAAGACTATTTAATAGGGGTGGGTCATGAAGCGAAAAATTAAAATGTACCAGGCATTCTGTTTAATAAACTATTTGCAAGCGATAATGCTGTAATTTTAGGTATGCTTTCCATCAGCGATTTATATATTTATCCCGTTAAATCATTAGGCGGTATCAGGGTTAAAAAAGCACTGGTTACTGACAGGGGTTTACAGCATGACCGGCGGTTTATGCTGGTGGATGAACAAAATAAGTTTTTAACGCAACGGGAATTCCCCGTGATGGCATTATTGAGAACAGCTATTGAAGGAAACGAATTAGTGGTGTATCATAAAAGCAATATTGCAGATAAAATTAAATTACCATTGACACCGGCATCAAACGGAATGAATGCAATAGTAAGTATATGGGATGATACTTGTGAAGCACAATATGTAAGCAAGGAAGCAGATGATTGGTTTACGAAACAGTTAGCTTTAAAATGCCGGTTGGTGTATATGCCGGATACAACGCAAAGAAAAGTGGAAGCGGCGTATGCAATCAGTGAGGAAGATATTACGAGTTTTTCAGATGCCTATCCTTTGTTGCTTATCAGTCAGTCTTCGCTGGATGATTTGAATAACCGCCTGGAAGAAGCATTACCGATGAACCGTTTCCGGCCCAATGTGGTAATTGCAGGTGCACAAGCTTATGAAGAAGATACGATGGAACATTTTATCGTAAATGGAATAAGTTTTCTGGGAGTGAAACTGTGTGCCCGTTGCCCGGTTCCAACTACTGATCAGGAATCAGGTGCCAGGGGAAAAGAACCGTTAAGAACATTATCGAAATACCGGTTTGTAAATAATAAAGTAATGTTTGGGCAAAATATTTTATGCCGTGGAGAAGGGGAATTGAAAGTGGGAGATATGGTGGAGATAATAAAAAGAAAACCAGCGATGCTGATGCAGCAGCTGATTGATTAATTTAATTTAATTTTTGATTTTAATGATTGTTGATTCTTATAATCGTGTTCATAATTACCTGCGGATATCATTAACAGATAACTGCAATTTCCGTTGCTTTTATTGCATGCCGGAAGAAGAGTATGAATTTACTCCTGCTTCTAAGTTGATGCAGGCAGATGAGATTGAGCAACTGGCAAAAATATTCGTACAACACGGCGTAAATAAAATACGATTGACCGGAGGTGAACCCCTGGTTCGTAAAGATGCGGCAGATATTATGCTGCGTTTATCAAAGCTTCCGGTTAAGTTAACGCTTACTACCAATGGAGTAAGGCTTCATGAATATTTTGATGTGCTCAAACAGGCTAATATTCATTCACTGAATGTTAGTCTGGATACGCTGCAATCAGAAAAATTTAATCTCATCACCCGTCGTAATCAGTTTCAGCAGGTGTATGACAATATTCAACTGCTCATTCGCAATAACTTTCATGTGAAAGTAAATGTGGTGGTGATGAAAGGGTTGAATGATGCAGAGATAAATGATTTTATTGAATGGACAAAGCATGACCCGGTGCATGTACGTTTTATTGAGTTTATGCCTTTCTCCGGTAATAAATGGACAAGCAATAAAGTATTTACCTGGAAAGAAATGCTGTCAGTAATAGAAGAAAAATATTCTTTTCTTCCGTTGAAGAATGATGAGCATGATACGGCTAAAGGGTATATTGTTCCCGGTCATAAAGGAACTTTTGCTGTTATCAGTACCATGAGTGCTCCATTCTGCAGCACCTGTAACCGGATGCGTTTAACAGCAGATGGTAAAATGAAAAACTGTTTGTTTTCTGATAAAGAAACAGATTTGTTATCTGCATTAAGAAAAGGAGAAGAGGTTGTTCCATTGATTTATCAAAGTATTCAATCCAAAGCAAAAGAATTGGGTGGTCAGTTCACTGCCGACTTTGAACATCTTCATGCAGAAGATATACATAACCGCAGCATGATTACGATTGGAGGATAGAAATAATTAATCAACATGATTTCAGTAGCAGAAGCAAAAAAAATAATCCTGGAAAATACGGATGCATTATCACCTGTAAAATGTTTGTTACAGGAAGCTGCCGGTAAAATACTGGCAGAAGATATTTTTTCTGCTGTTGATATTCCTGCATTTCCTCAATCAGCAATGGATGGTTATGCTTTTTCTTTTAATGATTGGAAACAACAACAGGAGTTAATTATTAATGGAGAAATGGCTGCAGGAGATTATTCATCCGAAACACTCCAGCCAGGAACTGCTATTCGGATATTCACTGGTGCACCGGTTCCAAATGGTGCAGATACGGTAGTGATGCAGGAAAAAGTTATAGTGAAAGATGGTAAGCTGATGATTGAAGATGATATATTAGAGCAGGGAAGAAATGTTCGTCTAAAAGGTTCTGAAATAAAAACTGGTGAACCGGCTTTGGAAAAAGAAAGTATTTTATCACCGGCTGCTATTGGATTTTTGGCTGGTATCGGTGTTACAGAAGTAATGACCATTCCTAACCCGGTCATCAGTATCATCATCACCGGAAAAGAATTACAGCAACCCGGAAAAACATTAGCACCGGGTCAGGTGTATGAATCAAATTCATTTTCATTAACAGCTGTATTAAAACAACTTCATTTCAGTAATATAAAAATATACAGTGCAGATGATGATTTAGAAATATTAACAGGCATGTTAAAAGAGGCATTAGAAAAAAGTGATTTAGTTTTATTAACCGGTGGCATCAGTGTGGGAGATTATGATTTTGTTTTGAAGGCAACTGAAAATTGCGGAGTAACAAAATTGTTTCATAGAATAAAACAACGGCCCGGCAAGCCATTGTTCTTTGGTAAGAAGGCAAACAAACTGGTGTTTGGATTGCCTGGCAACCCATCTTCGGTGCTCACCTGTTTTTATGAATATGTGTTAACGGTATTATCGTTAATGACCAAACGAAAAATAAGTTTATCATCAGCACCAGCACCCTTAGCATCATCTTTCAGTAAAAAAATATTGCTGACTCAGTTTTTAAAAGGACATTACAACGGCGAAAATGTAACCATATTAGATGCACAGGAATCGTACCGGATGAGTTCCTTTGCCAAAGCCAATTGTTTTGTAGTGTTAGAGGAGCCGATGAAAGAATATGCGGAAGGAGGGGCAGTGGAAATACATTTACTGCCTGCTTAAATATTAATGATGGAAAGCGTTATACTTTTTTATTTTTTATTGTTTTTGGTAGCATTTCTTTATGCCTCAGTAGGACATGGAGGTGCCAGCGGTTACCTGGCACTGATGGCATTGTTCAGCATTACACCGGAAGTGATGAAGCCAACTGCTTTACTGCTGAACCTGTTTGTATCACTCACTTCTTTTATACAGTTTTATCGTGGCAAACATTTTAACTGGAAATTGTTTTTACCCTTTGCTATTGCTTCTGTACCGATGGCTTATGTTGGCGGGTTGATTTCGATTGATACGGTCATTTATAAAAAAATACTCGGATTACTTTTAGTTATTCCGATAGTACGGTTTTTATTCTTCAGTAATATTCGTGTGGAAGATATAAAGAAGAATAATGTATTCTTATCAATAATCATTGGAGGAGTAATTGGGTTTCTATCAGGCTTAATCGGAATTGGAGGCGGCATCATTTTATCACCGGTACTGTTATTACTCAAGTGGGCTGATATGAAACAAACAGCAGCTATCAGTGCTTTGTTCATTTTTGTAAACTCACTGTCCGGTTTAGCAGGGCAGCTAAGCAAAGGCATTCATTTCAGTCCTGATATGTATGCGTATGTGGGAGTTGCTTTTGTGGGTGGTGTATGCGGGGCTTATTTCGGCTCAATAAAGTTTAATCAAAATATTTTAAAGTATTTGCTGGCTATAGTGTTAATGGTAGCAGCTTATAAATTATTGTTCACACATGCATAATGCTCACTCATGAAAAAACTATTCATTTTAATTTTTGTATTGGCAGGACTAAGTTCATCAGCTCAGGAGAAAATTGACCCGACTGATAAATTTTCAGTAGGGGGTGCTGTGAAAAACCAACTGACTGTTTCGCTGAATGATTTGAAAGCCTATAAAACTTACAATACCGATAGCGTAGTAATCACAAATCACCTGCTGCAGAAGAAACATACTATTAAAAATCTGCAGGGCGTTTTGTTGAAAGATATATTGGACAAAGCTGAAATTGTTTCAGAAACTCCCAAAGTGCTGAGTGAGTTTTATATCATATGCATTGCTTCTGATAACTACAAAGTTGTTTTTTCATGGAATGAAATTTTTAATACTCAAACAGGCGGGTCGGTATATATTCTTACTGGTCATGATGGTAAAGAGGCGGCTGCTACCGATGATAGGATAACGCTTATTTCACCGAATGACAAAGCCACAGGAAGACGCCTGGTAAAAGGCTTACAGAAAATAATTGTGGAAAAGGTTAAGTAAATTTGCACTAATGGAATTTTATGGCAATCAACATAGTGATATTCGGAAGTTTGACTGACATAACAGGCAGTACACTGCAATTGGAAAATATTGCAGATACCAATGCATTGGTATCTGAATTAAATAACCGTTATCCCGTTTTGGTGAATTCAAAATTTATGATAGCGGTTAACAAGAAGATGATTGATACCAATACACCGCTGAATAATAATGATACAATCGCATTGTTGCCACCTTTTTCAGGAGGATAGATGGATAAGCAAATTTCATATGAACGATATCACCGTCAACTAATCTTAAAAGATTTTGGTGAAGCTGCACAGCAAAAATTGTTGCAGACAAAAGTGCTGGTGATTGGTGCTGGTGGATTAGGCTGCCCGGCTCTGCAATATCTTACTGCAGCAGGTGTGGGCACTATTGGTATTGCAGATGATGATATCGTATCACTTTCCAATCTGCACAGACAGGTTTTATATGGAGTAAATGATATTGGAAAAGCAAAGGCAGAAACAGCCACCATCAAATTAAAACAATTAAATCCCGAAATAAATTTTCATATTCATCATTTCAGAATCACCAATGATAATGCTGTTGAAATCATAAAGCAATATGAAATTATTATAGATGGCTCAGATAATTTTGCAACCCGTTATTTAGTGAATGATGCCTGTGTTTTACTGGATAAAACACTTGTTTATGGTGCCGTTTCACAATACGAAGGACAAGTAGCTGTATTCAATCATAAATCCCATTCAGATTCACCTGCTGTTAATTACAGGGATTTATTTCCGGTTCCACCGGGTAAAAATGAAATTCTTAATTGTGCAGAAGCAGGAGTATTGGGCGTGTTACCCGGTATCATCGGCTCAATGATGGCCAATGAAACGATTAAGTTGATAACGGGAACAGGTAAACCTTTAGTAAACAGTTTACTTACTTATGATAGTCGTAATAACCAATTGTTCGAAATTGAATTACTTCCAAAACAGGAAACCCGTTCATTGATTCCCGCAGATATTGAAACATTCAACAACAACAATTATGAAGAACTGTGTGCAGCTGATTCGTCATTTGAAATTGATACAGCTATTTTTTCTGAGTTATTGGAATCAGAAAACATTATTGTTGTTGATGTACGGGAGAAAGATGAAGTTCCTCTGGTTAACGAATTTGCGCATGTAAAGATTCCGTTATCTCGGCTAACAGAGTTTACCGGAGAATTTAAAGCTGAGACAATTGTATTATTTTGCCAGTCGGGAAAAAGAAGTTTGCAGGGAGCGAAGCAGCTATCAGCCGTTTTGGATAAAGACCAAAAGATATTCAGTCTGAAAGACGGGATTGTGAAATGGAAACAACAAAAGCAACAAGTATAATGGAAAGAAAACCAAAAAATATTTTTGTACAGGGTGCTATAGAAGCTGTATTTATTGCCGACAGTATTCAAAAGCATAGCAGTAAAACTAATATTGGTGGTCATAGTATTTTTCTTGGACAGGTAAGAGCAGATAAGATTGATGAAAAGGAAGTAGTGGCAATTGAGTATACTGCTTATGAAGAAATGGCTTTGGAAAAAATGCATGTTATCCGGGAAGAAATATTTGCCAAATACAATCTTACCTGCATGCATGTGCATCATAGCCTGGGCAAAGTGAGCGCAGGAGAAATTTGTTTATTTGTTTTCACATCTTCGGCGCACCGGAAAGCAGCGATGGAAGCCTGCAACGAGCTGGTGGAAAGAATAAAAGCAGAACTGCCCATTTGGGGAAAAGAATTGTTTGCAGATGAATCACATCAATGGAAAATTAACCAGTAAGCATGGTAAACATTACACATAAATCAAACAGTTTACGCAAAGCCATTGCCTGTGCAACTGTAACCGTATCAAAACAGGAAACAATTGAGGCCATTCAAAATAAAAAAGTTCCTAAAGGCGATGTGTTTGAATTTTCAAGAGCAGCAGGACTGCTGGCAGTGAAGAAAACAAGTGACAGCATTCCTGATTGTCATCCTTTACCGATAGAATTTACTTCCATTACATACGAAATAAACGAAGTGAATATTCTTATCAATGTCGAAGTACATACCATTTATAAAACAGGAGTGGAAGTAGAGGCAATGCATGGAGCTGCCATAACCGCTATCACCATTTATGATATGCTGAAGCCCATTGATAAAGGAGTGGAGATATCAAATATAAAGTTAGTAAGCAAGAAAGGAGGAAAGACAGATTTTAAAGATGAACTGACCGATAGTCTTCGTTGTGCAGTGATTGTTTGTTCAGATTCTGTTGCGGCAGGTACTAAAGAAGACAGCAGTGGTAAAGCTATTATTGAAAAATTAAAGCAACATCATCTTACTGCATCAGTTTATGAAATTATTCCTGATGATTTTAATTTGATTCAATCGAAAGCTAAACAATACAGTGACCAGGGATATGATATGATTTTAATAACCGGGGGCACAGGTTTATCGCCAAGAGATATTACACCAGATGCTATTCAACCATTGCTTGACAGGGAAATTCCCGGAATGATGGAGGCGGCAAGAAATTACGGCCAGCAACGAACGCCTTATGCAATGTTATCCAGAGGAGTTGCCGGTTTTATCAAAAGCACATTAGTAATAACACTGCCCGGCTCAACAAAAGGAGCTGAAGAAACCATGGATGCTTTATTTCCATATGTGCTGCATGTATTTAGGGTGGCAAAAGCAATGCGGCATGATTAAATTGTTACCCGGTATAATCTATAAATAAACTCAGACTTTTTATTTGTTATTTTAATTTGTTTCTAAAAGATTTTGGAATGAATAAGATAATTTTAACTCTATGAAACGAAACAAGCATGGCTTTTTAACTTTAGTACTGGTTTTAATTGCCTTTGGACTACAAGCACAAACTTCTGGAAATTTAAAAGGCAAAATTGTTGACGAACATTCTTTACCAATCGTTGGAGCTTCGGTTCATTTGCTAAACACCAGTAAAACAACTTTGACAAACGAAACCGGTGAATTCTCCCTGGCAAATGTTAGTAATGGCAAATACATCATTGAGATAACTGCTGTTGGTTATGCAACTGTTACCACAGAAACTATTGCAGGGCCTTTACAAACTATACCAACTGTAGTGCTGCACAGTATGACTAAACAACTGGATGAAGTGATAGTTTCTGCACAGAAGCGGGAAGAGGTTTTGCAAAAGTTACCACTTAGCGTTACAGCACTTGGATCGAAACAGGTAGAAGAATACAGATTATGGGATATAAAGGAAATTACAGGAATTGTTCCTAATCTTTATTCAGCTGATCCCGGTGATAAGCGAAATGTTACTTCCATAAGAGGTATTGCCACCACTTCTTATGATCCAACAGTTGCTGTTTATGTAGATGGTGTTAACCAGTTTAACCTTGATACCTATATTGGTTCTTTGTTTGAAGTAGAAAGAATTGAAGTGCTTAGAGGGCCACAGGGAACACTTTACGGAAGAAATGCAATGGGCGGAGTGATCAACATTATTACCAAACAACCAACTAATCTTACATCAGGATTTGCTGAGCTGAATATTGGTAACCTCGGTCAGCAACGGTATTCACTTGGCATAAAAACTCCTTTAGTTAAAAACAAATTGTTTTTTGGTGCGGCTGGTTTGTATAATGGTTTCAATGGCTATTACAATAACTCATTCAATGATTCAAAGTACGACAAGCAGCACAGTTTTGGAGGTAACTATTATTTAAAATTTCTTCCGGATAACAAATGGAGCTTTGTTTTGAATCTTAAGCACAATAACAACAGGAATAATGGACCTTTCCCTTTAGTGATTGGAGCTGATGAAGCATTAAAAAACCCATTTCAACTCAATCAGAATGCCATTACAAAAATGGTTGATAATACATTCAATGCTTCCTTTTCTGTTAATCATACTGGTCGTTATTTCAACTTCAATTCGCAAACTGCCTATCAATCAAATTACCGTATTTATAAAAAGCCTATTGATGCTGATTTTTCACCTATTGACGGAATTACTATAATCAATGATTATGGCAATAACTGGAATATGACAAAGGTTTTCACACAGGAGTTACGGTTAACCAACCCAAGTGCATCTAACTCGCCGCTGCAATGGACAGTTGGGGCTTACTTTTTTCATCAGAAAAGCCCGGTAAAACAAGCTACTCATTTTGGTAAGGATGCCATTATGGTTGGCTCGCCTGACATTAATTATTCTCTTATCAACACGACCAGAGCTACAGCAACAGGTGAAGCAGTATACGCACAAGGCACTTATAATTTAACCGATAAATTAAATGTGATTGCCGGGCTTAGATATGATAATGAATACCGGAAACAAAGTGTATTGGGTGAATATCAGAAAGACCCCGATCCAACACCTCTTTTTCAATATAGAAGTGACACAGCCGCATCAAAAAGCTTTAGTGCATTTAGTCCAAAGTTGGGGATCAACTACCTTGTTTCATCCAACCATACCTTATATTTTACTTATAGCAAAGGTTTTCGCACAGGAGGTTTAACTCCTCTTTCAGCAGATCCTTCTCAACCTGCTTTGTTCCCGTACAAACCCGAATACAGCAACAACTTTGAAGCAGGCTGGAAGAGTGTATTTTTTGATAAGAAACTTTTTATGAATGTTGCAGCATTTTATACTACAGTGACCAATGCCCAGGTTCCAACGCTTGTATTGCCTGATGCAGTAACCATAACACGAAATACCGGAAGACTTATTAGCAAGGGATTTGAAACAGAAATTAATGCAGTTCCATTTAAAGGATTAACGGTAATACACAACCTGGGTTATACCAGTGCAAAATTTAAAGACCTGAAGCTTTCACAAAATGGCAGTGAAGCTGATTTAAAAGGGAATCGCCAGATTTATACACCGGATATTACTTCAATGCTCGTTCTTCAATATATTCATTCTCTTAATACCAAACATGGATTAAATATTTCCATAAGAGGCGAATGGAAATATATCGGAAAACAATATTTCGATCTGGCAAATATGATTAAACAATCTTCTGTCAATTTGTACAATGTAAGAATAGGATTAACTGCTAAAAAAGTATCCTTGTTCTTTTGGGAAAGAAACCTCTTTAATAAAAAATACATCGGGTATGCTTATGATTTTGGAGCAGTTCATCTTGGCGACCCCAGAACATTTGGTATAACTGCAGGTGTAAAGTTTTAGTTATAAGTAAAAGGCTTATTCATTAATCGCTAAATACTCCGAAATCAATAAATATATGGTTAGATAATTTTAAACCTGCCGCTTCAAATAACCAAAAGAATTGCAGGATGATATTACACATAGCAGGCAGATTAGCTATTGCTTTTTCTTTTCTCTGAATTCGGTAGGAGTGATGCCGAATTTTGTTTTGAAAACAGTTGCAAAATAGGCCTGCGATGAAAATCCAACTTTAAATGCAACTTCAGAAACAGAAAGTTTTTCATTCGACAATAAATATTTTGCTTTCTGCATTCTCACCATCAGGATATAATCATTGATATTGTAACCTATTAATGCTTTCACCTTGCGGTATAGTTGAACACGGGATATGCCGATCTCTTTACATATGTCTTCCACAGAAAAGTCTTCGTTGGACAAATTATTTTCTACAATAGAGGTGAATTGATTAA
Source organism: Sphingobacteriales bacterium (assembly GCA_016200915.1). Taxonomy (GTDB): domain Bacteria; phylum Bacteroidota; class Bacteroidia; order Chitinophagales; family Chitinophagaceae; genus AWTP1-9. The sequence continues at coordinate 288,245 of JACQDV010000008.1, forward strand.
TAAACTTACGATCTATTTTGCTGGAAGAATTACTTCTTGTTTCTGATGGCAGTTCGCTGGTATAATGTTCTCTTAATACAGCCCTGTTTTTTAATAGATTCTTGATGCTTTCTTCCAGGTATTCTAAATTAAAGGGTTTTGTAATAAAAGCATCTGCCTGTGATTTTATCCCCTCAATCTGTTCTTCCATACTGCTTTTAGCAGTTAATAATATGATTGGAATATGTGAAGTGCGAATATCCTGCTTAAGCGTTTCAGTTATTTGTAATCCATTTTGGCCGGGCAACATAATATCAGAAATAATAAGATCAGGGATCAGGTCATAGGCTAATAATTTCCCTTTTTCACCATTTTCAGCCTCGTGAATTTCATAGAGATTGCATAACCGGTTTTTTAAAAAGGCTCTGAGGTCATCATTGTCTTCAATGATGAGGATAAATATTTCGCTGACTTTTACCGGTGTTTTTTCATCTGTTTGTACAACGGGCAAAAGATCGCTGGTATAAATTTTTGTATCATCAGTAATGCTGATCAAAGACTGATCCAATGGCAGCATCTCATTAGGCTTCAAATGAGCGTTGCCAATTGGTAATTGGATTTCAAAAGTGGTGCCCTTCCCTTTTTCGCTGGTCAATATTATTATGCCATGATGCAACTGAATCAATTCTTTTGACAGTGCCAGTCCAATCCCTGTTCCTTTAAAATTACTGCTATGCCCCTGGTAAAATACTTCATATGCATGCTGCACATCATCATCCGACATTCCTATTCCCGTATCTTCAACCCGGATGATAGCCATACTTCCGTTAACAGATTTGTCAATGATGATATCAATAGCTCCATTTTCCCCGGTAAACTTAAATGCATTGGAAAGCAGGTTAAATAATACTTTATCCAGCATATTCACATCAAACCAAATTTTCAGCTCTTTTACTTTACTGCGTATATTAAAAGAGATTGATTTTTTTCGTGCCGTTTCATTGAAAGAATTAGCAATGTCAGTTACAAAAGAAGTAATATTATTTTCTGAGGCGTTTAACTTCATTTTGCTCTCTTCCATCTTACGGAAATCCATTAGCTGGTTAATCAGTCTTAGTAACCGAATAGCATTCCTTTGTATAAATTCCAGGTTATTTTTAATAGTGAAATGCAGTTTGGGTGAGGATAAACTATCTTCCAATGGCCCCATGATGAGTGTTAATGGTGTTCTTAGTTCATGTGAAATGTTGGTAAAGAAATTTACTTTAGCATCGTTAGCTTGCTTTACTTCATCCATGAGCTCCACCAGTTGGTTACGCTGCTGGCCTATTTCTTCTTTTTGCTGCTCCAGTTTTTTATTGATCTTTTTATTTTCCTGCAGGTAAAAAAATAAGATGCCCCCAAAGATCAATGCCAGTGCCAGCGTAATTGAAATAGTAAGGATAATATTTGTCTGGTTATTAGTAATGGCTATTTGTTCCTCAATCTTTTTTTGCCGGGCATCTATATCCGCTTGCTGTACCAGTAATTTTTCTGTCTGTAGTTTCATGATCCTCACATTGGTAGAATCGATGATCGTGGTAGCCAGTTCTGTCTCTTTTTCATATGGCTTGTTTTCCAGTATATCAATGGCGGTTTGAATAGCTTCTTTTCCACCTGTAGGATACAGAATAGTAGCTTTGATCAATCCTTTTTCAACCAGGTCAATCCCACCATTTGGGCCAGGTAACCCATCCACTCCTATGATAAAGATATTTTTCTCTATACCTGATTTTTTACAAACTCTATAAGCACCAAAAGCTATCCGGTCGTTTTGTGCAAAGATCAAATTGACCTCAGTATGTTTTATCAATTCATCGGTAAGTTCTTTTTCTGCCTTACCAGGAGATGCATCCCAATCCTGGTTTAGCCGGCTCACATAATTAATACCGGGATATTGCCGTAGAAAATCCCTGAACCCATTGTGCCGACCAAGATCAGCGGAAGAACCAACATCCAGTCCACCAATTTCAATTACATTTCCGGTTCCTTTTAAAAGAGCGTTGGTATAAGTACCCGCATCTGACCCTACTTTATAATTGCTGGCCCCTATAAATGCAGTATATTTTTTTGACTGGATATTTCTGTCCACCAGAATTACTGGTATTCCCTGTGCATATGCTTTTTCAATAATTGGTGTAACAGGCTCGGCTTCGTTTGGAGTGGCGATGATCAGGTCCATTTTGTCATCTATGAATTCCTGTACCTGGTGGATTTGTTTATCGGAATTTAAATTGGCATCTTTTAAGACGAATTCAATTTCTGGATGGAAGGACAACTCTCTTTCCATTTCTTTTTGCATATTCTCCCTCCAAACATCGTGTGTAGTACATTGTGCAAATCCTATCCTGAATTTTTTTGAAGGCTTGTCAGACTTACAGGATAATAAAAATAAAGCAGGTAATAACCATAAAACAAAAAATGGTTTCATCTTATACAGTAATCGATTTACATATTCCCAATAATATAACCGGGCAGCAAGCATACTGTAAATTGCGACTTTTTATTAATTAGTAATTTACAATTCTGTATTTATTCTTCCAATTCTGTATAATCTCCATTTTCCCGGCACTTGTAATAATGATCAGTATGAAATTATTTTAAAAAGCACTGGTACATTTTTGAAAACCGGGATTCATATAATAATTCGTTGTATAGAAAACCTATTGAAAAGTAGAGAGTTAAAAATAAAATTAAAGAAATACGATTTTATATCATTTTGAAACAATAGCAAAAGATAATAGGCCAGGGGCGTGGCTACATTTATCACACAAAAATTGCTATATGTACTCAAAGAATGTATTTCTTTGGTCACTCGTAATTGCTTTGGGGGGATTTTTATTTGGATTTGATACGGCGGTTATTTCCGGAGCTGAGCAGGCCATTCAAAAAAACTGGAATTTAAATACGGTAGAACATGGCCTTACTGTTTCCATTGCATTAATTGGTACCATCATTGGCGCCATTTTCGGCGCTATCCCATCTGATAAATTAGGCCGGAAAAAAACATTGGTTTTGATCGCTGTTTTATACCTGTTCTCTTCTTTAGGAACAGCGTTGGCTACTAACTGGTATGCTTTTTTATTTTTTCGACTCTTTGGTGGTCTTGGTGTGGGAGCTTCATCTGTTACAGCTCCTATATATATATCAGAAATTTCTCCGGCGGAAAGAAGAGGCAAGCTTGTGGGGCTTTTCCAGTTCAACGTGGTGTTAGGGATTGTGGTTTCGTACCTGTCAAATTATTTAATTGGTTTATCAGGCGAACATTCCTGGCGGTTTATGCTGGGCATACAGGCCATTCCTTCATTTATTTTCCTGGTATTACTAAGAAGTATCCCCGAAAGCCCCCGCTGGCTAATTATGAAAAAAGGGAAAGTGGAGGAGGCCAGACAAATCTTTAAAACTATCAATGCAGATACAGCAGATAAGATCGTAAAAGAAATTAGTGAAACGGATAAAGAGGAGAAAGCAGTTTTGCAACAGGAACCACTCTTTTCCAAGCGGTATAAAACACCGGTTATGCTGGCCATGCTATTTGCTGTGTTTAACCAGGTTTCAGGTATCAATGCAATTATTTACTATTCACCCCGCATATTTGAAATGACGGGCCTTGGTACCAGTTCTTCTTTACTATCAACTGTAGGGCTGGGAATCATCAATTTTACTTTCACTTTACTGGCGATGAATTTTATTGACAAAGTAGGAAGAAAAACATTAATGCTGATAGGTTCTGTAGGATTGATTATAACACTGGGTATGGTATCCTATTCTTTTTATGCAGGAAGTTTCAACGGCTTCACTGTTCCTTTATTTCTGTTTATATATATAGCATTTTTTGCTTTTTCACAAGGAGCAGTGATATGGGTTTTTATTTCTGAAATATTTCCTAACCAGGTAAGAGCACAGGGACAAACATTAGGCAGTACTACACATTGGGTAATGGCAGCTCTTATTGCTTTTTCTTTTCCTTACCTCGCTGAGAAAGCTGGTGGAGGCAACACATTTCTTTTCTTCTGTATAATGATGTGTTTGCAATTATTATTTGTATGGAAACTAATGCCCGAAACCAAGGGCAAATCACTTGAGCAAATCGAACATACCCTGGTATTACATTGATCAAAAATTTTAATAACCATAAACATGTTCATCAACAATTTTTTAACTTTTAAAACTGCGATTATGAGAAAATTATTTTTCTTATTACCACTCTTATTGCTTGCAGTATTTTCTTACGCTCAGCAAAAAACTGTGTCGGGTACTGTAATCAATAAATCCGGCAAGGAGCCGCTGGCTGGTGTATCTGTTCAGTCAAAAACAAAAACTACTCAAACCGATGCATCCGGTAAGTTTTCGATTGAAGCAGAAGAAGGTGATAATATCACTTTCACTTTTGTAGGAATGAAACCGATAGTTGTTCGTGTTTCAAAAAATTTAAAAGCACTGTCAGTTGAAATGGAAGAAGCGGTGAAAGAAGGAGAGCAGGTGATAGTGGTGGGATATTCTTCACAACGTAAAAAAGATTTGACAGGTGCTGTTGCTGTAGTTGACCTGAATCCTGTAAGAAATAACAGTTCAGGAAATACTATGCAGGCATTACAGGGTCGTGTTGCCGGTTTGTACATTGAAAAAGATGGTTCTCCCAATGGGGCTAACAGCAGAATATTAATAAGAGGTGCCAATACATTGGGTAATAATGATCCATTGTATATTATTGACGGGGTGCCTACCACCAGGCCTGAAGTGTTTCAAAACCTGAATCCTGCAAGTATTGCATCCGTTCAGGTGCTGAAAGATGCTTCTGCGGAATCTATTTATGGTGCCCGTGCTTCTAATGGTGTTATCATTGTTACTACAAAGAGCGGCGGTAATACACAGGGCAGAGTAAATTTTCAATTCAACACCAGCATTTCCACCCAATCTGAAAAATATGCAAGATTTAAAATGCTGAATTCTTTAGACAGAGGTAAAGCATTGTGGCAGGCATCAGTTAATGATGGACAAGATCCTGCTGCCGGTTATGGCGAGATATATACGTTTAACTGGAATCATGATTATAATAATCCTGTATTAAACAGTGTAACAGTAAATCCTTTGGTTGGTGGCGATCCTAACACCCCGGCAGGAAATACCGACTGGCAGTCAGTTATGTACAAAACCGGTCTCGTTACCAATAATACTTTAACTGCTACCGTGGGAAATAAAAATTCTTCTCTCGAAATAAATCTGGGCTATCTTAAAAACACTGGTATGTTGAAATATACAGGTTACAGGAGACTGAGTGCGGGCATCAATGTAGTTACCCGTGCCTTTAATGATAAACTCACCTTCGGGATGAATTTAAATATGGCCAGTTCTGATGAAACACTAACGGCAAGGGACTTAGGTGGTGCGGCCACTACTTTCCTGGCGGTTACTTTAGCACCAACTATCCCGGTATATCAAAAGGACGGATCAACATTCGCCGGAGAATTAGGTGCTGGCTATTCAGACAGGAACAATCCTTTGCATATGCAATACCTCGCCCGCTGGAACAATGCCAACAGGATAACTACTTTTGGAAATGTTTTTGCAGAGATACAACCAATAAAAAATCTTTTCTTTAAATCCAGCATCGGTGCCGATAATGCCCGTTACAATAACAAAGTAATTACTCCAACTTTTGTTGAAGGTGCATTGGCCCGCACCACTAACAGTTTGTTTTATGATCAAAACCGGTTCTTAAGTCTTACTTTCTCTAATACATTACGTTATAATTTAAACTTGGGCACTGCTCATAGTTTTAAATTCTTGGCAGGTACAGAATATATCAAAACTGACCTGGATTTCCAGACAATTAAGAAAGAAGGATTTGCACTGCAAACAGAAGATTATTTTACATTAAATGCCGGTACAGGCAATACCAACGTAACAGGTGGTTCAACCGGTAACAGGTTGTTCTCTCAATTTGGAAGAGTAGATTACAGCTATAATGATAAATATTTAGCCGCTGTAACAGTTCGCCGTGATGGTTCATCCCGCTTTGGATCGGATAATCAATATGGTATTTTTCCGGCCGCATCAGTTGGTTGGAGAGTTGATAAAGAAAGTTTCATGACTAATAATAAATTGTTCTCTGAATTGAAACTGAGAGCAGGTGTTGGTCGTGTAGGTAATCAGCAAATTGGAGACTTGGCACGTTTTGGTTTGTTTGATACAAGATATGGAACAACGTTAGCGCAGTTAGTAGGTGGTTTCTGGGAGCAGTATATGAATATTGGTACTGCTTATTCTTTATCTGGTGCCAATACAGGAACACTGCCATCAGGTTTTGTACAAACACAGGCAGCAAACCCTGGTCTTAAATGGGAAACAACAGATGAAGTAAATGTGGGCGTTGATTTTACCGCTTTAAAAAATAAGATATATGGTTCGTTTGATTATTTCACCCGTAAAACAACAGGTATTCTGATTGTTCCCCCGGTTGCTTCAGCATTAGGTGAAGGACAAACAAAAGCTGTGAATGGTGCTTCTAAAAGTAATAAAGGGTGGGAGTTTGTTATCGGATACCAGGGAGATAAAATTGGAGACTTTAAATATAATGTTCGTCTCAATTTTGCACATTTCCGTGATAAGATCACTGAGTTGCCGGAAAATGTACGTCCCGCTTATGCAGGTAATTTAGTTAACACCATCATTGGTCATTCACAATTTGACATCTTTGGTTATAAAACGGCAGGTTTATTTCAGTCGCAGGCAGAAGTGGATGCAGCTCCAACACAAATTGGTGCTGGCCCCGGAAGGATTCGTTATGTTGATATTAATAAGGATGGTGTAATTAATGATCTTGACAGAACGTGGATTGGTACTACACTTCCAAAACTGGAGTATGGTACAAGGATAGATGTATCCTACAAACAATTTGACCTTTCAATTTTTGGTTCAGGTGTAGCAGGACGAAAAGGATTTGATGTATATCACATCTTTAACAACCTGATGAGAAGCCGTGAAGATGTTGGTCCCGGTGTATTTGATGCATGGACACCTCAGCACACCAATACCGGTACGCCTGCACTTACTTTAAAGGATAATAATAATGAAGGCCGTACATCTGATTATTTTATAGTAAGTACTTCTTATTTCAAACTTCGTAACATTCAGTTGGGATATTCTATCACACCTAAGTCTGTTTTTTCAAGAGTGCGGGTGTATGTTATGGCTGAAAACCTGTTAACCTTTAAGAGTAAAAGTTATCAAAGCCCTGATCCCGAAAGAATCGATCTTGATCCTGTGCCTATTCCAAGAACATTTACACTGGGTGTTAACTTATCCTTTTAATTAACCAATAAATTATTTCAACAATGAAAAATAAAATATTAATAACTATAGTTACAACCGGACTGATAACTTTCAGTTCTTGTAAAAAAGGACTAGATTATAATCCAACAGGTGTTTTATCATCTTCTGATTTAACGTCTCCCACAGCGGTAGAAGGGTTGGTAACTGCTGCTTATGCTGCCATTGGCAACGGCGATATGATTGGACCAATCTACAGTAACTGGGCTTATGGCAGTGTTCGTTCGGATGATGCTTATAAAGGTGGCGGAGGTACAGGTGACGTAGGTGAAATCGATGCGATGGAACATTACAATCTTGTTACCCCAACAATGGATGCATTTGTAAGCCGCACATGGAAGAATCTCTTTAAATCTATTTCAAGAGCTAATGTGGCACTTCGTGCAGTGAACTCTCTGTCGGAAACAGATTTTCCTCAAAAGAAAACAAGGTTGGCTGAACTGCATTTTTTAAGGGCACACAGTTATTTTACCATGAAACTGCTGTATAAGAATATTCCCATTTTTGATGAGACTGCATCCGCAGAGGATATTCTTAAAACATCCAATGATCTGAAGAATGAAGATTCATGGAATAAAATTGCTGGGGATTTTCAATATGCCATTGATAATTTACCGGCCACTCAATCACAAATTGGAAGAGCAAATAAAACAGCTGCACAGGCATATTTGGCAAAGCTGAGATTGTTCCAGGCATATGAGCAGGATGATTATCATAAAGTAATAAACATCAACAAAACAAGATTGCAGGAAGTTGTTGATTTAACACAGGCAGTTATTTCATCAGGAAAATATGCATTAAATGCAGATATTGCTGATGACTTTTTACCTGAAACGGAGAATAGTGCAGAGTCAGTATTTGCGATCCAGTTTACCATAAATGATGGTACTACTGCCGGCAGGTTGAATTTTGAAGATGGGTTGAACTATCCGCATGGTGCACCTCAATATGGTTGCTGTGGTTTTCATGCTGCCAGTCAAAACCTCGTAAATGCGCATACAACAGATGCGAATGGTTTACCCAACTTCACTACGTTTAATAATAGCATTGCTGATTTAAATACAGCAACGGTAGATGTACGCTTAGATCATACGGTAGGTATTGATGGTCATCCATACAAATATGATAACACCAAACCGTTTAGCAATAGTTGGGTTCGTGATCCGGGTGTATATGGTAATTTCCATACTATGCGTAATCAGCAATTAGCCAGCAGCGCTTCTTATTTCAAACTCGGACCATTTATGGGTGTTGCCAAAAACTATGATATCCTTCGTTACGATGATATATTATTAATGCAGGCAGAAGCATACATTGAATTAGGGCAACAAGATAAGGCACTGCCATTAATCAATCAAATAAGGAACAGGGCTGCAGGCAGTACAGCCAGGCTGAAAAAGTTGGATGGTACTTTTCCTTCCAGCTACAATGTAAAACCATATCCTTCTGCAGGATGGACACAGGATTATGCCCGTACAGCTTTGCAATGGGAAAGACGTTTGGAATTTGCTACTGAAGGAGAACGTTTCTTTGATCTGGTACGCTGGGGTATAGCAGAGCAGGTACTGAATGCATATATCAACGTGGAAAAGACAAGAAGAACTTTCCTTGCCACTGCTAAATTTACAGCAGGAAGAGATGAATACTTGCCCATTCCGCAATCAGAGATCACATTTACCAACGGATTGTATAAACAAAATCCGGGTTATTAATATTATTTGAAGAGCCGAACGTTTATGCGTAAAGCATATAATAACAGCAAGCAGTCATAATCATGCAGTTAGTTTTGGAACGGGGGAAGTATCTACTTCCTCCGTTATTATTGCTGAAAAAGCGTTTTGTATCTTAAGAGTTCATTCATAATTATGATCTTTATTGAACAACTTGTTAAACAATAAATATGAAACAAAGAGTTTATTACATAGTAACGGTCTTAGTATTCATTTTTAATTTTAATATTAGCGCTATTGCACAAAACAAAAATGAAAGCGGTGATGAAGCATACCGTCCACAGATACATTTTACTCCTTTAAATAACTGGGTCAACGATCCCAACGGGATGGTGTACTATGCCGGAACATATCATCTCTTTTATCAATACCATCCTTTTAGTTCTGTTTGGGGCCCTATGCATTGGGGGCATGCTTCCAGTAAAGATATTATTCACTGGAAGAGGGAACCTATTGCTATTTATCCGGATAGTTTGGGTACAATTTTTTCCGGCAGCGCTGTAGCAGATATTCATAATACCAGTGGATTTGGTAAAAATGGGCAGGTTCCTCTTGTAGCTATTTTCACACAACACGATGAAAAGAAACTACAGGACAAGCGAAACGATTTTCAAACCCAAAGTATTGCCTATAGTTTAGACAGTGGCAGGAGCTGGATAAAATACAACGGTAACCCTGTGCTGAAAAATCCGGGTATAAATGATTTCAGAGACCCTAAGGTAAGTTGGTATGAGGTATCTGAAAAATGGATCATGACACTGGCTGTACACGATAAAATATCATTCTATTCATCACCCGATCTGAAGCAATGGAAGAAAGAAAGTGATTTTGGACTTGATATAGGTGCACATGGGGGCGTATGGGAATGTCCAGACCTGTTTCCGCTGGAATCCAATGGAAAAACTGTTTGGGTATTATTGGTGAATTTAAATCCCGGAGCTCCCAATGGTGGTTCTGGAACACAATATTTTCTTGGTGATTTTGACGGATCCACATTTACACCCTATACTACAAATACCCGTTGGCTGGAGTATGGCCCGGATGATTATGCCGGTGTAACCTGGTCTAATACCGGTAAAAGAAAAGTGATGATAGGGTGGATGAGTAACTGGATGTATGCAAACCAGGTGCCTACCAGTAGCTGGAGAAATGGGATGACGATTCCAAGGGAATTGACTATAAAATATATTGGCAAAGAACCTTTCCTTTCCTCAGCACCTGTAAAAGAAATCGCTTCCATACAAAAGCATAAAAAAAATATAGGACAATTTTATGTAAACGGAAAAAAAGATATTACTCCTGAAACAGGAAAACTAATTGCACCATTCAGATTAAATTTTGAACTGGAAGCCTCAAAGGATTTTAATATTATTCTTTCTAACGATTTAGGAGAGCAACTGGTGATTGGTTATGATAAGGCAAAGAATGAGTATTTTATTGACAGAACCAAGTCAGGCCAGGTTAATTTTAAAGAAGGGTTTGCAGGGAAACATACAGCTCCCCGGTTAAGTAGTCAGCAGAGAATTGCAATTTCGCTTATTGTTGACCGCAGTTCCGTTGAATTGTTTACTGCTGATGGATTAAGTACGATGACAGAACTTTTCTTTCCCAATAAACCGTATAGTAAAATAGAAGTTGAATCAAAAGATAAAGTGCAGATAAATAAAATGGAGTTTATACTTTTGAAGAGTATTTGGTAATAAGATTGAAATTTAAAATCTTCCTTATGAGATTATGGGTATTGATTATTTTATTCATGGGTTTTTCTTTCGATTTGTTGTCACAAACACCGGCAGCTAAAGTGCCGGCTTTTACTTTTTTCAGGGCTAATAATAAACCATTTACAGAAAAAGACCTTGCAGTAAATAAAATACTGTTCTTTGTTTTTTTTGATGTGACTTGTGATCATTGTCAGCATGCAATTACAGAAATAAATACTCATTTTAATGAACTTAAAAAAACATCTCTTTATCTCCTTACACTTGACAACAGCGATAAGGTTGGCAACTTTTTAAACCAGTACGGGCCGATTTTAAAAAATAATCCATCTGTTATTGTTTTGCAGGACAAAAACAATGAGTTCATCAAAAAATTCGGGCCGAGAAAATACCCTTCACTCTTTCTTTACTCTCCCAAACGGGAGTTTATGATGTATGACGATGATGAAAAGATGTTGCCTTTATTTTTAAAAAAAATTAAGGAGTACAAAGACTGAGAATTATTATGAATGATAAATGTGTAATGCAAATTATTATATCAACTGATCAATCCCATTTCTCTCAACCCTTCAAATGATATCCTTTAGGTTTTACAAATGCCCTTAACCCGGCGTGGGAGAGTGTAGTGCCAAAGCCGGAGTGTTTGCGGCCGCTCCATGGTAATGCTGCACTTACCCTGTCGCAGCAATTCCAGTAACCGGTTCCTGTATTTAATTCCTGTAAAATATTTTCTGCTCTTTTTTTATCAGCACAATAAACAGAAGCGGTTAATCCATATTCAGTATCCTGCATCAGTTGCTTTGCCTCTTCATCATCTTTTACTTTCATAATACCTATAACAGGTCCAAATGATTCATCTTTCATCAAACTCATGTTGTGATTCACATTAACTAACACAGTTGGCTCAAAAAAATATCCCTGACCGGCTGCGCCGTTCAGGCGGGTTTTGCTGTTTACTTTTTTCCCCCCGGTTAAAATGGTTGCTCCTTTGCTCACAGCATCGGCAATTTGGTTTTCTAAAACAGTAAGCTGTTCTTTCCTGGTTAAAGGCCCAATATAAACTCCTTCTTCAGTTGGCTGGCCCGTTTTCCATGATTTTACCTCATTGACAAATTCATTTATGTATTGCTCAAATATTTTTTCATGCACATAAATTCTTTCTACTGAACAACAGCTTTGCCCATTATTATAAAAAGCCCCGTCTGCTGTGCCGGCAGCAACGGATTTTATATCCGTTATATCATCTGCCACATATAGCGGATCTTTTCCTCCTAACTCGCATTGGCATGGCACCATTTTAGGAGCACATTTTTCATAAATATATTTACCGGTTTTGTACGATCCGGTAAAATAATAGCCATCAAAAGAAAGTTCTAATAACATTTCTCCAACATCTTTGTCCCCTGCAGCTGCATAAAAAATATTCTCCGGCACACCGGCTTGCTTAAGCAATTTTTCAATCTCTATCCCTGTTAGTGTTGCATACTCAGAAGGTTTATACATTACAGCATTACCTGCCAGCAATGCCGGTACAAAAACATTTACACCAACCAAATAAGGATAGTTCCATGCTGATATATTGCAGATAAGACCGAGTGCCTCATAACTTATTTTTTCCTGCATACCGTTTCCGCTATTCATAATTTCATCAGATAAATATTTCTCTGCATTACTGGTAAGCCATTGTATTCTTGCCCTGGCACCATTTATTTCATTGCGTGATTGCTGCAATGGTTTTCCAACTTCTGCAGTAAGGACGGAAGCCAGCTTTTCAATATTTTGTTCGAGTAGAGCAGAAAAATTGCTGAGTATTAGCACCCTTTCTGCCAGCGATACTTTGCTCCATGAAGTTTGTGCGGTTTTTAACAGCTCAAATTTTTTGTGCAGACTATCTTTTGTGTCTTCATTCAGCTCTGCAATTATTTCTTCCGTAGCAGGATTAGTAACAAAAAGCTTTTTCATATTTGTTTGCCTGATTGCTGACAAAAATTGGTTTTTTAGGTTTTCGGAAAATGGATTTTCTTCTTTGCTCTTCATCCGTTCCGGATGCCATTGCACACACAGCATAAATGCTTTGTTGGTCTTGTCATCAAACTCAATACCCTCTATTATTTTCTCTTCATCGTCATCATATGCATTTACTTTAAGATTTTCACCAATTGCATTGGGATCAATAGCCTGGTGATGGGCACTGTTTACATATCCGGAAAGGGAACCGGCAATTTTGTGAAGTAATGTATTTTCACTGGCAACAATTTTATGTTCTTTATCCACCTCTTCTTTGCGATGCCTTTCATTGCTGCTGTCAAGATCCTGTATCAGTTTACCACCCTGCAACACATTTACCAGCTGCATGCCCCTGCAAATACCTAATAGCGGCAGTTTATTTAATTGTGAATAACGGTAAATCTTTTCTTCAAACCGGTCCCTGTCAGATTCATGTATATCAGGGCTGTTTTTATATTCTGAATCGCCATTATAAAAACAAGGATCAACATCAACACCACCGGTGAGTATAAAGCCATCACATGTATAAATAGCTGTGGTGTTATTTTTTTGAAAAGATAATTCTACCAGTTCAAGATCATCCTGAAGGTCTGTTGGAGTGATCCAGTTCCAGTAATGCTGAAAAGCCATAGTGGTGTAACTGATACCGATTTTCTTTTTCATAAATAACTACAATGCTTTACTGTAAAGGTCTCTGAAATTTTCCCGGCTTACTGGTTTTGGATTATTGGGATGGGCAAAATCTGCCATGGCCAGATCGGCCAGTGTTTCAATGTGTTCCTGTTTTACTCCAATATCCCTTAGCCTGTGCGGTATGTTTACTTTTGAATTGAGATCGAATAAATATTTTACCACTGCTTCTCCGGTTTCTTCTTTTAGTTCCAGCGTTCTTGCTATCTGTTTGAATTTATCTTCAAAACCTTCAATATTAAATTGCATGCCATAGGGAAGATTCACAGCATTAGCCAAACCATGATGTGTATCTAACAATGATGATAATGGATGTGCTAAAGAGTGCACCACGCCCAGCCCTTTTTGAAAAGCCACCGCACCCATTATAGAGGCGATCAGCATTTTACTTCTTGATTCAAGATCAGGCTTGTTCACTGCCTTCTCCAGTGATTGGTTTATCAGTGATATTCCTTCCAGTGCAATGCCTTCACACATTGGATGCGGCATTTTTGCTAAATACGCTTCCATATTATGTGTCAGCGCATCCATTCCCGTGGCCGCCGTAATAAAAGGAGGCAGTTCCATTGTTAACAGAGGATCTGCAAAAACTATTTTGGCTAACAGCTTTGGTGAAAAAAGGATTTTCTTCTGGTGGGTTTCATCATCCGCAATGATGGCACTTCTGCCCACTTCACTTCCTGTTCCTGCTGTAGTAGGTATAGTAATAAAATGCGGAACATCGTTTTCTACATAAATATCACCACCAATCAAATCATCATATTTAAAAAGATATTCCCGGTGATTTATTCTTAACACAATGGCTCTTGCCACATCCAGCGCAGCACCTCCCCCAATACCGATGATACAATCACCTTTAACATTATCGTAAACTTCAGCTCCTTTATATACATCTGATTTTACCGGGTTTTTATGTATGTCAGAAAAAACTTCCGGCGAAATATTTTTGTTTTCTAAATCATGGATAATCGCTTTAAAAAAATCGAGCTGTGCAACAGTGCTGTCCGTAACGATCAGGGGGTTATAGAGCATATTTAATTTCAAATAATCGCCCAGTTCTTTACTTGACCCCGCACCAAAGCGGATGGTAGTTGGAAAATTATACTGATAAATTTTGTCGTATTTCATGAATTGACTTACTGAATTTGTTAGCTTAAATGATCTCAAAATATCTTTTGTATTCCCAATCAGTTACAGCTTTTAAATGCTGCCGCCATTCCCATTCTCTCGTTTGAGTAAAATGTTCAGTAAATGCAGAACCAAATAATGCTGCCGCCACAGCAGATGCTTTCATTTGTTGCGTTGCTTCGATCAATGTAGAAGGAAGTACGCCATAGGAATGATCAGCGTAACCATTGCCAACAGTAGCAGGTTGTTTTAATTTTAGTTTATGTTTTATTCCGTATAAACCGGAGGCGAGACAAGCTGCCATTGCCAGGTAAGGATTTACATCCGATCCAACCACTCTTGTTTCCAACCGGCATGATTTTATGCCACCAGCTAAAATACGCAATGCAACAGTTCTGTTGTCTAATCCCCAGGTAAGTGTAGTTGGGGCCCAGGCACCTTCTACTAATCTTTTATAACTATTAATAGTAGGAGCCAGCATGGGAAGTATATGTGGCAAACAATATAATTGCCCGGCCACATAACTTTTCATCAGTTCACTCATTTTAAGTTTATCTTTTTCATTATAAAAAAGATTTTTTTTACCTGTTTTATCCCATAAACTCTGGTGCACATGACCGCCACAACCCGGAAGGCTTTCATTGATCTTTGCCATAAAAGTGGCAATAATACCATGTTTGTAAGCTATTTCTTTAACGGCAGTTTTAAATAAAACCGCTCTGTCGGCCGCTTCTAAAATATCTGTATAAACAATAGCTGCTTCATATGTGCCGGGGCCTGTTTCTGTATGGATACCTTCCAGTGGCACACCGAATTTTTTAAGCTGATCAAAAAGATCAGAGAAATAAAGATTTTCCAATGAACTGCGCAGAATAGAATATCCAAACATTCCCGGCGTAAGTGGTGTTAGGTTTTTGAAATCTTTATCATTAATACTTTGTGGTGTTTCAGCAAAATTGTACCATTCAAATTCCTGTGAGAAGACAGGAGAGAAACCTGCTTTATTAGCTTCATTCAATATTCTTTTTAATAACTGTCTTGGGCATACTGCTGAAGCGTTTTCTTTTTTACCTGATAATTCGCCAAGGAAGAATGGTGTATCATTTTCCCATGGAATTTTTCTAAAAGTATTTATATCGAGAATCGCCGGAGCATCCGGATAACCGGTATGCCATCCTGTGTATTGTACATTATCATACACAATATCTGCAGCATCCCATCCAAATATTACATCGCAAAAACTTATGCCGCTCTCTATCACGGAAATAAATTTTTCTGATGAAATATATTTACCTCTTAATATTCCATCAATATCTGTAAAAGCAATCTTTACTTTTCCGGAGGGATGATCTTTTACATACTGAAGAATTTCTTTGCTGTTCATATGAAAACTTTATGAAGAAATTTATATCGTTCGATCCTCAATTCAATAGATAACAGTCAAAAATTACTAATTATTTGGCTTGTTTTATTTTAAATAATTTAAAAGAGCCGAAACATGCGCCCAGTAGTAAAAAATAAACTATTGCCAGCTGCCTGTTATAGATGGTCATTGCCACAAAAGAAAAAACTGCAATGGCTAAAGCAATTACCGGGAAAAAAGGATACACCGGAACTTTAAATGGCCGTTCTAATGCTGGTTCTTTTTTCCTGAGGCGGAGCAGTGATATCATGGAAATAATATATAATGTCAGGGCACCAAAAACGGAAATGGTAATGATTTCCGATGTTTTACCTGTAAGCAAAGCCAGAATGCCAATAGCCATATTCACTAAAAGAGCATTTGATGGAGTTTGAAACCGTGAATGAACTTCTCCCAAGAAAGCGGGGGCGAACTTTACTCTCCCAAATTCAAAGCTTGCCCTTCCTGCTGCCAGTATTATACCATGAAAAGAAGCAACGAGACCAAATAGTCCTACCGTAATTAATAAATGATACAGCAAAGTATTATTGCCGGCAATATGACCCAATGCCAATGGCAGTGGCGAATCGGAACTGGTGCCATCGCTTTTATATACAATCGCTTCCCACCCCGCAACACCAACTGAACTGGCAAAAGTGAGTACACATAAGATGACCAAGGTAAGAATAGCAAAACCAAAACCCAGCAACATTGTTCGCCTTGGATTGATGGCTTCTTCTGCTACATTGGCTACTCCTTCAATTGCCAGGAAAAACCAGATGGCAAAAGGCGTTGCGGCAAATGCACCTTCCCATCCATTAGGAAATGCATTATGCTGAAGATTCTTCCATTCAAAATGTGGCATTGTTACGCCAGTGAATAAAAGCAATTCTCCAACAGCCAAAATCGTTATTATCAATTCAAATATTGCAGCCGCCTTAACACCATAAATATTTAATGCAGTAAAAACTATATAGCTAAAAATAGCTATCCCCAATACCGGTATCTGCGGGAAAAATAAATTGAAATAAGCACCAATGGCAAAAGCAATGGCAGGTGGTGCAAATATGAATTCTATATTCTGTGCCATGCCTGCAATAAATCCCCAGTCTTTTCCCAATGCACGGGTAGCATAGTCAAAGCCACCACCGGCTTTGGGTATGGCACAGGCTAGCTCTGTATAACTAAAAGTAAATGTTATATAAAGTATGATGATAAAGAAAGTTGCAATCGCTAACCCCAATGTTCCACCTTTTTCTAACCCGAGGTTCCAGCCGAAATACATACCGGAGATAACATAGCCAACACCCAGGCCCCATAGCATGAGAGGAGTAAGCGTTCGTTTTAATTCTTTAGTTTTTGGCAAATAGAAAATTTTATCTGTAAATATCGGGGATTATAGTAAACAATAAAACTGTCCCCGCTCTGAAGTCAGTAACTTATGATACAGATATTTCAGCAATATATTTGGTTAATAGTTTTTACAAATAAATACTCCGGGTGATGTACTGATAAATATTTGCCGGGGAGATTGATGTTGGCGGCAATATCTTCAGGATGTTTAACACTGCTGTGATTTACCTGTTGGATATGTAACTATTTTTATCATCTTTTATCAGCCAGGTATGATTATTCAAACCGCTGACAAAAGGGATGGTTTATTTAATTGATATTGTTCAGGTATGTGTTAAGGTGTAATTTATGGCGGGCCAGTTGCTACCGGCTGCGTACAGGTTCAACAAATGTTCTGCTAAGAAATCCCATTCGGGTTACGGATAAAATGAATGAACTTATTAAAGTTCTTTTTGTAATGTTTCTTATCAAGTTTATAATAAAAAGCCCCTTTTTTTGAACTGCCTTTATCTTTTTCCTTTTGCTTTAACAGTAATCCTGTGGACATAATTTTCCGGGTAAAGTTGCGTTTGTCAAAACTGGCCTCATACACATCCTCAAAGAGATTCAGTAAAAGCGGCAGTGTAAATTTTGGAGGTAATAACTCAAATAATATTGGGTGCAGTGCTGCTTTATACCTTAATTTCTCTTTAGCCATTGCCACCATTCTTTTATGATCAAATATCAGGTCCGGAATACTTTCTAATGGAAACCATTCTGCATGATACTCATCGCTTATTTGTTTTTCATATTGATGCGTGTCAATTAAAGCAAAATAGGCAATGGAGATAGTACGTTCTATAGGATCTCTTACTGGCTCCGCAAATGTGTGCAACTGTTCAAGGTAAACTCCTTCCAGCCCGGTTAATATTTTTAATATCCTCACCGCAGCTTCATCAGCTCCTTCGGTTGGCCGGATGAATCCGCCCATTAAACTCCACTTATTTTTTTCTGGCTCAAATCCTCTTTGAATCAGCAGGAGTTTAAGTTTTTGTCCGTCAAATCCAAAAACGATACAGTCAACGGCAGCCAGCAGCCGGGTTTGTTTTTGATACTTATTCATATATGGTCTTTTCGGTGTTGACCGGTTGGCTGCGTAAACATACGGTATAAAAATAATTTTAAAAAATAATTGTAAAAATGACAATTAATAAAAATTAAATTTATATTCGTTATCCGTTGCGGAGAAATAAAATTGCTGGTGTTATATGTATCATTTCAATCTGCTAAAAGTTATTCAGGTTTTTCCCCATATCTTTTTTTGTACAGGTATTGTATGCCTGTTCTGTTACTCAAACATAAAAAATGAATTATGCTACGAATGAAAATTGCGTTTTTTGGCGTTTTGATTTTTTTACAGGTAAGGTCTCAAAACCAGGCGGTGTTAAATGCTGATTTAGGTAAAACCAAAATCAATAAAAATATTTATGGCCATTTTGCAGAACACCTTGGCAATTGTATTTACAATGGAATATACGTGGGAGATACTAATAAAATTATTCCCAATACAGCGGGTGTACGCAATGATATTATTGAAGCGTTTAAAAAATTGAAAGTACCGTTATTGCGCTGGCCCGGTGGATGTTTTGCTGATACCTATCAATGGAAAGACGGAGTAGGGCCTAAAAACAAACGACCGGCTATCGTTAACCGCTGGTGGGGTGGCGTTACAGAAGATAACAGTTTTGGTACGCATGATTTTTTAAATATGTGTGAGGAAGTTGGAGCCGAACCTTATTTAGCAGGTAATGTTGGCAGCGGTACTGTACAAAATTTAATTGACTGGACACAATATGTAAATGCAGCTCCTAACGCAAGTCCCATGAGTAAATGGCGTGTTGAAAATGGAAGAGAAAAACCATGGCATGTAAAATACTGGGGAGTAGGAAATGAAGCATGGGGCTGCGGGGGAAATATGCGTCCTGAATATTACGCTAATATTTACCGGCAGTACACAACTTTTATGTCTGACTGGTTCAACGGAGATCATATTTTTCGGATAGCATCAGGAGCAAGCGATGATAATTATGATTGGACAGAAGTATTAATGCGGGATATACCGCTTAACATGCTGGATGGACTGGCTATGCATCATTATTCAGTAATTAACTGGAATAAAAAAAGTTCTGCCACAGCTTTTACAGAAGAGCAATATTTTGCCACCATGAAGGAAGCAATTAAAATGGAGGAATTTGTTACCAGGCATTCTACCATTATGGATAAATATGATCCGAATAAAAAAGTTGCGTTGGTGGTGGATGAATGGGGAGGATGGTATGACGTGGAACCCGGAACAAACCCCGGATTTCTCTTTCAGCAAAATACCATCAGGGATGCTATGATCGCCGGGGTAACACTTAATATTTTTAATAATCATTGCGACAGGGTAAGGATGGCAAACCTGGCGCAAACAGTAAATGTTTTGCAGGCTGTTATACTTACCAATAAAGAAAAAATGATTTTAACGCCAACTTACCATGTACTGGAAATGTATAATGTTCACCAGGATGCTACCATGCTTCCTGTACAAGTAAAGTCCAATGACTATGTATTGGGTGATGAAAAATTGCCAGCGGTATCTGTTTCCGCTTCTAAGGACAAGGATGGCGTAACGCATATCTCATTAGTCAATATCGACGCACATAAATCACAGGACATCTCTATAGATGTTCGTGGCACAAAATATTCTTCTATAACTGGAAGAATCCTGACTTCTAAAAATCTGCAGGATTATAACTCTTTTGATAATCCTGATAAAATAAAACCGGCTATTTTTTCTAATGCTAAAATTTCCGGGAACATTCTGCAGGTTCAGCTCCCGCCAAATGCTGTAGTAGTGTTAACACTCAAATAATTAAACCAATGAAAAAGCTGTTTGCCATCAATAAAATAATTGTAGCAGGTTTATTGTTGATTGCTTCCCGTAAGAAAGATAATAGTACATCCAATAATGGCAATGATAATGGTTCAGGAACAGGTATAACTTTCGGTATCAACTCAGTTAACAATACCTATGCTTCACCAGCTTCTTTAGGTAATTATTATATATTGGAGAAATAAAAAAAACAGCATCATCTTTACCGGTTAAATAACGCAAGTACTGCTGTATGGGGTAAAAAGAAATAAACTATTTGATGAAAAAATTTGGGTTTATATGGATTTTATTTTTTGCAGTTAATTGTTTCGGACAAAAAGGAAAATCTTTTCATCAATGGGCTGCTACGCCACCAATGGGATGGAATAGTTGGGATTGTTATGGCCCTACGGTAACAGAAGCAGAAGTAAAAGCCAATGCTGATTATATGGCGGCTCATCTCAAACAATACGGATGGGAATATATAGTGGTGGACATCCGCTGGTTTGTGGCAAATGATAAAGCATTAGGTTATAATCAAACCGATCCGCAATATTCTATTGACAAGTACGGACGTTTCACTCCTGCTGTAAATCGTTTTCCATCGGCATCCAATGGAAAAGGGTTTAAACCACTGGCTGATTATATACACAGCAAAGGATTAAAATTTGGTATTCATATTATGCGGGGAATACCGGTAATAGCAGTAAAAAATAACTTACCAGTTCTAAATACCAACTATACCGCTCAGAATATTTACAGTGAAAGAGAACAATGTGAATGGTTAAAAGATATGTACACAATTGATGCATCCAAAAAAGGTGCTGCTGAATATTACAATTCTATTCTTCAGTTGTATGCACAATGGGGAGTCGATTTCATAAAAGTAGATGATCTTTCTTCGCCTATTTATCATGAAGATGAAATTGATTTAATAAGAAAAGCCATTGATAAAACCGGTAGAAGAATTGTATTAAGCACTTCTCCCGGCGAAACACCTGTTGCTCATGCAGCACATGTACAACAGAACGCAAACATGTGGCGTACTGTTGGTGATTTTTGGGATAACTGGCCGCAACTGAAAGAACATTTTAATGTATTTGAAAGATGGAATCAATATCGCCAAACGGGTGCATGGCCGGATGGTGATATGTTGCCATTGGGTCATATTGGTATCCGGGCAGAAAGGGGAGCAAACAGGATGAGTCATTTTACAAAAGATGAACAAATTACATTGATGACATTATGGTGTATCTTCCGTTCACCGTTAATGTTTGGTGGTGATCTGCCCGGTAATGATGGCTTTACTTTATCATTGCTTACTAATAAAGAAGTGTTAGCTGTATTGAAGAACAGTAGTAATAATCATCCTTTGTTTACTACTGATGAAAAAGCAGCATGGGTAGCAGATGATAAACTTTCAGGAGCTAAATACCTCGCTGTGTTTAATACAGCAGATAGCTCTTTTGAAAAAGCAATCGTTGTTTCATTAAAGGAATTGGGATTCTCAACAACAGTTACTATAAAAGATATGTGGACAGGAAAAACAGTTGGAAAATTCAACAATGAATTTGCTCCTGTTATAAAATCACACGGAGCAGGTTTATATAAAATTACAAAGCAATAAATAATTAACATACAACAATGATGAAGTTGAACAAATATTTACTGGCATTACTGATATGTGCGGCAGTTATCAATCTCTCTTTTGCTCAAACAAAAAAACTGCTGACGATAAAAGCCAATCAACCTGTTGCTGATATTCAGCCAACCATGTGGGGAATCTTTTTTGAGGATATTAATCTTGGTGCTGATGGTGGAATTTATGCTGAACTGGTAAAGAACAGATCTTTCGAATTTTTCAAGCCACTAATGGGCTGGACGGTGAAACAACCATTAAGAGTCAATGATCCTATGGCAGCATTAACAAGCCCGGTATTAGTTGTAAACCGTAAAGAAGCAAACACTGCAAATCCCCGGTTTATAAGAGTTACAGTTGACCATATGGCTAAAGGAAATCTTGGTTTAACCAATGAGGGATTCCGTGGCATGGGTATTAAAAAAGATCTGCGTTATGATTTTTCTCTTATGTATCGGCAGGTTGCAACAGGAATAAAATTGCATGTTGAATTGGTAGATAGCAATGGAAAATTTTTAGGTGGTACAACAGTTACACCTAATGAAACTGGTGAAGAATGGCATAAAATAGCTGCAAGCTTTACTGCTAATGAAACGGTGCTGAAAGCTAAAATGAATCTATGGTTTGAGGGTAATGGTGTAATTGATCTGGATATGATCTCATTATTTCCAGAAGATACCTGGAAGAAAAGACCTGGGGGAATGAGAGCAGATATGATTCAGCTATTGGCAGATATGAAGCCCGGCTTTATCCGTTTCCCCGGCGGTTGTATTGTGGAAGGTTTTGATTTATCAAATCGTTATCAATGGAAAAAAACAATTGGTCCGGTTGAAGAACGACAATTGATTATCAACCGCTGGAATATAGAATTTGCACATCGCCCAACGCCTGATTATTTTCAAACTTTTGGTTTGGGTTTCTTTGAATATTTTCAGTTAGCAGAAGACATAGGTGCAGAGCCATTACCCATTTTGAATTGCGGCATGGCCTGCCAGTTTAATTCCGCAGAGGTTGTGCCGGTTGGAGATATAGCCCCTTATGTTCAGGATGCATTGGATTTAATTGAATTTGCCAATGGAGATGCAACAACTAAATGGGGTAAAGTAAGGGCAGATATGGGGCATCCGGCGCCTTTCAATTTAAAGATGATGGGAGTGGGAAATGAAAACTGGGGGCCACAATATATTGAACGGGTAAAAATTTTTACCAAAGCAATTAAAAGCAAATACCCGGACTTTAAACTGGTAAATAGTTCCGGGATAGCACCCAACGGAGATATGTTTGATTATCTGAATAAAGAATTACGTGGTATGAAGGCAGATATTATTGATGAACATTATTATCAAAAACCTGAATGGTTTTTTGCCAATGCAAAACGTTATGACAATTATCCAAGAGACGGATCCAAAGTATTTGGAGGAGAATATGCAGCACAAAGTGATCATACGGTGAGTGTGAATAATAAAAACTGCTGGATTACGGCTTTGAGTGAAGCGGCATTTATGACCGGGCTGGAAAGAAATGCAGGAGTGGTAAGCATGGCTTCCTATGCACCACTGTTTGCCCATGCCGAAGGATGGCAATGGACACCGGATTTGATTTGGGTGAATAATCTTCATTCATACGGTACACCGGATTATTATGTGCAGAAGATGTATGCTAATAATAAAGGTTCAAAAGTTGTTCCGATAACATTAAATAATGATGTGGTAGCAGGCCAGGATAGTTTGTATGCTTCGGCCTGTATTGATGCGGTAACAAATGAATTAATTGTAAAAATTGTGAATGCTTCAGCTACAGAACAATCAACTTTATTATCGGTTGAAGGAGTAAAAAAACTGGATGCAACCGGTAAATTACTGGTAATGCAAAGCAATGATCTTTATGCGGTGAATTCATTTGAACAACCGCAAAATATTTCACCGAAAGAATCCACTATCAGTATAAAAAGTAAAAAATTTGATTATAAAGCAGCTCCTTATTCGTTTACGGTAATAAGAGTAAAACTGCAATGATATAAAAAGGATGAGGTGATCATACTTTTATGAAGCAGTATATTTTTTAGTTATGGTGTAAGCAATATGAATTGAAAAATGTAATAAACTCAACAATATGTATTCTTTTAAAACAATTGTAATAACAGTAATGATGACAACAATCCTTGCCGCCTGTGAATCAGGTGATCAGAAAAAAGAAACGACTGCTGATAAAAAAGTAACAAAAGTTGCCTGGGGCGAAACAGATGGAAAGCAGGTTGATTTATTTACACTCACGAATGCCAATGGTGTACAGGTAAAGATCACTAACTATGGTGGAACAGTTACTTCGTGGGTAACACCGGATAAGAATGGAAATAAAAGCAGTGTAATACTGGGATTTGACAGCCTGAGCGGTTACCTGGCTAAGCCGCCTTACTTCGGTGCTCTTATTGGCCGTTACGGAAACCGTATTGGTAAGGGAGTATTTAAAATTGATACTGCCACTTATCATCTCGCCACCAACAATGGTGCAAATCATCTGCATGGTGGCAACAAAGGCTTTGATAAAGTAGTATGGGATGCCACACCTGCTGACAACAGTGCTTCTTTAACCTTAACTTATTTAAGTAAAGATGGGGAAGAAGGTTATCCCGGTAATTTAAAAATTACAGTTGTATATACTTTGACTGATGATAATGAATTACTGATTGACTATAATGCAGAAACCGATAAACCAACTGTAGTTAATTTGACCAATCACAGTTATTTTAATTTAACTGGTGATGTAAGCAATACTATTCTCAATCATCAGCTACAGATTAGTGCTGATAAATATACACCAGTTGATACGGGGTTAATTCCAACAGGTGAACTGAATGAGGTGAAAGGAACTCCATTTGATTTTTTACAACCACATAAAATAGGAGAAAGAATTGCATCAGTTGATGGTGGTTATGATCACAATTTTGTTTTAAGCCGAAAAGGAACCAATTTGGAATTGGTAGCTACCTTGTCTGACTCTGTTAGTGGAAGAAAGTTAGAAGTGTTTACCACAGAGCCTGGACTGCAGTTTTATTCCGGTAATTTTCTGGATGGAAAATTTAAAACAAGTGATGGTAAGCCCATCAACCAGCACACTGCTCTTTGTTTGGAGACACAGCACTTCCCTGATTCACCTAATAAACCCAATTTTCCCTCAACACTTTTAAAACCCGGTGAAAAATATCATACGGTTACAAAGTATAAAGTTTCATTACTCAAACAATAATAAGAACTGTATTTTAAAAATAGTTTATGAATGCTTCAGAAAACTTTGTTTTGGGTGTTGATTACGGAACGGATTCAGTAAGAACAATCATCGTAAACGCAGCGAATGGAGAAGAACTGGCTTCATCCGTATTCTATTATCCAAGATGGAAAAAACAGTTGTACTGTAATGTAAATGAAAACCAGTTCAGGCAACATCCATTAGATTATATAGAAGGATTGGAAGCTACGATTAAAGAATGTGTTGCTAAAGTTGGTCCCGAAATAGCATCAAAAATAAAAGCATTATCTGTTGATACTACTGGCTCAACACCTGTTGCTGTTGACAAAACAGGAACACCATTGGCTTTGTTGCCCGAGTTTGAAGAAAATCCAAATGCCATGTTTGTATTGTGGAAAGACCATACCGGGGTAGGTGAGGCAGCAGAGATCAATGCACATTCAGAAAAATTTGATATAAACTATTTGCAGTTTGTAGGTGGTATTTATTCATCTGAATGGTTTTGGGCCAAACTGTTACATGTATTAAGAGCAGATGAAAAAGTGAGGAAAGCAATTTATTCTTTCGTTGAACATTGTGACTGGATTCCTTTCTTATTAACTGGTGGAACAGATGTGCATCAAATGAAACGTGGCGTTTGTTCAGCCGGGCATAAAATATTATGGGCAAAAGAATGGGGTGGACTTCCTCCCAATGAATTCTTTGCTTCATTAGACCCGCTGCTCGACGGATTTACCGACAGATTATTTAAAGATACTTATGCAGCAGACCAGGCAGTTGGTATTATTACAAAAGAGTGGGCCAATCGCTTAGGTTTACCGGAAACAACGGTGATAGGTATGGGTGCATACGATGCACATATGGGTGCAGTAGGCGGACAGATAGAACCCTCTCATCTAAGCAAAGTAATGGGAACTTCTACTTGTGATATGATGGTGGCTCCCGTAAAAGATGTGGAAGGGAAATTAATAAAAGGAATTTGCGGGCAGGTGCCCGGCTCAGTTATCCCAGGCATGATTGGATTAGAAGCGGGTCAGTCTGCTTTTGGTGATGCTTACGCCTGGTATAAACGTTTAATCTCCTGGCCGCTTCAAAATATTTTGTCCAAATCATCTTTAATTGATGAAGCAGCAAAAAATCAACTCATTAAAGAAACTGAAGATGCTATTATTCCTGAATTAAGTAAACTGGCATCACAAATAACCGTTGATGAAAACAGTGAGTTGGCAGTTGATTGGTTTAATGGAAGAAGAACACCGGATGCGAATCAATTGCTGACTGCATCTATTACAGGATTAGATTTAGGCAGTGATGCTGTTCGTTTGTTCCGTGCAGTGGTTGAATCAACTTGTTTTGGTGCAAAGGCAATTGTTGAACGGTTTAATGAACAGGGCATTCCGGTAAAAGGATTAATTGGTTTAGGTGGTGTGGCAAAAAAATCTCCTTTCATTATGCAGATGATGGCGGATGTGATGAATATGCCAATCCGCATTCATAAATCAGAACAAACCTGTGCATTGGGTGCAGCGATGTTTGCTGCTACTGCTGCAGGTGTTTATTCAAAAGTAGAACAAGCAATGAAAGCGATGGGGCAGGGATTTGATGCGGAATATCATCCTGATCCTGCATTGGTTCCGGTTTATCAAAAGCGATATGAAAAGTATAAAGAAGTAGGCGCATTTATGGAAGCGCAGATCACAGAACAATTATCATTTGAATTATCATTAATGAACGCATAATAATGAGTAAATACCAACATATAAAACAGGAAGCCTACGAAGCAAATATGCAGTTACCAAAATTAGGATTGGTGTTATTTACATTCGGTAATGTAAGTGCTGCCGACAGAAGTTTGGGTGTATTTGCCATCAAACCCAGCGGTGTTCCTTATGAAGATTTGTCTCCTGATAAAATGGTAATTGTTGATTTTGATGGTAACACCGTTGAAGGTTCACTTCGGCCATCGTCAGATACTAAAACACATGCAGTGTTGTATAAACATTGGGAAAAGATAAACGGTATTGTGCATACCCATTCTACTTATGCAACCGCATGGGCACAGGCGCAAAGAGATATTCCCATTTTTGGAACTACGCATGCTGATCATAACACTGTTGATATTCCCTGTGCACCACCAATGAGCGATGAAATGATAAAAGGAAATTATGAATATGAAACCGGTTTCCAGATCATCAACTGTTTTAATGAACGAAAATTGAGTTATGAAGAAGTAGAAATGATGCTGGTAGGTAATCATGCTCCTTTTACCTGGGGGAAAACAGCAGCCAAAGCTGTTTACAACAGTGCGGTGCTGGAACAGGTAGCACATATAGCTTTGCTCACAGAACAAATCAATCCAAACGCACCCAAATTAAAAGAGGCATTGATTAAAAAACATTTTGAACGTAAACACGGACCCGATAGTTATTATGGGCAATAAAGACTAGTTATATGAAAGTATTAAATAATTTGGAAGTTTGGTTTGTTACCGGCAGTCAGCATTTATATGGCGACGAAACATTGAAACAGGTAGCAGCTCACTCCTTGGAAATAGCGAAAGCTTTGCATGAAGCAGAACAAATTCCTGTTAATATAATTTTTAAGCCAACAGTAAAATCAACAGAAGAGATATATGCAGTTTGTGCGGAAGCGAATCATAATAAAAAATGTATCGGCATCATTGCCTGGATGCACACTTTTTCTCCTGCTAAAATGTGGATTAACGGGTTGAAGATTTTGCATAAACCATTATTGCACCTGCATACACAATATAACCGGGATATTCCATGGAGCGATATTGATATGGATTTTATGAATCTGAATCAAAGTGCACATGGTGACCGTGAGTTTGGCTTTATCATGAGTCGTATGCGTATCAACAGGAAAGTAGTAGTTGGTCACTGGCAGGATCCCGTGGTGATTGAACATATCAATAACTGGTCAAGAGCAGCCGCAGGATGGAATGACTGGCAGGGAGCAAAATTTGTTCGCTTTGGTGATAACATGCGGTATGTAGCAGTAACCGATGGTGATAAGGTTGAAGCCGAAATGAAATTTGGTTATAGTGTCAACACACATGGTATTGGTGATTTAGTAAAAGCGATCAACGAAGTAAGTGATGCTGCAGTAGATAAATTAACAGCGGAGTATTTTGATACTTATAATGTGGCTGATAGTCTAAAGAAAGACGGCAAGCAATATGAATCACTAAAAGATGCAGCAAGAATTGAATTGGGGCTTCAATCTTTTTTAGAGAACGGAAACTTCAAGGGGTTTAGTGATACGTTCGAGGATTTGCATGGAATGATTCAGTTGCCCGGTATTGCCGCACAACGTTTGATGGGTAAAGGTTATGGTTTTGCGGGTGAAGGTGACTGGAAAACTGCTGCCTTAGTAAGAGCTATGAAAGTGATGGGTACAGGATTAAAAGGAGGAAATAGTTTTATGGAAGACTATACTTATCATTTTGATCCCAACAATTCATTGGTGCTCGGTGCACACATGCTGGAAATATGCGAAAGCATTGCCAGTGAAAAACCTTCCTGTGAAATTCATCCATTGGGTATCGGTAGTAAAGCCGATCCCGTTCGGTTGGTATTTAATGCAGCAGATGGTCCGGCTATCAATGCTTCTGTGATTGATATG
Organism: Sphingobacteriales bacterium; assembly: GCA_016200915.1. Classification (GTDB taxonomy): domain Bacteria; phylum Bacteroidota; class Bacteroidia; order Chitinophagales; family Chitinophagaceae; genus AWTP1-9. The sequence continues at coordinate 317,046 of JACQDV010000008.1, forward strand.
GGCAACCGCTTCCGTTTATTAGTGAATGAAGTGATGGCAGTGAACCCAATTCAAAGTTTGCCAAAACTTCCTGTGGCAAGAGTGTTGTGGAAACCTTATCCTAACATGCAGGATGGTTGTGCCGCATGGATACTGGCCGGTGGTGCACATCACACTTGTTACAGTCAGAATTTAACATCGGAGCATATGGAGGATTTTGCGGATATGGCCGGTATTGAATTTGTAAAAATTGGAAAGAATACAGACATCTACCAGTTTAAGAATGAATTACGCTGGAGTGAAGTATATTACACAATTAATAATAAATAATAAACAACCAACAACGAAACCCCGCTATATGAAAAGTTTATCAGCATTGGATCTCTTTATTTTTGTTATCTATTTTATTGTGGTAGCCGGTTATGGATACTGGGTATATCATAAAAAGAAAAAAGCCACTGTTACTGCTTCTCATGATTATTTTCTGGCCGAAGGTTCACTTACCTGGTGGGCCATTGGTGCTTCACTCATTGCCTCAAACATCTCTGCAGAGCAATTCATCGGAATGAGCGGAAACGGATTTTTTGTAGGAACTGCTGTTGCGGCTTATGAATGGATAGCAGCGCTTGCCCTTATAATAATTGCTATTTGGTTTATGCCTGTATATCTTAAAAATAAGATATACACTATGCCGCAATTTTTAAAGACGAGGTACAATGAAACAGTGTCTTTAATTATGGCGATATTCTGGCTGTTATTATATGTATTTGTAAATCTTACCTCCATTCTTTATTTAGGAGCAATCGCTATTAGCGGATTGATTGGACCTGAATACCTGCATGCGGTACTGATTGGGTTGGCCATATTCTCACTCATCATCACATTAGGTGGCATGAAGGTGATTGGTTATACTGATGTTATACAGGTGGCAGTGCTGATCATTGGTGGTTTTGCCACCATCTTTTTTGCATTGACAATTGTTAGCGAAAAATTTGGTTTGGGCAGAGATGTTGTTGCCGGTTTTAAAACATTAATGGCACAGGCGCCAGATCATTTCAAGATGATATTGTCAAAGCCGGGAGCCAACTCCTCACAGGAAGATATTAATAAATACCTCATCCTGCCGGGTATAGCCATGTACTTTGCCGGTCAGTGGATCGTAAATCTGAATTATTGGGGATGTAACCAGTATATTACACAAAGAGCATTAGGAGCAGATTTGCAAACAGCAAGAAAAGGTATTTTGTTTGCCGGTATGCTTAAACTGCTGATGCCTGTCATTGTAATGTTACCTGGTATTGCAGCCTATGTATTACATCAAAATGGAGGCTTGCAAAAAGAAATGATTGACAGTACAGGTGTCTTAAACCAGGATAATGCTTACTCAGCTATTCTTAGTTTTTTACCTTCTGGTTTAAAAGGATTATCTATTGCAGCATTAACAGCGGCTATTGTAGCTTCGTTGGCGGGCAAATTAAATAGTATTGCCACCATATTTACACTTGATATTTATATGCGGTATTTCAAAAAGAAGGAAGAACCTTCCACTGGTGCTGGTGTAGAAAAAAATATGGTATGGACAGGAAAGATGGCAGCATTGGTGTGTATTGTTATTGCAGTATTATTTGAGTGGAATGATTTGCTGGGTATAAACAGTAAGGGTGGATTCACGTTTATACAGGAATATACAGGCTTTATTAGTCCAGGTGTGTTTGCTATGTTTATCTTAGGTTTATTCTGGAAACGTACTACTGGTACTGCAGCGGTTGTTGGGCTGCTTACTGGTTTAGGGGTTATTTTATTCTTCAAGTTAGCAGCAGTAAATGTTTTTGGGTCAGAAACAATTTTATATACCGCATTTAAAAACAGTCAGGGTCATTATGAAATACCTTTCTTAATCAGTATGGGCTGGTCTTTCTTTTTTACAATGATGGTAATGATTAGTATCAGCCTGGCAGGTCCAAAGGTAAATCCAAAAGCGTTTGCGCTGGATAAAGAAATGTTTAAGTTAGCACCATCAACTATGGTGATGGTGGTTGTAACATTGATGATACTTTTGGCGCTGTACGTTAAATTCTGGTAATTGCAATAGCTTGATAATAGCAATTAATAAAAAGCCCGGGTATTCTTTTGAATTACCGGGCTTTTTTCTTTTAGCTGTTGACTGTTATTTGCAACAGTATGTAGTGGAAGCTACTACCAATGATATTCCGGATTTAGCAAAACCAGAACATGTTAAATTCTGATTAGTGCCTGATAAAATCTGAAAATACACAGCGGATCAAATGAGTTTATTTTGCCGGTAGTTAAGAATAATCGCAGTCATAAATAGCAGTAACCCGAAGTTTTGGGGGTTATAATCGAGCAGGGTGTATCTTTCCAGACGGCACCCTTTTTTATTTTTCTAAATGAGTTAACATGAAACGGAAATTATTTTTTATTCTCCTGCCAGTAGTAATTGCAATTACAGCAACTGCACAGGTAAAACATACATTTAGATTTAATGAACAGAAATTCCTGCTGGATGGTAAACCCTTTCGTATCATCAGCGGCGAAATGCATCCCGCCCGTATTCCTCACCAGTATTGGCGACATAGAATTCAAATGGCAAAAGCAATGGGATGCAATACCATCGCAGCCTATATATTCTGGAATTATCATGAAAATACTCCCGGTAATTTTGATTTCAGCACTGATAATAAAAACATCAGCGAGTTTTTAAAAATTTGCAAAGAAGAAAACCTGTGGGTCATTCTTCGCCCGGGTCCTTATGTATGTGCGGAATGGGATTTAGGTGGTAATACCGATGTGAATGGTGATTATCGCGGTACTGATTTAAAAGTTCATCATGCAGAAAACTTCACTAATTATTCAGTATTCTCTTTTTGGGATACGCACCGGGCTTTGCATCCGCTGATGAATATGATCAATAAAAAAAGAACTGGTGACTGGATCAATACTTTCCTTGCTCAATATAAATATGGTGGTATGTTGCCGGTATGGGAATTAAGTGGCAATGAAACTTTTTGTATGATCGGTTATCATTCTGTTCCGGTAATTGTGGATGCTTATCAAAAAGGAATAAGAAATTTTGATGCACAACTTGCATTAAAAGCAATGAAAGATTATGCAGAAAGCAATCGTTATGGTTTAGGCTTCTATGCAAAGAATGGCTTTGTAAGTAATGAAGCAGATCATGAAAGTGCATCGAAAACGGTGGAGTATGCATACGATGACTGGTGTATTGCACAGTTTGCTAAATGGATAGGGAATGATACGATTTATAAAAAATACATGCAGCGTTGCCAGAATTATAAAAACTTGTTCGATCCCATCAGCAAACACATTCATGGTAAAGTACAGGGCTTCTGGTATTATCCTTTCGATGCTACTGAAGTAAATAACTTTTTTACAGAAGGCAACTCATGGCATTATTCGTTTACAGCGCAACAGGATATTGACGGATTGATAAAATTATACGGAGGCAAACAGGGCTTTCTGCAAAAATTAGAAGAGCTGTTCACTACGGCACAATCATTAAGTGGAAGAGACCAGGCTGATGTTACTGGCTTAATAGGTCAGTATGCACATGGTAACGAACCCAGTCATCATATTGCTTACCTCTTTAACTATGGCGGCAAACCATGGCGTACACAGCAGATCATCCATAAAATTTGTACAGAATTTTATCCCAATAACCCGGATGGTTTAATTGGCAATGAAGATTGCGGACAAATGAGTGCATGGTTTGTATTGAGTGCCTTGGGTATTTATCAGCCAACTCCCGGAAGCGGAGTGCTTACATTCGGCACACCATTGTTTGATGAAGCTGTTATCCATTTTGAAAATGGAAAATCATTTACTATAAAAGCCAATAATCGCAGCGCTTCTAATTTTTATATTGATGCTGCACGGCTCAATGGTAAACCATATGCACACAACTTTATTAATACTGCTGATTTTGAAAATGGAGGAGAGTTGTTTTTTGAAATGAGTGATAAACCAAATTTAATAAGAGGTACAAAAGAGGAAGATTTACCACATTCATCAGCCTTCTCAAAAGATTTTGTTGCTGTGCCGTATTTTAATATGACCAGTAATAAATTCAAAACAACATTACCTGTTTTATTGCAGCATATAGATAAACAGGCAAACATCTATTACAGTGTTCAGCCAAAAGGACAAAAAGCAACTCCATTTAAACGATATACAAAACCATTCACTGTAAGTAATACAACCGATGTTTTGTTTTATGCTGAAAAAGATGGAGTGAAGAGTTCAGTCATTACACAAACATTCTACAAAGTTCCATCTGACAGAACAATAGAAGTGTTGAGTAAAGTAAATGCAATGTACACTGCCGGTGGTAAAGATGCATTGATTGATGGAATAATGGGAAAGACCAACTGGAAGTCCGGTGAATGGACTGGCTACTATAACCAGGATTTTGTAGCAATAATCGATTTAAAATCTGTAAGAAAAATAAATTACACCGGAGTACATACATTACAGGATGTAAGTCCATGGATCGTTTATCCAAAGCAAATTATTGTCGAAATCAGTGATGATGGTAAAACATATAAACCATTAATCACTATTGATAATAAAGTTTCAATGGAAGAACGTGGCCCCATCATGCAGGAATTGGGAACTAATGTAAATGCAAAAGCAAGGTTTGTAAAAATTACTGCAGTTAATGGTGGAGCACTGCCTGCATGGCACGAAAGTGCAGGGATGCCAACGCATCTTTTCATAGATGAACTGATTGTTAAATAAAAGTTCAGTTTTGTTGAGGCGTTTTAAAGGCATCTCTTTTAACCGGGAGGTGCCTTATATTTTATATCCTTTTTGTAATGTTATTATTGGCGCAGACAAGGTGAATTGAGGAACAGGGCGACAATAATGGAATGAATACATTTAACTTTCCGTAACTTTTAATAAACTGTCTGAAAATGATTACTTGAATTTCGTGTCGGCTTAAAGTGGGCTGTGGGGACAGAGACACAGCCCACGACAACATGTCGCCATTCGTGTCCCCACGAATGGCTTAGCGGTGAATAGGCTTATATTTTTTTTTGACAGCTTTTAAAAGTTTATTGCATAGGTTTATTTGAATATAAAATGATCAATAAAAAATCGCATTCAATGAAAAGGATTTTTGCTTGTTTGTTCTCATTATGGATTTGCATTTTGACCAATGCTCAAACAAAAGAATATTATCCCGATCCTGATACCGCAATTCAGCATCGCCTTGAAGAATGGAAGGATTTAAAGTTTGGTTTGCTGATGCATTGGGGAACATATAGTCAGTGGGGTATTGTAGAAAGCTGGAGTATTTGTCCTGAAGATTTAGGTTGGGCTGCATGGGCATGGAAAAAAGGAGTGACAGATAACTATGCTGATTACTTAAAAAAATATGAAGCACTTAAAACGACTTTCAATCCAAAAAAATTTAATCCTGAAAAATGGGCTGCAGCCGCAAAATATGCCGGTATGAAATATATGGTGTTTACCACCAAGCATCATGATGGCTTTTGTATGTTTGATACTAAATACACCGATTATAAAATAACAGATAAGGATTGTCCTTTTTCAACAAATCCACGAAGTAATGTTGCTAAAGAAGTTTTTAGTGCATTCAGAAATGAAGGCATGTGGGTGGGTGCTTATTTTTCAAAACCCGACTGGCATAGCGATTATTACTGGTGGAAACATTTTCCTCCTGCTGACAGAAATCCAAATTATTCTATTCAAAAATATCCTGAGCGATGGAAACAGTTTACAGATTATACACATAACCAATTGAATGAGCTGGTAAGTGATTATGGTAAATTAGATATTTTATGGTTAGATGGTGGTTGGGTGCGTAAAAAAACAGAAGAAGAAGAAGTAAAAGCTGATTTGACAGAAGTTTATGAAGGAAGCCGATGGGCAAGAAATCCGCAAAGCCAGGATATTGATATGCCAAGATTAGTAAAGGAAGTGAGACAAAAACAACCAAAGCTAATCGTTGTTGATAGGGCAGTTCCCGGTGAGCAACAAAATTATCTTACACCCGAACAACATATTCCTGATAATGGTTTGCCTTATCCATGGGAAACCTGTATGACCATGGCAGGTAGCTGGAGTTATGTTCCCGGCGATATTTATAAACCAACGAATGAACTGGTTGAAAAATTAGTTGACATTGTAAGTAAAGGTGGTAACTTTTTATTGAACATCGGTCCAAGTCCTGATGGTGAGTATGATGATACTGCTTATACACGATTACAACAAATTGGCGATTGGATGAAGATCAACAGCAATGCTATTTATAATACAAGAATGTTTACGGTATTTGGTGAAGGAGATAATATTCGTTTTACACAATCAAAAGATGGTAAAACAAAATTCATTTTCTTATTCAACTTTCCGCAAAACAAAGTAACCATTACTAAAATGCCTTTTGCTAAAAAAGCAACAGTACAAATGCTTGGCTCTTCAGCAAAGATCAAATGGAAAGATACGGGCAATGGAATTGAATTAAGTATTCCTGAGTCATTAAAGAAAGTAACTGATCATGTATGGGTACTAAAAGTACTGGAGTAAATAAATCAGAAATAATTATATGAAAAAGATGCTTGCTATAAAACGTTGTGTTATGTTACTATTATTAACACAATTGGTTACTGTTGCTGATGCGCAGCCATATCAACCTAACTGGGAATCGTTAGATAAGCGACCCGTTCCACAATGGTTTACTGATGCCAAGTTTGGAATATTTATTCACTGGGGTGTTTATTCAGTACCCGGCTATTGTACAAAAGGAAATTATGCTGAATGGTATCAAAATGGTTTAATGAATGGAGATAGTGCCCGCATAAAGTTTCATAAGCAAAAATTTGGCAACCGTTCTTATTATGATTTAGCCAATGATTTTAAAGCAGAGTTATATAATCCGGATGAATGGGCAAAGCTGTTTGAAAAATCAGGAGCGAAATATATTGTACTCACTTCAAAGCATCATGATGGATTTACACTGTGGCCCGATAAAACTGCAGATAAAACATGGGGCTTCTCATGGAATGCAGGATCAATTGGTCCGAAAAGAGATTTGTTAGGTGATTTATTTACAGCAGTACGTAAAACATCTGTTCATCCGGGAATGTATTACTCTTTGTATGAGTGGTTCAATCCATTGTGGAAAAAAGACCCCAAACAATTTGCAGTCAATCATACATGGCCGCAAATGAAAGAACTCATTACTAAATATGAACCAGATGTTTTTTGGACTGACGGAGATTGGGATGCACCTGCTTCTACCTGGAAAAGTGAAGAGTTTCTTGCATGGGTATATAATGAAAGCAATGTAAAAGATCGTATCGTTACTTATGACAGGTGGGGAAGCGGTGTTCGTTTCAATCATGGTGGAGTATATACTCCGGAATACCAACCTGATTTGGATTTTGAAAATCATGCATGGGAAGAAAGTCGTGGTATGGGTTATAGTTATGGTTATAACCGGGAAGAGGATGCATGGGATTATAATTCTACTCAATCATTAGTAATTGCATTGATTGATAAAGTGAGTCGTGGTGGAAATTTTTTATTAGATATAGGTCCTGATGAACATGGAAAGATACCACCTATCATGCAGGAACGCTTATTACAAATAGGAGATTGGTTAAATGTAAATGGGGAAGCTATTTACAATACCCGTCGCTGGAAAAATCCCGTGCAATGGAGTGAAGGTAGGAGAGATTATAAAGGGAGCAATGAACATATTAGTGGTGACTGGAAAACAGGTGGGGATATAATGCTGAAGTTGACAGTTGATCCCGATCCTGGGTATGCAGTAAAAGAAATATTTTATACATACAACGAAAAAAATAATAACCTGTATGCAATTTTTCCTAAATATCCCGATGACCAGAAACTGGTATTAAAGAATATGCATCTTCCTGCGAACACCACACTAAGCTTTCTGTCCACTAATGAGAGACTTCTATGGAAACAGGCTGGCGATAATGCAGAAATCACTTTGCCAAATTATAATCCTAATAAGATAAAAACTCCCTATGCATTTGCTGTAAAGATTGAGAACTTTGGACGCTTCAGTCAGAAACCTGTGATAAACCTTAGTTATAAAACCAGTATTACTAAACCTTCTGTGGACATTACTGCTCCTGCAGGCACAACAGTATATTATACCTTAGATGGAACAACGCCTTCATTACAATCTACTATCTATAGTAAGCCGTTTCAATTAACTACATCGGCTATCTTTAAAGCCATTGCCGTGCCGAATGATAAATCAGTAATGGAAAGTAATGTAACAGAGCTTTATTGCAAAACTTATAACTGGATGAGATCATTGGCTGTTAGTAAGGCAAAACCCGGTATTGCATACAAATATTATGAGACCAGCCAGGCATTTGATAAAGAAGTAGAAAAGCTGACGGCAAAATCTTCGGGAGTTGTAAATGCCATTAATCTTGAGAAAAAAGAAAGGGTTGATAAATTTGCTTTTGTATTTGACGGATATATAAAAATTTCTAAAGAAGGAGTATATACATTCTACACCTCATCTGATGATGGAAGCTTGTTGTATATTGATGATGAATTGGTAGTTAATAACGACGGCAATCATGGTAATGTAGAAAAACAGGATAAAGCAGCACTCAGGAAAGGATTTCATAAAATAAAACTGGTGTATTACGATAATGGTGGTGGAAATGAATTAAAAGTTTCCGTTCAGCAAGATGGTGGTAAAAAAGTATTGTTGAGTGGAGAATGGCTGTTTCATTAATTGTTTATTCAAAAATCATTAACCATAAATTGCTATGTTGAAATTTATTGCATCGTCAGCTTTTACAGTACTTCTATTGATTAGCAACAATGCTGCCGCACAAGTTTATACTAAAGAAGGTAAGTTGCTGGCTGATAAACCACCAATGGGATGGATGACCTGGAACTATTTTGCAGAAAATATTAATGAGAAAGATATTAAAGAAATGGCCGATGCCATGGTGAGCAGTGGTATGGCTAAAGCAGGCTACCAGTATATTTTTATTGATGACGGCTGGCAGGGCGGGAGAGATAACCGGAATAATATTATTCCCGATGCAAAGAAATTTCCTTCTGGTATAAAAGCATTGGCGGATTATGTGCATAGTAAAGGATTAAAGTTGGGTATTTATAGTGATGCTGCACAACTTACTTGTGCCGGTTATACAGCCAGTGTTGGATTTGAAGAACAGGATGCAAAAACATTTGCTTTATGGGGAATTGATTACCTGAAATATGATTATTGCAATGCACCCGAAGATCCTATTACTGCACAGGTTCGTTATAAAGCAATGGCCGATGCGTTACGAAAAAGCGGGAGAGACATCGCTTTTGGTATTTGCGAATGGGGAAACCGTAAACCATGGCTCTGGGCAGCAAGCGTTGGTGGACAATTATGGCGTACCACTGCTGATGTAAGAGATAAATGGAGTTGTAATAAACAATACACCAATCAAAACGAGCTGCATAGTTTAGGTGCAGGAATATTAGATATTATTGATGTGAACGCTGCATTGAATGTGTATTCCGGTCCTGGCCATTGGAATGATATGGATATGCTGGTGGTTGGTTTGTACGGAAAGAAAGGCCCATCAGGCGATCTGGGTGGTGTTGGATGTACAGATACCGAATATCAAACGCAGATGAGTATGTGGTGTATGATGAATTCCGTACTGGCAGCAACTAATGATATCCGAAACATGAATGAAAACACTAAACGCCTTTTAATGAACGAAGAAATAATTGCCATTAGCCAGGATTCATCGGGTAAACAGGCTGAAAGAAAAATTAATGCTGCAAACTGGAATGTGTTTATTAAACAACTGGCAAATGGAGATTATGCTATTGCCTTATTAAACAGGGGTGGCGTTGCTTCGGATTACCAATTAAATTTTGCTGACCTGGGCTTAACCGGAAATTATGAGATAAGAGATGTATGGGAACATAAAGTAATTGGTAAAACTAAGCAGTGGAAAGGCAACGTTAAAAGCCATGAAACAAAAGTGTTCCGGTTGAAAAGAATACCATAATGCGGAAGTCAAATGATCTTTAAAGAACTTTATGCTAATCGCAGTTTCTGATATTAAAATAAACAGCAGTAATTATTTGTTTGTAGTTATGATGGGGTGCATTTCAAATTTTCGCACCCTGACCCACCCCTATGAAATAATCTTTTATTTTAAAACACTACTGCACCCCTCCGGGGAGGGGATAAAAAGGCTGCTAATCTAAATTCAAATAAATCATGCGTTGCGAAAATTTGAAATGCACCCGTTATGATGCCGCTAAATAAAAGCTATTCTTCTTTTTGATAACTTACGGTAGAAATTCTTCCATATGAACAGGCAAACTTTTCTCCGTATGATTGGTACCGGCATTATCGGTACTACTTTATTACCAGATGAATTATTGGCCAGTCCTTCCGGAGTAAAACCCAAAATTTCCCTGCAACTCTACACAGTAAGAAATGAAATAGCAAAAGACTTAGAAGGAACATTAAAGCGTATTGCTGATATGGGATTTAAATACGTGGAGACAGCCTTCTGGCCAAAAGAAATAAGTCTGGAAAAAGCAGCCAGTACACTTAAGAAAGCCGGGCTCAAAGTTTCCTCATGTCATATTGAATTACCTGCAGGTGATAATAAAGAGGTATTTCTGCAAACAGCCAAAGCGTTTAATTGCAAAAAAATGATTTGGCATGGCTGGCCCGAAGATAAAAGATATAGTTCGCCGGAGGGTACAAAAGAATTGATAAAAATATATAATGAAGCTGCTGCTTTTGCAAAATCAAATGGACTGGAATTTGGTTTGCATAATCATTGGTGGGAGTACCGGAACATTGTTGGCGGCAAACCAGTATATGAATGGTTGCTGAAAGAAACGGACCCGTCAATATTTTTTGAGATAGATACATATTGGGTAAAAGTGGCTGGTTTTACACCGGCGCAAATTGTAAAGAAGTTTGGCCCACGGGCAAAATTGCTGCACATGAAAGATGGCCCCGCCAGGTGGAATGATAAACTGGCGGAAGATAATCCGGATCCAATGACTTCATTGGGAAAAGGAACACAAAATGTACCTGCTATTGTTGGCGCAGCACAATATGCTGATTTCTTAGTGGTGGAAATGGATAAAGTGGAAGGTGATGTTTTTCAAAAGATCAAAGAAAGTTATGATTATTTACATCAGAAATTTAAGCTGGGATGAGGGAAGCACCTGCCTCTTTTGAAATTAGCCTACATGTACTGCTTTGTAGTCTTTAGGCGTTACACCGTTAATCTTTTTAAACTGCTTATTAAAATTTGAAACTGTTTTATATCCGCAGTCATAGGCGATTTCAGCAATGCTGTAATCTGTTTCTAACAATAATTTGCAGGCATTGGCAATTCGCACTTCATTCAGGTATTCCACAAAATGTTTCTTTAACCGGCTTTTGAACATGCGGCAAAAAGACTGTGGTGTGAGGTTGGCAATTTTTGAAATCCCGTTTAAGGTGATATCTTCTTTAAAATTTTGCTTTACGTAATTCAATACGTCCGTAATTCTGTCTTTGTGAGATTTATCGCTGGCAGGAACAAAAGCTTCGTTATTAATAAAAGCAATTTCTTTAGACTCCGATAATTCGCTGAGTATCTCCACTAACCCAACAATAATATCAAAATCCTTTTTCTTCGCCAGCTTTTCTAACTTAGAAGCAATCGATTTATTGGTTTTGCCGGTCACGAGGAGTCCCCGGGCTGCCTTTTCAAACAACTGGTTTATTTTATAGGATTCTTTGAGACTGTAGAAAAGAGAACCAAAAATGTCTTTATTAAAATACAGAACAATTGCTTTAGCTTTAAGCTTAGGATCGTTTTTATAATAAGCCTCATCATTCAGCCAAACATGCGGCAAGTCTGATCCGAGAAAAACCATATCGCCGGCATTAAAATAATCCATGGCATTGCCGATGATACGTTTACCAAAACTTTCTTTTATATAAACCAGTTCCAGTTCAGGATGGAAATGAAAGGGAGACTGGAAGAAAGATTCGTTCCTTGGCAATACTGTAACATAACTGTTCAGCCGGGGCGTTATTTCTGTTCTTTCAACCTTCACAAAGGTAGTTTTGGCAAAGGTAAATAAATGGAGGTTAAGGTTAATAATGGAAAATGCTTTATTGTTAATTCATTCTACTTTTCCGGTATAATTAAAGTATGCTATCACCCGATTAATAAAATTTAAAGCTATATGGCTGTAACTCCCGTGTCAGGTTCAAAGCAATTTAAAACTGAGGAAACAAAAAATTATCTATTCCCGTTTATACTGGTTACCAGTTTGTTTTTTTTGTGGGGCCTGGCTTATGGGTTACTGGACGTATTAAATAAACATTTCCAGGAAACATTGAACATAGGAAAAGGTCGTTCTACCTTATTACAAATGGCCTATTTCGGTGCCTATTTTTTAATTGCTTTACCGGCAGGTTTTTTTATGAACAGGTTTGGATATAAGAAGGGAGTAATTACCGGGTTGCTGCTATATGCAACGGGAGCTTTTCTTTTTTATCCATCTGCTTTACAGGGAAGTTTTAATTTCTTCCTGCTATCATTATTTATCCTGGCATCCGGATTGGCATTCTTAGAAACAGCAGCTAATCCTTATGTAACTGTATTAGGCGAAGCAAAAACTTCTGAGTTTCGTTTAAATCTTTCACAGAGTTTTAATGGTGTAGGCTCATTCATAGGGCCAATTATTGCTGCTCAATTATTTTTTGGTAATAATTCAGGAGGACTTGATTCAGTAAAAATAGTTTATGTAGTAATTGGTACCACTGTTTTACTGATCGCCGGGTTGTTCTGGAGAACGAAATTACCCGAGATAAAAGAAAGTGAATTAGTATCTGAAGCATCACAGGATATAAAGCCTTTGTTTCAGCATAAAAATTTTACAGGAGCTATTGTTGCGCAGTTTTTTTATGTGGCAGCTCAGGTGGGAATAGCAGCTTTGTTTATTAATTATTGCACAGAAGCGGACCATGAAATCACCAATGAAAAAGCAGCTTATTTGCTTTCCTTCAGCCTGGCCATTTTTACGGTAGGCCGGTTTGCGGGTACCGCTATTATGAAAAAAGTGCCGGCAAATAAACTATTATTTCTGTATTCTGTTATTAATTTTATTCTCTGCCTGGTAGTGGTAATATTAAAAAGTAGTTTGTCGGTATATGCGTTAATGACTGTTTTCTTTTTTGAATCTATTATGTTCCCTACCATTTTTGCATTGGGAGTTAAAGACCTTGGTCATCATACTAAAAAGGCTTCATCTTTTATTATCATGGCAATTGTAGGAGGAGCCCTTATGCCTTATGCTATGGGTTTGATTGCAGAAAAATTTTCAACAGCAACAGCTTATCTCATTCCGGCAGTATGTTTTTTAATAACAGCATGGTACGGACAGAAAGGCTATAAGACAAAATAACGACTGAGTGAATTTTGTATAATTTATCATTGTTGTCCGACTAAACTCGGGTTTAAAAATGCTGCAACTCTTTGCAGTTAAAGGCTACAGGTTAAAAATCTATTGTTTCAAAAGCGGGGGTAGTTACCCCTGCTTTTTTATGTTGCAAAAGCAAAGGAGGCAT